>JAUMWW010000022.1 GCA_030529445.1 Johnsonella sp. | reverse complement strand
TGCGGACCATGACCATGACGAGCATGCGGATCACGATCACGAGGAGCATGCGGATCACGATGATCACGACCATGATCACGAACATGTCGTGGATGAGCATGTTTGGCTTTCACTCGAGAATGCAAAACTTCTGGTAGCGACCATAGAGAAGGCATTGGGAAGCGTTGATGCGGAAAATGCGGCATTATATCAGAAGAATGCGCAGGAGTATATCGCAAAGCTGGCAAAGCTGGATGAGCAATATGAAGAGGCTGCGGATTCCGCAAAGCATAAACATATCGTATTCGGAGATCGTTTCCCTTTCAGATATCTTGCGGATGATTATGATATAGAATATCATGCGGCATTTGTCGGATGCAGTGCGGAAACGGAGGCAAGCTTCGAAACGGTGGCGTTTTTAGCCAATAAAGTGGATGAGCTCGGAGTACCTGCGGTGCTTACGATAGAAAAGTCGAACCAGAAGATTGCAAAGACGATTATAGAGAATACGGAATCGAAGAACCAGGAGATTAAGGTAATGAACTCGCTGCAGTCCGTAACCTCCGCAGATATCGAAAGCGGTGTAAGCTATCTCTCGGTGATGGAGCAGAACCTGGAAGTTCTCAAGCAGGTATTAAACTAGAGTATAGGAGAAGGAATGGCATATATAGAATGTAAGGATCTGGTGGTAGGATACGAAGGAAGAGAGGTCAGCAGAGGGATAAATTTTAGTGTGAATGCAGGAAACTATCTTTGTATATTGGGAGAAAACGGTGCAGGAAAGAGCACACTGATGAAAACCATGCTTCACCTCATCGAACCGATATCCGGCGAGCTCAAATACAGCGACGGACTTATGCCATATGAGATAGGATACCTTCCTCAGCAGACCGAAGTGCAGAGAGATTTTCCGGCTTCGGTCTGGGAGGTTGTGCTTTCGGGCAATCTTTCAAAAATAGGATTTCGTCCTTTTTACTCCGCAAAGGAAAAGCAGGAGGCAAAGGACAATATGGAAAAAATGAGTATTTGGGATCTGAGAAAATCCTGTTACCGCAATCTCTCGGGAGGGCAGCAGCAAAGAGTTCTTCTTGCGAGGGCGCTCTGTGCGACCTCCAAGCTGCTGATACTGGATGAGCCCGTGAGCGGCTTGGATCCCAAGGTTACCGCGGATTTTTATGATCTGGTAAAAAGCCTTAACGGGGAAGGGATAACCGTGGTTATGGTTTCTCATGATTTGGAGGCGGCGGTGGAGCATGCAAGCCATATTCTTCATATCGGCAGGAAGCAGCTTTTTTTCGGAGGCAGAGATCAGTATATCAAGAGCGAGGCATTCAAGATTTTTTCTTCCATAGGAGGTAACATATAATGGCGGAAATGATTCAAAAGCTGCATTATTACATGGGATATTCCTTTGTCGTATATGCGGTCATCGTAGGAATACTGATTGCCCTCTGCTCCTCGCTTCTGGGAGTTACCCTCGTGCTGAAGAGATATTCCTATATCGGGGACGGGCTTTCCCATGTTGCCTTCGGGGCGATGTCGATCGCGACGGTATTGGATATTACGAATACCTTGGTTTTGGTGATGCCGGTTACGATATTGATTGCGGTCTTTCTTCTTAAAGCAAGCAGGCATAGGATGATTAAGGGAGACGCCCTGATCGCCATGCTTTCCGTCGGTTCGCTGGCATTGGGATATATGCTGATGAATGTTTTTTCTTCGGCGGCGAATATATCGGGAGACGTATGCAGCACCTTATTCGGTTCGACCTCGATACTGACCATTTCCAAGACGGAAGTTTTTATTTGCATTGTTATGTCCATAGTGGTAATATTGATATACATACTATTTTACCATAGGATATTTGCGATTACTTTTGATGAAAATTTTGCGGAAGCGACCGGAGTAAAGACGGACAGGTACAATCTGCTGATTGCCATAGTCATTGCGGTCATCATCGTTTTGGGGATGACCTTGGTCGGCTCGCTGCTGATATCGGCGCTAGTGATTTTTCCTGCGCTCTCCGCAATGCGGATTATTGAAAATTTTAAAGGAGTGGTTATCTGCTCCGCTGTTTTTTCGGTTTTATGTGCCTTTTTCGGCATGATGGTATCCATGCTTTATTCCACGCCGGTAGGATCTACGATCGTGATTGCAAATATTTTGGTCTTCATCGTATGCAGTCTAATCAGAAAGGTTTTAAAATAAATGAAAAATAGCTTTAGACTCACCTGTATCAGCCTCTTCGCGGGGGCTGCACTCATCTTCTCCGCCTGCTCCGACTCAAAGATGCTGCCGCAAAAAAACAATGTGGAAAACATCATCAACGAGCAGATTCAAAAGGAAGAAGGAGGTAAACAGGAGAGTACGCAGCCGCAATCTCCCGGTTCTTTATCGAACCATGCGGGAGCAGAAGAAAAAGGCGGCGCAGGAGAGAGGAAAGAGCCAGAGACGAGCCCAAAGGAAGGGGATAAAACGGAGTCGGAAAAAGAAACTCCTCTAAGCGAGCAGAACGCGGCTTCTTTGCCCGCCCCGCAGAATATCGGAGGTCCGGAATACGAACAGATCGATTATGATCTGAGCGAAATGACGCCGGATCTTGTTTATGCAAGCGTATATCAGCTCATGGTCGAGCCCTTTGAGTTTGAAGGCAAGGTTTTTCGGATGACGGGAAATTATTATGCAACCTGGTATGATCCGACACAGAGATATTATCATTATCTGGTTATTGAAGATGCGGCTGCCTGCTGTGCGCAGGGCATAGAATTCGTTATGGGAGACGGAAGCGCAAAATACCCTGAAGAATACCCGAAATCCAATTCCGTTCTTGAGGTAACCGGAGTTTTCGAGACTTATCAGGAAGAAGGGGACGACAGAATTTATTGCAGAATCAAGGATGCAAATGTAAAGCTGGTTCGGGAGATCGAATAAGCGCAATTTGGCGCAGAACCGGAGAATAAAAAAAGAAAGGCTGCACAGGTTTTATCCTGATGCAGCCTGAATTTTTATCTTTTTTGAAGGGTGAAACCGAAGAAAGAAAAGCCTTTTCTAACTTAAATTATCGATAAAATCGGCTCTCAGTTTCTTGAGATATTCCGGAGTAAAGCTCTCAAAGTTTTCTTTTTGTGTAAGCGCCTCCAAAAACTCCTCCCAGCACAGGCTTTCCTTTCCTACGGATACCGGGAAAAAATGAACCTGATTGCGGTCGGCCGCTTCCATATCGCCGGGAGCATCGCCGATCATAAGCACATTTTCCCTCCGATATCCTTTTTCCAGCAATGCTTTGATACAGCTTGATTTGGTGCCGGAATCCTGTGCAAGCAGGATATCCACATGGTCGAGCAGATCATGCCTTGTCCATTCGGAAAAAAGAGCATTCTTATTGGCGGAGGAGACGATGGCAATATCACAGAAGGATTTTGCATATTCCAGCACTTCTCTTGCGCCGAGGAAGGGCAGCATATCCTCTTCGGGAAGCGCCGCTATGGAACGGTTGACCATATCGGACCAGCTCAGCGCCTTTTTCAGACAGCTGCTTTTATTTGCCTCCCATGCCTCTCTCAGGCATTCGCTTGAAAAAGCCTTGGTTTCTTTCATCCACTGAGAATAGGAGGCGATATCTTCGATAGGGCAGTATTTTTCGTGGATTTCTCTGAGCATGATATCCAGCCCCTTGAAGCGGTTGATGCCTCTTGTCATGGTATAGAGATTAATATCGTCCCATCGTTTGAGAATTTCTTCCTCGTGGTCAAAAAGCTCCCATTCCTTGACAAGGCAGGGTCCGAAACAGCGGATATGCTTGATATCCATCGTGTCCATAACACAGCCGTCCGAATCGACACAGAGAAGATAATCCTTGTTTTTTTTGTAGCTGCTTAAATCACAGAGTTCTCGCATAAAATTCTCCTTACTTTTGATACAATGATATTGACTAAAGCTTGAAAAACCGATGGAGTTATTATACCATTTGTACAGATATAAAAACAAGGTATGATATTTAATAATCAAATAAAGCAGAATAAAGAGGAGGAATATGGGGGATTTTTTTCCGTTTTTTATAGATATCGGCAAAAAATGTTTTCTCCTGATCGGAGGAGGAGAGATCGCATGGCGGAGAGTCTCCGTATTGATTCGTTTTAATCCGGAGATTAAAATTATTTCCAAAAATATTAATGCAGAGATTAAAAATCTGGATTATAATAAGCTATGTTTTGAAGAAAGAGAGTTTCGGGAGAGTGATTTGGAGGGTGCGGATTTTGTGCTTGCTTTGACGGATGACCGGGAGCTTAACGCAAAAATCGCAAAAAAAGCAAAAGAAATGAAAATCCCCGTAAACGATTGCAGCAATAAGGAAAACTGTGATTTTTATTTCCCGGGAATTGCCGGAAACGATAAGATCGTGATCGGGATATGTGCCGGAGGGGTAGATCATAGGCTGGCGGCGAGGACGACAGCATATATTAAGGAAAGGATAGAGCCCGTTTTGGGGCTTGGGGAAGAAGTAAATGTTAAAAAGAGCCAGACGTCTGAGAATGAGCGAGAACATCAGAAAGCTGGTCAGAGAGACAAGGCTTAGCGCAAGTGCATTGATTTATCCTATTTTTATTATAGAAGGAGAAAAGATAAAAGAAGAGATTCCTTCCATGCCGGGTCAGTACAGATACAGTGCGGACAGATGCATGGAGAAGATAGAGGAGATGAGGGAGAGCGGCATCAATTCCTTTTTGCTCTTCGGCATCAGCTCCCAAAAGGATTCCGAGGCAAGCTTTGCCTATGATGAGAACGGCGTGGTACAGTCTGCGCTCAGAAAGATTAAAGAAAGATTTCGGGACGCCTTTCTGATTACCGATGTATGCATGTGCGAATACAGCTCTCACGGGCATTGCGGCATCGTAGAGGGCGGGCATATCGATAATGATGAAAGCGTAGAGATTCTTGCCAAAATAGCGCTCTCTCATGCAAATGCGGGAGCGGATATGGTCGCCCCCTCGGATATGATGGACCATAGGGTGAGAGCGATCAGGGAGCGCTTGGATGAAAACGGATTTTGGAGCCTTCCGATCATGTCGTATTCCGTAAAATATGCTTCTTCTTTTTACGGACCCTTTCGGGAGGCGGCAAAGAGTGCACCGGCATTTGGAGACAGAAAGAGCTATCAGATGGATTTTCATAATGCACAGGAGGCATTGAAGGAAGCGCTTTCCGATATCGAGGAGGGAGCGGATATTCTGATCGTCAAACCGGGAATGAATTATCTGGATATCGTGAGCCGGGTTCGTGATCTCACAAAGCTTCCGATTGCGGCATACTCCGTAAGCGGGGAATATGCGATGGTAAAGGCGGCGGCGCAGAAGGGCTGGATCGACGAGGAAAAGGTCGTTTCGGAGATGGCGGTCGCCGCATTCAGAGCGGGAGCGGATATTTATATCAGCTATTTTGCAAAAGAAATTGCGCAATATATTGCAAAAGGATGGATAGGGTAGAAGAAAAAGCAGATTGCGCAAAGCAGGGAAAAAGGGTAAAAAAAGAGGAAAAAATGAAAGAGGAAAAGGCGATTCTGGCGGTGAGCTTCGGAACCAGCCATGAGGACACAAGGAAAAAAACAATCGATAAAATAGAGGAAGAGATTGCAAAAAGTTTTCCGGAATGCAGGCTTTACAGGGCTTGGACGAGCAAAGTCATCATCCGTATTTTAAAAAACAGAGAGGGAATAGAGATAGACGGCGTGGAAGAGGCGATGCAAAGAATGAAGGCGGATAAGATACGCAAGGTCATCATTCAGCCCACGCATATTATCAACGGTATTGAATATGAGCTGATGAAGGAGGAGGCAAAGAAGCATATGCATGAATTTGAGAGCATTTGCTTCGGAGCGCCGCTGCTCAATGCGGATGAGGATTATGAGGCGGTGGTGGAGATCTTTGCAAAGCTGAAGAAGGAATGGGAAAAAGCACCTGATGAAGGAAGGAAAGAGGGGAAAAAGAAAAGGGCATATCTCCTGATGGGGCATGGAAGCAGCCATTATGCCAATGCGGCATATGCCGCCCTTGATTACCGATTCAAGGATAAGGGGCTTGAAGATTTTTTTGTGGGAACGGTGGAGGCATATCCCGGCATAGAAAACATAATCAAAAAACTTAAGGCATCCGGCTATGAAAGAGCATTGCTCTTTCCTTTGATGATTGTTGCGGGAGATCATGCAAAGGAGGATATGGCGGGAGAGGATCCCTCTTCATGGAAAAGCATTCTGCAAGAAAATCGGATAGAAGCCGAAGCGATTCTGATGGGTCTGGGAGAAATCGAAGAGATCAGAACTCTCCTGCTTTCTCATATCCGGAAGGCAGGGCAGGGCTTGATTTGATGGAAAGAAAAATAATCAGAGTGGGGAGCAGAAAGAGCAAGCTGGCTCTCCTGCAGACCGATCTGGTATGCAAAGCGATAGAAGAACGCCTGCCCTTTATTAAAACAGAGGTCATTCCTTTTTCGACGAAGGGGGATGAGAATTTGGAGATTGCGCTTTCCAAGATAGGAGGAAAGGGGCTTTTTACCAAGGAACTGGAAGCGGCGATAAGCGAGGGCAGGATAGATATGGCGGTGCACTCCGCAAAAGACATGCCGATGAGCTTTGAAAAGGGGCTCTTTTGCACTCCGGTGCTCGGCAGAGAAGATCCTGCGGACTGGATCATCGCAAAGGATGAAAGAAGGCTTGAAGAAAGGGAGAAGGGATATCTGATCGGCACGAGCTCTCTGCGGAGGGAGATTCAGCTAAAGGAGATCAATCCTTCTATCAGGGTAAAAAGCATTCGAGGCAATGTGCTGACGAGATTGGGAAAACTCAGAGCCGGCGAATATGATGCGATCGTGCTTGCAGCGGCAGGGGTAAGAAGATTGACGGCAAGGCTCGGGGAAGAGCTTATGGAGGGGCTTTTTATCGAGAAGCTTTCGCCCGAATCCTTTCTTCCGGCGGCGGCACAGGGGATTCTTGCCGTAGAAGCGGCAAGAGAAGAGCTCCGGGAGATTTTGGAGAAGATTTCCGAGGAGGACTGCAGGCTTGCGTATGAAGTCGAAAGGAGCTTTCTGGATGCAATCGATGCGGACTGCAATGCGCCCTACGGCATCTATTGCAGGAGAGGAGAGGGAGAAGAGGTGCTTCTCTTCGGAGGTTACGGGCACGGAAGGATGAGAAAATGCTTTGTCAGAACAAAGAGAGAAGAAGCGGTAAAATCGGCAAAAAAAATGGCGGAGGAATTGATGGGCTGCGAAGGAAAAGAGCCGATCTTCTGCTGGGAAACAAAGGGCGAAGAAGATGAATGAAAAAAAGAGGGAAGAACCCAAGAAGGTATGGATTGTCGGGGCGGGTCCGGGAGATCCCGAGCTCTTAACCTGCAAAGCTTTGCGCTGCCTCAAGGAGGCGGATACCATCCTATATGATGATTTGCTCCATCCCTCTTTGCTCAATGAAGCAAAAATCGATGCAAAGCTGATCTATGTCGGCAAGAAATCGGGCGCTCACAGCATGAGCCAGGAAGAAATCAACGCTCTGCTGATCCGGGAGGCAAAAGAGGGAGGAAGAGTCCTGAGGCTGAAGGGGGGAGATCCCTATATCTTCGGCAGGGGAGCGGAGGAAGCAAAAGCCCTGAGAGAGCAGGGGATAGGCTTCGAGGTGCTAAGCGGGATCAGCTCGGCGATTGCCGCCCCCGCTTCTGCGGGCATTCCCCTGACCCATAGGGAGCTTGCCTCTTCCTGTCATATTATTGCCGGGCATAGGGCAGAGGAAAGAGAGCTTGATTTTGCAAGCCTTGCAAAATTGGAGGGAACGCTTGTCTTTTTAATGGGGCTGCAAAATTTGGCGTATATTGTCAAAAAACTCAGAGAATACGGTATGCCCCCGGAAAAAAAAATCTGTATTATTTCCTCAGCCTCAAGACCGGAACAAAAAAAATATCTGGGAACACTCGGAGATATTGAAAAAGCGGCGCAAAAAGAGAAGATCCTCTCTCCCGCGGTGATTGTGATCGGAGATGTGGTCGGGCTCTCAAGAGAACTGGATCTCTCCGAGGAAGGAGGGGAGGTTTTGGAAGGAAGGCATGTGCTGCTGACCGGAAGCCGGAGGATGGTAGCCCGCTTCAAGCCCTTGTTGGAGGAGAGGGGGGCGAGAATAAGCGCAATCAGCCTGATTGAAGCGATTCCGATTCCGAGGGAGGAATATAGGGAGGCTCTGGAGAGGATCGGAGCTTATGCATGGATCGTCTTTACCAGTTCCAACGGTATCCGGGCTTTTTTCGGAGAGCCGGGAGAAATTTTTGAAGATATTGATTTCCGGAAATTTTCTCATCTCAAATTTGCGGTAATCGGAGAGGGAACGGCGCAGACCTTAAGAAAATACGGATTTCATGCCGATTTTATTCCCTCGGTCTATTCCGTGAAAGCGCTGGCAAAGGAACTGCTTGCCCATGTGCATAAAGGGGAAAGAGTTTTGATATTGCGGGCTTTTGAGGGCTCGGAGGAAATGAACCGGATCTTTGATAGGGAAAAAATCATGTATTCGGATATCAAGATTTATAAAACCCGGATAGATGAGAGAAGAGCGCAGGAGCTGAACAGGGTGGTTCCGCTCTGCGATTATATTTTTCTTTGCAGCAGGATGGGAGCGGAAGCGCTTTTTCGGATGGCAAAGAAGAGGGGGGAGCTGGAAAAAAAGCTGGTATCGATAGGACCCTATACAACGGCAGCGTGTAAAAAAATGAAGCTTGAACCGCTGATTACCGCAAGGAAGCATAGCGCACAGGGCATGCTTGAGGATTTAATACAAACACTTAAAGAAGGGAGAGAGGGATGATCAAGGATCTTACAAAAGGAAAGCCGGCTCGGGTGCTCTTTCATTTCACCCTTCCGCTTTTTGTGAGTGTAATATTTCAGCAAATGTACAGCATAGGAGACAGTGCAATAGCGGGGCGTTTTGTGGGTCATGATGCGCTGGCGGCGGTCGGGGCTTCCTACCCGATTACGATGCTCTTTATGGCGGTCGCGATCGGAAGCAATATCGGTTCTTCGGTAGTGATATCCCAGCTTTTCGGAGCGAAAAAATTCACGCAGATGAAGGAAGCGATCTATACCTCTCTTTTTTCCTGTATCGGACTCGGGCTCTTAATGAGTATTCCCGGGGTTTTATTTGCGGAAAGCATCATGAGGCTGGTAAGCACTCCGGAAAATATTTTTGCGGATTCCGCCCTGTATTTAAAGATTTTCTTGGGGGGCTTCGGCTTTCTTTTTCTTTATAATATCAGCACCGCAGTATTTACGGCAATGGGGGATTCGACACTGCCTTTGATTTTTCTGATCGCCTCCTCCGTAGGCAATATCGTATTGGATTATATTTTTGTGAGATATTTTTCAATGGGAGTTCCCGGTCTGGCATGGGCGACCTTTATCGCGCAGGGAGCCGCCGGTCTCTTGGCTGTGCTCACATTGAAAAAGAGGGTGGACAAGATCCCCGTAAAAGAAAATCCGAAGATATTTTCTCTTGCCATGCTGCGAAAGATTGCCTTGATTGCGATCCCGAGCATTTTGCAGCAGAGCTTTATTTCCGTAGGCAATCTGATGATCCAGACTTTGGTCAATTCCTTCGGATCGATGGTTTTGGCAGGCTATACCGCGGTAATTAAGCTCAATACATTTACGATTATTTCCTTCCATACGATAGGGAGCGGAATATCGGGATTTACGGGGCAAAACATCGGAGCCGGAAGGACGGACAGAGTAAAGGAGGGATGCAGAGCGGGACTGATGATGGGAGCGGCGGTCGGCACCTTCTTTTTGCTTCTCTACTGTGTCAATCCGCGCATTCCGATGAAAATTTTCTTAAAGGAAGAGGGAGTGGCGATGCAGACCGGAATAGATTTTATTTACAGTATCGCCTTCCTCTATCCATTTATCAGTGCGAAGCTGATTTGCGACGGCGTGTTGAGAGGCGCCGGCGCAATGAAGTATTTTATGATTGCAACCTTTGCGGATCTCATTATCAGAGTTATTTTAGCTTTTTTCTTTGCGGGATTTTGGGGAGCAAGAGGAATATGGCTGAGCTGGCCCTTCGGATGGATCGTGGGAACCGCTATTTCCGTCATGTTTTACCAAAAGGGCTATTGGATTAAAAAATCCTCGAAAAAAGACGAAAAATAAGGAAGAGAAAGGATCCGAGACAAGAATACGGGAAGCGAGCCTGTTTCGGAAAGTCGGAGGGAGAAAGTATGGGTAAGAGAGAAGCGGCTTCAATGAATATGACAGAGGGGGCGATCATACCTCAGATTTTAATCTTTTTTCTTCCGATTCTCATCGGAACCTTTTTTCAGCAGCTTTATAATACCGTGGATGCGGTAATCGTCGGAAAATTTGTGGGAAAAGAGGCGCTGGGCGCAGTCGGAGGAACCACCGGGCATCTGATCAATCTTTTTTTGGGTGTTTTTATCGGCATTTCATCCGGATTTTCGGTAATTATTTCTCAGCAGTTCGGAGCGAAAAAACGGAGAAATGTCAGCGAATGCGTGCATACCGCGATGATGTTCGCTCTGATATCGGGAGGAGCTCTCAGCCTTGCGGGAGTTTTTCTGCTTCCGAAAGCGCTTTATTATATGAATGTTCCTGCCGGGATGATAGATCAGGCAAGCATATATTTGAAGATTTATTTTGTCGGAATGGTGCCGAATCTTATTTATAATATGGGAGCCGCCATTTTAAGAGCGGTCGGAGATTCGTTTCGCCCCCTCCTTTTTCTGATTATCAGCTGCTTTGCCAATATCATTCTGGATATTGCCTTTGTTATCGGCTTGGGAATGGGAGTGGAGGGAGCGGCTCTTGCAACCGTGCTTTCACAGCTTCTTTCCGCACTGATGGTTCTTGCGGTGCTTTCAAAGAGCAGAAACGATTCATACCGGCTGATTTTTAAATTTCTTCATATTCATTGGGGATATTTAAAAAAGATGTTTTATATAGGGATCGCGGCGGGGTTTCAGTCGGCGATGTATACGGTATCCAATATTTATATTCAATCGAAGGTAAATTATTTCGGAATCGATACGATCGCGGCATGGACCGCCTATACAAAAATAGACGTGATTTTTTGGATTACGATACAATCGGTCGGCATCGCGGTCACCGCATTTATCGGGCAGAATTTCGGAGCGGGAAACAGAAGCAGGGTCAAGAAGGGAATTCGAACAGGTCTGGGCATTGCTGCGGTTTTGACCGCAACGATCACTTTCGGTCTGCTTTTATTCGGAGAGAAGATCTTTTCCGTTTTCACACAGGATCCGCAGGTTCTGACAATCGCGCTCAGAATTCAGCGGCTGATCGCTCCTTTGTATTTCACCTATATTTTTATCGAGATTTATTCGGGTGCGCTTAGAGGAGTGGGGGATTGCTGGGTCCCGATGATGATGACGGGGCTTGGCATCTGCGTGCTCAGAATCCTATGGATAGGCTTTCGGCTCCCTTCTCACAGAGTATTGGAAACAATCATCGTTTCCTATCCGCTTTCCTGGTTCAGCACCAGCCTGCTTTTCGTTTTTTATATGCATCAAAAAAGCAGGCTGCGCCGCTGGCTTTCCTCTGGAAATACGGAAGAAAAAGGGGAAGGGCTTAATCATTAGGAGGATGCTCGGGGCTTGTCCCGATGAGATCTTCTATGCTGATGCTGTCAAAATAATCATTAATGAGCTTATCCAGCTTGATCCATATGGGCAATGTCTTGCATTCTCCCGCTTTCGGGCAGCCGATCGGCATATTTTCCAGACAGGCAACGGGTGCTAGGCTCTCCTCGGAAACTCTCAAAATATCCCCGACAGTGTAATTTTGGGGAGATTTTGTAAGCTTATAGCCTCCTCCCTTGCCCCTGAGTCCGACCAGCATTTTTTCCTTGACCAGGAGCTTGATAATGCTTTCCAAGTATTTTTCCGAGATCTTTTGCCGTCCGGCAATATCCTTCAGAGGAATATATTCCTCATCCCGATGCTCGGCGAGGTCTATCATGACCCGGAGAGCATAACGTCCTTTCGTAGATATCTTCATAAAACTTCCCTTCCTATCGCTTGAAATGAACTTATTATATAATGAGCTTTCGCAGAACGCAATCACTTGAAAATGAGAATTTTTTGATTGCAATACGGAATGTTTGGACTTATACTTTTAATATCTTAAAAAATCGGTTTTTCTTATTTTTTGCTTATCTTCTTATTTGTTCGATTGATCTTCATTTTCCTTACCTGCTTCCTTCTTGCCAAATGGCTTGAAAGGAGAAATATTTATGCTGAGTAATGTATATTGTGCAGGCTTGAGCGGGCTTGAGGGCTTTATCGTATGTTGTGAAACGGATGCGGGAAAGGGGCTCCCCCAGATCAGCCTGATCGGTTATCTCGCTCCGGAGGTGAGAGAGGCTGCGGACAGGGTACGCACCGCGATTAAAAACTCCGGTTTTTGTCTGGCGCCCAAAAAAGTGATCATTAATCTCTCTCCGGCGGATATCAGAAAAGAGGGCTGTGTATATGATCTGCCGATCGCGGTTTCGATTCTGGCTTCCTACGGAATGATCGATTCGGAAGAGCTCAAAAAAAGTCTCTTTGTCGGAGAACTCGCGCTGAGCGGCAGGCTTTTGCCGATCAGGGGAAGCCTTTCCATCGCGGCGGCGGCGAAGGAGGCGGGATTTGAACGAATCTATCTTCCGGCTCAAAACGTTATGGAGGCGGCGGCAATCGAGGGCATAGAGTGTTACGGGATAGAGGATCTGCGTTCACTCAGCGATATGCTCTGCAAAAAAATTCCCCATATCCGGCATACTTTGTATCGGGAGGAGGAAGGGAAAAAAGCGTTTCGGAAGGATTTTGCGGATATCGGGTCTCAGCTCATTCCCAAGAGGGCGACGATGATTGCCGTGGGAGGGAGACACCATATTCTCTATATCGGTCCGGCAGGGACGGGAAAAAGCATGATGGCTGCCCGGATTCCCGGGATTATGCCGGGAATGAGCAGAGAAGAAAGGCTGGAGGTCTCAAAAATCTACAGCGTTTGCGGATTTCTGGATGCGAGAGCGCCGATCATGAGGGAAAGACCTTTTCGAAACCCTCATCATACGATATCTTCTCAGGCGCTTTCGGGAGGAGGGGGCAGACCGAAGCCGGGAGAGATCTCTCTTGCCCACAAGGGGGTTTTATTTCTCGATGAGCTTGCCGAGTTTAAGAAAGATACCTTGGAAGTGCTCCGGCAGCCGATGGAAGAGGGAGAGGTCCGCATTGCGAGAGTAAACAGAGCCTGTACCTTCCCGACCGATTTTATGCTGGTTGCGGCGACCAATCCCTGTAAATGCGGATTTTATCCGGACAGAAGCCGATGCCGCTGCGATATCAAATCGATCAGAAATTATCTGGGAAAGATCAGCAAACCCTTGCTGGACAGGGTGGATATCTGTACGGAAACCAGAATGCTGGGCTATAGGCAGATGAAGGAAAGCAAAAAGGGGGAAGGAAGCGAGGAAATGAAAAAAAGAGTGGAGGAGGTCAGAAAGATCCAGCAAAAGAGGTTCCAAGACTGCGGAATCTTATTTAACGCACAGATGGATAAGGGAATGATCGAGAAATTCTGCACCTTGTCAAAGGAAAATGAAGATTTTTTGGCAGAAATTTATGAGAAAAAAGGAATGAGCATGAGGTCGCTTCATAAGGTGCTCAAGGTAGCCAGAACGATAGCGGATTTTGAAGGAAGCGGGGAGATAGAGCATGCGCATCTTTGCGAAGCGATAAGCTATCGGGGATTTGAAGAAAGATACCTGGGAGGGCAGTATAATGAATAAAAGCAACCGGGAGCTCCTCTATTTTCTGCTTCATCAGGAGGGCTTCGGCGCAGTTACGATCAGGAAGCTTTATGAAAGGATCCGTCCCTTGTCGGAGATTTTAATTATGGAAGAAGAGGAGATCGAAAAAGCGGGGGGAATCAGCAAAAAGCAGGCAGGGGCTTTGGTCAGGGGAAGAGAAAATCTGGAGGAGATCCTGGAGGATTTTGCCCGGCTGCCCCAAAAGGGAATTCAATTCATTGATCTGGAAGATCCTCTTTTTCCGAAGAAGCTCGGAGAGATCTATGCCTCTCCTCCGGCATTATTTGTCAGAGGCAGCCTGCCGGACCCGATGCTGCCGAGTGTAGCCGTCGTGGGGAGCAGAGCCTGTACGGCATACGGGAGGGGATTTGCAAGAGAGCTGGGAAGAGCTCTTGCAGAAAGCGGAGCGGAGGTGATCAGCGGAATGGCAAACGGGATCGATTCCCATGCCCACAGAGGAGCCTTGGAAAGCGCCTCGGGCAGGAGCTTTGCGGTGCTTGCCTGCGGTGTCGATATTTGCTATCCGAGGGAGAATTTTGATATTTATCTGGAGATGGGAAGGGAAAAAAGAGGAGGGATCATCAGTGAGAATCCCCCGAAAAAAGCAGCACTGAAGCAGTTTTTTCCGATGAGAAACAGAATCATATCCGGGCTTTGCGATTTGCTGATCATCGTGGAGGCGGGAGAAAGGTCTGGCTCTCTTATCACGGCGGAGCACGCACTCGAGCAGGGAAGGGATATTTATGCGCTGCCGGGCAGGATCAGCGACCCTCTGAGCAGTGGCTGCAACCGCCTGATTGCAAGCGGTGCGGGGATTATTACCTCGGTGGAGGAGGTACTGGAAAGCCTTTCACTGAATAGAATAAAAATGCATAATATTTCGGAAAAAAATATAAATATACTTGCCAAGCCAGAAAAAAAGGTGTATAGTTGCCTCGATTTGACCCCAAGATATCTGGAAGACATAGCGGCGGAAGCGGGCATGCAGACGGGAGAGCTGATGAGCCATCTTCTTTCCTTGGAACTGAAAGGCTATGCGGAGCGGGTATCGGGAAATTATTACAGTAAGAAGGTAAACCATAATTTCAATATTGAGGAGTTTGAATATGGCGAATAATCTGGTGATCGTAGAGTCCCCCGCAAAGGTGAAAACAATAAAGAAATATCTCGGTCCTTCCTATGAGGTAAGGGCATCCAACGGTCATGTGAGAGATCTTCCGAAGAGCAGCCTCGGCATAGATGTAGAGAATGATTTTGAACCGAAATATATAACGATCAGGGGGAAGGGCGATATCCTTTCCAAGCTGCGCAAGGATGTAAAAAAAGCGGATAAAATCTATCTTGCCACTGACCCGGACAGAGAGGGGGAGGCGATAAGCTGGCATCTGATCAAGGCGCTCAAACTGGATGAGATGAATAAGAAGGCGTATCGAATCAGCTTCAACGAGATCACGAAAAATGCGATAAAAGAAGCGATTAAGCATCCGCGGAAAATCGATATGAATCTTGTCGATGCACAGCAGGCAAGAAGAGTATTGGACAGGATCGTGGGATATAAGATCAGTCCGCTTCTCTGGGGAAAGATTAAGAGAGGGCTCTCGGCGGGAAGGGTGCAGTCCGTCGCATTGAGAATGATCTGCGAAAGGGATGCTGAGGTGGAAGCCTTCCTTCCGAAGGAATATTGGAGCTTGGAAGCGGCATTATTGCCGAAAAAAACGAAGAAAGCGGTATATGTGAAGTTTTACGGCAGGGAAAAGAAGGAAGAAATAGAAAATAAAAAAAGCTGCGATCAAATAATGGAAGAAGTTCGGGATAAAGACTTTATCGTAGAAAAGATTGCCGAGGGCGAGAGGGTGAGAAAATCCCTCCCTCCCTTTATTACCTCTACGCTCCAGCAGGAAGCAAGCAAGCAGCTTAATTTTTCCACGCAAAAAACCATGAAGCTTGCCCAGCAGCTTTACGAGGGGCTTGATCTGAAAGAAATGGGAACGATAGCTCTGATTACTTATCTTCGTACGGATTCGACGAGGGTTTCCGATGAAGCGGAGAAGGCGGTAAGAGGCTATATTCGGGAGCAGTACGGAGAAAACTATGTTTCCGAAAATATTGCGGAGAAGAAAAGCGCATCCTCCGTACAGGATGCACATGAGGCGATCCGTCCGACCGATGTAAACCTCATTCCGATCAAGATCAAGGATTCGCTTTCGCGGGATCAGTTCAGATTATATCAGCTGATTTGGAAGCGCTTTGTCGCAAGCAGAATGGCGGCGGCAGTATACGATACGAAAAATGTGAGGGTCAGGGCAGGGGAGTATTTATTTACGCTTTCCGGTTCCCATCTTCGCTTCGAGGGATTTTTGAAGGTTTATAACGATAAGGAAGAAAAAGAAGAAAGCGATATGGGGCTTGTCGATCTGCGGGAGAAGGATGTGCTTAAGCTCAAGGAATTGAAGTCGGAGCAGCATTTTACGCAGCCGCCCCCGCATTATACGGAAGCGAGTCTGGTCAAGGCTCTTGAGGAGCAGGGCATCGGAAGACCCTCGACATATGCTCCGACGATCACGACGATACTGGCGAGGCATTATATCGTAAAGGAAAAGAAAAATCTTTACGCCACCGAGCTGGGGCAGGTGGTGAACTCGATGATGGTCAGTCATTTTACGAGCATTGTGGACAGGAATTTTACCGCCAATCTGGAGCTTTTGCTGGACGGAGTGGGAGAAGGGCGGATCAATTGGAAGACGGTGATCGAGAATTTTTATCCGGATTTGAATACCGCGGTCAAGAAGGCGGAGGAAGAGCTGGAGTCGGTAAAGATTGCCGATGAAGAAACGGATATTATCTGTGAAAACTGCGGAAAAAACATGGTGATTAAGTACGGACCGCACGGAAAATTCCTTGCCTGCCCGGGATTTCCGGAATGCAGGAATACCAAGGTGTATTATGAAAAGGTCGGAGTGAAATGCCCGAAATGCGAGGGAGAGATTTTACTGAAAAAAACGAAAAAAGGCAGAATATATTACGGCTGTGAGAAGAATCCGGAATGCGATTTCATGTCATGGCAGAAGCCGGTCAATAAAAAATGTAAAATTTGCGCATCTCATATGGTAGAAAAAGGAAATAATGCAGTCTGTTCCTCTCCGGGTTGCGGATACTCCGAAATTAAAGAGGATTAAGCCATCAATAAGGAGAATATTGAATAAATAATCATAAAATTAACCCCAGACTATTGTATCATCCGAGAACTCATGATAAAATCAAGCTTGTTGAATGTTCTTACAGAAATTTTCATATTTATGAAGATGAGTTTTAAAATTTGAATTTATATAGGGGTAGTATAAATTTCAGATGATAGATGAAATCGTATTGAGTTTCTGTTGGAAACCGACATTGGCGTTTGTTATGGTGACATTTTAGGTGCTTGTTTGCAAAGTGACAAAATCATGGGCTGAAGGAGGTTTTATTTATGGGAGTTAAACTCTTGGACAAGACAAGAAAAATCAATAGCTTGCTCCAGAATAATCATGAAGGTAAGGTTGTCTTTAATGATATTTGTGTTATTCTGAGCGAAGTTCTTGAATCCAATATTCTTGTAATCAGTAAAAAGGGCAAGGTACTCGGAATCAGCGATCATTCGCAGGTACGTCGATTGAATGAACTTCTGACCGATAAAGTGGGAACCCTTATTGACGAAATGTTGAATGAACGGCTGCTTGCCATACTTTCCACGAAAGAAAATGTAAATTTGGCTACTCTTGGTTTTGAAGATGAAATGCTGGGAGGATATAAGGCATTGATTACGCCGATCAATATATCCGGTGAACGGCTGGGTACGCTTTTTATTTACAAGGATAAGGGAGAATTTGATATCAGCGATATTATTTTGGGCGAATACGGAACCACGGTCGTAGGGCTTGAGATGATGAGAAGCGTATCGGAGGAAACCGCTGAGGAAAAGAGGAGGATAGAGGTTGTAAAATCTGCAATTTCCACACTCAGCCTCTCCGAGTTGGAAGCGATATCCAATATTTTCGATGAGCTTGAGGGTAATGAGAGCGTTCTGGTTGCCAGCAAGATTGCCGACAGAGTCGGAATTACAAGATCCGTGATCGTGAATGCGCTCAGAAAATTTGAGAGTGCCGGAGTTATTGAATGCAGATCATCGGGAATGAGAGGAACCTATATTAAGGTGCTCAATGATATCGTATTCGATGAGGTAAAAGAAGCAAAAAAACAATATAAGAAACATTCATAAATTTTGAAAAACCACCCTTACGGGTAGTATATATTTATTTTTTCTATGTTAGAATATAAGAAACTTAGAGTTCATGGTAATCTGAAAAGGATATGCTTTATGTTTTCTAAGTTGATGTTATACTACCCTATTTACTTTCATTTTGTTATAAGCAAAAAGCCCGGTAGAACGGGCTTTCTGCTTATTTTTTTATTTCTTTTTATAAAGACTTGAAACAGAGAAAAGAAACAAAAAACAAAAGTAAAAACAAAGAAAAATTCAAGATAATAAAAAAATCTTATTTTTTATTGTATTCATTCTTATAAAGTGCTATCATATAATACACTTCGTGCCCAAATTATATGAAATAGTAACAATTATCAGTATTTTTATGGAAAGAGGAGAGGGGGAGATAAAGTTTACAAAATCAATAAAATAAACAAATAAAAGAAAGGAATAATGATTATTTATGGTAAAAAACAAATTTGTTAGGGTGCTTTTGCTGAGCTCCGTTTTTGCAGCTGCGACAGCAGGCACATCAATGGCGGAAGAATGGAGGCAAAAGGACGGGTTTTGGCAGTATGTAAACTCTGACGGCAGCCTGCTCACCTCAAGCTGGGTGAAGTCCAAGGACAAATGGTTCTATCTCGGAGAAGACGGAAACATGCTTGCAGACAGTTTGATCGAGGACGGGAGCGATCATTATTATGTCGATGCGGACGGAGCCATGGTTAGGGAGCAATGGGTAAAGCTTGCGGACAATGAAGATGCCGGCGAGCTGTCCTGGTATTACTTCGGCTCTTCCGGTAAGGCATACAAAGGGAAATCGGATAAGCTTTCCACCAAGGAGATAGGGGGCAAGAAATATCTCTTTGATGAAAATGCAAAGATGATTACCGGATATGTAACGGCGGAAGGGCAGAGAGTTGATCCGGACAATAAATCACCTTATATCGAAACGATGTATTTCTTCGGTGATGACGGCGCGATGTATCAGAATCAGTGGCATAGATATGAGATGACGGCGGATGACGATGTGTACAGTCGGTTTGGAATGAGGAATTATAAATTCTACGATGAAATGTGGATGTATTTTGACCACACGGGCAAGAAGGCTTATGCAAAGAGTTTAGATGCGGCGAAGATCATGCGGATAGGAGAGAAATCATATACATTCGATGAGAACGGAATTATGATCCCTCATCTTTCTATAGAAAATGCAACGGTATCCGCAGCGACCGGAAGCGATGCAAAGTACAGATACGGCTCCCTGGACAATGACGGGCATCTCGCGGATGAGTTTTGGGCATTTACGGTTCCGCCGGAGGAGATGTCGGAGGAGGATTATCACAGCCAGGAGTATAGCTGGTTCAGAACCAGAAATAACGGAAAAGTCCATAAGAATAAGATCTATGAGGTCTTTGACAGAAAGTATGCATTTGATGAGATAGGACGTATGCAGACCGGCTTTGTCGTTATGCAGCCGGACGGCAGCTTCGGAAAACAGTTTGAAGTGGATGCCTTCTCTCTTTCCGATTTCAAGGACGGAACCTTGGAGGAGATGCTTCCGATTATCCGCAGAGGCAATCTCTACCTTTTCGGAACGGATGAGCTCAATGACGGTTCCATGCGTATCGGAGACCAGGTCTCCGTCGTACTGAGCGACGGGACGGCAATCTTCGGATTTAATAAGCGAGGCGTTGCCTACGGAAACAGAGGAAAGCTCCAGAAGGTGGACAGCAAGTATTACATCAACGGACTTTTATTGAAGGCCGATCCCGATCTGAAATACGGTATTGTAAAAGATACGACCCGATCCGCTTCGGATCCGTTTTGGGCAGTCGTGGATATAAACGGCAAGCAGGTAAAAGACAGCAAGTCCATACTCAAGGACGGAGAGGGGAGTTGGATACTGATAAGAAACGGCAGGTTTGTCGGAAGAGTTGCGGACGCAGACAAGCCGAGGTGGTATACCAAGAATGGACAGACCGGATTTTGGAGGTATGACAAGAGCCAAAAAGGTATGGAGAGATATGTTGAATTGATCGGCGGTGAGGATTCCGATCCCGATAGTTTCGGATCGGATTTCGTGCTCTATTCCACATATTGATATAGGAGGAAGTGATGAAAGGAAAAATGTTTAGAAAGATAAAGAGAGGCATAGCTGCTCTGCTTTCGTCGGCAATGGTACTGAGCGGATTGCCTGCTGCGGGAGGGATCGTTTCCTATGCGGGAGAGCTCCAGGAAAACACCTATCTATCTTCTCAGCCGGTAGGAGCCGACGGGCAGTATATCGGTACCGACTCTGCCGCGCTTGCATACGGAAGCGCGGGTTCTCACAGCGGAACGAACCAGTTCGGAGCGCACCATTCGTTTAATATTTCTGCGATAAAAAGGGATGAGGATGCGAACCTGCCGAACAAGGGATACAATACGGATTTGAAAACTTCGTTCAGCAATAACTGGTTCGGAACCTATTACGCATTCGGAAAGCCGAATATGGTGGGACCCATCGTGTCGGAGAACACGCCGGCAGGAGAGATATTGGAAAACGGAGGTACCGTGGATCCGAAAAATATCCAATACGCGGCGGATAAGGTCAATGTTTCTTCCGCACAGGCTCCGGCTATCGGGAAAAGAGAGTTCAACACGGCGGGAAAGCTGAACGGACAGGTAAGTACGATAAGCATTCCCGGCGGAGGAGAGATGGAGGTAAGGACCGAGTTCAAGCCATCCGCGGATAAGCAGTGGATCATTCTGGAATACACCGTTTACAACGGTTCCGATCATGAAACGCATTTTAATATCGGACATGAGACGGATACCCAGCTTGTAGAAAACGATTCCTGCCCTATCATCGTTACCGAACAGGACGGCGATGCGGGCAACCCGGATCAGTTTGAGGGTCTGCACATGATTGCGAGAGAGACCCGTACAAGTCTCGGATTGCAGTATAAGTTTACGAATTTTGATATCGTAACCTATCACCCCGACCCGGATCTTGCCTTCGGTGTGACCAGGAGACCGACAAACGATAAGAGCGAGACCAGAGTATGGGTCGGAAGATGGAGCAATACGGGAGGCGTGTATCATAATAATTGGGCGTTTTCCAAGTCTCCGGAGAGCATACAGGGAGGAAAAGAGAATCAAAACGACTCTGCGGCGGCATTCTCCGCTTATATGCATCTGATGCCCTATGAGACGAAGACGGTGCGCTTCGGACTCTCGATGAAGCCCTCCGTATACTATGTCAAAGCGGGAGCGACCGGAGGAGACGGATTCATCCTCAATCCCTGCGGAAGCGTGGAGGAGGCGGTTGCCAAGATCAAGGCAAACGGCGCGCCCAAG
Source organism: Johnsonella sp. (assembly GCA_030529445.1). Classification (GTDB taxonomy): domain Bacteria; phylum Bacillota; class Clostridia; order Lachnospirales; family Lachnospiraceae; genus Johnsonella. Next base: position 3,327 of record JAUMWW010000022.1, on the reverse strand, counting down.
GCATACATCTTTCTGATGAGCGATGTGGAGATCGGCAATACGATAGAGATACCGGAAAACACCAGTATAACGATACAGACTACGGATTTCCAGATGCTGCCGAACGTGACCTATGACACTTCGCAGACGAGATATGCATATCGCAATCCCCCCAAGCCCTATCCGACCAATGATCCGCGCATGGTCGTAAAGAGAGCTGCCGGTTTTAACGGGGATCTTTTCAAAGTCGCAAGCGCCACCTCTTCGTTTACCATAGGAGATGTGACGATAGACGGAGGAAGCTCGAGCAGCTCTACGGGAAGCCTCGTGAATGCGGCTGCGGGTACGGTAAGGCTCAGAAAGGGCTCCATCCTGCAAAATAATATCATTAATTATGATAATCCCGGATCTCCCGACGCCTCTACGAATCTTGACAGAGCGAGCGCGGTTGAGATCGGAAGCGGCGAGTTCGAGATGAACTTCGGTACGATCAGGGATAATAAATCGATCAGAGGCTCCGCGGTCAACTTCAACGGAGGAAGATTCGAGCTGAATAATACCGTCCTGATCAAGGATAATAAGGACAGGACCGATGCACCCGCAAACGTAAAGCTCGGAGCGGGAAAAGAGATCAGCGTGGGAGAAAACATCGGCGGATCCTCTCAGATCGGTGTCAGTGTTGTGGATCCTCCAAGTACGCCCTCGGGAAAGAGGACGATTGCCAGGCCGAAGGATCCGGCAGCTACGGTATATCCCTATTCGGCGGCGAATTTTTCACCGGACAGAACGGGCAATATGATCGCGCTTGATAATACGGCTGCGGAAATTGAGAATGTGATTCTGACGAGTGCGGCATACAGTTATACGGTAAGGCATGTGAATGCCATCAATCAGGCGACGCTTGCCCCCCCGGTATTGGTGCAGAAAACCGTAGGTACCTCGATTACCGAAAATCCGCTTCACTCGCTGGCGGGCTATGCGCCGGTGGGAGTTGACTTATCCGCGGGCAGCGGACTGAGCGCGGATCCCGGATCACATATCGTAACGGGAAATATGCCGAGCACAGACGTCATCGTTACCTTTAAGTATTCCAAGAGCGTGGCGGTCAGCCACTTTGATACCAAGGGAGGCAATCCTCTGCCCTCTCTTACGGAAATCGCAACGGGAGGAGCTTCTACTCTCGCGATGCCGACTCCCTCGAGGAGCGGTTATCAGTTTACGGGCTGGAATAAGTTTACGGACGGCTCGCCCTCTAATAAGATCTTTAATCCGGCGGAGGGAGATACGGATCTCGGTCCGGCGGCAGCGCTTGACGGACACGAGGGAGAGCATTTTTATTATGCAAAATGGACTCCCGGAGGTACGCTCTATGATATTAATGTCATTCATAGGAGCTCGGGATCCCGTCTGAGCAAGAATCTTGCCACACAGGCGGATCAGAAGGCGGTGGAGCAGAGATTTGACGCGGAGCCGCTTCTTATACCCGGCAATTTAAGGGGCTATCAGCTGAATACGCTTGCAAATAATGACTCCCCGGCTCAGGAGGCATGGCCGGGTACGATCAAATTTGATCCGCTCAACGGATATAAATATTCCATAAAGATGAAGCCGCAGAGCTTCATCGTAAATTACCGCTATGATGTCGATCCCTCACAGACTTTTCATTATAAGGTCATCCATAAGAGAGTGACGGGAGAAATTATCTCCGAGGTTACTCTGCCGAAGATAACGGAGCAGATGATTACGGCGGCGCCTCTGAGCCTGACGGACTGGCAATGCTCCAATGCGGAGATTACCCAGGGAAAGACGGGTACTTTGGACGATCCTCTGAACCCGAACAGGATCTCGGGCACGGATGATTATAAAACCTTAAGTACCGATCCCGATTTCGAACCGGACAAATCTTTCCGAAGCTTCATGCCGAATCAGGATGTGACAATTGTTTATACTTATGCGCCCGAGGGCGATTACTTCGTCAACGCCGTATATAAGGATGCAACGGATCAAAAGGTTCTCAAGAGAGAATCCGAACCGAAAGCGGTTCTTGCGGCATTTACGAAGCCGAATCCGAATCTGTACGGATATCAGGTTAATCATCTCAACAGCACGGATACGCCGCATGCGGGAACCTTCAATGCGGACGGAAGCTATAGCGGCACGATGCCCAACTCCAATCTGCTCTTGAATTATTCGATGGACAGAGATCCGGCGCTATGGTCTACGATTACCTTTGCAATCGGCAATGCGCCGAATCATAACGGAACGCTCGGCGGGGCAACTGCGGGAAGCTTCCTTAGAGACGACGGAGTGACGCCGGGACGCAATCCGGACAGCTTCGCAAAAATAGGAGAGAGAGGGCTGATTCCGACCCCGATTCCGAACGATCCTCCGTATTACAGATTCTCCGGATGGTTCATGGATCCGGAATGCACGATACCGGTTGCGGATACGGCGGTATTTACCGGGGATGTAACGGTTTATGCAAAGTTTGACGAGGATCCGGCATACTGGATCGATATCCATTTCGCTTCGGGTCCGAACGGAAGCATCAGCTTCACCGGTCCTCTGCATACGAAGAAGGATCATACATGGATCGATATCGCGGCGCTTCGTCCGGTTCCGGTTGTTCCGAATACGACCCCGAACTATGAGTTTGACCGGTGGACCGTGGATTCCGTGCCGGTCAAGGATGCGACCGTGCTGGTGAACGGTGCGACCTATCTGGCAAACTTCAAGAAGGTTGCGTCGGTATGGGGACTTAATATGGGCGACTTCAATCCCTCGGGTCATGTCGGTATGGACGGAAGCGGAGAGATTGCGGTCAGAGAGACGCAGGCAGGCAATGTATATATTGTCAGCGATCTTGCAGGAAATATCGTAGCCGTAATGACCTCACCGGCGGACGGAAGCATACGGTTTAACGATCTCTTCCCGGGCACGAGATATCATGTGCAGGAGGGTACGCCGGATACGGTAGCGCTTGTGGGTCAGCCGATCGGCAGCATCAGCGCTTCTATCGTAAGTGCGCCCAAGGAAGTGCTGATTCCCACGGTGGAAGATAATTATAATGTCGGATTTGACCCCGACAATGAGGACAGGGCACAGATCGTCATCAATCCCGCGGATCCGGATTCGGATTATGCGCTGATCGATGAAGAAGGCAATATCGTAGAGTACCCTTCCTCGGATCATGGATGGATGCAGTCTCTGGGAAGCAACCCCTCCACCGTTACCTTCAATAACCTCAACCCCGGAGAAACCTACAGGGTTGTGGCAAGAAAGAAGGGGGATGCGGGAGTTCCTTCACCGCTGGATAAATATAATGAAGGAAACGATATCAATGCCAAT
>JAUMWW010000007.1 GCA_030529445.1 Johnsonella sp. | reverse complement strand
GATCCTGCCTTTGCCGGATAAAGGAAATATCAGAATCAGCCTCAAGCAGAATTTTCGAAGCAGGGAAAGCGTGCTGCATGCGATTAACGAAGTCTTTTTCCGGATCATGAGCTTCGGTCTCGGAGGGGTAGCCTATGATGAAGATGCGGCGCTTTATCCGGGAAGGGATTTTGAAGAAGCCCGGAGGGGAGGAAAAAGCAGTGCGAAAATGCCGGAGCTTCTTCTTTGCTCCTGTGACGATCCGGATAAGGAGGAGAGCAGGCAGGAAACGGAGGCAAGGCTGGTTGCCAAGAGAATCAGGGAGCTGATGTCTGAAGAGGGAGGGCTTCTAATCGAGGATCCGAAGGCGGGGGGCTTCAGGGCGCTGAGATATTCGGATATCGTCATCTTATTCAGAGCGATGGCCGGATGGGCGGAGTGCTTTGTCGATATCCTGACAGAGGAGGGAATCCCCGCATATGCTCAGACCTCGAGCGGATACTTCGATACGGCGGAGATCCGCCTCATCCTGGCGTTGCTGGCGGTCATCGACAATCCTTACCAGGATATAGAGTTTGCCGCTTTTTTGCATGCGCCCTTCGTGGGTATCAATGAGGAGGAGATGGCGCAGATGCTTTCCTTTTACAGAAAAAATAGGGCTGAAGAGAAAAAGCATATTCATCTCTGTGAAGTATGTATGCAGCTGGCGGATTCCGAGGAGGCAAAGCGGGTTCTTTGCCCGAGCCTTCTTGTAAAACTGAAAAATGCTCTGGAGCTTTTGGAAATTTACAGAAAAAGATCAAAGCAGATGAGACTGGGAGAGCTCTTAAGAGGTATATATCATGAAACGGGATATCTCGATTATGTATCCGCGCTCCAGGCGGGAGAAATCAGAAGAGCGAATCTGATGATGCTTTTGGATAAGGCAACGGAGTATGCGGACACGGGATATAGCGGCTTATTTCATTTCATCCTCTATATCGATAAGCTCAGAAAGCTCAATACGGATTACGGAGAGGCGGCAGTGCTCGGGGAGACGGACGATACGGTCAGGATTATGAGCATTCATAAATCCAAAGGTCTGGAATTTCCGGTCTGCATCATCGGAGGAATGGGAAAGCAGTTTAATATGACGGATCTGCGTTCTCCGATTATTTTGGACGAGGAGCTGGGAATAGGCTGCGATTATGTGGACAGCGAGAAGAGGATAAAATGGTCGTCGATCAAGAAAAATACGATCAGGCACAGAAAACGCTCGGAGGCATTGGGAGAGGAGCTCAGGGTGCTTTATGTAGGGATGAGCAGGGCGAAAGAAAAGCTGATCATGAGCGCGGCGGTAAAGGATGCAAATGAAACCCTGGAAAAATACCTCCAGGTGGAGAGCAAAGAGAAGGAGGCTCTGCCCTCTTCCTATGTCAGGGCGGCAAATTCTTATCTGGACTGGCTGCTGCTTTGCAGAGAGGGTATTGAGAAGGTAATGGATATCAGAGTCTGCGGGCAGTCGGATCTTCTTGCCCGGGAGAGGGAAAATCAGGGAGAAGCCCTTCTTTTTGAGGAAGCATTCGAGAACCTGGAGCCCATAGAGGATGAGGATCTCAAAAGGATAATTGCAAAGCCCTATGCATATATGGCGGATACCGAGCTGTATACGAAGATGAGCGTTTCCGAACTCAAATCTCTGGAGCCGAGAGAGGAAGAGGAGGCGCTTCTTCCCGAGCTTGAGGATTTGCTCGGGATTTCCCACGAGGAGAGTGCAGGAGATTGCCGGGAGGAGAAAGAAAAGGGAGGAAAGAAAGAAGAGAGGAAAAGAACCGGGAGGCAGGACAGAAGCGCAAGGGGAAGGGCTTATCATAAGGTATTGGAGCTTATGAACTATGCGGCGGTAAAAAGCGGAAAGGACCTGGAAGGCTTTCTTTCGCGCCTGGTCAAGGAAGATAAGCTGAGCAAGGAGGAGAGAAGCCTCGTTTGCACAAAAGATCTGCTGGGCTGGATCAACTCGGATCTCGGCGCAAAATTTAGAGAAGCGGAGGAAGAGGGCAGGCTGGAAAGAGAGCTGAGGTTTATTATGGGAGTCCCCGCGGATGAGCTTGGGCTTGCAGAAAGCAAGGAAAGTATTTTGGTTCAGGGAATTATCGATGCGTATATAGAATATGAGGATTTTGTAATCCTTATCGATTATAAAACCGACAGGGTCAAGAATGCGCAGGAACTCAGGCTCAGATATACGAAGCAATTGGAGTATTATGAGAAGGCTCTGCAGAGGATTCTCAAAAAGCCGGTGCGTGCAAAATACATCTGGTCCTTTGCGCTTCATGATACTATCACTTGTTAAAACAGCGCTGATCAGATATAATGAAAAAAGTGTTCGCAGCATGAAACGATCGCTTTGCTTCGATTTTTCGGAGTAAAGCGGCGGAGCCCGCTGTACAGATTGGAGGTCGATATGAGCAGAAGAGCGCTTAGGGAGCATTGCTTCAGAATAATATTCTGCACGGATTTTTATCCCGCAGCCGAAGCCAAGGAGCAGCTGGCGATGTATATGGAAGAAAAAGGGATGTACGAGGAAGAAGAGGAGGAAGCGGCGAACTTTCTCAGCGAATCGGAAAAAGAAGAGCTAAAAGAGAAGGTGGACGGGGTGCTTGCCCATATAGAAGAGATAGACGAGAAAATAAGCGCCGTATCGAAAGGCTGGAGCCTGAGGAGAATGGGCAGGGTAGAGCTTACGATTCTGAGGCTGGCAACATATGAGATGGATTATGATGAGCAGATTCCGCAGAAGGTTGCGATCAATGAAGCCGTAGAGCTTGCCAAAAAATACGGAGGAGAGGAGTCTCCGGTTTTTATCAACGGCATCCTGGCGAAGCTGGTATAGAATGGATATGGGAAAGATATATTCTGTTGCACAGGTAAATTCGTATATCAAAAACATATTTTTCTCGGATTTTGTGCTGCGAAAGATCAGAGTGCAGGGAGAGGTCTCGAATTGCAAATATCATAATAGCGGTCATCTGTATTTTACCCTTAAGGATGAGGTGTCCTCGCTTTGCGCAGTGATGTTTGCGGGCAGCAGAGAGGGGCTTGATTTTAAGCTTGAAGAGGGAATGAATATCATTGTTTCCGGCAGCATAGAGGTCTATGAAAAAAACGGCTCCTATCAGATTTACGCAAGGCGGATCGAAAAGGCGGGCAGAGGAGATCTCTTCGAACGCTTTCTGGCGTTAAAGCAGGAGCTGGAGGAGATGGGGATGTTTGCCCCCGAGTATAAGAGGGCGCTGCCTCTGTATGCAAAGACAATAGGGATCATTACCGCAAAAGAGGGTGCTGCGCTGCAGGATATTATCCATATCGCAAAGAGGAGAAATCCTTTCGTGCAGCTCGTTGTCTATCCCTCGCAGGTGCAGGGAGAGAGGGCGGCAAAGAGCATGATCCGGGGAATTAAAGCCTTGGATAAATACGGTGTCGATCTGATCATCCTCGGCAGGGGAGGAGGATCGATAGAAGATCTTTGGGCATTTAACGACAGGGAGCTTGCAAGTGCTATTTTTGAAGCAAATACTCCCATCATCAGCGCGGTAGGGCATGAGACGGATTTCACGATCGCTGATTTTGTCGCGGATCTTAGAGCCCCGACCCCGAGTGCGGCTGCGGAGCTTGCCGCGGCGGATATCTTATCCTTGCTTCAGGGAATGGAAATGAAGCGCAGATTATTGAAAGAGGGGATGTATCGGCGCCTGAACCATATTCGTTTCGAGGCAAAAAAAGCGGGCTTAAAGCTCAGTCAGCTTTCCCCCTCCGCAAGCCTCGGGCAGAAGCGACGCAGGCTGATGGAGCAGGAAAATATGATGAGGATCCTGATGCGGCAGGCTTTAGAGGAAAAAAAACGGAGTCTGCTCCTGCTGTCTCAAAGACTGCGGCTTGCATCGGCAAAGGAAAGGCTTGCCGGAGGATATGCTTTCGTCACCGACAAAAACTTTCGCAGGGTAAGCTCCGTTTCCCGGCTGAGAAAAGGCGATCCGATCAAGTTGAGATTTTCGGACGGAAGCGCGGATGCAATAGTAAGTGAGGTGCAAAATGACGAGGAAGAAAAAAGAAGAACAGACGATTAGCGAGAGCTCGCCAAAGAGCATAGAGGAAGCGCTCGCCCGGATCGATATTATGATAGAAAAGCTGGAAAATGCCGATACTCCGCTTGAGGAAATGTTTCAAATTTATGAGGAAGGGATGAAGCTTTTGGCGGAGGCGAACAGGAAAATCGACAAAGTGGAAAAAGATCTGATTCTGCTGGATGAAAATCTGGAATAAAGGAGGGATTATGGGCTTGAATTACGATATAAGCGATATAGAAAATGCGATAGAAAAATTTCTGCCTTCCGAGGGAGGCTTTCAGCAGACCCTCGTTCGGGCGATGAGAGAATCCGTGCTCAGCGGAGGAAAGAGGGTTCGTCCCATGCTGATGTATGAAGCATATCGGCTCTTTGCGGGAAGAAGAGCGGATATGGAGGAGCTTGCCCCCTTTATGGCTGCCATCGAGATGATTCATACCTCATCCCTGATTCACGACGATCTGCCCTGTATGGATAATGATATCCTTCGAAGAGGAAAACCGACGACTTGGGTAAGCTACGGAGAGGATATGGCTGTGCTTGCCGGAGACGCATTGATTATAGAAGCATTTGAAATCATGGCGCTGGCGGCGGGCGATTCGGAGGATATCGAAAAATTCAGGCGATGTACAAAGGCGATCAAAATACTCTCCCAAAAAACCGGAATCAGAGGGATGATAGGAGGGCAGGTTCTGGATGTTGAGAAAACCGGACAGCCTCTGAGCGGGGAGGAGCTTGATTTTATATACAGGCTCAAGACCGCGGCGCTTTTAGAGGCATCGATGACGATGGGCGCGGTGATGGGGGGAGCGGATGAAAAAGAGCTGGAAAAGATCGAAGAGATCGCAAACTCCATAGGACTCGCTTTTCAGATTCAGGACGATGTATTGGATGAAACCGCAAGCGAGGAGGAGTTGGGAAAAAGCATTCATTCGGATGAAAAAAATGCAAAAACCACATATGTGAGACTCTACGGTCCGGAGCATTCAAGAGAGAGGGTAAAGGAGCTTTCCTTCAACGCAAAATCTCTTTTGGAGGGAATTATTACGGAAAAAGGACGGGAGTGCGAGGATTATTCGGAAGAGGCATACTATACTCTGGCGGATATCATCGATTGGCTCACGATGAGAGTAAAATAGAGAATTTTGGATTCCCCGAAAGAGGATTCCATGAGATAAGTATAGAGGAAAAGAATGATACTGGATAAGATAAATAATGCCGCCGATCTCAAAAAAATAAGAGAGGAAGATCTTAAAATTCTGGCGAAGGAAATCAGAAAGTTTCTGATTCAGAAGCTGAGCGTGACGGGAGGGCATCTTGCAAGCAATCTCGGCGTAGTCGAGCTTACGATAGCGATGTACAGATGCTTTGATATCCCGAAGGATAAGATTATCTGGGACGTCGGGCATCAGTCTTATACACATAAGATATTGAGCGGGAGGAAGGATGCCTTCGATGAGCTGAGGATGTTCGGCGGAATGGCGGGCTTTCCCAAGACGAAGGAAAGTCCCTGCGATGCCTTTAATACGGGTCATTCCTCGACCAGCATTTCGGCTGGGCTCGGGATGGCGCAGGCAAGAGATATTCTTGCTCAGGATTACCATATCGTATCGGTGATCGGAGACGGAGCGCTCACCGGAGGAATGGCATATGAAGCCTTGAATAATGCCGCTCATATGAAGAAGAATTTCATTATCGTGCTCAATGACAATGAAATGTCCATTTCCGCAAATGTCGGGGGAATATCGAATTATTTAAGCGCAATCAGGACGGGAAAGCTCTATACAAATCTGAAAAAGAACGTGCACGGATTTCTGGAAAAAATCCCCCTCATGGGCAAGGCGCTGATCGGGAGCATTAAAAATACGAAGCAGGGAATCAAGCAGTTCCTCATCCCGGGAATGCTCTTTGAAAATATGGGCATCGTCTACCTCGGACCGGTTGACGGGCATAATATCAGGCAGCTGACCAAGGCGCTGAACGAGGCGAAGAAGCTCAACTGTGCCGTGCTTTTACATGTTATTACCAAGAAGGGAAAGGGCTATGCTCCCGCAGAAGAAAATCCGGAAAAATTTCACGGGGTCGGTCCTTTTGATCCCCGTACCGGAAAGGCAAAGAAAAGAAAGACGGAAGCGGACTATACCGATGTATTTGCGGATAAGCTCTGCAGGCTTGCGAGAGAGGATTTTAAAATTGCCGCAATCACGGCGGCGATGCCGGAGGGAACCGGTCTGGCAAAGTTTGCCGGGGAGTTTCCGGACAGATTTTTTGATGTGGGCATTGCCGAGCAGCATGCGGTGACCTCCGCCGCGGGAATGGCGGCGGGAGGGCTAAAGCCCGTGGTTGCCGTATATTCTTCCTTCCTGCAAAGAGGCTTCGATCAGATTCTGCATGATGTCTGCATTCAGAACCTGAATGTGGTATTTGCGATCGACAGAGCGGGGCTTGTGGGGGCGGACGGAGAAACGCATCAGGGAATTTTTGATCTTTCCTATCTGAGCTGTATTCCGAATATGACGATACTTGCGCCCAAAAACGCCGATGAGCTGGAGAGCATGCTTGCGTTTGCGCTCGATTATAAGGGACCGATCGCCTTAAGATATCCGAGAGGAAAAGCCTATCGCGGTCTGGAAGGCTTTTTGGCTCCGATAGAATACGGACGGGGAGAGATGATCTATGAAGAGGAAGAGATTGCGCTATTCGCTCTCGGAAGCATGGTCAGCTGCGCAAAGCATTTAAGGGAGAAGATAAAGGCGCTCGGAAAACCCTGCAGCCTGATCAACGCAAGGTTTGCAAAGCCGCTGGATGAAGCGCTTCTGGACAGAATATGTGAAAAACACGATTTGATCATTACAATGGAGGAAAACGTGCTGCGCGGCGGCATCGGGCTGACGGCGGCGGATTATGTAAAGGAGAGGCATCCTCAAAAAGAGATTTATCATGTATCCTTGCCGGATGCCTATGTAGAGCACGGAGATGTTACCCTGCTGCGCAACAGCTTAGGGATCAGCTCCGATTTAATACTGGAAAAGCTGCGGGAGAAGTATGGCTGGTGATAAGGTAAAAGAAAGACTGGATATGATATTGGTGCATAAGAATCTTGCGACGAGCAGGGAGAAGGCAAAAGCATTGATTATGTCCGGCAAGGTCTATGTGGACGGGCAAAAAGAAGAGAAGGCGGGAACCCTCTTTGATATCAGCCTCCCGGTCGAGATCAGGGGAGAAAAGCCCAAATATGTCAGCCGGGGAGGGCTTAAGCTGGAGAAAGCGATAGCAGAGTTTAAGATAGAGCTTGCAGGAAAGATCTGCATGGATATCGGAGCTTCTACCGGAGGCTTTACCGATTGCATGCTGCAAAACGGGGCGGCAAAGGTATATGCGGTGGATGTCGGTTACGGGCAGTTCGACTGGAAGCTCAGAAACGATGCACGGGTCGTCTGCATGGAAAAAACCAATATCCGCTATGTGAAGGAGGAGGATATCGGGGAGAAGCTCGATTTTGCCTCCGTCGATGTGAGCTTTATTTCTCTTTCCAAGGTTTTTCCCGTTTTATTTTCCCTGCTTTGCAAGGAAGGAGAGGCGGTCGCCCTGATCAAGCCGCAGTTTGAGGCGGGGCGGGAGAAGGTCGGAAAAAAAGGCGTGGTCAGAGAGGAATCCGTTCACCGGGAGGTCATACAGAAAATATTCTCCCATGCGAGGGAGGAGGGCTTTCAGATCGAGGCGCTCGCGTATTCTCCGATCAAAGGCCCGGAGGGGAATATCGAATACCTCATGCATATTCATAAGAGCCGAAACGAGGATGAGGGCAGCGCCGGAGTAAGAAAAGAAAAGGAAAGGGAAGAAATCGGAAGAGTGGTTGCCGATGCCCATGCACTTCTATGAGAAAGAGGATACCCGATAAAATTTGATGCAGGAGAGCAGGATGAAATCATTTTTTATAGTCGGTAATAACGATAAAGAGGGAGTATTGCAGGCTGCCGAAGAAATTAAAAACATCATATTGGAAAAAGGAGGAAGCTGCAAGACCTCCTTCGGTTATATTGATATTGAAAACATGGGAGAAAAGCCCGATTGTATCATTACGCTGGGCGGAGACGGAACACTTCTGCGGGTGGCAAGAGATATCGCGGGAATGGATATTCCTCTGATCGGGGTCAATCTCGGGCATCTCGGCTTTTTGACGAGCATAAGCAGAGCCCAGGAACGAAAAGAGATGGTAGAAAAGCTTTTTAGCGGAAGCTATACGATAGAAGACAGGATGATGTTGGAGGGATTTAAACAGGATGGAGAAAAGCATCTTGCGCTCAATGAGGTTGTAATCACCAAAATCGATACGATTAAATTTATCCGCTGCAAGGTCTATGTGGATGGAGAGTTTCTGAATGAATACTCCGCGGACGGAATTATTATTGCGACGCCGACGGGCTCGACTGCATATAATCTGAGCGCGGGGGGACCGATTATCGAACCTTCGGCAAGGATGATTCTGATTACGCCGATCTGTCCGCATGCGCTCAGCCGAAGAAGCATCGTTCTTTCGGAAAAAAGCATCGTCGAGGTCGAGATGATAGACAGGGAAAATGCCAATAAGGCGGCTCTTTTCGACGGAGATGTCAGTCTGAGAATGAATTATAAGGACAGAATGACGATTAAGGAAAGCTCGGTAAAGACAAAGCTGGTTAAGCTTCACGGAGGAAGTTTTTTGGATAATTTGAGAAATAAAATGAGCAACAGCATATAGCATTAAAAGATGCGGAGGATTTATGAAGAACGAGAGGCAGTTAAAGATTATTGAACTGATTAAGGAATATGAAATCGATACGCAGGAGGAATTGGCTGCGAGGCTTCAGGAGGAGGGTATCCATGTGACGCAGGCGACGGTGTCCCGTGATATCAGGGAACTGAAGCTGACGAAGATGGCGACGGCAAAGGGGCGGCAAAAATATACGATTCTGGCAAGAGAGGAAGAAAGCAGGGATAAGCATGTGCGCATCCTGAAAGAGGGCTTTGTCGGGATGGATGAGGCAGCCCATCTTCTGGTGATCAAAACCGGACCGGGCATGGCAATGGCGGCAGCCGCGGCGATCGATGCAATCGGATTTGAGGATCTGATCGGCTGCATAGCGGGAGACGATACGGTATTCTGCGCCGTAAAGAGAGCCGAGAGTGTCGAAAAGATAAGACAGAATATTCGTATGCTGCTCGGATAGAGGGGGAAGAGAATATGCTGCTTGAGCTACATATTAAAAATCTTGCATTGATTCAATGCGCCGATTTGGAATTTTATACCGGTCTGACGGTGCTCAGCGGGGAAACGGGAGCGGGAAAATCCGTGCTCATCGATTCGGTTAACCTCGCCCTCGGAGCAAAGGCGGGAAAGGATATGATACGGAGCGGAGAGGAGTCCGCTTATATCGAGCTGCTCTTTTCGATCGAGGATGAAAAAAAGCTGGAAAAAATCCGCGAGCTGGATATCGAGGTGGGAGAAGAGGGGCTGATCGCCGTTTCGCGCAGGATCAGCGAGAACAAATCGGTGATGAGAGTAAACGGAGAGCTGGTGCAGGCGGCAAAACTCAGAAAACTGGCGGGCTTTCTTCTCGATATGCATAGCCAGCATGAGCACCAGAGCCTGATGAATACGGCAAAGCATCTGGAACTGATCGATCTCTTTGCGGCAAAAGAGATTTTCCCGATCAAAGAGGAATTGGCGAGGGTATTCAAGGAATATGAAAAAGTGAAGGCTTTGCTTGCACAGCTTCCGGAGGAATCGATCCGGCTTCGGGAAACGGAAATTCTGCAATATGAAATTCGCGAGATCGAAGAAGCCTCGCCCAAAGAAGAGGAGGAGGAAGAGCTGGCTGCGCGGTATAAGCGCTTCAGGTCCTCCGCAAAAATTCTCGAGATTTTGGGGCGCGCATCGAATGCCTTGGAGGAAGAAAGAATTTCCGCATCCTGCAAGGAGATGAGGGAAATTGCAGGGCTTGATTTTGAGCTGGAAAATCTTGCCTCCTCTCTTTCGGAAATCGATATGCTTTTATCGGAGGCATCAAGGAGCATCGGCAATTATCTGGAAAGCTTCGAATATAATGAAGAGGAGTTCGAGCGCATCGGCAGGAGGCTGGATCTGATCCGCAGGCTCAAGGCAAAATATGCGCAGGATATCGGACAGATTTATGCCATTTTGGAGAAAAAGAAAGAAAGACTCTCTTTTTTGCAATCCTATGAAGAGAAAGAAAAGAAATGGGAGGAAGAAAAAGAGAAGCAAATCGGCAAGATGGAAGCTCTTTGTCTGGATCTGAGCAAGCAAAGAGCTGCCGCGGCAAAGCGCCTGCAGGAGAAGATCACGAAGGAACTCCTGGATTTGAATTTTTTGGATGTGAAATTCGAGGTTCGCCTGAGCGGGAATCAGACTTACGGCGCAAACGGAAGAGACGAGGCGGAATTTCTCATCAGCACCAATCCCGGGCAGCCGATCAAGCCGCTTAAGGATGTGGCGAGCGGAGGAGAAATGTCCCGTATCATGCTTGCGATCAAGACCGTACTTGCGGATATGGATGAGGTGGATACCCTGATTTTTGACGAGGTGGATGCGGGAATCAGCGGAAGAACCGCGCAGAAAGTATCCGAAAAGCTTTCCCTCATCGGGAGAAAGCATCAGGTAATTTCCATAACCCATCTCCCGCAGATTGCGGCGATGGCGGATCATCACTATCTGATTTCCAAGCATTCCGACGGCAGGAGTACCATGACGGATATCGAATATATCAAGAAGGAAGAGATTGTTAAGGAACTTTCCAGATTGATCGGCGGGAGTGAGATTACGGATGCGGTTTTGGATACCGCGAGGGAAATGAAGGCTCTTGCGGCAAAATACAAATCGAATTTAGAGGATCTTGATTAAAGCCTTTTGATAAGGTATATTATTAGGAAGGTTAAGAAAAACCCTGCCTTGTCGATATCGAGGTTTAGTTTAGGAGGAAAGGCATTCAATGAAAAACATACTATTTATCGCATCGGAATCCGTACCTTTCATTAAAACGGGAGGTCTGGCGGATGTGGTCGGGTCCTTGCCGAAATGCTTTAATAAGGAGTATTATGACTGCAGAGTGATCATACCGAAATATAGCTGCATGTCCGAGGAGCTCAAAAGCAATCTCGAGTTTATCGATTGTTTTTATATGGATTATTTATGGCAGAGCAGATATGTGGGAATATTAAAGTCCGTTGTGGACGGAATCACCTTTTATTTTATAGATAACGAATCTTATTTTTCAGGGATGAAGCCTTACGGGGACTGGCTTTTCGATCTTGAGAAATTCATCTTTTTTTCTCAGGCGGCGCTCTCGGCGCTTCCGGTGATCGGATTCAAGCCGGATCTGATTCACTGCCATGACTGGCAGACAGGGCTTGTTCCGGTGTATTTAAAAGACCGTTTCCGGGGGGGAGAGTTTTACCGGGAGATCAAATCGGTGTTTACGATTCATAACTTAAAGTTTCAAGGCGTATGGGATGTCAAAACCGTACAGAATTTTTCGGGGCTTCCGGAATATTATTTTACCGCAGATAAGCTGGAGGCATATAAGAACGGAAATATCTTAAAAGGCGGAGTCGTATATGCGGATGCGATTACCACCGTCAGCAGAACCTATGCGAAAGAAATACAGATGCCGTTTTACGGAGAGGGGCTGGACGGGCTGATGAGGGCAAGAAGCACCAGTCTGCGCGGCATCGTCAACGGAATCGATTATGAGGAATTTGATCCGAAGAGGGATAAGTATATTGTTCAGAACTATGATGCAAAAAATTTCAGAAAAGAAAAGGTGAAAAACAAAACCGCTCTGCAGGCGGAGCTCGGGCTGGAAGTGGATGAGAATCGCTTTATGATAGGAATCGTTTCCAGACTTACCGATCAGAAGGGATTTGACCTGATCCGCCATGTGATGGATGAGCTCTGTGCAGAGGATGTGCAGCTCGTCATCCTGGGAACGGGGGATGAGGTGTATGAGAATATGTTCCGGCATTATGACTGGAAATACTCGGAAAGAGTATCCGCACAGATTTATTATTCCGAGGCGATGTCTCATAAGATCTATGCCTCCTGCGACGCGTTTTTGATGCCCTCGCTCTTTGAACCCTGCGGTCTGAGCCAGCTCATGGCGCTGCGCTACGGCACCGTGCCGATTGTCAGGGAGACGGGAGGGCTCAAAGATACGGTAGAGCCTTATAATGAGTTTGAAAACAGAGGAACCGGCTTTGCATTTTTAAATTATAATGCGCATGAGATGCTTGATACCGTGCAATATGCAAAGCAGGTATTTTATCATAGAAAGAGAGAATGGAACAAGATCATAGACCGGGGAATGGCGGCGGATTTTTCGTGGAATCATTCGGCGCTCGAATACCAGGAGCTCTATGATTGGCTGATAGGATATTAAGGATATGGAACATAGATTAATGGCAATTTCAAAGGATAAGGAGTATATGGATATCATCCGGGATATCTTCGATTCCGAAATTTTTAAAAGCATGGATCAGTATATGATGCACGGGACGACGAGCTGCAAGGAGCATTGCATCGATGTATCCTATATGACCTACAGAATTTGCAGGAAGAGGGGATTGGACTACAGGAGGGCGGCAAGAGCTGCGCTTTTGCATGATTTCTTCCTCTATGACTGGCATACGCATTTTCAGGAAACCGGAGACCGCTTTCACGGATTGACGCATCCGGCAAAGGCGAGGGATAATGCGGTAAAATATTTCAATGTCGATGAGATGGAGCAGAATATGATCCTGCGGCATATGTGGCCGCTGACCCCGATTCCGCCGAAGTCTGCGGAGGGGATGGTGCTTTTATTTGCGGATAAGGTATGCAGCCTGAGAGAAACGCTCGAGGGAATCAAGAAGAGGCTCGTGCCGGCATAAAAGAGTTGAAATTATTAGATGAGGAGATAGGAAAGAGATTATGAGTACATTTGAGCAGCTGGCAACCAACCAAGTGCTGATCAGCGCAATAACGGGATGGTTTATAGCACAGGTACTTAAAACGATTATAGATTTATGGTATACAAAATCATTTTCACTCGAGAGGCTCTGGGGGAGCGGTGGAATGCCGAGCTCGCACAGTGCGACCGTCTGCGGTCTTGCGGTTGCGGCGGCGTGCAGATACGGTCTTTCTTCCTTCGAATTCGGGGTAAGCATGATTTTTGCGATCGTGGTCATGCATGATGCGATGGGAGTGAGGAGAGAGACGGGAAAGCAGGCGCGGATACTCAATATTATCATGAGGAGCGAGGTTTTGGACAGAGAACATCCTTGGGATTTTGAAGAAACCTTAAAGGAATTTGTCGGGCATACCCCTTTGCAGGTATTGATGGGAGCGATTCTCGGGACGCTGATCGCATTGGTATTGAATAATCTTATGTACAGCTGACGAAGAAGGGCATCAGTTCACTTAAGGTGGCTGGTGCTTTTGAAGTATAATGAGGCATAGAGAAAGGAAGAACATGATAAAACTGATTGCATCGGATATTGACGGAACTCTAGTCAGGGAGGGAACTACCGAAATTAATCGGGAGATATTCGAGGTTCTGCTGAAGCTCAAGGAAAAAGGAATACAGTTTGCAGCTGCGAGCGGGAGACATCGCACGAGCATAGAGAACCTCTTTGCCCCCGTAAAGAAGAGAATTTTTTATATATCGGATAACGGAGCTTCGATCGGGACGGAAAACAGACATCTTTTTTCCTATAAGCTGGATAAGGAGATCTGCAGGGAGCTCATCCTTGCGATGCGGGAGAATCCGAACTTTCTGGTTATTGCGGCATGCAGGGATTCCTATTATACGGATTACCCGGATAAAAGAATCATAGGCTGGGTAAAAGAAGGATATAAGGCGGATATCCGTCTGGTAGAGGATCTGCTTGAGCTGGATGAAGAGATCCTTAAGATTTCGGCATATTCCAGACTTCCGGTATATGAGCAGGGAGCCTATCTGATCGAGCGCTTTCGCGGAAGGCTTTCCGTGAAATATGCCGGGGAGATGTGGCTGGACTGCATGAACGAAGGGGTGAGCAAGGGATCGGCAATCAAGCTTTTGCAGGATTCCCTGGGAATTGCTCCGGAAGAGACGATGGTGTTCGGAGATCAGTGGAACGATATCGAAATGTTCCAAAGCGCATATTATTCCTATGCGATGGCGAATGCCGTGGAAGAGGCGAAGAAAGCGGCGAGATTTGAAGCGGATTCCATTGAAAACGACGGCGTTCTTAAGATTCTTAAGCTTTTGCTCTAGGACGAACAGGAAATCAGAGGTGAGAAAGAATGAAGAAACTGGCTTATATCTTCTTACCCCTCTTGGCGCTGACTCTGCTTTTCGGATGCGGAGCGGAGAAGAAAAAGAAGAGGGAAGAAAGAGAATTGAAAGTGGACTACAGCCTGGAACAGATGCTGCTGATCGGCTTTTCCCAGAGAAAGCAGGTAGAGGAGGTTTATACCGAAAAAATCTGGGAGGTAAAAATGGATGAGGAGGGAAGAACCTATCGGGAGGTCTTTGCGGAGGAAATGAAGCATTTCTTCGTCTATCTTAAGGTCTTAAATGAAATGGCGGATTCCCGGGGCATTGCGCTGGATGAGGAGGAAAGCGAAAAGATTGAAAAGCTCTCGGAAAGCGTTTATCAAAGCCTGCCCAAGGATGCAAAGCTGCTGGAAAAGCTTGAGGAGGAAGAGATCAGAGAGATTTTTACCCAATACGCGCTGGCGCAGAAGCTGAGAAATTCCCTGATCGAGGTAAAGGATCTGGAAGTCAGCGAAAATGAGGCGAGGGTCATGCAGCTTGAGCGCATTATTCTTGATGATAAGGAAACGGCGGATCAGGTACTCTTCGAGGTCAATGCGGAGGGAACGGATTTTTATAATATTGCGAGGCTGCGTTCGACGAATAAGGAAATCATCCTCAAGGTCGGGCACGAGGATTTGCCCGAGACCGCGGATCAGGCGGTTTCCCTTCTGGGAGACGGGGAGATCAGCGGCATCATAAAAATAGATGGGCAGTATCATATTTATAAATGCGTGATAGGATATGATGAGAAGGCCACGGCGGAAAAGAAGGCTCTGCTTGAAAAAAACAAGAAGGACGAGGTGCTCAAAAAAGCCTATGAGGAGTATACTGCGGACATGAAGATCAGCATGGACGGCGAAGTCTGGGAGCGCTTTATCGAGAATATCGATTTTTCCTATGAGGGAAAAGATTTTTTTCAGGCATATAAGGAGGCTTTCTGATGGTTTCTTATGAGATTTTGGATATAAAGCCTTTTACGAAGGCTCTGTTTGACGGAAATTTATTTGATGAATTTTTGATGACGGAGGCAAGAATAGATACCTATAATACTTTTTCTATAGACGGGAAAACGAAGAAGGGGTATTATACTCAGGGGGAAGAGGAGAGCTTTGGCATAGGGGAATATTCCAAATGGGAAAAAATCAGACCGGTATTTTTTTTGCTGATTAAGGGAAAGCGGCTCCCCCTGTCTTTTCATATCGTACTCAAGCTTTCGGAGGAGGAAAAGAGAAAGTGGTTTATGGAGAAAGAGCTCTGCGATCCGAATATTTCGGGGCTCTATCTGAATATCCGATATGACGAGAGGAGGCTTTGCTGTGTCAGCGCATGCTCTCTGAGCGGCTTTTCGATGGATCAGGGGGCGCAGAGGGCGTGGGATGAGCATATTAAAGAATTTCTGAGGAAAAATCAAATTGCGGTCAGAGTATAACTGCCGGATATGTTTTTGCAAATAAAAAACTATAATCATCTTGGAGGAAGTATGAATATCAGAAGAATTTATGTTGAAAAAAAGAAGGATTATGCAATCAGGGCGAAGGAGCTGAGGGAGGAGATCGAGAGCTATCTGGGGATAAGCGGGCTCGAGGAGATCAGAGTATTGATTCGCTATGATATTGAAAACATATCCGAAAAAACATATCAAACCGCAGTCGATACGATTTTTTCCGAGCCGCCTCTGGACAGGTATTATGAAGAAAGCTTTCCCCATCGGGAGGGAGACAGGATTTTTTCGGTGGAATATCTGCCGGGTCAGTTTGATCAGAGAGCCGATTCCGCAATGCAGTGCATCAAGCTCATCGATGAAAACGAGGAAGCAATCGTAAGGACGGCGATCACATACATTATCAGCGGCAGCGTTTCGGAGAGGGAATTTGAACAGATCAAGGAATACTCCATCAATCCGGTCGATTCGAGACAGGCATCGGAGAAGAAGCCGCAATCCTTGGAAAACCGCATTGAGCTTCCTGCGGATGTGCCCCTGATCGGGGATTTTTGCAGTATGGATGAGGAGGCTTTTTCGGCGCTTTATCAAGAAATGAATCTTGCGATGTCTTATCGGGATTTTTTGCATATCAGAAAGTATTTTAAGGAGGAGGAGCAAAGAGATCCCACGATGACCGAGATCAGGGTTCTGGATACCTATTGGTCGGATCATTGCCGCCATACGACGTTTTTGACCGAGCTTAAAAGCATCGGTTTTGATGAGGGGTATTATGCAGAGCCTCTGCGTGCAAGCTACGAGGCTTATCTTAAGGATAGAGAGGAGATTTACCGGGGAAAGGAAAAGAAGCCGGTTTCTCTGATGGATCTTGCGCTGATTGCAATGAAAAAGCTCAAAAAGGAGGGCAAGCTTAAGGATCTTGAGGAAAGCGAGGAGATCAATGCCTGCTCCATCGTCGTGCCTGTGGAGGTGGACGGCAAAGAGGAGGAATGGCTGATCAATTTCAAGAATGAGACCCATAACCATCCTACGGAGATCGAGCCCTTCGGAGGGGCGGCTACCTGCCTCGGAGGAGCGATCAGAGATCCGCTTTCCGGAAGAACTTATGTATACCAGGCGATGAGAGTGACGGGAGCGGCGGATCCGACCCTCCCGCTAAAAGATACGATAAAGGGAAAGCTGCCGCAGAGAAAGCTCGTTTTGGGGGCTGCCTCTGGGTATTCGTCCTACGGCAACCAGATCGGCTTGGCGACGGGATATGTAAAAGAGATTTATCATAAGGATTATGCGGCGAAGCGTCTTGAGATCGGCGCGGTGATGGGAGCGGCAAGAAGAGAGGATGTGGTCAGAAAGAGCTCCGATCCGGGCGATCAGATCATACTTCTGGGAGGAAGAACGGGACGCGACGGCTGCGGAGGAGCGACCGGCTCATCCAAGGCCCATAAAGAAGACTCCATGGAAACCTGCGGAGCGGAGGTACAGAAGGGCAATCCGCCCACGGAGAGGAAGATCCAGCGCCTCTTCAGGAGACCGGAGGTCAGCATTCTGATCAAGAAATGCAATGACTTCGGTGCGGGAGGCGTTTCCGTAGCGATAGGAGAGCTTGCGGGAGGATTGGATATCGATCTGGATAAGGTGCCGAAAAAGTATGCGGGTCTGGACGGAACGGAGATTGCAATCTCCGAATCTCAGGAGAGGATGGCTGTGGTCATTGATCCGAAGGATGTGGAGCGCTTTCTCGCATTTGCGGCGGAGGAGAATCTGGAGGCGACTTTGGTTGCCGAGGTGACAAAAGAGCAGAGGCTTAAGATGAGATGGAGGGGAAAGACGATCGTGGATCTTTCCAGAGCCTTTCTCGATACGAACGGAGCGCATCAGGAAGCGGAGGTTATGGTAGAGCTTCCCCGGAGGGAGGAAAGCCTCTTTGCTCTCAAAGAAGCAGAGGATATCAAGGCTTCCTGGCTTGAAATGCTTTCGGATCTGAATGTATGCTCTCAAAAAGGGCTGGTGGAAATGTTTGACGCCTCCATAGGATCGGGAACGGTAAACATGCCGCATGGAGGAAAGTATCAGCTGAGCGAGATGCAGCTGATGAGCGCGAAGCTTCCGATGGTAGGAAGGCAGTCGGATATGATCAGCATGATGAGCTACGGATTCGATCCCTATTTATCAAGCTGGAGCCCCTATCACGGAGCGGTTTATGCGGTGATCGACTCGACCGCGAGGATTGTGGCGGGAGGCGGAGATTATCAAAAGATCCATTTCACCTTCCAGGAATATTTCCGAAGAATGAGTGAGGATCCCTACAGATGGAGCCAGCCTTTTGCGGCATTGCTCGGCGCATACAGCGCGCAAAAAGGAATGGAACTTGCCTCCATCGGAGGAAAGGATTCGATGTCCGGAAGCTTTCAGGATATGGATGTTCCCCCTACTCTGGTTTCCTTTGCGGTGGCGATGGGAAGCCATCGGGAGGCGCTCAGCTCGGATCTTAAGCAGGCAGGCAATAAGCTGGTTCTGCTCAGGATAGAAAGGGATGATTTCGATCTGCCGGTTTACGAGCAGGTGAAGACCCAGTATGGAGGCTTTTATCAGGCGGTAAAATCAGGCTTTATCGCTTCCGCCTTTGCACTCGGAAGATTCGGTCTTGCGGAGGCGCTCTCGAAGATGGCTTTCGGCAGCAGGCTCGGATTCAGAATAGAGCATCATTTTGATCGGAGAGAGCTTTTTGCTCCCGCATGGGGCAATATCCTTGCGGAGGTAGCTCCGGAGAATGTGGAGAAGCTCGGATTTTACTATACGATAGTGGGAGAGGTCGGCAAAGAAGAAAAAATAGAGTATGCAGATATCAGAATTGATCTGGAAGAGGCGATAAAATCCTATCAGCATAAGCTGGAGCCGGTATTTCCGACAAGGGTATCCGAGGAAAGAGAGCTTTTGGAAAACAAGCTTTTTATCCCGGATAAGCTCTATATATGCAGGCATAAAAAGGCGGTGCCGAAGGTATTTATCCCGATTATGCCGGGTACGAACTGCGAGGATGATTCGAGGAGGGCTTTCCTGAGAGCGGGAGCGGAAGTATCCGAGGCGGTATTCAGGAATTTAAGCTCGGAGGATATCCGCTCAAGCATAGAATGCTTCAGAAAAGAGATTGCAAATGCCCAGATCCTGATGCTTCCGGGAGGATTTTCCGCGGGAGACGAGCCGGAGGGATCCGCAAAATTCTTTGCCGCCGTGCTCAGAAACGAGGTAATCCGGGAGGAAATCCATAAGCTTCTGGAGGAGAGGGACGGCTTGATTCTCGGCATTTGCAACGGTTTTCAGGCATTGATCAAGACGGGGCTCCTTCCCGATGCCAGGGTGGGAATACAGAATGAAGATTCGCCTACGCTTGCAATGAACAGCATAGGAAGGCATGTTGCGAAGATGGCTTATACTCAGGTGGTGAGCAAGCTCTCTCCCTGGCTGATGAAGGCGGAGCTTTCCAAGGTTTATGTCAATCCTGCATCTCACGGAGAGGGGCGCTTTGTTGCCAATCGGGAGGTCTTGGAAAGACTCTTTGCCAAAGGACAGATTGCAACAAGGTATACGGATCCCGAGGGCAATCCGACTATGGATGAGGAATGGAATATTAACGGCTCCTATATGGCGGTAGAGGGAATTACCAGCGAGGACGGCAGAGTCTTCGGAAAGATGCTGCATAGCGAGAGAAGGGGCTTGGGAGTGGCAAAAAATATTTACGGAGAACAGGATATCAAAATATTTGAGTCCGGAGTGGAATATTTCAGGTAAAGAAAGCAATTGCGGCAGCAGAGGATGAAGAAAGATGAATAAAGTAGTAAAATTCGGAGGAAGCTCTCTTGCCAGCGCAAGACAGTTTAAAAAAGTCGGAGAGATTATCAGAGAGGATTCTTCCAGGAGATATGTGGTGCCATCCGCCCCGGGAAAGAGGGATAATAAGGATGAGAAGGTGACGGATCTGCTTTACGAGGTCTATGCGGCGGTTGAAGCAAAGAGCTCGTATAAAAAGCTTTTTGAAAAGATCAAATCCAGATACGCAGAGATCATAGAGGGGCTGGGGCTGGAGCTGGATCTCAAGGAGGAGTTTGCAAAGATAGAAAACGATTTTCTTTCGGGGGCGGGCAGGGAATATGCCGCTTCCCGAGGGGAATACCTAAACGGCATCATTATGGCAAAATATCTCGGATATGAGTTTATCGATGCGGCAAGCCTCATCCGTTTCAATGAAAAGGGGATACTGGATGCGGAGCTTACCAACCAAAAAATAGGGGCTGCGCTCGAGAAGACCGAGAGAGCGGTTATTCCGGGATTTTACGGAAGCGAGGCTTCGGGCAGGATACGAACCTTTTCCAGAGGGGGATCGGATATCACCGGATCTCTGATTGCCAGAGCAATCCATGCGGATGTGTATGAAAACTGGACGGATGTTTCCGGCGTGCTCGTTGCCGATCCGAGAATCATTGAAGATCCGGCGGTGATCGATACGATTACCTATAGAGAGTTAAGAGAGCTTGCCTATATGGGGGCAAGCGTCCTGCATGAGGATGCGATTTTTCCGGTCCGGGAGGAAGGAATCCCGATCAATATAAGGAATACGAACAGACCGCAGGATAAGGGAACGATGATTGTCGAAAGCACCTGTAAAAAGCCGAAGTATACGATTACCGGAATCGCCGGCAAGAGAGGATTCTGTTCGATCAATATCGATAAGGCGATGATGAATACGGAGGTCGGATTTTGCCGCAAGGTTCTTGAAGTCTTCGAAAAAAACGGAATCTCGATTGAGCATGTGCCCTCCGGTATCGATACGATGTCCGTCATCGTGCACCAGGAGGAGTTTGAAGACAAGGAGCAGCGCGTCGTAGCCGGAATCCACCGCCTCGCTGCGCCGGATTCGATCGAGATGGAATCCAATCTTGCCCTGATTGCCGTCGTGGGCAGGGGGATGCGTGCGACCAGAGGAACGGCGGGAAGAGTGTTTTCGGCGCTCGCGCATGCGCATATTAATATTAAGATGATCGACCAGGGATCTTCCGAGTTTAATATTATTATCGGAATCCGGGACAGCGATTTTGAGGCGGCGATGAAGGCGATTTATGATATTTTTGTGATTGCCGCCTTATAATGCCGGTTTTGCAAAAAGCGGGGAAAAAGTGTAAAAAAGCGCTGCTCATTTGAGGAAGAGATCGCAGACAAGAGGAGAAGAAATGAGCGAGGTTTTGATTATAGGAGCGGGGGCTGCGGGCTTGATTGCGGCGATTTCCGCTGCGGCAGGCGGTCATCGGGTGAGGATGTACGAAAAAAATGAAAAGATCGGAAAAAAACTTTTTATTACGGGAAAAGGCCGCTGCAATCTCACCAACGCCTCGGATATGAAGACGGTCATGGAGCATGTGGTCAGCAATCCGAAGTTTCTTTACAGCGCATTTCAAGCCTTTACCAATGAAGACATCATGAGGATGGTAGAAGATGCGGGATGCCCGCTCTGCATAGAGAGGGGAAATCGGGTCTTTCCGGTTTCCGGGCATTCCTCCGATGTATTGAAGGCATTTCGGAAACTGCTCGATGAGTACGGGGTGGAGCTTTATCTCAATACGGAGGTGGGAGGACTGCTGATCGAGGGAGGAAGCTGCATAGGAATAGAACTGAAAAAAGGCGGAGAGAAGATCCGCGGGGATGCCGTCATCGTGGCGACCGGAGGGCTAAGCTACAGAGGTACCGGCTCGACCGGAGACGGATACCGTTTTGCCAAGGAGGCGGGACATCGAATATGCCACTGCAGCCCCTCCCTCGTTCCTTTCAATATAGAGGAGCCGGAGGCTGCCGGCTTGCAGGGGCTTTCGCTCAGAAATATCAGGGCATCCGTTTTTTGCGGGGAAAAAGAGATTTTTTCGGATTTCGGAGAGCTCTTATTTACGCATTTCGGAGTGAGCGGTCCGCTGATTCTTTCGGCAAGCGCGTATGCGGGCAGGATTTTACAGGAGAAAAAGCTTCGGCTGAGGATAGACCTTAAGCCTGCGCTCGACGATAAGCAGCTGGATGAGAGGATACTGAGGGATTTTTCCAAATACCGCAATAAGCGCCTGAAAAATGCATTGGCGGATCTTTTGCCCTCAAAGCTCATTCCGGAGGTGATCAGACAGTCCGGGGCAGAGGAGGATGAGGAGGTTTATCAGATCAGCAGGGAAGAAAGAAGTGCCCTGCTCAGGAGCTTAAAGCAATTGGAGTTTACGATATCCTCGACAAGAGGATTTAATGAAGCCGTGATTACCAAGGGCGGAATAGAAATAAAGGAGATCAATCCCTCCACGATGGAATCAAGACTCGTTAAAAATCTTTACTTTGCCGGAGAGGTTTTGGATCTTGATGCGCTGACCGGCGGATATAATTTACAAATCGCCTGGTCGACGGGCTGGTGTGCGGGAGCGAATATAGATTATGTATAGTATAGCGATAGACGGCCCTGCAGGTGCGGGGAAATCAACGATAGCAAAGGCAGTGGCAAAAAGGCTGGGATATATTTATGTAGACACGGGGGCGATGTACAGAGCGATGGGGCTCTACCTCATCAGAGAGGGAATTGCCGCCGAAGAAGAGAAAAAAATAGAAGCTCTTTTGGATGAGGTCGAAATAAAGATAAGCCATCAGAAAGGGGCACAGAGAATCTTCCTTTTCAAGGAGGATATTACGGAGGCGATCAGAGAAGAAAAGATCGGCAATATGGCAAGCGCGATATCGGTGTATGCCGGGGTCAGGGATAAGCTGGTCGCATTGCAAAGAGAGATTGCCCGGCATCATAATGTGGTAATGGACGGAAGAGATATAGGAAGCGTCGTCCTTCCCCATGCGGATCTTAAGATCTATCTTACGGCTGAGGTTGCCGAACGCGCCCGCCGAAGATATAAGGAGCTGGAAGAAAAGGGGATTCATGCGCAAAAGAGCAGGATAGAAGAGGATATCCGAGAGAGAGACGAGAGAGATATGAATAGGGAACATTCTCCTCTGTGCCGGGCAAAAGATGCCTATCTTTTAGACTGCACAAAGATGAGCATCGAAGAAGTCATCGAGAAAATCCTCTCTTTGATCAGAGAAAAAAAGGAGACCGGACTGTCATGAAAGAGGTCAGAACCGCAAAAACCGCAGGATTTTGCTTCGGCGTAGAAAAAGCGGTAAAAATAGTATATGACGAAGTGGAAAAAAAGGGGGGCAAGGTTTATACCTATGGACCCATTATCCATAATGAGGTAGTGGTCGAAGATCTGGAAAAAAGAGGCGTCGATATCATTTACGAGGGGGAGGATCTGAGCAGGCTGGAGAAAGGAACCATCATTATCCGGTCTCACGGTATAGCCAGAGCGGTACAGGAAGATCTGGAGAAAGCGGGGATGAAAATCGTAGATGCAACCTGTCCCTTTGTAAAAAAGATACACCGCATTGTCGAAAGAGAATGTAAAAAGGGAAGGAAGGTGATTATCATTGGTAATCCCTCACATCCCGAGGTGGAAGGAATCAAGGGATGGGGAAATGAAGACACGCTTGCGGTGAAAGATGAAGAAGATTTTGTCAATCTTGCTCTGCCGAAGGAGACAAAAATTTCCGTAGTTGCACAAACAACATATAATTTTAATAAATTTGAGAAAATTATTGATAAAATTAAGTTTATGGGTTATGATATTACTTGCTTTAATACCATTTGTAATGCAACGCAGGAGAGGCAGATTGAGGCAGAGGAGATTGCTTCGGAAGTCGATGCCATGATAGTCATCGGTGGAAAAAACAGCTCAAACACAAGTAAGCTTGTAGATATTTGCAATAAATCTTGCAAAAATACCATTTTTATTCAGACACTTGATGACTTGGATACTAAAAAATTAGTTTCTGTGCGAAGTGTAGGCATTACGGCAGGGGCTTCGACCCCAAAACATATCATTGAGGAGGTTCAAAATAATGTCAGATCTCAGTTTTGAACAAATGTTGGAGGAAACGCTTAAGACAATTCGTACAGGAGAGACTATAGTCGGCAAGATTATTGATGTAAAAGAAGATCATGCGATATTAAATGTCGGATATAAGTCTGACGGTATCTTAACGCGTAACGAGTATAGCAGCGATGCTGCTTTGGATTTGCGTACTGCATTGAATGTAGGAGACGAGCTTGAGGTTAAGGTGCTGAAGGTGAATGACGGAGAAGGCCTGGTATCACTTTCTTACCGCAGACTTGCGCAGGACAGAAGCAAGAAGAGACTGGAAGAGGCCTTTGAGAACAGAGAAGTTTTAAAGGCGAAGGTCGTTAAGGTTTTAGACGGCGGTCTCAGCGTAGATGTCGATGACAGCAGGGTGTTTATTCCCGCAAGCCTTGTTTCGGATTCCTATGAGAGGGATTTGAGCAAGTATGAGGGTCAGGAAATCGAATTCGTGATTACGGAATGCAATCCGAAGAGAAGAAGAATCATAGGAGACCGTAAGCAGCTCATCGTGGAGAAGAAAGCAGAGCTTAAAAAAGAGCTTTTTGAAAGAATTAAAATCGGTGACAGAGTGGAAGGTACGGTAAAGAATGTAACCGATTTCGGTGTATTTATCGATCTTGGCGGAGCGGACGGGCTTTTGCATATTTCGGAAATGAGCTGGGGAAGGATCGAGAACCCCAAGAAGCTTTTCAAATCCGGCGATCAGCTTAAGGTGATCATCAAGGATATCAGCGGCGAGAAGATAGCGCTCAGCTTGAAGCTGCCGGAGGAAAATCCCTGGCTTGATGCGGCGCAGAAATATTCGCCGGGCAATATCGTACAGGGAAGAGTTGCCAGAATGACCGATTTCGGTGCATTTGTGGAGCTGGAGGCAGGAGTGGATGCTCTGCTTCATGTTTCCCAGATTTCCCGGCAGCATATTGAGAAGCCTGCTGATGTTCTGACGATAGGACAGGAGATCGAAGCGCAGATCGTTGATTTTAACGAGGAGGACAAGAAGATTTCTCTGAGCATTAAGAGCCTCGAGATCGCTGCCGCAAATGAAGAGCAGGCGGAAGAGCCTTCAGGGGAGAATGTCGAGGAAGCACAGGAAGCTGCGGAAAAGACGGAAGAAACACAGGAATAAAACCGCTGATCCTTGCCTCACCGGATTTTTGAAGAAAAAACAATACGAAAAAAGGGAAGAGAGTCCTCTCTTCCCTTTTTAGATGGAAATTTTATCCGGAAAGGAATAAAATAAAGAAGCTTAAAATCATTATTCTTCTGATTTTAAGCTTCTTTGATCGGAATGACAGGACTTGAACCTGCGACCCCTTGACCCCCAGTCAAGTGCGCTACCAATCTGCGCTACATCCCGTTTTTCATGACCTATATTATGATACCTCATTTCGAATAAAATTTCAAGCTATATTTTTAAAAAATACAGGGAATCCGAAAAAAGGAAGAAAAGAGCTGCCGCAGATATTTACCAAAAGAAAAATAAAACTATTGACAATCATACTCCGCTTATATATAATATCACTTGTGTCTGAACACTGTAACAGAAACCAACGGGGTGTGGCTCAGTTTGGCTAGAGTACCTGGTTTGGGACCAGGGGGTCGCAGGTTCGAATCCTGTCACCCCGATTCCCTTATTTTGTTCAGAGATAAAAACAGATTTGAGTCTGTAGCTCAGCAGGATAGAGCATCGGCCTTCTAAGCCGAGGGTCAGGGGTTCGAATCCCTTCAGGCTCGTATTTGCAGGTGTAGTTCAATGGTAGAACATCAGCCTTCCAAGCTGAATACGTGGGTTCGATTCCCATCACCTGCTTTTATTATACTGAGATTCGTTGAAACTGCTGAAAAGCAAGAATATGGTGGGTATAGCGCAGTTGGTTAGCGCGCCAGATTGTGGCTCTGGAGGCCGTGGGTTCGAGTCCCATTACCCACCCGACAATACCTTCATCAGCAAGATGAAGGTATTTCTATTATTGGGCTATGGCCAAGCGGCAAGGCAAAGGACTTTGACTCCTTTATCGTTGGTTCGAATCCAACTAGCCCAATTCATCAATCAGTAAAAAATCCCCCCGATTCTTTTGCTTCAAGGCATAGATTCGGGGGGATTTTTTCGGCGGAAAGCATGATTTTTGCTCTATGGAGATTTTTTGACGTATTAAAGATATAATTTCTTGTTTTCGTATCTCGGTTCTGAGGTAAGCTGAATGCCGAGCTTATGAAAGACCTTGATATCGACATTGGAGAGCATGACCGAGGTATGCACCTGACAGCCCCGCAGTTTGGGAAGCTGGGCAAGCGCAAGCTCTGCAAGAGGATCTTTGGCTGCACAGATGGAGAGTGCGACAAGAATCTCATCGGTATGCAGCCTCGGGTTTTTGCTGCCGAAATATTTGGTTTTGAGCATCTGCACCGGTTCTATGACGGTGGGAGAGATGAGCTTGACCTGATGATCGATCTTGCCGAGCACCTTGATCGCATTCAGAATCAATGCAGCCGAAGCGCCCAAGAGATCCGATGTTTTTGCACTCACCAGGCTGCCGTCGGGCAGCTCGATCGCAGCGGCGGGAGCTCCCGTGGATTTTGCTCTATCGAGGGCGACGGAAACCACCTTTCTGGATTCGGTGCTCAGCTTTGCCTGCTTCATCAAAAGCTCGATCTTATAAACTTCCTCGGATTTGCCCTCCCCCCTGACCAGGCGATTGAGGGAAGAATAATATCTTCTGATGATTTCCTGCTTGCTTGCCGCGCTGCAGACCTCATCATCATAAATGCAGTTTCCTGCCATGTTTACGCCCATATCGGTCGGAGATTTATAAGGGCATTCGCCGAAGATTCCTTCGAACATTGCGGCGAGTACGGGATAGATTTCCACATCGCGGTTATAATTGACCGCCGTTTTATCATAGGCCTCCAAATGAAAGGGATCGATCATATTCACATCGTTTAAATCCGCGGTAGCCGCCTCGTAGGCAAGATTTACCGGGTGCTTTAAGGGGAGATTCCAGATCGGGAAGGTTTCAAACTTCGCATATCCCGCCTTGATCCCTCTTTTATGCTCGTGATAAAGCTGGGAGAGGCAGGTCGCCATTTTTCCGCTGCCGGGACCGGGAGCGGTCAGAATAACGAGCGGCTTTTGGGTGAGAATATAATCGTTTTTTCCAAAACCCTCTTCGCTCAGGATCAGCTCCACATTGCTGGGATAACCCTCTATCATATAATGGCGGTAGGTCCTGATGCCGAGCCTCTCCAGCTTGTTCTTAAAGCTTTCCGCGGTGGTCTGACCGGAGCAATGCGTGATGACGACGCTTCCAACATAGAAGCCCTTTTCACGGAAGGATTGGATCAGCCTCAGCACATCGACATCATAGGTAATGCCGAGATCGGAGCGAATCTTATTTTTTTCGATATCTCTGGCGGAAATGCAGATAACGATTTCCGCCTGATCCGCAAGCTGCAAAAGCATGCGAAGCTTTGCGTCCGGTTCGAAACCGGGAAGTACTCTCGAAGCATGGAAATCATCGAAAAGCTTTCCTCCGAATTCAAGATAGAGCTTATCACCAAACTGGGCAATGCGTTCCTTAATATGTTCGGACTGCATACGAAGATATTTTTGATTATCGAATCCCTTATCCATATTGACTCCTTATATTGTAAAAAAATAAGCTTTGATTATATCATGCATATGTTATAATGTAAATGTATTGCGGAAAATAAATTTTTGATTTCGGCATAAAAATGGCTTCTTTATCGCAGGCTTGCGATCGCCCGTGCCGGGATCTTTTTTGCAGGAGGAGATATGGAAAAGAAGGATCAGGCTTTACCGAGGCAGGGTGATTTTTATCGGCATTTTAAAGGAGGGCTCTATCAAATCATAACCATCGCAAAGCATAGCGAAAGCAAAGAAATACTGGTCGTGTATCAGGCTCTGTACGGAGATTTTTCCGTATATGCAAGACCGCTTTCGATGTTTTGCGAAAGACTGGATCCGAAAAAATATCCGGAGGCAAAGGGCAGGCTTCGCTTTGAGAGAATCGAGGCAGGAAGCCTTGTAAAGCAAGGTTCTCCGGAACAAAACCTCTTTTTCAAAGAAGAGGGGGGAGAGAAGGAAGGAGCATATCCGGCGGAAGAGGATTTAAAAAGCACGGAGGAAAAAGAGGAGGAGCTTGCGGCGGAGGAGGTCGGAGATTATTTTCTGGATTTCCTGGAAGCAAAAAGCTATGCGGATAAGAGGGAGGTTCTTTTGAAAAATAAGAGCCGATTTACGAAAAAGGATCTGAGCGGGATCTATACCCTGCTTGAGATTGCTCCCTTCGGGGGAGAGCTTTTAGCGCAGATCAGGGGCATAGCGAAATATCTGGAGACGCAATCACGATTTGAGGGGAAACGGCTCAGGGAATAGCCGGGGCATTTAAAAATCGGGGCGCAAAGCGAAGGAAGAAGGAGAGAAGGATTGGCATTTGTAATCGAAGAAGAATTAAAAAAACTTCCGGCAGCTCCGGGGGTATATATCATGCACGGAAAGAGGGACGAAATTATTTATGTGGGAAAGGCGCTCTCTCTGAAAAACAGAGTGAGGCAGTATTTTCAGTCGAGCAGGGACCAGTCGGCGAAAATCAGCCAAATGGTAAGTAAAATCGTCTATTTTGAATATATTGTCACGGATTCGGAATTGGAAGCCCTGGTTCTGGAGAATAACCTGATCAAGGAACATAGACCGAAATATAATACGATGCTCAAGGACGATAAGACCTATCCCTATATCAAGTTCATCCATAAGGAGGACTTTCCCAGAATGATGATGACGAGGCAGATCAAAAAGGATAAGGCGAAGTATTTCGGTCCTTTTACCAGCGGATTGGCGGTAAATCAGACCTTGGATTTTTTGAGAAAGGCATTCAAGATCAGAACCTGCAACAGGAATCTGCCCAAAGACATAGGTAAGCAAAGACCCTGTCTGAATTATTATATTCATCAATGCGAGGCTCCCTGTCAGGGCTATGTCTCAAAGGAGGATTATCGCAGCGAAGTCGGGAAGGCATTGGATTTCTTAAACGGAAATCATCATGATCTGATTAAACAAATTGAGGATGAGATGAATGCGGCGGCAAAGAATTTTGCTTATGAGGAGGCGGCAAGGCTCAGGGATCTTCTAAACAGTCTGCTCCATGTCACCCAGAGACAAAAGATCAGCTCCGAGGGCATGGAGGACAGAGATATCATCGCCATGGCAAAGGAGGGAGAGGATGCCGTGGTGCAGATTTTCTTTATCCGGGCGGGCAAGATGGTCGGCAGAGAGCATCATTATATCAGGCTGAGTGTAGAGGAGGAAGAACCGCAGATTTTGGAAAGCTTCGTCAAGCAGTTTTATTCTGGCACTCCATTTTTGCCCAAGGAAATCTGGCTCCAATATGAGCTTCCCGACAGGGAGCTGATCTGTGCATGGCTTTCCGAAAAGAGAAGAACAAAAGTAAAGCTCTTTGTCCCGCAAAAGGGAGAGAAGGAGAGGCTGGTCGAACTGGCGGCAAAGAATGCGGCTCTCGTGCTCGCCCAGGATGCGATGAAGCTTAAGAGGGAAGAGGCAAGAAGTACGGGGGCGCTTAAAGAAATCGAAGCTTTGCTGGGGCTTGGCAATATCGTGAGAATAGAAGCATACGATATCTCCAATATCAGCGGCATAGAATCGGTCGGCTCGATGGTGGTATACGAAAAGGGAAAGCAAAAGCGCAACGATTATCGCAAGTTCAGGATAAAATCCGTGCTCGGTCCGAATGATTATGCTTCGATGAAAGAGGTTTTGGAGAGAAGGCTTTCTCATGCTCAGAGGAAGCAGGACGATAAATTCGACAGCCTGCCCGATCTGATTCTGATGGACGGAGGAAAGGGGCAGGTCAACATCGCGCTCGGCGTGTTGGCGGAGTTCGGGCTTGAACTGCCCGTCTGCGGAATGGTAAAGGACGAGAGGCATAGGACGAGGGGGCTTTATTTTGAGAATAAAGAAATTGCCATGGATATTCATTCGGAGGCTTTTCGGCTGATCACCAGAATACAGGATGAGGCGCATCGCTTTGCAATAGAATACCATAGAAGCCTGCGCAGCAAAACCCAGGTAAAATCCCTCCTCGATGAGATCAGGGGCATCGGAAACGTCAGAAGGAGGGCGCTGATGAAGCATTTCAAGAGCATCGAAGAAATCAAGAACGCGGGTGTGGAAAGGCTTTGCGAAGTGGAGAGCATGGACAGGAGAGCCGCGGAGTCGGTATATGCGTTTTTTCATCAAAGCTCCCGGGAGGATTGATGAATTCTATGCTTTATGTTATTCTAAAACAGGTTTTAAGACAGATCAAAGAGATAGAAGGAGCAAATATATGTTGGGTGTTACCATTTCTGAATTTATAGAGAAAAACGAATTGAAAAATATGACACCGGAAATCGATACGGATGCGATCATTGTGAGCCATCCCGATGTGAACAGACCGGCTTTGCAGCTCACGGGTTTTTTTGCGCATTTTGATTCGGAGAGAGTACAGATATTCGGCCATGTTGAGCAGGAATATCTCAGACAGATGGATGTTGCGGCAAGAAGGCAGATCTACGATAAGCTCCTTTCTTATAAGGTTCCCTGCGTGGTGCATGCAAGAGGGCATATGCCGGATGAGGATATGCTGGAATACTGCAATCACTACGGGGTGCCCTGCCTGGTCAGCAGCCAGTCCACCTGTGATTTTATGGCGGAGGTGATACGCTGGCTCAAGGTGAAACTCGCCCCCTGTATCAGCATACACGGCGTTTTGGTGGATGTATTCGGAGAGGGTGTTCTGATTATGGGAGAGAGCGGAATCGGAAAAAGCGAGGCGGCGCTCGAACTGATCAAGAGAGGGCATAGATTGGTATCGGATGATATTGTGGAAATCAGGAAGGTATCGGATGCGACGCTGATCGGAACCGCCCCGGATATTACAAAGCATTTTATCGAGCTTCGCGGTATCGGCATTATTGATGTAAAGGCGCTGTTCGGGGTGGAGAGCGTGAAGGATACCCAGCAGATCGATATGGTGATCAAGCTCGAGGATTGGGATAAGGAGAGACAGTATGACAGACTCGGTCTGGATGAGAATTATACGGAGTTTCTCGGCAATAAGGTGGTTTGCCATACGCTTCCCATCCGACCGGGAAGAAATCTTGCGGTGATCTGCGAGTCGGCATCCGTTAATCACAGACAAAAGAAAATGGGATATAATGCGGCGCAGGAGCTTTATAACAGAGTACAGGCAAATATCAGCAGGAATGCGAATCCCATCGATAAATTAATATAATGGGGGACTGGGCGAGGGATGAAACTGATTGACGAGTTGAGACGGGAGTTGGGTTCCGGGAAAATATATGAAAACGAGGCGATGAGCGGGCATACGACATTCGAAGTCGGAGGACCTGCGGATGTTTTGGTCAAGCCGGTTTCCGAAGAGGAGATCAGATCCCTCATCGGGATTTGCAGGCGCCGTCAGATTCCTTATTTTATTTTGGGAAAGGGAAGCAATATTCTGGTCAGCGATAAGGGATACAGAGGAATGGTGATCTCTCTGACGGAGTACAGGGAGAGGCTTGAAATAGAGGGGGAGCTGCTGCGCTGCAGCAGCGGGTACCATCTGAGCGAGGTTTCTTCCGCCGCCGCCGAGGCTTCCCTGAGCGGAATGGAATTTGCCTGCGGCATACCGGGAAGCGTAGGGGGAGCCGTATATATGAATGCGGGTGCTTACGGTTCGGAGATAAAAAACGTATTGCGCAGAGTAAAAATTCTGGAGGCGGAGGGCAGGATACTCTGGGTGGATGCCGATCATCTGGCGCTCGATTATCGAAGCAGCAATATCGCGGAATTAAACAGGATCGTTTTGGAAGCGGAGTTTCTGCTCGAGAGGGGAGAAAAAGAAAAAATCTATGTGCTGATGGAAGATCTGCAAAGCAGGAGAAGCAGTAAGCAGCCGCTCGAATATCCGAGTTCAGGCTCGACGTTTAAAAGACCGAAGGGATATTTTGCGGGGCAGCTGATCGACGAGGCGGGGCTGAGAGGTTATCGCATCGGCAATGCCATGGTTTCTTCCAAGCACTGCGGATTTGTAATCAATACGGGCGGTGCGAGCGCAGCGGAAATTTATGCCTTAATCAATGAAGTCAAAAGAATCGTAAAGGAAAAGCGTGGGGTGGATCTCGTACCCGAGGTCAAAATGCTTGGAGATTTTTCATGAGATTTATTATCGTTACCGGAATGAGCGGATCCGGAAAAACCGTTACCTTGAAGCTGCTGGAGGATCACGGTTATTACTGTGTGGACAATCTTCCGATTGATCTGATCGTTAAATTTTTTGAGCTGCTTTCCTCCTCTCCGATGGGGGCAAGAGGGGCGGCAATCGGAATCGATATCCGAAGCGGCAGGCGGCTTAAGGATATCGAAGGCGTGTTCAGGCGATTGGATGAAAAGCGCATAAGCTATGAGGTTCTCTATCTCGACGCCGACAGCAG
Source organism: Johnsonella sp. (assembly GCA_030529445.1). Classification (GTDB taxonomy): domain Bacteria; phylum Bacillota; class Clostridia; order Lachnospirales; family Lachnospiraceae; genus Johnsonella. The sequence continues at coordinate 71,374 of JAUMWW010000007.1, read as the reverse complement.
GAGCCTGATCAAGCGCTATAAGGAGACGAGGAGGAGACATCCTCTGGCAAAGGGAGAGAGGCTGGAGATAGGGATAGAAAAAGAGCGGCAGGAGCTGGAATTTCTGAAGGAAAGAGCCGATTATGTGCTGGATACGAGTCGCTTTCTTGCCAAAGAGCTGAAGCAGGAGCTGGCGGAAATATTCTGTAAAGCCCAGAATGAGAAAAAACTCTTCGTCAATATTCTTTCCTTCGGTTTTTCCTACGGCATTCCAAGCGATGCGGATCTGCTCTTTGACGTCAGATTTCTGCCGAATCCTTTTTATGAGGAAAAGCTGAAACTGATGACGGGAAAGGATGCCGAGGTAAGACGGTATGTATTCTCGGATCCGAGCTCCGCGGTTTTTTTGGAAAAGCTCAAGGATCTGATTTCCTATCTGATTCCTCTCTATATCAAGGAGGGAAAAAGCCAGCTCGTCATCGGGATAGGATGTACGGGAGGACAGCACAGATCGGTGCTGATCGCCGGAGAGCTCGGGGAGTCTCTCAAGCATATCGAGGATATCGAGGTAAAGACCGAAGACAGGGATATGGAGAAGAATTTAATAAGGATAAGGTAAAAAATGTCATTTTCGTCTGAAGTAAAAGAAGAGCTTTCCAGGTTTATTCCGGAAGCGAGGCATTGCTGCATAGCCGAGAGTGCGGCAATCATAAGTATTTTGGGCAAGGTGAACCAAACACCCAAAAAGCAGCTTCAATTGGAGCTTGTGCTGGATTATCCGGCAATTGCCAGAAAATGCTTTACATTATTGAAGAAAACATATAATATAGTCTCAGATATTTCTATAGTACAGCCGAATGTTTCCGCTAAAAAACGCTATTATTCCCTGAAAATCAATCAAGACGGGGAAGTGAGAAAAGTCCTGGAAGGAATGAAGCTCGTCGATCGGGACTATAGTGTAAGAGATGCGCTCATGGTGAAGGATAATATGATCATCAAAAACACCTGCTGCAAGAGAGCGTTTATACGGGGAGCTTTTTTAGCATCCGGTTCGGTATCGAATCCCGAAAAAGCCTATCATTTTGAAATTATTTTTTTCAATGAAGAGAATGCGATTCTGCTGCGAGATCTGATGAGATCTCTGGGATTGGATGCGAAGATTGTACAGCGGAAGAAATCATATGTGGTTTATCTTAAGGAGAGCGAGCAGATCGTTGAGGTTTTAGGCTCCATGGAGGCGGTTTCCGCTCTGATGGCATTTGAAAATACGAGAATTATCAAATGTGTCAGAAATGATGTGAATCGAAAAGTGAATTGTGAGACGGCAAACCTGAATAAGACGGTTTCGGCAGCTTATAAACAGGTAAAGGATATCGAATTCATCAGGCAGAGCATAGGGTTGGAGCGGCTTTCCGATGCGCTGAGAGAAATCGCTTACGCAAGGCTTGAGCATCCGCAGGCGACGCTGAAGGAGCTCGGAGAGATCCTCTCTCCTCCCGTGAGCAAGAGCGGGGTGAATCACAGATTGCGCAAGCTTTCGGAGATTGCGGAAAATATAGAAAATCTATCTGCGCTATAACCATTCAGTACAAAGAAGTAAAGCATTGAGGAGAGTAATTATTATGGTAAAAAGAACAATCACACCGGCACTTAATTCAGGAACCGAGGCAAGGCCGATTGCTATGCTTGTGCAGGTTGCGAGCAGATTTGCGAGCAATATTTATCTGGAGAGCGGAACGGGAAGTATTAATGCGAAAAGCATTATGGGAATGATGACGCTTGTGCTTAATAACCAGAGTGCTGTAACGGTGGTTGCTGAAGGCGAGGATGAGCATGCTGCGGTGCAGGCTATAGAAGAATATCTTTGCAGAGTATAAGGCTGTCTCGCAAAACAAAACAGATCGTAAAGAGAGAGGACGGGTGGCAGATGCCATACCGTCCGATTTAAATATAGGCTGAGTGAAGAAGCAAAGCCCTAAAAAGCGAAGATAAGAGGGTAAAGAGGCGCGGATAGGAAGGATAGAAGGAAAGGGGAAGCTTGATATGGCGTTTACACATCTGCATACACATACGGAATATTCCCTTTTGGACGGATCGAGTAAGATAGGAGAAATTACGAAAAGAGCAAAAGAGCTCGGGATGGATGCGCTTGCGATCACGGATCACGGCGTGATGTACGGCGTGATCGATTTTTACCATGCCGCAAAATCAGCCGGAATCAAGCCCATCCTCGGATCGGAGGTCTATGTAAGCCCGGGATCGCGCTTTGACAGAGAGAGGGTCAGCGGGGAGGAGAGGTATTATCATCTCGTGCTTCTGGCAGAGAATAATACGGGCTACTCCAATCTGATGAAGATCGTTTCGAGAGGTTTCACGGACGGATTTTATTACAGACCGAGAGTGGATTATGAGGTGCTCAGGGCGCATAGCGAGGGCGTTATCGCATTATCCGCCTGCCTTGCGGGCGAGGTGGCAAGATCTATCGTAAAGGGGAGCTACGAGGAGGCGAAGGAGGCGGCGCTGCGTTATGAGGAGATATTCGGCAAAGGAAATTTCTTTCTCGAGCTGCAAAATCACGGAGAGGATGCCGCACAAAAACTCGTAAATCAATCGCTTTTGAAAATGAGCAAAGAAACCGGCATAGAGCTGGTGGCGACCAATGACGTGCATTATACCTATGCGGAGGATGCGATTCCCCATGATGTGCTCCTCTGCGTACAGACGGCAAAGAAGGTCACGGATCAGGACAGGATCCGCTATGAGGGAGGACAGTTCTTTCTCAAATCTGAGGAGGAGATGAGGGAGCTCTTTCCCTTCGCTCCGGAGGCGATAGAGAATACGGCAAAGATTGCAGAGCGCTGTAATGTGGAGATAGAGTTCGGCGTGACGAAGCTCCCCAGCTATGATGTTCCCGAAGGAGGAGATGCATTTGCCTATCTGACGAAGATTTGCGAGGAGGGATTAAAAAAACGCTATCAAAATCCCGGGAAAGATCTGCGCGAGCGTCTGGAGTTTGAGCTCGGGGTCATCAGAAACATGGGCTATGTGGATTATTTCCTGATCGTATGGGATTATATCAATTATGCAAAATCAAAAAAAATCTCCGTCGGACCCGGAAGAGGTTCGGCGGCAGGGAGTCTGGCTTCCTACTGCATGGGGATTACCGATATCGACCCGATCAAGTATAATCTTCTTTTTGAGCGCTTCCTCAATCCGGAGAGAATCTCCCTGCCCGATATCGATGTGGATTTCTGCTATGAGAGACGCCAGGAGGTCATCGATTATGTGGTGGAAAAATACGGGAAGGAAAGAGTCTGCCAGATCATCACCTTCGGTACGATGGCGGCGAAGGGCGTGGTCAGGGATGTGGGAAGAGCATTGGATCTGCCCTATGCCAAATGCGATATGATCGCGAAAATGATTCCCTTCGATCTGAAAATGACCTTGGATAAGGCATTGCAGCAGAGCCAGGATTTGAGACAGCTTTATGAGAACGATCCCGAGGTGAAAAATCTGATCGATCTGAGCAGGCGTCTGGAGGGGCTCCCGAGGCATAGCTCCATGCATGCGGCAGGCGTCGTGATATCGAAAAAAAGCATAGACGAGTATGTGCCGCTTGCCAAAGCCGCCGACGGCTCCCTGACCACACAGTTCAGCATGGGGATTTTGGAGGAGCTCGGGCTCTTGAAGATGGATTTCCTCGGGCTCAGAACGCTTACCGTAATACAGAACACCTTGGATCAGGTGAAGAAAAGATATAAAAAAGAGATCGATATCCTGCATATCGATTATGAGGATAAGGCGGTTTACGATCTGATCGGCACCGGAAAGACCGAGGGAATATTCCAGCTCGAGTCCTCGGGAATGGCAAGCTTTATGAAGGAGCTTAAGCCGGAAAATCTCGAGGACGTGATCGCCGGCATCTCGCTCTATCGTCCGGGACCGATGGATTTCATTCCGAAATATCTCAAGGGCAAGCATGACAGAGCTTCCATCAGCTTCGACTGCCCTCAGCTCGAGCCTATCCTGGCGCCGACCTACGGCTGCATCGTCTATCAGGAGCAGGTGATGGAAATCGTCCGGGTGCTTGCGGGATATACTTTGGGCAGGAGCGATATTCTGCGCAGAGCGATGTCCAAGAAAAAGAGCGATGTCATGAATGACGAAAGGAGAAACTTCGTTTACGGCAATGCACAGCAGGGAGTAAAAGGATGCATTGCAAACGGAATAGAAGAAAAAATTGCAAACAAGATTTTCGACGAGATGGTCGATTTTGCAAAATACGCATTCAATAAATCCCATGCGGCATGCTATGCCTTTATCTCCTACCAGACCGCTTATTTGAAGCATTATTACCCGAAGGAGTTTATGGCGGCGCTGATGACCTCGGTTATGGACAATACGAGCAAGGTTTCGGAATATATCTTAAGCTGCAGAAGTATGGGAATCAGCATCCTGCCTCCCGATGTCAATGAGGGGGAAAGCGGCTTCTCCGTCTCCGGAGAGGGAATCCGTTTCGGGCTTTCCGCGATCAAGAGCGTCGGAAGGGCGGTGTCGGAGGAGATCATCAGGGTGAGGGAAGAGGGTAAGCCCTATGATTCCCTGGAGGATTTTATTGACAGGCTTTCCAATAAGGAGGTCAATAAGAGAACCCTGGAGAGCTTTATCAGGGCGGGAGCGCTGGACAGCCTGCCGGGAAACCGCAGGCAGAAGGAGATTCTTTCCCGCTCCCTGCTGGAGGAAAAGAGCAGGGGAAAAAAGAATGCGATCAGCGGGCAGATGAGCCTTTTTGATCTTGTCGGAGAATCGCAGAGGCAGAGTTTTCGAATACAGATGCCGAAGGAGGAGGAGTATTCGAAAGAAGATCTGCTCGCCTTTGAAAAGGAGGCGCTCGGAATCTATATCAGCGGTCATCCCCTGGAGCGCTTCAGAGAAGAGATGGAGGGGATAGCCAATGCAAGGACCTCGGATTTTGTACTGGATGAGGAAAGCAATATGGCAAAGATAGAGGACGGCAGCACGGTTACTCTGGGAGGAATGATCAGCTCCATGAACGTAAAGATGACCAGACATATGCAGAATATGGCATTTATCAGTCTGGAGGATATGAACGGAAGCGTGGAGGCGGTGATCTTTCCGAAAATATATGAAAAATACAGAAGCAGGCTCTATGAAGGCAATTATATCTATATCAAGGGCAGAGCCGATATCGGAGACGATCCGGTCGGCAAGCTGATCTGCGGCGAAATCTACGGATTCGATGAGATCAAGAGAGAGCTCTGGCTCAGATATGAGGATAAGGAGGCTTTTGAAAAAGACAGGGAGCGGCTTTTTGAAGAGATTCCCAAGTATCGGGGAAGAGATGAGCTGATTATTTATCTGAACAGGGAAAGAGCAAAGAAAAGCTTAAAAGATACTTGCGGCATCGATGCAAATATGATATATGAGTTATGGTCCAAACGGCTGGGAAAGGATAATGTTAAGAAGCTGAGCAGGCTTTTGCCTGGATAGGGAAGGCGGATATCCCGGCTCATCTGCAAAGAATGTTCAACGGATCTTCGGCGGGGAAGCTTGGCTTCTTGCCGTCGATACAGGAAAGAAGGAGAAGTATAATGGCAAAAGAGGTAAAAACAATAGGCATACTGACGAGCGGAGGAGATGCTCCCGGAATGAATGCGGCGATCAGAGCGGTGGTAAGAGTCGCAATCCATAAAGGAATCAGAGTAAAAGGGATTATGAGAGGCTATGCCGGTCTTTTACAGGAAGAAATCATCGATATGGACAGCACGAGCGTTTCGGACATTATTCATCGGGGAGGAACGATTCTTTATACGGCAAGGAGCGCGGAATTTGTAAATGCCGAGGGACAAAAGCTCGGAGCGCAGATCTGCAAAAAGCACGGAATAGACGGAATGGTCGTGATCGGCGGAGACGGCTCCTTTAAGGGAGCGGGCAAGCTTTCCGAGCTCGGGATCAACACGATAGGTATTCCCGGAACGATAGATCTGGATATCGCCTGCACGGATTATACGATAGGCTTTGATACGGCGGTAAATACCGCAATGGCTGCAATCGATAAGGTCAGAGATACCTCGACTTCGCATGAGCGCTGCAGCATTATCGAAGTAATGGGAAGAAATGCGGGCTTTATTGCGCTTTGGTGCGGATTTGCAAACGGCGCCGAGGATATTCTCCTTCCGGAAAAATATGACGGAAACGAGCAGGCGCTGATTGACAGGATTATCGAAAACCGGAAGCGGGGAAAAAAGCACCATATTATCATTAATGCGGAGGGAATCGGTCATTCCTCTTCCATGTCCAAGAGAATAGAGGCGGCAACCGGAGTGGAAACCAGAGCAACGATACTGGGTTATATGCAAAGAGGAGGAGCGCCGACCTGCAAGGACAGGGTATATGCCTCCATTATGGGAGCAAAGGCGGTGGAGCTGCTGCATTCCGGAAAGTCCAATCGTCTGGTTGCCTATAAGAACGGGGAATTCTGTGATTTTGATATTCAGGAGGCGCTTGCGATGAAGAAGGAGATTCCGGAGGATCAGTACAGGATAAGCAGGATGCTGGTAAGATAATTATGGATGAAAAAATATTTGATGATCTTGGAGCCTTTGAAGAAAAAGAGGGGATCGTAATCTGTGCGGCAAACTCCTATCAGGAAAAATATTATTTCAATCCTTTGTTTCGCATGCTTCCGAATTCCGTCAAGGACGAGCTGAAGATTCTTTGCGTGAGCTTTACCGAAAAGGCGGGGGGAATCCTCGCCCTTAGCTTTGACCGGGAGGGAAGCCTGCAGTTTAAGGTTATGGTTTCCGAGGGGGACTATCTCTTTGACGAGATAGAGAGCGGCATTTTAATCAGCCATTTTCAGCGGAAGAAGAAAGAAATATTGGAAGAGGTGGAACTTTTTTATAAAGTTCTCTTCCTCGGCAAAGAGGTATCATGAAGCAGGGCTTTTATATAGGAAATATTTACATAGACGGAGGGCTTTGCCTCGGACCTATGGCAGGAGTAAGCGACCTGCCATTTCGTATTCTTTGCAGGGAAGAGGGCTGCTCCCTGCTATGTACGGAAATGGTCAGTGCAAAGGCGATTTTATACGGGAATAAAAATACGGATATTCTTTTGAAAACGAATGGGAAGGAGGCGCCGCTTGCGGTGCAGCTCTTCGGCTCCGATCCGGATATTCTTGCGGATATCGCGGCGAGGCTGGAAGAAGGACCATATGATATCATTGATTTCAATATGGGCTGCCCCGTGCCGAAGATTGTAGGAAATCGCGAGGGTTCGGCTTTAATGAAAGAGCCGAAGCTCGTGGAGAAAATTCTTTCCGCAATGAGAAAAAGGTTGAAAAAACCCCTGACGATCAAGATTCGGAAGGGTTTTGACGAGGCAAACATCAATGCGGCGGAAATCGCAAGGATAGCGGAGAGCTGCGGTGTGGCGGCAATTGCCCTGCATGCAAGAACCAGAGAGCAGTTCTACAGCGGCAGTGCGGACTGGAGCATTATCCGGGAGGTCAAAAAAGCGGTGAAGATCCCCGTCATCGGCAACGGGGATATCAGAAGCGGAAAAGATGCAAAACGCATGCTGGAGGAAACCGGCTGCGACGGAGTGATGCTTGCAAGGGCAGCTCAGGGGGATCCCTGGATTTTCTCCCGAATCAGGGCTTATCTGGAAAAGGGGGAAGAGGCAAAGCCGGCAAATCACGAAACGATCAAGGCGATGATGCTGAGACATTTGGATATGCAGATCGAGCATGAGGGAGAATATATGGGCATCAGGCAGATGCGGAAGCATATTGCGTGGTATACCCACGGATTTAAAGATGCGGCGAAATTCCGGAACCGGATCAATCATCTGGAGAAAGCGGAGGAAATCAGAGCAATGATTTCTGCCTTATAAAGAAAACCTGAAAAGTGCCGGGGCAGATCATGGAAAAAGACTTGAAATGCGGCACTCCGCGAGGTTTTTTTATTAACATACTTTCTTGACAATCATAAGGAGAGAGGGTATAATTGCACGGAATAAAAAGTTGCATTATATATTTGTAATAAACAGGAGATAGAGGTGCGAAATGTCTGAAAAGAAAAACATACTTACCTATTCAGGTCTTAAAAAATATGAAGATGAGCTTCAGGACCTTAAGGTTAACAGAAGAAAGGAAATTTCCGAGAAGCTCAGAGAGGCGAGGGAGCAGGGAGACCTTTCCGAAAATGCAGAGTATGATGCGGCTAAGGACGAACAGAGAGATATACAGAGTCGTATAGACCATTTGGAAAACCTGCTGAAAAATGCGATCGTCGTTGTGGAAGATGAGGTGGATCTGGATACGATCAGCGTAGGCTGCCTCGTGAAGGTTTACGATAAGGAATACGAAGAAGAGATAGATTTTACGATCGTGGGCTCGATGGAAGTCAATTCCATGGAGGGAAAGATCAGCAACGAATCTCCGGTGGGACGCGCTTTGATCGGCAAGAAGGTAGGAGATAAAGTAATTGTAGAGACGCAGGCGGGAAAATCCGAATATAAAATTTTGGATATACAGAGAGTAAAATAAAAGAGGGAGATTGAGGTGGCAGATTTATCAAATCAAATCGAAAAGGAATTAACGACGGAGGAGCTCAACCATATTCTTCAGGCGAGAAGGGATAAGCTCAAGGCGCTTAGCGAGGCGGGGAAGGATCCCTATGCCGTAACGAAGTATGAGGCAAGCCACCATAGCAGGGAGATCAAGGAAGGATTTGAAGCCCTCGAAAATCAGGAAATTTCGATCGCAGGAAGGATGATGTCCAAGCGCATCATGGGCAAGGCAAGCTTTTGCCATGTGCAGGATCTTCAGGGAAGGATACAGTCCTATGTGGCAAGAGACAGCGTCGGTGAGGAAGCTTATGCGGAATTTAAGAAGCTGGATATCGGAGATATTATAGGAGTCCGGGGTACGGTGTTTAAGACAAAGACGGGAGAGATCAGCCTTCATGCGAGCAGGGTGGAGCTGCTTTCCAAGAGCCTGAAGCCGCTTCCGGAGAAGTTCCACGGTCTTACGGATACGGATATCCGCTACAGGCAAAGATATGTGGATCTGATCATGAACGAGGAGGTCAAGGAGACCTTCGTCAAGAGATCGAAAATTATCAGCGAAATCAGAAAATTCATGGATGCTCAGGGCTTTATCGAGGTGGAGACCCCGATGCTCGTATCCAATGCCGGAGGAGCTGCGGCAAGACCTTTCCATACGCATTATAATGCTCTGGATGAGGATGTGAAGCTTCGTATTTCTCTGGAGCTTTATCTAAAGAGGCTCATCGTCGGAGGATTGGAGAAGGTGTATGAGATCGGGCGGGTTTTCCGCAACGAGGGAGTGGATACCAGACATAACCCCGAGTTTACACTGATGGAGCTTTATCAGGCATATACGGATTATTACGGGATGATGGATCTGACGGAAAATCTTTTCCGGCATCTTGCAAAAGAGGTTTGTCAAAGCACGGAAATTCCCTATGCGGAGGCAATGATCGATCTGGGCAAGCCCTTTGCCAGAATTACAATGCTGGATGCGGTGAAGCAGTACAGCGGCGTCGATTTCACGCAGATCAGGGATACCGATGAGGCGAGGGCGATCGCCAAGGAAAAGCATGTGGAATTTGAGGAGAGGCATACCAAGGGAGATATCTTAAATCTCTTTTTTGAGGAATTTGTCGAGAAGCATCTGATTCAGCCGACCTTCGTGATGGATTATCCTATCGAGGTTTCGCCGCTGACCAAGAAAAAACCGGATAATCCGGAGTTTGTGGAGAGATTTGAGCTCTTTATCTACGGCAGGGAGATGTGCAACGCTTATTCCGAGCTTAATGATCCGATCGACCAGAAGGAGAGATTCCTTGCGCAGGAGGCGGCATTTGCAGCGGGAGACGAGGAGGCGAATCATACGGATGAGGACTTTCTCAATGCATTGGAGATCGGTATGCCTCCGACGGGCGGTATAGGATACGGCATAGACAGGCTGGTGATGCTGCTGACCAACTCGCCGGCGATCAGGGATGTGCTGCTCTTCCCGACGATGAAGAGTTTAGGAGGAGAAAAGAATGAGAAAAAGGACGGTGAGAAACCTGTCGAGGCAGCTCCTCTCACTGAAGAAAAAATAGATTTTTCCAAAGTGGAAATAGAACCGCTGTTTGAGGACTTTGTTGATTTTGAAGTTTTCTCAAAATCGGATTTCAGAGCAGTAAAGGTTCTTGCCTGTGAATCCGTCCCGAAGTCGAAGAAACTCTTGCAGTTTACCTTAGATGACGGAACAGGAAAGGAGCGCACGATTTTAAGCGGAATTCGCGCCTATTACGAGCCGGAAGAGCTGGTGGGCAAGACACTTGTAGCCATTACCAATCTGCCGCCAAGGCTAGTGATGGGAATCGAATCCTGCGGTATGCTTCTGAGTGCGATTCACAAAGAAGAGGGAGAAGAAAGGCTGAATCTCTTAATGGTGGACAGGCGTATTCCGGCAGGGGCGAAGCTGTATTAGAGTGGGTATCCGCATTACCTCTTGAGCATAGCGGAGAGAAGAAAGAGAACCCGTATGCAAGCAGGATTTTCGTAGAGATACCGAGGGGTAAAACAAAGGGCGGATTAAAAAGCATTGCGATGATATCGGGAAGGATTTGCATATCGTTTAAAATTAAACTTTTTAGCAGCTTAACTCCTTTGGCATAGATTTTTCAACCAAAAGTTTAATGCATTTTCCGCAGAATTCGATATAATGGTCTTTAATATCTGACAGTCGTGATTTGGGATGGAATAAAATTGCGGAGGTACGAAGATGGAAGCGATGTATTTGTCGATCCGACAAAAGGAAACGGGAGAACGGATCAAAGTGCTGCTGAAGGAAAAGGGCTATACCGTAAAGGATGTGCAGCGGGCTATGGGATTTGAGAATCCGCAGGCAATCTATAAATGGCTTTCCGGCAGATCATTGCCGAATTTAGACAATTTTATAATCTTAAGCAGATTACTGCATACCGGTATTGAAGAAATCCTCGTCATTGACGGGGATTTTAGTCATTTATGGAGCTTTTTATTTTAAACCGGAGGTAGAATGACAAAGCGCAAGGATTGCTTTAGACTAATCTCAGAATAAAAAATAAGTTGAGAAAAGAGAGGGCAGATAAATGAGGAAAATGACATCGGCATATGCCAATAAAATACTGAAAAGCCTGGAAGCGGATAAAATTTTTTGGATAAACAAAGAGGCGACATCCTGTAGCTATGTGGCAGCGATCAACGAGGAAGCTGTTGTGCCGGAATACGATTATTCGGAGGTTGCATCTATGATCGCGGGTCTGGATGAGCAGATTGCGCTGATCAAGCATGTACTGAATGTAAGCAATGCCGCGGCGAAGATTCCCGTAGGTGAATCAGAGCTGAGCGTTGATATGATTCTGATCAGGATGGCTCAGCTGAATAAGAGAAAATCGGTGCTTGATCAAATGCGTAAGCAGCTTCCCAAGGCGAGGGAAGAGAGGCGCTCTTATATGCCCAGAAATCCGGTTCCCGAATATCGATATATCAATTATGATCTGGAGGTGGTTAAGAAGGAGTACGAATCCGTTTCCAAGACTATAATGGAAATGCAGATGGCTCTTGACAAGTATAATCAGACCGTTGAATTTGAAGTGGAAATTTAAGATGATTTTCCGTACAAGGAATTATGAGATTGTTGAACAATCAGGAGGTTTATGTTCAAGATTAAGGTATCTTTGTTATCGGTTATTTCTTATCGGTTTATGTTCAGGTGTAGTTTAAAATAGGGATAATAATACTTTTAGGATTGCCTTGTAGAAAACCTGCGGGAGACTGCGTGCGGAGGTTCGGTTCTAAGCACAGGCTGCAGAAGGTCTTCGGATCTTCTGCAGCCATTTTCATATCGGAGGAAGGGGAACGACTTGCCCTTTTTCTCTCCCTTTGATAAAATATGTGGAAGCTAAGAGGAATTAGGGGCACTATCGAAGGATAGCGGCAATGATGATAAAATGAGGAGAAAAGAGGAAGAGGAATGAAAAGCAGAGAAGAGGCGTTGAAATACGGTTTATCCTTTCCCGATACCTATCAGGATGCGCCGTTTCGCAATAATAACTGGCAGCTTGTCCGTTATAAGGGAAATAAAAAAGCATTTCTCTGGACTTATGAGAGAAAGGGATTGATCAATCTCAATATTAAAACCGATCCCGACAGGGCGTACTTTTGGCGGGATGTATATAAGGCTGTTTTGCCCGGATACCATCAGAATAAGAGGCATTGGAATACGATCATTTTGGACGGAAGCATCCCGGATGCCGATTTGAAGATGATGATTGCAGAAAGCTATGATCTGGTCAGCGATAGCGCCTCCAAGCGTATTTATGAGGCGGTAAAGAAGATTCCCTATGGCTCTGTTGCCACTTACGGGCAGATAGCAAAAGAGGCGGGCGAAAGAAAAATGGCTCGTGCCGTCGGCAATGCGCTGCATAAAAATCCCGAACCGGATAAAATACCCTGTTATCGCGTGGTAAATGCAAAGGGGGAGCTTGCGGGGGAGTTTGCCTTCGGAGGAGCGGGGGAACAGGCAAAGCTCTTGGAAGCGGAGGGCATAGAAGTAAAAAACGGCAGGGTAGATCTGAAAAAATATCAGTGGAAAGCGGATTGACTCGACAGAAGAGTAAAAGCAAGTGAAAATAAGTATGGACAAAAAATATTAATGATGTATACTTAATGATGATCTTAACCTTGCAGGTTTAGGTCTTTATAAAAAAATAAGAAACTTTCGGACTTTTGATTCGGAAGAGGAGAGGATAAGAAAGATGAACAAGGTTTATGTAGTTGTATTTATCATGTTGCTGATGTTTTTAATTGGCGGATGTGCTGCCGGAGGGCAGGCGACGAATGGAGAGGAGACGACAGCCAAAGTCGAATTTAAGTCGATTTCCCAAGATGAGGCGAAGAAAATAATGGAAGGGGAAGATTCTTATCTTATCGTTGATGTTCGGACAAAGGAAGAGTATGCGACGGGGCATATTCCCGGAGCGATTCTGATTCCGAATGAAAGCATTAAAGAGAGTGAACCAAAGGAACTGCCCGACAAAGACGAGATCATTCTTGTGTATTGTCGAAGCGGAAATCGAAGCAAACAGGCATCAAAAAAACTTGCAGACATGGGGTATACTAAAGTGTATGAGTTTGGCGGAATTATAAATTGGACGGGCGATATCGTAACCGAATAATAAGGAGAAATGAGATGAACGATATTATTAAAGCGATAAAAGAACGCAGGAGTATTCGTAAATTCAAAACGGATATGCCGAAGAAGGGAGATTTGGAACAAATCATTGAAGCAGGACTTTATGCGGCAAATACTATGGGAAAACAGGAAACAATAATTGTCGCGGTGACAAATGATAAGATAAAAGAAAGATTGTCTGCGTCCAATTCTAAGATCGGAGGCTGGCAGGAGGGATACGACCCTTTTTACGGAGCACCGGCAATTCTTGCTGTTCTTGCGAATAAGAATTCTAAAAACAGAATATATGACGGGAGCCTCGTTATAGGAAATATGATGTTGGCTGCGCATTCTCTCGGTCTGGGCAGTATTTGGATACATCGGGCAAAAGAAGAATTTGAGATGGACGAGTGGAAAGAGTTTTTATCGAATCTTGGAGCAGATGGAGAATGGGAAGGTATAGGGTATTGCGCTGTCGGATATATAAGCGGGGAAATCCCTCAGGCGGCAAAACGTAAAGATGAGAGGGTGTTCTGGGCGGAGTAGAGGAAAACCTTGATTAGTGAAAGAAAAAAAGGATTTTATATAAAATTATAAATTGATCAAATACAGGATGTCAATGAGAAAGGTGCAGAGGGCAGAGAGAATTTTCTGTTTTCTGCACTTATTTTTTTAAAAAATAATATTTAATAAATAAATGGATTTACATAGAAATAATATATTTCAAACAATAAAACAAGCAATAAAAACAATCAATTATGGAAATAAAAAAAGAAAAAATATATTAATACAAAGAAAATAAAAATAAAAAAGTTTTTAATTGTAAAAAAGATAAGAGTGATCAATGAAAAGGATTTTTTATAAAAACTTATCAGTAAACTTGTTGTAAATTTGTAGAAAGAAAGAGGTGGCTTATGATGAAAGTTTTAAAACATACTCCGATTGCCTTATTTGTCGGCATTCAAGCGGGGATGATACAGATGATCGATCAAATGCTGCATTCTCATATGCCTATTTCTGGCGGAGTGGGATATTCTTGGGCGTCTTTTTTGGGCTGGGCAACCTATTTTATGCCAGGTTGTACGGTTTTTAACGGTATCCAGTCGGTCGTTTCATTCGTGATGGGGATTATATCGGGAATTTTTATCTTTACGATAGCCGGAGCAATCGGCTCTATGGGCTTCTGGGCTGCTCCGGCGGCTGTGTGTTTGATTGCCTGGTTATTAATGTATTTAGAGTTATGCCCGAAACTTTTTAGATTAATTCCTGCGGTATACGTTGCTTGCGCCGCATTTTTCGGATCCATGCTGTATATACCGGGAGCAACATATCCCGAAGTATTTATTACTTTGATGGTTTATCTTCTTTTGGGACTTGTACTCGGTTGGATGACCATAACTTTCCGTACCTGGTACAGCAAGAAGATAGGAGAAGAGGAATCCTCCGGGCATTAAAAGATAAATCAGAAGTTTTTAAATCTGAATTTAGAGGAATTCTTTGTCAATCATCATGAAGAAATAAAATTCAATAGAATTATTCGGGATTTTGAACTATAATATCTTTCATCAAGACCGTAGGGGGAGATACCATTGGCGAAAGATTTGGGGAATGAGAACTTAAGTTCCTTGATTTTAAAACTGTCCGTGACCGCGATTTTCAGTATGGTGGCAGCCGCTGTTTATAATGTGGCGGACAGAATATTCGTGGGCAAGGTCAATTCTTTGGGGTTGACGGCAGTCGGTATCACAATGCCTCTGCAAATCGTACAGATGATATTCGTCATGGTGATCGGAAGCGGTTCGGCAACTCTAATCTCTATTCATATGGGAAGAGAGGAAGAAGAAAAAGCGGGTAAAATCCTGCTTTCCGCAACAATCTATATTATTGTGAGTCTCTTGATCCTGACTCTTTTATCCTTGCATTTTTTAGATGATATTTTTGCGGTATTGAAGGTATCGAAAGAGGTCTGCCCGATGGCAAAGGACTATATCGCTATCATTCTTTTGGGAGGAGTTCCCGGTCTGACGGGATACTGCCTCAATAGCTGTGTGCGCGCCCTCGGTTATGCAAAGGAAGCCATGTTCTATGTGATGATCAGCTCGGTCTTAAACATTGTCTTGGATTATTTCTTTATTCTTGTGTGGAATTACGGAGTGAAGGGGGCGGCGGTGGCGACCGTGATCTCCCAGACCCTGGTTACGGTCTTTATCATCTTCTTTTTTCGCAGAAATCCCTTGGGAAAGCAGGGGATTGCGGATCTGAAAAGGGGGGAATTCTTAAACTGTATGGGAGAAATCACCTGGAACGGAATGCCGACGCTTTATATGCAGGTATTCGGAACGGTTGTGGCGATTATTCTCAACCGCTATATCATAGCTTACGGGGGAGATTATCATATGGCATCAATCACTTTGATTACTTCCGTTTCTCATTTTTTTATGATGGTAGTCTATGGAGTGGGGCAGGGAACGCAGGCGATTTTCGGCTATAATTACGGGGCGCGCAAAGCGGAGAGGACCAATGCCGCGTTGAAGCTTTCTCTTGGTTTTGTGATTCTCTTTATGTCGGGGGTTTTGTTTTCGGTTCAGCTCGTTCCGGAATTTTTTATCTCCTTCTTTACAAATGAGAGAAGCCTGATCGAGATCAGCGTCCATAATATCAGAATTTACCTTTCCATGCTTCCCATGGTTGCAGTTCACTCAATCGTGACGACCTATCTGCAAAGCATCAAGCGTCCTAAGGTATCCACCTTTCTTTATATCCTCCGCTACGGAGCGATTCTGATACCGGCTCTCTATGTTCTGCCCGAGAGGATGGGAACGGATGGAGTATATCTTGCATACGCTCTTTCCGAGGGAAGCAGCGGGCTGATTGCTCTGTTTTTTGCATTTTATTTTTTAAGACTGAGCCCGGAAAAGCTCTACCTTGGTGAAAAGAAAGGGAAAAAAGCTTAAATTCCGCTTGAGAATGAGGGAATGAGAAAGAATTTCATATTGAAGCGCAATATCGGATAAGTGTTAAGATTTTACAAAGAACAATTATCCGATTTTTTATTTATCCGTTTTTATCTGCGATTTTAATGGGTAATATATTTTTCGGATCAAAATTCCCTATGCAATATTACTGATTTTTTTGAAGGATTTAGGATAAAACAAAAACATCTTGACATAAAAAATAAAAGGCAATATAATTTAATTTTGTTAGCAAAACCTAACTGACAGGAAAGACAAGGTGAGAGGAAAATGAGGAAAATTGCAATTTATGGAAAGGGAGGCATAGGAAAATCGACGACGACCGCCAACTTGGCAGCAACGCTTGCGAAGAAACACAGGGTGATGCAAATCGGCTGCGACCCGAAGGCGGATTCTACAAAAAATCTCTGCAAAGGAAAAAGCATTCCGACGGTCTTGGATCGGATCAGGGATAAAAAAGAGGAAATCCGTCTGGAGGATATTGTATATCCGGGTTCCGGGGGAGTCTTATGTGTCGAGGCGGGAGGCCCGAAGCCGGGAATCGGCTGCGCGGGACTCGGGATTATCGCCGCATTTGAGAAGCTGGCGGAGCTTAAGGCGTTTGAAACCTATCAACCCGAAATCGTACTTTATGATGTGCTCGGAGATGTGGTCTGCGGCGGATTTGCGATGCCGATCCGAGACGGTTATGCGGAAGATATTTTTATCGTAACCTCGGGAGAGATGATGTCCTTGTTTGCGGCATCCAATATAGCCAGTGCGGTGGATGCGTTTAAGAGCAGGGGATATGCAAGATGCTCGGGGATCATACTCAATGCCAGAAATGTCGAGGAAGAAGAGGCTTTGGTCAATAAAGCGGCGGAGGAAATCGGTGTGCCCCTGATTCAAAAAATACAAAGAAGCCCTTATGTGCAGAAGGCGGAAGCTCTCGGAAAAACCGTAGTCGAGGCTTTTCCGGAAGCGGATATTGTAAGGGATTATGAGAATCTGGCGAGTACGATTTTAAAAATATGCGATGAAAATGAAAAGAGAAGATCCGGTACGACCGGCAGAAGGAGGAGAGTATGAGCTGCTTCCAATACGAAGAATCCTTGGAGTATACGGCGCCAAGTCACGGAGACTGGGGTTTGGTGCATATATTATGCCTCGTTCCGGATCTTCATGTTCTTTTTGTCTGCCCCCCTGCCTGCGGCAGGCATTCGGCGCTGGGCGCAATCGGGCAGAATATCAAGCATAAGGTGAGCTATTATTTTCTTGATGCGCAGGAGATTGCAAGAGGATATGACGAGCAGATCAGATCGGCGACAAAGGAGCTTTTGGGCAGGCTCAGAAAGAGACCGAAGGCTCTGAGCGTTGTGGTCAGCTGCCTGGATGACCTGATCGGCACCGATGTGGATAAGGTGATGGAAGAGCTCAACGCCGAAATACCGGATATACATTTCAGGGCAGGGCATATGAATCCGATTACGATGAACACATCGACGCCTCCTCTGGTTACGAATTTGGCAATGATGTATTCCTTTTTGGATCACCGAAGAGAAAAGAAAAAGACCTTGAATATTTTGGTTCCCTTCGTTCCCTTAAGGAGAAGCGGCGAAATATTCCGGTTCTTGGAGGCTATGGGCATAGAAGAGGTGCACCAGCTGCAGGAGAAGCAGAGCTTTGAAGACTTTCAGAAGATGGGGGAGAGCAGGTGGAATCTGAATCTGTCCCCGGTTCTTGAACGTGCCGCTTCGGAAATGCGGCAGAAGGGAATTGCTTCTGTTTCGGCATATACGAGCTTCCATCCGGATTCGGTGGAGGAATCCTATAGAAAGATTTATGAATTCTTTGAAGCGCAGCTCGGGGTAAAAACCATGCCGGATCTGAGCAGGGAGAAAAACGCCGCTTTGGAGGCGATAGAAGAAGCCAAAGCGCTTATCAAGGATATGCCGATTCGGATCAGCCAGGGCAGCGTCAGCAGACCCTTTCATCTGGCGAAGTCCTTAAGCGATATGGGATTTAATGTAGAGGCGGTAGTCGCCCAGGTGCTCCCTCCCTTTGAAGAGCCTTATATGAGGGCGCTTGCCGAAAGAGGATGCAAATTTATTCAGACGCAGCATTTTAAGACCATTCTTTTTGAACATATCAACCGGGAGGTTCTGGCAATCGGTTATGACGGAGCCTATATGGCGCAAACCGGTCATTTTTTGAATCTGATGATGGATGAGGGCTGTTTTGGTTACGAGGGAATCGAATTTTTAATGCAAAAGATGATGGAGGCGGTAAAAGAGACGCAGGATTTGCAGACGAGGATCAAAGAAGAAGGGCTGGTGATATAATGGGTCAGTTAAGCGTTTATTTGCCGCCCTTTGCTCCGGACTATTCGGGAAGCTGTTCACTTCTTTACGCCTTAAACAGTCTGATTGTCATTCATGACGCACAGGGCTGTACGGCAAATTATACGGGCTTTGACGAGCCGAGATGGTACGGTTCGAAAAAAGGGGTATTCTGTTCCGGACTCAGAAAGATAGATGTGGCGATGGGTGAGGAAGAAAGATATATACGGCGCATACTCGATGCGGCAAAAGAGCTCAGGCCCGAGGTGATCGCCGTAGTGGGAAGCCCGGTTCCTCTGGTGATCGGCACGGATTTTGAAGGTTTGGCAAAGGAAATAGAAGAAAGATCCGGAGTGATCACCCTCGGTTTAAATACGAACGGATTGGGGCAGTATTGGGAGGGGATTGCAAAGGCGGGGATAGAATTGCTGGATCGCCTCCTGCCCGAGGATGCCGAAGATGAAAAAATAGAAAACTCGGTCAATATTCTCGGGATCACCCCGCTGGATTTTACTTCCGAACAGATCGATCGAATCGAAGAAAAAATCAGGGCAAAGGGATATGAGATTCTTTGCAGTTTCGGCAGAGAATCCGACTTCGAAAAGATCAGGATGATGAGCAGGGCGAAGCTGAATTTGGTTGTAAATCAGGCGGGAATCAAGCTTGCGCAGTGGATGGAGCAGTATTTTGGAATCCCTTATCTGGCGGGACTGCCGATAGGGGAGGCAGAGGAGTATTTTAAAGCCTTGGAAAAGAGCATGGAAGAAAAATGCTCCCGGATCATGGAAAGCAGGGGAGAGGAGAGCGGAGAACTGCTCATTATACACGATCCTCTGATTGCCCATGCCATTGCCCTGCAAGAGGGGAATGCAAGGGCTGCGACGGCTTTTCGGGCGGAGGAAGCCCTCGGAAACCGAATTTTGGTACTGGATACGGAAGCTGATCTGGAGAGGGAGGTCAATGCCGGCTATCGCAAGGTAATGGCGGATCCACTGATCCTGGATTTGATCGATACGGATGCCGAGAAGATTCCTTTCCCTCATTTTGCGGTATCCTCTCATTTCAGACAGGGATATGAGTCGCAATTTCGGTAGCGAGGCAAAAACGGCATGAAAATGCATGCGCAGAGGAGTTTATTTTGTAATATCATCTCATGCATAAGGAGATATATTAATAAATTTACATCATAGTATAAAGGAGAATTTTATGAGAGTCAAAAAAATCTTATTATCCGCTTTACTGATTATGTCGGTAGGATTGGCTGCCTGTGCAAAAAAGCCGGAAGAGACAAAGCCGGAAAGCACGGCTCAAACCCAGATACAGGAAAGCGGCACCTCCGAGGCAGGGGAGGCAAAGGAAACGAAGCAGGAAAGCAGTCAGAGCGCGGTTTCTGAGAATGAGAAGAAAACCAGAATCATAAAGGATATGAACGGAAACGATGTCGAAGTTCCGGAAAAGATTGAAAGAGTAGTGGTTCTGAGCATGTATCCTCTTCCTTCCGTCATTACGACCTATCTGGGTTCCGGTTCGAAGGTGGTAGGTATGGAGCCCTTCTCCTATGCGGCTGCGGAGAGCGGACTTTTGGGCAAGCTCTTCCCGGATATTCTGGAATCAAATACTTCCTTTATTCACGGGGAAACTCCGAATGTCGAAGAGCTGATTGCTCTTGAGCCGGATGTCGTGCTTTATAGCGCGATTAACGACGAACAGAAGCAGATGCTTGAAAATGCAGGGCTGACGGGTATTGCCGTTCATGCACAGCAGAATGATTATAACTGTATAGAAACTTATAATGACTGGTTCAGACTGATGGCGGCAATGTTCCCGGGAGAGGGTCCTTCAGAGGATAAGATCACGGCATATAGCCAGAAGGTTTATGACGAGATTCAGGAGAGAGTAAAGGATATCAAGGAAGAGGATAGGGTGAGAGCTCTGCATATCTTCCGATATGATGACAAAACAATGGTGGTATCCGGTCAGAATTTCTTCGGTAATTTCTGGATCAATATGGCAGGAGGCATCAATGTGGCGGCGGCGCTGGATAAGAAGGGACCGAGCCCTACCGATATGGAGCAGATCTATGAGTGGAATCCGGATCTCATCTATATCACGAATTTCACGTCCACGATGCCGGAGGATTTATACAATAACGCGATCGGCGAGGATGACTGGTCTCAGGTTAATGCGGTGAAGAACAAGAGAGTACATAAGATGCCTCTCGGCTCCTACCGTACCTTTACGCCGGGAGTGGATACTCCGGTAACCATGCTCTGGGTGGCAAAGCAGATGTATCCGGAGCAGTTTGCGGATATCGATATCGCACAGGAGTTTAAGGATTATTATAAGGAGTTTTTCAATGTAGAGCTGACGGATGAGGATGTCAACAATATTTTGAATCCTCCCCGTGAGGCGGCAGGCAACTGGTAATTTTGGAGGCTACACGAAAGATGAGCAAGATTAAAATGCAGGGGTATTCCGATAAGCTGCATAGAAAAAAGATACTGAGCATTTGGCTGATTGGAATTTTTGCCTGTTTTTTGGGACTCTTTGCGATGGGACTCGGAAGATATCCGATGAATATCAAAGAGGTGGCTCTGCTGATCATCGATAAGATCAATCGGGTGGAGGTAAATCCGATGGCGGAAACCGTCGTATGGAAGGTGAGATTCCCGAGAGTGCTGCTTGCCCTGCTTGCGGGAGCGGGCTTAAGCGTCGCGGGAGCGAGCTTTCAGTCCATTTTTTCCAATCCCCTGGCGACGCCGGATACTCTCGGCGTCGCTACGGGGACTTCTTTCGGTGCGGTATTCGGTCTACTCATGGGCTGGAATATGTTTTATGTGCAGACTGCGGCTATGGTCTTTGGCTTGGCGGCGGTAGGAGTCGTCTTTGTGATCAGTCGGATCAGGAATGAAAGGTCCATCATTATGATCGTATTATCGGGAATTGTCGTAGGTTCGATTTTTCAGGCGATGGTGAGCATCGTCAAGTATGTGGCGGATCCGCAGGATGCACTGCCCGCGATCACTTTCTGGCTGATGGGAGGATTGAGCTCCGTAAGACAAAAAACCTTGCTTTTTGCGATGCCCGCGTTGCTTACCGGGATGGTGGTGCTCTTTTTGCTCAGATGGAAATTAAATGTTCTTTCCTTGAATGAGGACGAGGCAAAGACCCTGGGCGTAAGGGCAGGAGTGACCAGAAACCTGGCGATACTGGCGTCCACAATGATTACGGCGGCGATTATTTCCACCTGCGGCTCCATCGGATGGCTCGGACTTTTAGTGCCCCATATTTGCCGGATGATCTACGGAAACAGCAATATCTATGTGATTCCCGCTTCCATTTCCGTCGGGGCGGCAATATTTTTGCTGATCGATACGCTTGCCAGAACCGCGACGGCAGGAGAAATCCCCGTATCCATCCTTACCGCCTTGATCGGAGCGCCGTTTTTCATTTTTTTAATGCGTAAAACAGGAGGAGCCGGACTTTGAAATTCAGAATAGATAAGTGCAGCTTTGGATATACGAAAGAAAAGAATATTTTGCAAGATATCGAGCTCGAATTAAAGCAGGGAGAGATTCTTGCAATTCTCGGTTCAAACGGCGTAGGAAAGACGACGCTCTTAAAATGCATGCTCGGGCTCCTGCCCTGGAGAAGCGGAGAAACGAGGATAGACGGAAGAAAACTTGATGAAATCAGCTATAAGGAGCTTTGGACGAGCATAGGCTATGTGCCTCAGGCAAAGCAGTCGGTATTCGGCTATAAGGTGGAGGATATGGTCCTGCTCGGAAGAAACGCTCATCTGAAGCTTTTTGAGCAGCCCTCGCAAAAAGACAGGGAGATTGCCGCAAGGGTAATGGAGGAGATCGGAATCTCTCATCTGCGGGGGAAGAGCTGCCGTAAGATCAGCGGAGGAGAGCTGCAGATGGCATTGATTGCCAGAGCGCTCGCCACCGAGCCTAAGCTCTTGATTTTAGACGAGCCCGAATCCAATCTCGACTTCAAAAATCAGCTGATCGTCCTAAGGACTCTGGAGAAATTTTGCAGGGAAAAGCAGATCTCGATCATTATCAATACCCATTATCCCCAGCATGCGATGATTCTTGCGGATTATATTCTGATGCTCGGAAGGGACGGGAAATCCATTTTCGGAAAGACGCAGGAGGTGATGACGGAGAGCAATCTGGAAAAAATTTTCAGCCTTCCGGTCAGAATACGCTCGGTGGATCTGGACGGGCAGCAAAGATACGATTGCGTCATTCCGATAGGCTGATCGGAAATCATATCCTATTGTCGGGAGAGAGATTTGCCGCACTTTATTTTTCTGTTTTTATTTTGCAGAAAAATAAAGCGCGGCTTTTTGTTTTTTTGATTTCGTATTCGGCTATTCTTTGCTGAGGCGGTTGTAGATGATGCTGATGATAAAGCAGAGCACGCCGCCGGCGGCAAAGGAAAGCACCCGTGTTATCGAGTTTTCTCCCTGAAGATCCACAAAAATAAATTTTGCGACCATGAGCATCGTGATGGCAAGTCCGAATTGCCGGGTAATTTTGATCTTGAGCTGAAAGCCGGCATAAATCGCAGCGACCGCCAGCAGTAATCCGGCAACACTGTAGACTACGGAGTCAAAGGGAAGCTCCCAGAAGGCGCGCAGCATGACCCAGGTAAAGATAAAATACTTGAGAACAAGCCAAATGCCGATGAGATCCGGGATTTTTTCATAATCCGAAAGCAGCAGACGGCTTTGAAATAATGCAAGGCTCAAGCTTGCCAGCATGATGATAAAACGAAGAAGCACCGGATCGACACGGAATATTTCCCGCATTCCGAAAAAATATAATACGATCGAAAGGAAATAAAGCCCTGAATGTTGAAGTGAATGAGGCTGCCCTTCGCCCTTATGGCTCAGGTATTTGCATTTGTAAGCAATCATCACCGTACAGACGCTCATCACATAAGCAAGGAAATTTTCGATATCGTAGATATGGGTATTCCAATGCGTCAGATTGCAGATATTATAGGAAATTTTAAAGTAAGCCAAAAGCAAAACGGCAAGTGCCGCATTTTTATATAAGAGGTTTTCGGTTTTTTCTTCATATAAAATATAGAAGAGCAGGAGCAGATTGGCGATATTGAAAATAAGCGTCCAAACATTGTTTTGGTCATAACTGAAAAGCAGATCCAAAAAGATAAAGAGCATCAGATAAAGCAGGGGAATGCTTTTCTTTAGGAGCTTTTTGCGCAAAACAAACAAAAGAAGGATGGGAGCCGCTCCCATCAGCCAAAGATCGAGGAGGATATTGTTGATGATGAGCATCGCGAGATAGAGCACCAATGTATAGAACATGCTCAGCAAATTCTCGATTTTCGGATATAAAATATGGTTGAGGATAAATTGTGCCAATATCAAAGCGAAGAAAAGGATGGAGCATTGCAGAGAGCTCAGATTAAGCCATTTTGAATCCGAAAACGAAAAGTCGATATTGGCAAATAAAAACAAGGTCGAGAAAAAGGAGAGAAGAAAATAAGTATAGCGAATATCTTCTCTGTTTGCCAAACGATACATCCAATTGGTAATCAGCAGCATAATCAGGGTAGCGAGGGTCTGCGCCATAGGATAGGGCGAGTCCCAAAATCCAAAAGTTGACCCGAAAATCAATGCAAAGTTGAAAAAAGCGAAAAAGATGCTGATGACATTGCGGATTTTGTCAAGCGAATTGCTCATATAGAGCAGCATAATCATAACGATGCCCGTGTAGACGATAACGAGCAAAATATCCCGGGAGCTTTCGATATAAGCAAGTTCCAGACAAAGATTGATAAAGCTACCTATCGATGCGATGACCATCGTAAAATATAATTTGGTATAGCGATGCGAAAATAAAATCATTATCGTCCAAAGCACGCAGAGCGAGGCGGAGGCTTCGTGGCTGATCAGAGAAAAAATCAAACTTGCCGATGCAAGTGCAATATAGACGAGCCCGATTCCGGTTCCGAAAATAATGGAACTGATATTGCTTGCTTTTTTAAGCGTCATCTTAAATCCGAGCGCGCTCAGTGCAAGCCCCGCGATGCTGACGATGGCGAGCTTTATCTGCGGACTGATTCGGTTCCATACGATTGCGATAAAGGATGCGGCTGCGATAAATATCAAGAGTGACGCCAAAGCGCCGATAAAGTATTTTCCGACCAAAGATTCCCTGTCCTTGTTTTTCTTTAGAGAAGGCTGCTCTTGTGCTTCTTCTGGAGAAGAAAAACTTTCGACAGGTGTTTTATCCAAAGCCTCATATTTGCCGAGCTCTCCTTCTTGGAAAGGTATCGTCTCTGCACTGTATGCTTCGGCTGCGGTTTTATTCGGAAGATTCTCAAGCTCCACAAATAAATTCGAACTGCTTTTTGCAAATTCGGTTTTTTCTTCATTGCGCAGGAGCCGGATTTCCTCTTCCAATTTTTGGATGCGAAATTCCAGTTCCCCCAAACGGTTCTCTATGGTTCTCATTTCTTTTCTCCCATTTAAAATTGATTTTCCGAAATAAAAATAAAATCACAGAAAGCATTGCAGCTCTTTTTTATTTCGGCTTACAGCACAAATATATGCAAGAACGGGGTGAAAATCAAGCATTTTATTTTTGGATGCAAAATTATATTCTTTCTTTGAAAGAAGGAAAAAAAGAAGGAAGAAGGGAAGAAAAGGCGGTAAATGCTCCGGATTTCGGGCAGAATATACTTGTCATCTTCCGATGAGATTGATTATAATGATGATAATAGGAGGAGAAAAAAGATGAAGAAAATAATCAGCTTTTTGCCATTTGCAGTCGGTATGATTCTGGCGGTGATGATGATCAAAGCCAAGCCGATTTCCCCTTTTGAAAAGGGGGAGGAAACGATAATCACCTCCTCGACATTGAAGGAAGCGATTGATATCGCCGAGCTTTCGACCTCGCAGTTTACCTATAACGGAATCGCAAAGCTCTATCAGGATGAAAAGAAGGGCAGGGTAAAATGCCATATACGATATAACGCGACGGTGAAGGCGGGAATCGATATGCATGCCGTGCGCTTTGAGATTAATGATGTAAGCAGGACGATCCGTCCGATACTGCCGGAAATCAGGATCACCTCCAATACGGTTGATGAGAAATCCCTCTCCTTCATTCCGAACAATACAAAGCTGGAATTAAAGGATGCGCTTGTTTTATGCAGAGAGGATGCTCTGGCTGAGGCGAAGGAATCAAAAGAGCTGCTGATTTCGGCAGAGGAAAATCTGCGCTCCGTCATAGAGGCTCTTCTCCTGCCGCTTATCGCGGCACAGGGCTATACCATCATCTGGAGCTGAGAGGAGGAGGCTTATGCGGGAGTCGAAAAACAAGTCCGAGAAAAAATATGCGAAAATCTTTTTCTTTAATACCGCGATAACGGCGTTTGCGCTTATTGCGCTTGTTTTTGCGCTGCCGTTTTTGGGCGGAAAAAAGGAGAGGAAAGAGAGTCGGGCGGAGTTTTCCGCAGTAAATAAGATCTGTGAGCTTGCAACGCTCAGATGCTATTACCATGATGTTGCGGAATATGAGAAGCAGCCCGACGGATTGTTTCAATACGGGCTCTTTCAGTACGGGTATAAGAAATTCTGGATCGAGTATGACGGAA
Organism: Johnsonella sp.; assembly: GCA_030529445.1. Classification (GTDB taxonomy): domain Bacteria; phylum Bacillota; class Clostridia; order Lachnospirales; family Lachnospiraceae; genus Johnsonella. Next base: position 45,206 of record JAUMWW010000007.1, on the reverse strand, counting down.
TCGTAGAGATCGGGATCGATGCGGGAAGGGTTAAGGTAAATGCGCCGGATAAGGACGGGGTGGTAAGGATCTATATTCCGGAAGCGCAGATTCTCAATATCAATGCCGATCCGGATTCGATGGGAGAGTTAATATCGGAGACGGGGAAATTCACGCAGATTACGGCGGCGGAAAAGGCGGAAGCATTTGCCCGGGCGCAGGAATCGATGAAAATACATGCACAAAATGACGGAAGCCTTTTGATGCAGGCGCACCATAATGCAAAAGAACTGCTCAAACAATATGTCATCAATGTGGGAGAGGAGATAGGTCAGCATTATACCGTAGAATGGATGGAAGATTCTGCGGATCGTAAATAAGGAAGGGAGAATTGCCGAAATGAGAGCCACTTTAGTAAAAATACTTTTGGGAATCATCTTGATTGCCGCAGTCATCCTGATTCTCTGCTTTGTATGAGAAAGAGCGAAGAGGGGGGGATATTCGAAAAGAAAGAGGCGTTGAAAAGGCAGATATTCTGCATCTGCATCGTTCTTGCGCTCTTTGCGTGCAATAATGCGCTATTGAAAAACATCACGAGAGGAGATCTGAACAGATTTTTCAGATGGTATTTCAATGATCTGCTCTGCCCCTTATTTTTTCTCAGCTATTGCCAGCTTATATTTATTTGGATAAAGGAGGAGCTTAGATCCTGTTTTTTGCTGATCTTAACGGCGATGTCGGCGGGATTGGTATGGGAGTATTTTGCGCCTCTGATCAATCCGAAGGCGGTGAGCGATCCTTTGGATTTATTCTTTTATTTTATCGGGGCAAATATCTATTGCCGGATGATGATGAAAAAGGGAGAGCGAAGCTATGCCAAAATGCGGCATTTACAAAAAAATCCGCCTTTGATCGCAGCGGATAAGCGTAAGGAGGGAAGCCGGGGCTAAGCCCGGGCTTCCCTCCTTAAAATTTGAAGCATAACCAGAATCAGCCCCGTACCCAGCAAAATATGCCCGATTCCCGCCATTCCGGAGAGCGCCGCATCGGGAAAGAGTCCGCCCTTGCGAGAGAGGATTTCGTAGATTCCCCGAACCATGAGCGCGGATACGGTCCATGTCAGCCCCGTCACATAGAGGAGGAGCTTTTGAAAAAAGAGCAGGTTTTCTTCTTTCTCCCGCAGAATAAAATAGAGGAGGAGGAAAAATAAAAATCCGAGCACGAGCAGATGGGGATGAATAAATGCCAATCTGCTTTTTTCGTTCCATCCGTAGATTTTGGTAAATTCCCGGAAAAACACGCCACCGGCAAGCCCCATAAATAAAAAAGTGATGGAGAGCTTTAAAAGATCCAAGGGAGAAGAGCCGCCGATAAAATATCTGTAGCCGACTGCCACAAGAAGCACATAGGCTATTGTTTTCGGGATCATCAGGATGCCCAGGAGAGGAAAAAATCTCGATCCGATGACGACCGGAAGATAGAATAAAAAGCTGGCGGCGATAAGCGGGGAGGTATACTTAAGCCCCTCGACCCTCCTTCGCCTTCCCGTCCAGATAATCAGAAGGAGCCCGAGCAGAGCAAAGGGAATATTGCGGATCAATCCGAAGAGGTAGCTTCCCTGTGCCCCCCATGCGTTTTGCGGGAGAAGGATCAGGAGGATGCGGATCAATACGAGGGCATATACCGAATAGTCTTTTCTCTTATCGTAATCTTTGCTCAGATTGCGATAATAAAAATAGAAGAGAAGATAGAATACGCTCATCGTAATACTCGTAATAAATTCTCCCCAAGAAAGCAGCGCGGTATGCGCCTCGAAGCCTCCGGGCGAGAGCTGCGAAATCACGCGGGGGATGAGGTGAAAAGCATCCCCGAGCCCGAGCAAAAGAGCCGTAAATCCGAAGAGCTTTGCGGATTTTCTCTCCTCAAGCAGCAGGCGAAGTCCGAGAGAGACAATGAGTCCGAGGTAAGCAATATCAAAAAAAGCCTCCATTAGTCTAAACATGATAAATTCCTCCTTTAATCCATCGGATATATTGACGATAGTGTTTTAAAAATGTATCCGCATCCCATTCTTCTAAGAAGAGACGCTGGATCAGGCTATGGATCAGCGCCTTGACAAATTGTATCTCATTCGATCCGTACATCTCTTGTGCTCCGTGCGTCGCCTCTGCTAAGGGATGGCTTTCTCTATGCCTGTGCAGATAATTGCGCCATTCTTTTTCAAGAGAAGCCGTCCAATAAAGATAACGGTTTTTATAGAGCGCATAATGCCTGCTTTGAAAAATTTCTTCGGCAAGCGCGCAGCCGTAGTCCTCGAGAGTTTTGATGAGTTCCCGATGATTTGCCTGATAAAGCTTCAGAAATAATGCATGCGTTTCAATGATTTCCTGCTGCAGCACATAGAAATAGCTTTCGGTAAGACTCTCAAAATATTGGTAAAAGCTTCCCCGGGCGATCCCGAGCTTTTCGATGATATGGGCTACGGTCGCCTCGGGAAGGGGACGGGCTTCAAACTCATCGATCAGGGCGTCGATGACAGCCCGGCGTTTTTCTTTACTCAGATTAAGAAATGTACTTTTAGGCATGCCTTCTCCTTTTTCTTCGCGGATATTCTATTACCAGTATAATGACACTGTGTCATTTGTCAAGGGATTTTCCTCATGTTTTTAAGAAGGAGAAAAAGAATTTTGCTTTATAAAATTTAGTTAAAGTGCTATACTGAAATCCGGAAACAGGGGAGGAGCTCATGGTAAAGATAAACAGATTAGAGCTAAGGGACTGAGATGAATATAAGAACACTGACGATTGACAGAATAGGGCTTTCCAGAAGATCATGGAATGCGCTGCATAGGATGAAAGTGTATACAGTGGGAGATATGTTTAAATTTACCGAGGACAGACTGTATAAGGTGCGCAATCTGGGCAAGAAGTCGATTGAAGAAATTCTCCAAAAGATCGCCGAGTATAAGCGGATGGAGGAAGCCAAGGAAGCCGGAAAGAAAGAAGAATCCGATTTTTCGGTTTTTGTTCGGGAACTCGAGGCTCTTCTTTGCCGGGATTCGAACTCGGAGGATGCCCGGATCAATCAAAAGAAAAAGAATGTCGTATACGAAATGCTCGGTATGGCGCAATTTCATGAGAAAATTCTGGAGTATGTCAGGATCAACGACAGAGAGCTTGAGAAGACGGAATTATCCAATCGTGCAAAAAATCAGCTGGCTAAGAATGGATGTTTTTATTTAAGCGAGATTATTTTTAAGACCAGAGCTCAGTTGCAATGCTTTCCCGCGATGGGGGAGGCGACGGCGGATAATATTCTTTCGCTGATCGACAGCTATATTGACGAAAACAAGGAAAGGATTCTTTCCGTATGCAGCGGAAAAGAAGAGGATTTATGGGATGAATTTTCTCTTCGGAAAATGATTCTGGATATATACCGGGGGATAGGGTTCAAAGGACTCGAAAGGGAGGAGATACTGGAGAGCATCGTATTGCCGAAGCAAATGAAGAAGGAAGGATTGGCATCGGTGATCGAAAAGATGCTTGCAGAGGGAGAATTGCGTCGTGTCGACAATCTTTATTACAGAGTCTATGAAAAGTTTGAGGAATATTTAAAGTGCTGCGCCGGCATCGGGGAAAGAAGCCGGGATTTTATTCGCAAAAGGCTTCATGGCATCACCTTGGAGTCGATTGCACAGGAGCAGGGGCTGACGAGGGAGAGGGTGCGCCAGGTGGTCAAAAGAGATGTGGAGAGGCTGCGCAGGTGCTACCATAACGAAAGCGGGGTTTCCTGGTTCGAGGAAGATTATTTTCGCTATTTATATGAGAACTATGCATTGGATAAGAAGGAAGCGGGTGCATGGCTGGGGATGTCTTCTTATCTTTTTAATTATTTTGAATTGATGGATATCAAACGGGGGAGGGAGAATATCCGAAAAGCATTGCAGGACGGCGAAAATCTGGATGCCGGAATCAGACAGAAGATCAAAGGCTTTCTGAACCGCAATAAGCTCTATGTGGACGGCATATGGGTAAAAAAGAGAAGGGGAGATCTCGAGGAGCTGGCGGTCAGGAAATTCTGTTCGGAGGATGTTTCCTTCGAGGAGTTTTGCAGAATATATAATCGATTTTTAGAAGAGCAGGGAATTGCCTATGACGAGGATTTATATTATACGGAAATGGTCTGCCGGACGAGAAAAAACCGGCTTTCGGAGGCGCGCTTCCTGCTTTGGAAACAGAATGAGCAGATTCGCCATTATGATATCGATGCGAGGGATTATACGGAGCTTTTGGATATCCTCAACCTGGAATCCTATGAAAACATCGAATTTTCTACGATGAAATTTATTAAGCTTTATCCGCAGATCATGAAAAAATATGATATCAGGGATCAGTATGAGCTGCATAATCTGCTCAGGAAGCTGGTACCGGAAGGAAGCTATCATGATTTCTGCTGCGGAAGAATGCCCAATATCAAGTTCGGAAACTTCGATCGTGACAGCGCCATACTGGATCTTCTGTTAAATAACGCTCCGATCAGCCAGGCGGATTTGGCGGATCTCATTCATGAAGAATACGGATATGACAGAGCCACGATTATGACCAATTACCTTCAGCTCTTTGCCGAATATTATCATCAGGGGATTTACTCCATTAACCAGAAAGCGATCTCCTATCAAAATAAGAAAATTCTGCAATCCGCCCTCTCGGAAGATTTTTACTATATCGATGAGGTGAGAAAGCTTTATCAGACCCTGCTTCCGCATGCGGATATTGAAGAGATCAATCCCTATAATCTTAAGACAATGGGATTTTCCGTGCTTTCAAGGTATGTCTTTAGGAACCATCCTTCTTTGGAGGCTTATTTTGAAGATTTGCTGACGAAAGAGGAAATCACGGATATCGGCATTTATAAAAAGCGTTTTGCCTATATCCAGATATTTTCTCAAAAGCTGATGGAACTGAAAAGAAATCTCAGGCTGATCGAGATCGAGCCGAATCGGGTCATTCAGTTTCATTGTCTGGAGGAACGCGGAATCACAAGAAAAAGCATAGAGAATTTTTGTGATAAGGTATACGATTTTGCCAAGGAGGAAGATTATTTCAGCATACAATCGCTGAAATCGGACGGTTTTACGGCGGAAATCTTCAAGCACGGATTTTCCGACTGGTTTTATGCAAATCTCCTGAGCTTTGACCCGAGATTTTCTTTCGGAACGATGTTCGGAAATATCATCCTCTATAAGGGAAGCAGAAATATTACCATTAAGTCTTTTGGAACGAAGCGCATCCAAGTGCATCAAAGCATCGGCGCTCATGAGCTGATGCAGGAGCTTAAAAACAGATATGGCTGTAAAATCGCAGATAAGCTCGATATAATCTATAAGGTGCAAAAAACCGAGATTTATTATCATAAGGGCATGGACAGATTTTATGCAAACGAGCAGCTTTATGATCTGGAAGAGGCTCGCAAGGCAAAGCGCGAGCGGATGAATATGCCGACCGGTCTGCGGGACTCGAGCGCATAGGAAAGGAAGAGCCGATCAGAAAAAGCATGCACTCCAAAGGAGAGAGTGCATGCTTTGTTTTTAATTCCACTGCTGTCCGATCTTTGCCGCAATCGCCTTATCATAAATGATTTTTGCGGTGACGAGATCCTGAGCCGCTACGCCGACGGTTTCGTAAACAATGATCTCCTCATCGTTTTCTCTGCCGACCAGTTTTTTGCTGATGACATCGCCGATATCTCCGGTAAAATTCTTTTCGCTGATAATGCCTTTCTCTAAGGGAATCAGGATATCTCCGGCTTCCGAAAGCACGGCGGAGCGGGAATCGAAATAAATTTTGGAGGTTCTGGGCAGTACGGCGGGATCGAGTTCCTGCATATGGTGCTGATAGGAACCGACGCAGCTTATGGTAGCTCCTTTTTTGATTTTTGTTCCGTCGAAAACAGGGGTGGAAGAGGGGGTGACCGTAATCAGAAGATCCGCCTCCTCGATCGCCTCGTCCGAAGAACTGACCGCACGGATTTTTGTCCGGTAGGAGGCGAGTTCATCCTGCATCTTTTTCGCAAACTCGGTACAGCGCTCGGCATTGCTGTCAAATACCCTCACCTCTTCAAGCTCTCTTGCGCAAAGCATTGCTTCCAGCTGGGCGGGAGCCTGCCCGCCGGTTCCGATTAAGGCGCCTGTTTTACAGTCTTTTTTGGCAAGAAATTCAAAAGCCGCTCCGGAAGAAGCGCCGGTACGAAGCTGGGTAACATAGGTTCCGTCAAGCACCGACTGCACCAGTCCGGTTTTGCCGTCGATGAGCAAAACCTGTGCGGGAGCGGAGGGGATGCCCCGGTCAATATTATGAGGAAAGATATTGATGATTTTTAAAGAAGCGCTGTCCATTTCCTCGACATATGCGGGCATAAAGAGGAAGCATCCCTCATATTTCGGCGCCTGAATATTGGTTCGAAGAGGAACGACGCATTTATTTTCCGCGACAAGGACAAAAGCCTGCTTAACCGCGGAAATCGCATCCCTCATGGTAAATACTTTTTTGATGTCTTCTCTGGACAATAATAACATTTTGATGACCTCCCTGTCAGGTATTGTATTTTATTCTTTCGGTCTGTACTGCGCGTTCAGATCCCAAGGCTGCATGGCTCCGCCCTCTTCCGCGGGACGGCACATTTTGGCGTAGATATTGAGTACGCCTTTCTGCTGCTTGAGCGGAGGGCAGACCCAGCTCTTTTTCCTCCGGGCAAGCTCTTCTTCGGATACGAGAAGATTGAGGCTTCCTCCGGCGATATCCATCTCTATTTCATCTCCATTTTCAATCAATGCGATCACTCCGCCGTCAAATGCTTCCGGAGAAATATGACCGACGATGGCGCCGTAATTAAAGCCCGAAAATCTTGCATCCGTAATCAGCCCGACGCTCTTATCAAGACCGAGCCCGATCATCGCATCGATGCTGAGCATGAGCTCCTTCATTCCGGGAGCGCCCTTGCAGCCCTCATAACGAACCACGATGATATCACCGGCAGTGATTGTTCCGGCGATAACGGCTTCATATGCCTGCTGATCTCCGTCAAATACCTTTGCCCTGCCCTTGATGTATTTCACCTCTTCAAATACCGCGGTCGGCCGTACGATGGCTCCCGCGGGAGAGATATTGCCGCGCAGGATCTTCAGTCCGGGTTCCTTGGCGACGGGATTTTCCAAGCTGTGGATGACTTCGTTTTCTTGTGCCCTTACCCCCGAAAGGATATCCTTCCATGTATTTCCGTATATGGTCGGAGCATCCGTATGAAGCTTTTTCTCAAGCATTTTCATTACGTTTTTTACGCCTCCGGCATAATGGAAATCGACGACGGTATAGGGACCGCTCGGAATGACCGCATTGATACAGTAAATCTCCTTTGCATATTTTTCGAAATCCGCAAGGCTGAGATCGATTCCCAGCTCATATGCATAAGAAAGGATGTGAAGCACGGCGTTTGTCGAGCCTGCCACCGCCATATCAAACATGATCGCGTTTTCAAGGACCTCTCTGGTGATGATTTCTTTCGGCGTCCTGCCGGATCTGGCAAGCTCCACCATGTATTTTCCCGATGCTCTCGCCGCGCGTATCCTCGCGTTGTCGGATGCCGGAATGGTAGAGGTGCCCGGAAGGACGAGATTGAGAACCTCTCCGAGCATCTGCATCGTATTTGCGGTACCCATGGAGGGGCAGGCGCCGAAGGAGGGACAGACGCAGTCCTCCATTTCCATGAGCTCCTCTTCGGATGCGCCCGAAAATCTTGCGGAATCAAGATCCGCCTCCACAACGGTTTTGCCCCGGTAATTACCCGCCTGCATCGATCCTCCGGTAACAACCATAGCCGGAATTTCCAAGCGGCATGCGGCAAGATAGCAGCCGGCGATGATGAGATCACAGCTTGCAACGCAGCAGATCGCATCAAAATTATGGACGCGGGATACGAATTCGATCGACATGGCGACGATATCGCGCCCGACCTGTTCGTATTTGAGCTCATCCGCTCCGTTTGCGACATTGCCGCATGTTGCCGGAATGCCGAATTCTACGGGGATTCCGCCCGCAGTCCAGATTCCTTCCTTAACCGCCTCCGTGACCTGACGAAGATGGGCGGTTCCGGGCGACCCTGCCATATAGGAGTTGGGGACTCCGATATGAGGCTTTTTTCTGATATCTTCATCCGAGTATCCCGCCGCTTTCATCATTACCCGCCGATGAGCCGCTTCTGCGCCGTTCCAGTATTCTCTTCCCATATTTGATCTCCTCTCTTTATCTTGAATGATAGTTATAGTGACAAATATATTCCCATTCCGTTTTTGACGGAAAAGATGTTTTCAGAGAAAATAAAAAATCGCCGCCGTATTGAACAAAAACAAAGAATAAAGCTCGCAAATCTATCCTGTATTATAGAATGTATTCTGTCTATTCTCAAGCCAAGCTTTTTAAAGCTTTGATTAAAAATAATTAATCTCGACGAAAAGACTGGGAATGCGGGAGGCAAAAAAAGAGCGGAAGGAAATCGGGTTTTCCAAGCGTTTTATCGGTTTTTTATCGCCGGGATATGCTATACTGTATAAAGCGACTCGATATCGAAAAAGGAGAGGCGATCATGTCAAAATATGAAGTAATCCTCGATGTATATAAGACCTGCAGTTTTTCGGTGACGGCGGAACGATTCAATTATACGCAGTCCGCGGTAAGCCAAATCGTAAAAAATTATGAAAAGAAAATCGGGATTCCTCTGTTTAAGAGAAAGAGAAATAAAATCGAGCCCTTGGCAAATACAAAACATCTGATGAAGGAGCTGGAAAAAATCTGCGCCGCGGAGAGAAAAATACTGGAAATTGCAAAGAGCCTGAACAGCCTTGATTTCGGCTTCCTGAGAATCGGGACGATTCAAAGCATTGCCTATCACTGGCTGCCCTATATTTTGAGGGATTTTTCCAAGCGCTTTGCCAATATCAAGTTTGAGGTATATGTATACGGATTCAGCGAACTCAAAGAGATGCTCTTAAAAAATGAGCTCGATCTCATCTTTACTTCCGGCTTTGCGGCAAAGAATTTTGATTTCTTTCCCCTGGGTCAGGATGAACTCTGCCTGGTTACCCCGCTTAAGCACAGGCTTTCCCAAAAAGAGAGCATTTCTTTTTCCGATATCGGAGACTATAATTATATTTCCACGGCGGATAAGCTCGATTATGAAACCGGTCAGCTTTTTATCCGCTACGGGATCCATCCCAATGTGCAGTATGAGCTCAACGAGGATTTTTCCGCCTTAAAAATGGTGGAAGCGGGCTTCGGCGTTACGGTTCTTCCGAAGCTCCTGGTAAAGGATGCGCCGTTTAAGGTTTCCGTGCGCAGCTTTAAGGAGCGTTTTACGAGAATTCTCGGCGTGGCATGCTTATCGGAGGATAATCTCAGTCCCGCAGCCAATGTATTTATCGCCTATGCACGGAAATGGTATGAAGCGGACCGGCAAAACAGGAGAAGAGGAGGAAAATCCGAAGCGCTCGCCTGATTCGGGAAGGAGAAGTGGGCTTAAAAGGCTGTCAAGTATTTTTGCTTGACAGCCTCTTTTTTTTACGGTATGATAGGCAGGGTATTTGAGAGATCTTCAAAAAGGGACGAAATTTGCGTCGCTGCGGAAGGATCTGAAATTCCCGGAGCTTGCCGTTTGCCGTGCTTTGAGGAGGAATGATCAAAAAGAGAGATGGAAAAATTTGTTACGCAAGGGCTTTTGTATGATTTTTATGCGGAGCTTTTGACACAGAAGCAGAAAAGAATTTATGCGGAAGTCGTGCTCAATGATTACTCGATCAGCGAAATCGCAAGGGATGAGGGAATATCCAGGCAGAGCGTATCCGATATGATCAAAAGATGCGATCAGCTCCTGCTTGCTTATGAAAAAAAGCTCGGATTGATCAAAAAATTTACCAAAACCAAAGAGATACTCGAAAGCATTAATGCATTGGCAAAGGAATTCGGGAAAAATCCGAGAGCGGAACTGGTCATGCAGATTGAGGAGCTTTCGGAGAGGATTATCGAATTATAGGAGAAACGATGGCATTTGAAAGCTTAACCCAAAAACTGCAAAATGTTTTCAAGAGCCTGAGAGGCAAGGGAAAACTTTCCGAGGCGGATGTAAAGGCAGCCTTAAAAGAAGTAAGGATGGCTCTTCTGGAAGCCGATGTTAATTTTAAAGTCGTAAAAAAGTTTATTGCCGATATTCAGGAGAGAGCCGTAGGTACGGAAGTATTGGATTCTCTCGGTCCTGCAAACCAGGTGATCAAGATTGTAAACGAAGAGATGATCAAGCTCATGGGCTCTGAGACGAAGGAGCTGGAGATCAAGGCAGGAGGACGGCTCCATATCATTATGATGGCAGGTCTTCAGGGAGCGGGAAAGACGACGACTGCGGCAAAGCTTGCGGGAAAGATTAAATCCAAGGGGCATAAGCCGCTGCTTGTTGCCTGTGATGTTTACAGACCGGCAGCCATCGAACAGCTTAAGATCAACGGCGAGAAGCAGGGAGTCGAAGTTTTTTCGATGGGAAGCTCGATCTCTCCGGTGGATATTGCAAAGGCAGCGGTGGAGTTTGCCGATAAAAACCATCATAACGTGGTCATCATCGATACGGCGGGAAGGCTCCATATCGATGAAGCGATGATGGAGGAGCTTGCAGCGATCAAAAAGAATCTTGCCGTGGATACGACCTTACTCGTCGTGGACGCGATGACGGGACAGGATGCGGTCAATGTAGCGGAGAACTTCAATCAAAAAATAGAGATAGACGGCATCATCGTGACAAAGCTGGACGGCGATACGAGAGGCGGTGCCGCGCTTTCGATTAAAGCGGTAACCGGAAAGCCGATACTTTATGCGGGTATGGGAGAGAAGCTCTCCGATCTGGAGATTTTTCATCCGGACAGGATGGCAAGCAGAATTCTCGGCATGGGAGATATCCTGACGCTGATTGAAAAAGCGGAGATGGATATGGATGCAGAGAAGGCAAAGGAGCTGACGCAGAAGCTGCGCAAAGCGGAATTTGACTTTAACGATTTTTTGGATCAGATGCAGCAGCTCAAGAAAATGGGGGGCATAGCGAGCATACTCAGCATGATGCCCGGAATGGGATTGCCCGGTGCGGCTATGGATATTGACGATAAGCATCTTAACAGGGTGGAGGCGATCGTATTGAGCATGAGCGCACAGGAAAGAGCAAATCCCTCGATCCTCAATCCCTCGAGGAAGAACCGGATCGCAAAAGGCGCCGGAGTCGATATCAGCGAGGTAAACCGCATTGTAAAACAGTTCGATCAGATGAAAAAGATGATGAAGCAGATGCCGGGATTGATGGGAAAGAAAAAAAGAGGCGGAGGTCTTGGCGGACTCTTCGGCGGCGGAGGAAAATTCAAATTTCCGATGTAAAATAAAAACTGCTTATCAATGCTCAAAGGAGCTTTTGATAAGACCGGCTTTCAAGGGAAAGCAAAGGTCTTGAACCATAGATATTTATTAATAATCAGGAGGAATAATAAAAATGGCGGTAAAGATGAGATTAAAGAGATTGGGTCAGAAGAAGGCACCGTTTTACAGAGTGGTGGTAGCGGATTCGAGATCCCCCAGAGACGGCAGATTCATTGAGGAAATCGGATACTATGATCCGACCAAGGAGCCCAGCGTAATTAAATTTGATGAGGAGCTCGCAAAGAAATGGCTTGCAAACGGAGCGCAGCCGACGGACAGAGTGGCAAAGCTTCTCAAGAATGCCGGCATTCAGTAAGAAGAGAGAAGCAGGCTGCCTGAGGGATAGATAGAAGGAGTTTTGTCATGAAGGAAACAGTAGAGGTAATTGCAAGAGCATTGGTGGATAAGCCGGATGAGGTCAGCATAAGCCAGATTGAGAAAGAGGATGAGATCATTCTCGAGCTCAAGGTAGCGCCGGATGATATGGGTAAGGTAATCGGTAAATCCGGTAAGATAGCAAAGGCGATACGCTCTGTCGTAAAGGCGGCATCCGTCAAATCGGAGAAAAAAGTGATACTCGAGATAGGATAAGCAAAAAGCAGATGGATCATCTGCTTTTTCTTCTATAATGAAAGATTTCGCTGAAATAAGGAAGAGAAGGATGATAGAAAAACTGAGAATAGGCGTAATCGCAAATACGCACGGAATCAAGGGAGAGGCAAAGGTTTTTCCGACGGGAGACGATCCGAAGCGATTTTCGGCGCTCAAGGAGGTATATCTTAAGAAAGATGGGAAGGAGATCCGGATCGGGCTCAGCTCGGTCAGATATTTTAAAAATCTGGTGATCTGCAAATTTGAAGGAATCGATACTCCGGAGGCGCTTTTTCCCTATAAAAATGCGGATATCTATATGGACAGGAAGGATGCGGATCCGCTGAAAGAAAACGAAAACTATATTGCAGATCTGATCGGACTCGAGGTGATTACCGATGAGGGCAGGAAGCTGGGAAGAGTTGAGGATATATGGCCGACGGGAGCCAATCAGGTAATGGAGGTCAAGCCGCCGGAGGGAAAGCATATCCTCATTCCCTATATTAAGGAATGCATCCTGGAGGTGGAAGTCGAGGGGGGCTTTATCAAAGTGCATCTTTTGGAGGGGCTTTTGGATCTTTAAAAGGGAGGGCGAAATAAAAGAGCCGAATCGCCGGAATTGAGAAAAGAGGAGTATTGCGGAAGATGAAATTTTTTATACTGACTCTCTTTCCCGAAATGATAGAAGCCGTTCTCGGGCAAAGCATTATCGGAAGGGCAAGAAGCGGCAATTTAATTGAAATAGAGAGTATCAATATACGGGATTATGCCAAAAACAAGCATAAGCATGTCGATGATTATCCTTACGGAGGAGGCGCGGGGATGGTCATGCAGGCCGAGCCGATTTGCGATGCCTATGATGCGATTTGCGCAAATCTGGGAGAGAGGCCTCGCATCATCTATATGACGCCTCAGGGAAAAGTTTTTCGTCAGGAGGATGCAAAGGAGCTTGCGAAGGAAAAAAATCTGGTTTTTTTATGCGGGCATTATGAGGGCGTCGATGAGAGGGCGCTGGAAAGGCTCGGAGCGGAATCTCTTTCGATAGGAGATTATGTGCTGACCGGAGGAGAGCTGCCGGCTATGGTGATGATCGATTCGATCAGCCGCATGGTGCCGGGGGTGCTCAGCAATAAAGAGAGCGCGGATTTTGAATCTTTTGAAGACAATCTTTTGGAATATCCGCAGTATACGAGACCGGAGGTCTATGAGGGCATGAGCGTGCCGAAGATACTGCTGAGCGGGCATCATAAGAATATTGCGGAATGGAGGAGGCAGGAGAGCATAAAAAGGACCTTAAAAAGACGCCCCGACCTCCTCGAAAAAGCCGATTTGGATCAAAAAGACCGGAGATTTCTGGAAGTCCTCTTGCAGGAATCGGACCGAGAATCGTCAAAGAAGGAAGGAGAGACGGATGAGACTTTTGATTGCGGAAGATGAAAGAGACCTGAATAAGATTATTAAAAAGAAGTTTATTGCGGAAGGATATGCGGTGGATGCCTGCTTTGACGGCAGAGAAGCGATGGAATATCTCAATGCGGGCAGCTACGATGCGGTGATTTTGGATATCATGATGCCGAAGGCGGACGGCTATGAGGTGCTCTCCCATCTCAGAAAAGCGGGAAATCTGACCCCGGTGCTTTTTTTGACCGCAAGGGATGCGATAGAGGACAGAGTCGAAGGACTGGACAAAGGAGCAAACGATTATCTGGTCAAGCCCTTTTCCCTGGAAGAGCTTTCCGCCAGAGTCAGGGCGATGACGAGGAAGAGCTTTCAAATGGCGGATAATATGCTTCAGATTGCGGATCTGAGTCTGGATACGCTTTCTCGCAGCGTAAAGAGAGGAGAGAAGGAAATCTCTCTTTCGGCAAAGGAATTTGCGCTTTTGGAATATCTGATGAGAAATGCGGGGATCATCCTTTCCAGAGAGAAAATAGAAAATCATATATGGAGCTTTGATTACGAGGGAGGAACAAATCTCGTAGATGTCTATATCAGTTATTTGAGACGAAAAATAGACAGCGGACAGGAAAAGAGGCTGATTCATACGATCCGGGGAGTCGGTTATGTGATCAAGGAGGAGGCTGCCGGGCAATGAGAGGAGAGGGGATGAAAAATCTTTCCTTACAGACAAAAATCATACTTTGGTTTTCCTCGCTGATGATCATGATTGCAGGTCTGACCGTATTTACGATACTCTATATCAGCAGGGAGCTCAAGGATAAGAACCTGAGAAATATTCTGATCCGTCAGGTCGAGGACAATGTGGACGAGGTCGAATTTTTTGCGAGCTTTTCCGATATTTACATCGATCATGACAGCGATATCTATATGGAATATAATGACGGATATCTGGAAATAGACGATGATTATCTCGATCTCGTCAATAATATCTATACCTCGCTCTATGATGAGAAAGGGGTGCTTTTGTACGGAGAAAATCCGATCAGGGCGGGTCAGACCTTGCCGGAATTTTCGGATCATATGCTGCGTGAGCTCAGGCTGCAGGGAAAGAACTATCTGATCTATGACAGGGCGCTTGTGCGCAGGGGCGTGGAAGGGCTCTGGCTCAGAGGAGTGATTTCCGTTGAGGAGGGAATGGGAGAGATATCTCAAGTTACGAGATGGACCTTCGCCTTCATGCCGCTGATCATCCTGATCTCGATCATAGGAGGATTTGTGATTGCCAAAAAGGCGCTCCAGCCGATTGAAACGATCCGCATCACCGCTTCGCAAATCAGCGAGGGAGGGGATCTGAAGCAGCGCATCGATATCGGTCCGGGAAAGGACGAGGTACATAGGCTCGCGCAGGTATTTAATGCGATGTTTGCGCGGCTGCACCGTGCCTTTGAGACGGAGAAGAGATTTACCGCCGATGCCTCCCATGAGCTGAGAACGCCGATGGCGGTCATTCTGGCGGAATGCGAGTATGCGCTCTCCTCCGGAAATAAAGAGGAATATAAGGAGGCATTGGAACTGATTTTTCGTCAGGGAAAGAAGATGAGCGCCTTGATCGGCGATATGCTGGATTTTTCCCGTATCGAGGCGGGAGAGGGAAGATATGATTTTTCAGAGCTTGATCTTTCCGAACTGCTGAGCGGGATCTGCGGAGAAATGAGCCTGCTCGGGACAGATGGGCTGCATCTGCGCAGCGAGATTGAAAGCGGTGTTTGTATTCGGGGCAATGCCGTGTTGCTTTCGAGGATGTTTTCCAATATCATCAATAATGCCTTCAAATACGGGGAAAGAGGAAAAGAGATTTTCGTTGGGCTGAAAAAATCGGGCAGAAACGTGGAGGCTTTTGTGAGGGACGAGGGGATAGGCATGAGTGAGGACGAGATCGCCTGTATATTCGACCGCTTTTATCAGGCGGATGCCTCC
Source organism: Johnsonella sp. (assembly GCA_030529445.1). Lineage (GTDB taxonomy): Bacteria > Bacillota > Clostridia > Lachnospirales > Lachnospiraceae > Johnsonella. The sequence goes on along the minus strand of JAUMWW010000007.1, from coordinate 29,762 downwards.
CATTCCGGAGGAGGAGCGGGGCTGGGCTTGCCGATGGCAAAGGAAATTGCCGCTCTGCACGGCGCCGATATCGAGGTGGAGAGCGTTTTGGGAGAAGGAAGCACCTTTCGTATCCGCTTCTTTGCCGAGGAGAATCAGGAGGGAGAAAAGGCAAAAGAAAAATAGCGAAAAAGCGCCTGTTTTTATTGACTTTATATTACCGCATGCCTATAATGATATGTAGTTTTAAAAACCACATCATGGAGGCGTTATGTTATATAAATTTATCGGAGACAGCTGTTCGGATTTAACCGAGAGACAAAAGAAAGATCCTCATTATCATATAGTACCGCTTACATTGCAGATCGGCTCTTATCATGTGTCGGATGACGAAAACTTCGATCGGGCGGATTTTTTGAAGAGAGTGGCAGACTCGCCCGAGGGCGCAAAGACCGCATGCCCCTCGCCGGAGCTTTTTAAGAAGGCTTACGAGGGAGAGGAGGAGTGCATCTTTGTGGTTACGATATCCGAGCATTTGAGCGGAACCTATCAAAGTGCAATTTTGGCAAAACAGCTCTATGAGGAGGAGCACGGAAATGCCAAGAAAATACTGGTGCTCAGCTCTCATTCGGCAGCTTCCGGGCAGACCAGAATCTTTTTGGAGCTGGAAAAACTGATTGCGGAAGGTCTGAGCTTTGAAGAGATTTCCGAAAGAATTCTTCGCTTCAGAGAAAGCCTGAAGACTTATTTTGTTTTGGAAAGCTTGGAGACCCTGAGGAAAAACGGAAGACTTTCCGGTTTATCCGCCTTTTTTGCAACCAAGCTCAATATCAAGCCGGTAATGGGAGCAAGAGAAGGAAAGATCTTAAAGCTCGATCAGGCGAGGGGAATCAATAAGGCTCTCGTCCGCATGGTGGAGTTTGCGCTTAAGGAAGCCGAGGAAGGGGCAGAAGAGCAGATCGCGGTGCTGAGCATGGTGAACAATAAAGAAAGAGGAGAGTTTGTGGCGAAGCTTTTAAGAGAGAGCAAAAGATTCAAAGAGGTCATCCTTACAGAGGCGGCAGGAGTGACGACGGTCTATGCCTGCGACGGAGGAATCGTGCTAGGCATCGCTTAGAAATTTTCTTTACGCTGCAAAGATAACATGGTACAATAGTCTGCGAATTCGGCAAAAAGGGAGGTTTTGTTTTATATGGATGCAGAAAAAAGCCTTGCACTTTTAAGCTCTGAAGGATGCAGAGAGCTCTTTGTGAAATTATACGGCAGGGAAAATGAGGCGAAGCAAAGATATGAAAATCTGATCAGGGGATTTCAAAGAGAATTTAAAGAAGGAGAGATCATGCTCTTTTCTTCCCCGGGCAGGACGGAGATCAGCGGAAATCATACGGATCACAATCACGGAAAGATCTTGGGTGCAAGCATTAATCTGGACTGTATCGCGGCGGCGGCAAAAAACAATACAAATAAGATTCGGATTGTAAGCGAGGGATACAGATCCTTTTGCATTGATCTGGATCATCTGGAAAGCGGCGCGGAAAAAAGCGGCGTGATCGAGCTCGTCAAGGGATTGGCGGAGGGCTTGATGAGGAGAGGCTTTCTGCTGGGAGGCTTTGACGCCTATATCAGCAGCAATGTGATTCCCAGCGCGGGAGTCAGCTCCTCGGCGGCTTTCGAGACTTTGCTTTGCCAGATCATCAATACGTTTTTTAATGAGGATAAGGTGGAGAAGCTCGCATATGCGCATATAGGAAAATATGCGGAGAATATATACTGGAACAAGGCGAGCGGGCTTTTGGATCAGATGTGCTGCGCAGTCGGCGGCATGATTACCATAGATTTTAAAAATCCCGAAAATCCGAAGGTGCAGAAGCTGGATTTCGATTTTGTAAATTCGGGATATGATTTGATCATCGTACAGACGGGAAGGGGACATGCGGATCTTTCCGAAGATTATTCCGCAATTCCCAATGAGATGAAGAAGGTGGCGAAGTTTTTCGGCAAGGCGGTTTTAGCCGAGCTCGATAAGGCTACCCTGCTTTCAAAGCTTTCTCAGGTTCGCAAGGAGACCGGAGACAGAGCGGTGATGAGGGCGATTCATTTCTTCGATGAAAACGAAAGAGTGGATCAGGCGGTTGCGGCGTTGGAGAAGGGGGATTTCGATTCCTTTTTAAAGAAGATTGAGGAGAGCGGCAATTCCTCTTGGAAATATCTGCAAAACTGCTATACGAATTCTTCTTATGAGGAGCAGGGCATCAGCATAAGCCTTGCCTTGACGGAGGATTTTATCCGGAGAAAAGGACAAGGAGCATGCAGAGTGCACGGAGGAGGCTTTGCCGGCGTGATTATGGCGATGCTGCCGGAAGAGCTCTCGGATGAGTATATCGCTTATATTGAAGAGCATACGGGCAAGGGAAATGCGTATAAAATGAGCATCAGACCATACGGCTCCATCTGCCTGAACCATTTTCTCTAAGGAGGCGCTTTTTCCCTTTGCAAGTCAAAGGGAAAGAAAAGATTTTGCAAAAAACTTGTAAAAAGGCTTGCAAATCGCCTTCGGAGGTGATATTCTTATAGAGGATAAATATATTACAAAAGGAGTGGACCGGATGCGGTCCACTTTTTATAGTATATGGGACTGCGGATGAAAAGCAGAGAAAGGCAAGGCGGATGAGTAAGAGTGAAACTTATGTAAAGAGGACGGAGGCTTTTTTGGAGGGGCTTCAAAAGAAGCTGAAGTTTGAGATTGTCGATGTGGAATTTGTCAAGGAAGGCTCCGAAAACTATCTCAGAGTGTACTGCGATATGGATAAGGAGGGAGGCATAAGCATCGATGACTGCGCCGATATCAGCAGAGCCTTGAGTGATTGGCTCGATGAAGAGGATTTTATTTCGGAAAGCTATATCCTTGAGGTCAGCTCTCCGGGACTGGGCAGAACCTTGAAAAAAGAGAGGGATTTTATCCGGGAGAAGGGAAAGGAAGTGGAGCTGAAGCTCTTCAAGCCGAGAGGAAAGCAGAAGGAATTTTGCGGCATACTCAAAGAAGCGGATAAAGAAAGCATCTGCATCGAGATCAATGATGAAATGGTACGTTTTGACCGCAGCGAAATATCGATTATCAGATTAAAAATAGATTTTTAGGAAAGCGAGAGGAAGAAGGAAAATGAATAAGGAACTGATGGAAGCGCTGGAGGTGCTGGAGAAGGAAAAAAATATCAGCAAGGCGACTTTGCTGGAGGCGATAGAAAATTCTTTGATATCTGCATGCAAGAATAATTTCGGAACGGCGGATAATATCAAGGTGAGCATAGATCCCGATACCTGCGATTACAGCGTAACTCAGGAAAAAGAGGTGGTAGAGGAGCTGGATAAGCCCACGCCGGAAGAGAGGGCAATGAAAATATCACTGGAAGAGGCGAGGAAGATAGGTCCCGATTTTTCGGTCGGAGACAGGGTTTTGATTCCGATCAAATCAAAGGAGTTCGGACGCATTGCCACCGGAGTGGCAAAGAATGTGATTCTCCAAAAGATCCGCGAGGAAGAAAGAAAGGTCATCTATAATGATTATTTCTCGAAAGAAAAAGACATGGTTACGGGAATCGTTCAGAGATATTTAAAGAAAAACATCGCGATCAACCTGGGCAGATGCGATGCGATTCTTGCGGAAAGCGATCAGGTAAAGGGAGAAAACTTCCAGCCCACGGACAGAATCAAGCTCTATGTGCTCGAAGTAAAGGATACGGCAAAGGGACCCAAGATTCTCGTGTCGCGTACCCACCCGGATCTGGTGAAGCGGCTTTTTGAATCGGAGGTTTCGGAAATCAAGGAAGGAATCGTAGAGATAAAATCCATTGCAAGAGAGGCGGGCTCCAGAACGAAGATGGCAGTGCTCAGCCATGATGAAAATGTGGATGCGGTGGGCTCCTGTGTCGGATTTAACGGCTCAAGGGTAAATGCCGTCGTAGACGAGCTGAGGGGAGAGAAGATCGATATCATCAATTGGGATGATAACCCCGCGCTGCTGATTGAGAATGCACTGAGCCCGGCAAAGGTAATCTGTGTGGTTGCCGATGAGGATGAGAGAGAGGCGCAGGTTATCGTGCCCGATTACCAGCTTTCGCTTGCAATCGGAAAAGAAGGACAGAATGCAAGGCTGGCGGCAAGACTGACGGGCTATAAGATCGACATCAAGAGCGAGACCCAGGCAAGAGAGCTCGGACTTTTTGATCAGCTCGGAATAGATTACAGCTCGGAGGGAGCGGTCAATCTGGAAGAAATCGAGTTCGGCGGCGAAAATATCGAATCGCTTCAGGAGGAGGAAGCCGAAGCAAAAGAGGCTTTCTATGAGGCGGAAGAGGGCGAAGAGGCTTAATGCAAAAAGACACGGACAAGCAAGAAGAGAGGGATGATATTCGGTGAACAATAAGAAGCTGCCCTTAAGACTATGCATAGGATGCGGAGCGCAAAAACCGAAGAAAGAGATGGTCCGCATCGTAAAGACGGCGGAAAACGATATTTTATTAGACAGCAGCGGAAGGATGAACGGAAGAGGAGCGTATATCTGCAAGGATAAGAAATGCATTGCAAGGGCTGAAAAAACAAGAGGTCTGGAGAGATCGTTCAAAACTTCGATAGGAAGAGAAGTATATCAGAGACTGATGCAGGAGATGGAGGGAATCGATGGATAAGGTTCTCAGGCTTTTGGGGCTTGCGTATAAGGCGGGAAAAGTTGTAAGCGGCGAATTTGCGACGGAGCAGCTGATCAAAAGCGGCAAGGCGGGGCTTGTAATCGTCGCGGGAGATGCTTCGGAAAATACCAAGAAGCTGTTTCGGGATAAATGCGCGCACTATCATACGAAACTGCGAATCTATGCAGACAGGGAAAAACTGGGGAAGGCGATAGGAAAAGAATTCAGGGCTTCGGTCGGGATCAAGGATGAAGGCTTTTCCAAGGAACTGGATCAACAAATCAGGGCGATGGAGGTAGAACATATTGAGAGTTAATGATTTGGCAAAAGAACTGAACAGAACGAATAAAGAATTGCTGGCGGAGCTGGCAAAGAGCGGAATAGAAGGAAAAACCCATGCTTCCAATATCAGCGAGTCGGAAGCGGCATTGCTCAGAAAGAGCTTTGCTGCGGTAAAGGAGGAGAAGGCTCCTCTGCCGGCAAAGGAGGAGCCGCCGAAGAAGGAGCAAAAAGAGGGAGCGGCGGAACCTCATAAAAAGAAATTTGCGGCGGTTTTCCGTCCTCAGAATGCGCAGCAGAAAAAACCCTTGCAGCAAAATCTGCAAAAGCAGATCAAGGACAAGGTGCTCACCTCACCTGAACCCGGAGAGGGAAAGATAAAAGAAGCTTCGCCCGCACCCAAAAAGCAGGAAGCTGAGGATTTGGGCAGGGAGGAGAGCGAGATCAAAAAAGCGGCTCCGGTCACCGAGTCGAAAGAGAAATTTGAGGATAGAAAAGAGAGAGATTTGAATACTATGACAGAGAGCTCCAAGAGCAATTTAGCTGAGAAAACGAGCCTTGAAGAGAGCAAAACGAGCGGAAAGCTTGAAGCTGCACAAAACCAGAGACTCGCAACAGAGAATAAAAAGACCGCAGGTGTAAGAGAGGAAGGCAGAGAAATCCGAGAAGATAAAGCGGCACAAGCAAGCGGAGGAACGGAAAAAACCCGCGAGAGAATGCCCGAAAAATCCGCAGACAGAAATAAGGATTTCGCAAACAGATCGAATCAGGGGCAAAGACCAAGAAGAGAGATCAGGCAGCAGGACAGCAGGAGGACACAGGGATTTGCACAGGGAGGTCAAAGCCGTTCCGGCAGGGAGAGCAGACCCAGAGACGAGGGGCAGAGAGCGCAGGGCAATCGCTTCGGCACGAAGAGCGGATTCGGTGAGAGAGCGCAGGGAACCTACGGTGACAGAAATCAGGGAACATACGGCGAGAGGAATCAGGGCAGAACGTTTTCGGAAAGAGGACAGGCTCAGAGCAGCGGAGACAGGGCGCAGGGCAGAGGCTTTGCGGACAGGAAGCCGGGAGTAAACCGCGAGCAGGGAGCTTCGTTCGGAGGATATGCAAAGCAAAGAAGCGGAGATTTCAAGAGCCGCTCCCCGAGACCGGAGTTCATGGATAAGGATAAGGACGAAAAGAGCTTTGATCAGAGGCCTCAATCCAGGCAGGGCGGAAGAAAAGGGCAGGCTGCCGATAAGAAGCCGGTCATGGATGCCGCATTGGCGAAGAAAACGACCAATACCAAGGCAAATAAAAATAATTTTAAAAACACCAATAAGACGGATAAGAAGCATCGCACGGAGGACGGACCCGCAAAAGGGAAGATCAGCAAGCATCCCTTCATTATGCCGGTGAAGCCGAAGGCGGAGGTCGTAGAGGAGGATATCAAGGAAATCATCATTCCCGAAGTGCTGACGATCAAAGATCTTGCGGCGCAATTAAAGCTCCAGCCCTCATCAATCGTGAAAAAACTCTTCCTTAAGGGAAAAGTGGTGAATATTAACAGCGATATCAGCTTTGAGCAGGCGGAAGAAATCGCCCTCGAATATGATGTGATCTGTACGAAGGAAGAGAAGGTGGATGTGATAGAGGAGCTTCTCAAGGAGGAGGATGAAGATGAAAAGCTGCTTCTTCCCAGACCCCCCGTTGTCTGTGTCATGGGCCATGTCGATCACGGAAAAACTTCTTTATTGGATGCGATCAGAAAGACCAATGTAACCGGACAGGAAGCGGGCGGAATCACCCAGCATATCGGCGCGTATATGGTAAAAGTCAAGGATCAGCCGATTACCTTCCTCGATACTCCGGGGCATGAGGCGTTTACCGCGATGCGTATGAGAGGGGCGCAGTCCACGGATATTGCGATTCTCGTCGTTGCGGCGGATGACGGCGTGATGCCCCAGACGGTGGAGGCGATCAGCCATGCAAAGGCGGCGGGAGTGGAAATCATTGTCGCGGTCAATAAGGTGGATAAGCCGAGCGCAAATATCGACAGAGTCAATCAGGAGCTTTCCGAGCATGAGCTGATTCCCGAAGACTGGGGAGGCAATACGATTTTCTGCCCGGTATCGGCAAAGACCGGACAGGGCATCGAAAATCTGCTGGAAATGATTATTCTTGCCGCCGAGCTCAAGGAACTCAGGGCAAATCCGGATCGCAGGGCGAGAGGGCTTGTAATAGAGGCGGAGCTCGACAGAGGAAAGGGACCGGTAGCGACGGTACTGGTACAAAAAGGTACTCTTCATGTGGGAGATTTTATTGCGGCAGGCGCATGCTCCGGCAAGGTAAGAGCGATGATGAACGATAAGGGGCAGAGGGTAAAGACGGCAGGTCCTTCGACGCCGGTGGAGATCCTCGGTCTGGATAATGTGCCCAATGCGGGAGAGGTCTTCGTCGCAACGGAGAATGATAAGGAAGCGAAGGCATTTGCGGCGACCTTTATCTCCGAGGGCAAGAATAAGCTGATCGAAGAAACCAAAGCCAAACTCAGTCTGGACGATCTCTTTACCCAGATTAAGGCGGGTAATATCAAGGAGCTGCCCATTATTATCAAGGCGGACGTACAGGGCTCGGTGGAAGCGGTGAAACAGTCGCTGACCAAGCTCTCCAATGAAGAGGTGCAGGTGAAGGTCATCCACGGCGGAGTGGGTGCGATCAATGAATCCGACGTAGCGCTGGCGGCGGCAAGCAACGCGATCATTATCGGATTTAACGTGCGTGCGGACAGCAGCGCAAAGGCGAGCGCGGATCATGAAAATGTCGATCTGAGACTCTATAAGGTGATTTATCAGGCGATAGAAGATGTGGAGTCGGCAATGAAGGGAATGCTCGAGCCCGTATTCGAAGACAGGGTGATCGGGCATGCGGAGATCAGACAGCTCTTTAAGGCATCCGGTATAGGAACGATAGCGGGATCTTATGTGCTGAACGGAAAATTCCAGAGAGGATGCAAAGCGAGAATCAGCAGAGACGGAGAGCAGATTTTCGAAGGCAATCTTGCTTCGCTGAAGAGATTCAAGGACGATGTAAAGGAAGTGGCGACGGGATACGAATGCGGTCTTGTCTTTGAGAAGTTTAACGATATACAGGAGGGAGATCTCGTGGAGGCATATATCACCGTAGAGGTATCCAGAGCCTGATCCTGTTTTGTCGATGAAATGAGGTGGCAATGAGAAAAAACAGTATAAAGAATACGAGAATCAACGCGCAGGTTCACAGAGAGATTTCGGATATCGTCAGGTCGAAGATCAAGGATCCGAGGATTCACCCGATGACGAGCATAACCGATGCGGTCGTTACGGCGGATCTGAAATATTGTACCGTATACGTCAGCGTGCTCGGAGACGAGGAAAACGAAAAGGAGACCCTGGAGGGGCTTAAGAAGGCGGCGGGATTCATTCGCAAGGAATTGGCGGCGAGCCTGAATCTGCGCAATACTCCGGAACTGAAATTCACCGCCGACCATTCTCTGGCATACGGAATGAAGATGTCCAAGCTGATAGACGAAGTGATGGCGGAGGATGAGCAGGGCAAAGAGGAAGAGCGGGATAAGGAGGAAGAGAGCAGATAAAAGATGAATATTTTGGAAAAGAAACTCAGAGAGATCAGGACGCTTGCGATTGCCGGCCATATAAATCCGGACGGAGACTGTACGGGAGCGGTTCTTGCGCTGTATCATTATGTGAGGCGGAACTTTTCCGATATAGAAATAAGAATGTATCTGGAAGAGCCCAAGGATAAGCTCTCTTATCTGGAGGGGTTTTACGAGATTTCCCATGCGCTCCACGAGGGATATGCGCCGGATCTTTTCGTCTGCCTCGATGCCGCGGATGAGGGAAGGCTGGGTTTTGCAAAGCCTTTGCTGGAAAGCGCCAAAGACAGCCTTTGTATCGATCATCATATCACCAATACGAGGTATGCAAAGGATAATCACATCGAGACTTCGGCAAGCTCCACCTGTGAGGTTTTATACGGGCTTTTTGAAAAGGAAAAGATCGATCTTAAGATCGCGGAATGTCTGTATACGGGAATCATACACGATACGGGGGTCTTTAAGTATTCCTGCACCTCTCCGGAAACGATGGAGATCGCAGCCGATTTAATGAGAAAAGGCATAGATTTCGGCGGAATGATCGACGAGGGATATTATAAGCGAAGCTATCTGCAAACGCAGATTCTGGGAAGAGCCCTGCTGGAAAGCGTCAGGTTTGCAAACGGGAAATGCATATTTTCCGCGATCAGCCAGAAAACGATGAACTTTTTCGGCGTGGAAGGAAAGGATTTGGAAGGGATTGTTTCACAGCTTTGCAATACCGACGGAATCGAGGTGGCAATATTCCTTTACGAGACGGAGCCTCATGTATATAAGGTAAGCCTGCGTTCACGCCATATCGTGGATGTCAGCGCGATCGCAAAATTTTTCGGAGGGGGAGGGCATATCCGTGCGGCAGGCTGCACGATGGTGGGAACCTCTCACGATATCGTCAATAATATATCCAAAAAGATTTTTGAGGAATACAAAGAGCTCTAGGCTGGAGATTTATGATAAACGGAATCATTAATATTTATAAAGTGAGCGGATTCACCTCTCATGATGTGGTGGCAAAAATGAGGGGAATGCTTAGGCAAAGAAAGATAGGGCATACGGGAACTCTCGATCCGGATGCGGAGGGAGTGCTCCCCGTATGCCTCGGCTCTGCGACCAAGCTTTGCGATCTGCTGACCGAAAAGGATAAGGAATACAGAGCTGTGCTTTTGCTCGGTCGCACCACGGATACGCAGGATATCGGCGGGAAGATCATAGAAGAAAGAGAGCCGGTCGGGGACGAGGCTTTATTGCGCAGCGTGATCCGAAGCTTCGAAGGAGAGTATATGCAGCTTCCTCCGATGTACAGCGCACTTAAAGTCGGAGGGAAAAAGCTTGTGGATCTGGCGAGAGAGGGAAAAGAGATCCGGCGGGAGAGAAGAAAGGTTCATATTTTCTCCGTTCAGATCGAAAAAATCGCATTTCCGAGGGTGGAGCTGAGCGTATGCTGTTCGAAGGGCACTTATATCCGCACCCTCTGCCATGATATCGGGGAGAAGCTCGGCTGCGGGGGCTGCATGGAAAAACTGACCCGCACCCGTTCCGGGCGCTTTCGCATGGAGGATGCGATCCGGCTTGCAGATTTGGAGAAGATGTCCGCAGAGGACATAGAGGGGGCTTTGCTTCGTCCGGAGGATTATTTTTCGGAATTTGAAGCTCTTTTTTTGCGGGAGGAATACGATAAATACGGCTTAAACGGCAATAAGCTCAAGCCCGGATTCCTTCAAGCAAAGATCATGCAAAAGGACGGGGATTCTTTCAGAATCTATGATTCGAAACGCAATTTTTTAGGGATTTACCGGTATTTTTCGGAAGAAGATCTGCTAAAGCCCGTAAAATTATTTTTGTAATAAAAGCATTTGGGCGGAGAGAGGAAGTGTCGATGAAGTGCTATATCAATACTACGGATTTTCAGATCGATGAGCCCACGGTTCTGACGATAGGAAAGTTTGACGGAGAGCATATCGGTCATCAGAAAATATTTTCGCAGATGAGAAAATATGCAGAAGCGCAGCAGTTAAAAACCGCGGTTTTCACCTTTCACACGGCGCCCTCCGCTGTCCTCGGGGAAAAAGAATCCGCGCTGATTACGACGAATGCCGAGAGAAACAGGAAATTCGAGAGCTTCGGGATAGATTATCTGGTGGAATATCCCTTTAATAAAGAAATCTCGATGATGCAGGGAGAGGAATTTTTAAGAGATATTTTAATCGCAAAGATGAAGATGAAAGCGATCGTTGCGGGAGCGGACTGCGCATTCGGATATCAAAAGAGCGGAAATACGGAGCTTTTGCAAAGATTTGCCGATGAGCTCGGATACCGGGTATACATTATAGAAAAGGAGAGGGATCAGGACCAGAGAGAGATCAGCTCGAGTCTGATCAGAGCGGAGCTGGAAGCGGGAAATATAGAAAAGGCAAACCGCCTTCTCGGAAGAAGATTCAGCATACAGGGCAGGGTGAGCCGGGGGAACCAGATCGGCAAAAAGCTGCTCGGATTTCCCACGCTCAATCTCTTTCCTGAGGAGGATAAATTTCTTCCGAAATACGGTGTTTATTATTCGGTTGTCAGGATAGAGGGAGAAAAGGGATTTTGGCACGGAATCACCAATATCGGAATCAATCCGACCGTTAAAAAAGACAGGAAAAAACATGTGCCGAGAGTAGAAACCTATCTCTATGATTTTGAGGGAGATCTCTATGGAAAGGATATCGAGGTTTTTTTATGCCGCTTTCTGAGAGAAGAAATGAAGTTTGACAGCATGGAAGCTCTGCGGGAAAGGATAGAGCTGGACAAAAAAGAGGGAGAGGCTTTATTTATTCGGGAAGAGGAACTTGACAATCATTTCGGATAAGAATATGCTCAAGACAGGAGCAAAAGAAAAGGAGGAAGAAAATCATGAAAGAGTACGAAGCTTTTTTTGCCAATTATTTTAATTTTTCGGACAGAACCGACAAAAGAGGCTATTGGACCGTGGTATTGATTAATTTCGGAATCAATTTTGCATTCGGTATCTTGGGAAAGGCGGGAATAGGATTTTTTTCAATCGTTACGTCTCTATACGGCATTGCGACCCTGATTCCCGGTATTGCAATCACGGTGAGAAGACTCCGGGATGCGGGAAAGGGATGGCCTTGGATTTTCATCGTTTTTGTGCCCGTGGTCGGATGGATCTGGCTGATTATTCTGCTGGCGCAAAGATCGATTCCCTATGACGGTACGCCTGTGGTATAGGCACTTGACAGGAAGGAAGAGTCTGTGCTAGAATTTATCGGTATCATCATCGCCTGGACTAAGGCTTTGGCAGCTCCGACCGAGTCTTGGTTTAAGGTAGGAAAAAAATAAAGGAGAAGAATAATGATTACAAAGGAAAAAAAGACGGAAATTATCAATCAGTATGCAAGAAAAGAAGGAGATACCGGATCGCCGGAGGTTCAGATTGCGATTCTTACCGCAAGAATTATCGAGCTTACCGAGCATTTGAAGAGCAATAAAAAGGATCATCACTCGAGAAGAGGTCTTTTGAAAATGGTAGGAAAGAGAAGAGGTCTTCTTCAGTATCTTAAGAAGACGGATCTTGACGGATATCGTGCATTGATTGAGAAACTTCAGATAAGAAAGTAAAATCCGACTCCCCTTATGGACAATGCCATGAGGGGATGTTTTTTTCACTCGGAATTCACAGGCAATATGCTTGAAGCGCGTATTTCTTTATGCTATAATATCAATTTGAGATAAATAATCAATACAGTCCCGGAGCAAGAGAGGGCATGATTGAAATCAGGATAAAAACCAGGTTGAAGGAGAAGAGATTAAGTTATGAGCTTAAAGGTAGAAAAATTGGAAAAGAACATGGCAGAGCTTAAGATTACGGTTTCTGCACAGGAGTTTGAAAAGGCGGTAGATAAATCCTTTCAAAAAAACAGGAACAGATTCAACATACCCGGATTCCGAAAGGGCAAGGCAACCCGCGCTCTGGTAGAGAAGTTCTACGGCGTGGGCGCGCTTTATGAAGATGCCGTGGATTTTGCAATCGATGCTTCCTATCCGGATGCGGCAAAGGAATCGGAGCTGGATATCGTATCGAGGCCGGAGATCGGAATCGAGCAGCTTGAGAAGGGCAAGGATTTTATCTATACGGCGAAGGTGGCGGTCAGACCCGAGGTCAAGCTCGGCGAATACAAGGGAGTGGAAGTCAAGAAGGCGGATACGAGCGTAAGCAGGGAAGAGATCGAGGAGGCTCTGAAAAAGGAGCAGGAGAAGAACGCAAGGCTTGTCGTGGTTGAGGACAGAGCCGTGCAGAGCGGAGACAATACCTTGATTGATTTTGACGGCAAGGTGGACGGCGTGAGATTTGAAGGCGGAAAGGGAGAGGATTACCCTCTGGTGATCGGTTCCAATTCCTTTATTGCGGGATTTGAGGATCAGCTGATCGGGCATAAGCTCGGAGAGGAGTTCGATATCGATGTTACCTTCCCCGAAGAGTACCATGCGAAGGATCTCGCCGGAAAGCCCGCCGTATTTACGGTAAAGATCAAGGAGATCAAGGAGAAGGAGCTGCCCAAGCTTGATGATGAGTTTGCCGGAGAGGTGAGCGAGTTTGAGACCTTGGAGGAGTTCAAGGCGGATCTGGAGAAGAAGCTGCAGGAGAGCAAGCAGAAGAGGGCGACGACGGAGAATGAGAATGCCGTAGTACAGAAAGTCGTAGACAATGCGCAGATGGAAATTCCGGATCCCATGATAGAGATGCAGATCGACCGCATGGTGCAGGATTATGCGGGCCGTATGCAGGCTCAGGGGCTCAATCTGGAGCAGTACATGCAGTACACCGGAATGACGATGGAGAAGCTCAGAGAGCAGATGAGGGAGCAGGCGCAAAAGAATATCCGAACCGGACTGGTTCTGGAGGCGGTTGCCAAGACGGAGGATATCCAGGTAAGCGAGGAAAGAATCGAAGAAGAGCTGCAGAAAATGGCGGATAATTACAAGATGGAAGTAGAGAAACTGAAGGAGTATTTCAAGGATTCTCAGCTTGACAAGCTGAAAAACGAGCTTAAGATTCAGGAAGCGGTAGACTTTTTGGTTGCGGAGGCAAAGCTTGTATAAGACTGAGGCGATCCGAGTATAGAGGAGGCATGGACAGATGAGTTTAGTACCTACAGTCATAGAATCAACGAGCAGGGGAGAACGTGCTTTTGATATTTATTCAAGGCTTTTAAAGGACAGGATTATTTTTCTGGGAGAAGAGGTAAACGATATTACCGCAGGCTTGGTGGTGGCACAGCTTCTTTTCCTGGAATCCGAAGATCCCGGCAAGGATATCAATTTATATATCAACAGCCCGGGAGGCAGTGTGGTTGCCGGCATGGCGATCTATGATACGATGCAGTATGTAAAATGCGATGTATCCACGATCTGCATGGGCATGGCGGCGAGCATGGGCGCCTTTCTGCTTGCAGGAGGAAAAAAAGGAAAGAGATTTGCTCTGCCCAATTCCGAGATCATGATTCACCAGCCCTCCGGCGGCGCCAGAGGTCAGGCGACGGAGATTAAGATTGCGGCGGAGCAGATATTGAAGACGAGAAAGAAACTCAACGAAATGCTTGCTGCAAACACCGGTCAGCCTCTTGAGGTGATCGAGAGGGATACGGAGAGAGATACCTATATGTCGGCTCAGGAAGCGATGGCATACGGAATTATCGATAATGTGATCACACATCACTAGGAGGAAGCGGATGGCGACAAAGACAGATCAAAAGATTTGCTGTTCCTTTTGCGGAAAATCACAGGATCAGGTCAGAAAGCTTCTTTCGGGACCGAACGGAGTGTATATCTGTGACGAGTGCATAGAGCTCTGTTCCGAAATCCTCGAGGAGGAGCTTGCGATAGAAGAAGATACCGCAGCCGATTTTGCGGGCATCAATTTGCTTAAACCCAAGGAAATCAAGAAATTTCTGGATGAATACGTCATCGGGCAGGATGATGCGAAGAAAGTATTGTCCGTAGCGGTCTATAATCATTATAAGAGGATCACCTCTTCGAGAAAAATCGACATCGAGATTCAAAAAAGCAATATTCTGATGCTCGGTCCCACCGGCTCGGGTAAGACCTATCTTGCGCAGACGCTTGCCAAAATACTGAATGTGCCTTTTGCGATCGCCGATGCAACCACTCTGACGGAGGCGGGCTATGTCGGCGAGGATGTGGAGAATATCCTCCTGAAGCTGATTCAGGCGGCGGACGATGATGTGAGGCGCGCCGAGTACGGTATTATTTATATCGATGAGATCGATAAGATTACGAAAAAGAGTGAAAACGTCTCTCTGACCAGAGACGTCTCGGGAGAAGGGGTGCAGCAGGCGCTGCTCAAGATGCTGGAGGGCACGGTTGCAAGCGTTCCGCCCCAGGGAGGAAGAAAGCATCCCCATCAGGAGCTGATCCAGATCGATACCTCCAATATATTATTTATCTGCGGAGGCGCATTTGACGGCTTGGAGAGGATCATCGAAAGGAGAATCGGAGCCGGAAGCATAGGCTTTAATGCGGAGATTGCGGCGAAGAATTCCCATACCATAGACGAGCTTTTAAAGAAGGTACTTCCTCAGGACCTGATCAAATTCGGAATGATACCGGAGTTTATCGGAAGAGTTCCGATTACGGTATCCCTGAATCTTTTGGATAAGGACAGCCTGATCCGCATATTGACGGAGCCGAAGAATGCACTGACCAAGCAGTATCAGAAGCTCTTCGAGATGGATGACGTAAAGCTCGAGTTTACCGAAGACGCGATCGAAGAGGTGGCAAAGCTTGCTCTGGAGAGGAAGATAGGCGCAAGAGGACTGCGCTCCATCATGGAGGACGTGATGATGGATATGATGTATGAGATTCCCTCGGACAGCAGCATAGGAATATGCACGATCAATAAGGAAGCAATTGCGGGAGGCAGTCCCGAGGTGGTGCATAGGGATAAGGCCGTGAAGAGAAGAACGCGGACGATGAATGAAGACAATCCTGAAATAGCTTAAAATAACAGAAATGTTCCGCTTTTCATCCTGCTGTTTCGCCTATCGGCGAGGCAGGCTGTGCGGAGCATTTTTATGTATGTTGAAAGGCGAAAAAAATGAAAACGAAGAAAAACATACAGGCGGTGACGATTGCACTCAGGGGCATGAGTCTGCTTCCGGGAGCGATCATACATTTCGATATTACGAGAAAAAAATCCATCGCCGCGATAGAAAAAGCAATGGGAGAGGATGAAAAGCTCTTTTTGATTGCGCAAAAAGATCCCGAGGTGATAGAGCCGCAGAAAGAGGATCTTTACGATTACGGAACCTATGCCGTGATCAGGCAGCTGGCGAAGGTGCAGCAGGGGAATTTCAGAGTCATGGCGGAAGGAATCTGCAGATGCAGATTAAATAAGATCATTTCGGATAAAAAATATCTTCTTGCGGAGATCAGTCCGGACGGGGAAGAGGAAAAACAGGATCCCTATATCGATGAAAATGCCTTGCAGGCGATGGTTCGGATCATCAAGGATCAGCTGAGCGAATATGCGGTTACCAATCCGAAGTTTGAAAAGGACAATCTCGGAGATCTGCTCTCCATCGATGATCTGGAGAGACTCTGCATCAAGGTTGCCGCGGATATGCCCTGGGATTACAGAATCCGGCAAAGAATCCTGGAGAGTGAAAATCTGGAAGAAAAATACACGATTCTGACCAAGGAGCTGATGAGGGAAAATCAGATCGTAAGGATTAAATTTGATTTTCAGAAGCAGCTTCGGGAGAATATCGATCAGAATCAGAAGGAATATGTGCTCAGGGAACAGCTTAAAATCATCCAGCAGGAGCTGGGAGATAACGATCCCATAGGAGATGCCCAGGATTATGAGGAAAGGCTCAAGAGCATAGAGCTTTCTCAATCGGCGAAGGATAAGCTGCAAAAAGAGATCAGCAGGCTGAAATCCATGCCGGGAGGAGGGCAGGAAGCAAATGTGATCCGAACCTATCTGGATACGGTCTTTGATATTCCCTTCAAAAAATATACGGAGGACAATCAGGATATCAAGCATGCCGCGGAGATTCTGGAAGCGGACCATTACGGACTGGATAAGGTAAAGGACAGAGTGATAGAATATCTTGCGGTCAGAATTCTCAACCAAAAAGGGCATGGACCCATCCTATGTCTCGTCGGTCCTCCCGGTACCGGGAAGACTTCGGTGGCAAGAAGCATAGCAAGAGCGCTGGGAAAAAAATATGTACGAATCAGCCTCGGAGGCGTCAGAGACGAGGCGGAGATCAGAGGGCACAGAAAGACCTATGTCGGAGCCATGCCGGGAAGAATCGTGGACGGGCTGAGGCAGGCGGGGGTTTCCAATCCCCTGATGCTTCTGGATGAGATCGACAAGGTATCGAGCGATTATAAGGGAGATACTTCTTCCGCGCTTTTGGAAGTATTGGACGGAGAGCAGAATTATAAATTCAGGGACCATTATGTGGAAATACCGATCGATCTCTCTCAGGTTTTGTTTATCGCGACGGCAAACACGACCGCGACGATTCCCAAGCCTCTTTTGGATCGTATGGAGCTGATCGAGATTCATTCCTATACGGAGAATGAAAAATTTCATATTGCGAAGGATTATCTTTTGAAGAAGCAGAGGGAAGCCAGCGGAATAAGCGAAAAGCAGGTTTATATCGATGATTCCGCGATCCGAAGAATCATCCATCAGTATACCAGGGAAGCCGGGGTCAGAAATCTGGAAAGAAGAATCGGAGAAATCTACCGCAAATGTGCGAGGGCGATTTTAGAGGGGCATAAGAGAAAGATCAATATCGATGAAAAAAAGGTGGAGAAATATCTCGGAAAGCCGAAGGTGAATTTTGAGCCGGCAAACGAAGAGGATGAGATCGGAATCGCAAGAGGTCTTGCCTGGACAAGCGTAGGAGGAGATACTTTACAGATAGAAGTAAATATCATGCCCGGAAAGGGCAGGCTCGTATTGACGGGAAAGATGGGAGAGGTGATGAAGGAATCCGCGCAGACCGCGCTCAGCTGCATCAGGGCTTTGGACTATCCCGTGGAAAAGGATTATTATGATTCCCATGATATCCACCTCCATATACCGGAAGGAGCGGTTCCCAAGGACGGACCGAGCGCGGGCATTACGATGGCGACGGCGATGCTTTCCGCGGTGATCCGAAAGCCGGTACGGGCAAGCGTTGCCATGACAGGGGAGATTACGCTGCGGGGCAGGGTGCTTCCGGTCGGAGGGCTTAAGGAAAAGATTCTTGCGGCGAAGATGGCGGGAATCAAGACGGTACTCGTGCCGGCAAAAAACAAGCCCGATATCGAAGAACTTTCCAAGGAGATCAGAGAGGGACTGAAAATCAGCTATATGACGAAGTTTCCCGAAGTAATCAAGGCGGCGCTCCGGGAAGCTTAGGCAAAGGAGCAGGAAGAGAGGAGGAGCTATGATAATTAAAGAAGCGGTTTTGGAGACGGTCTGCGGAATCACGAGCAGCCTTCCCGAAAATCGATATCCGGAAATCGCGTTTTGCGGAAAATCCAATGTGGGCAAATCCAGCCTGATCAATGCGCTGATGAACAGAAAATCATTGGCAAGGACCTCGTCCGCTCCCGGAAAAACCCAGACGATCAATTATTATAAGGTCAATAACGAGATCTATTTCGTGGATCTGCCGGGTTACGGCTATGCCAAGGTTTCCAAAGCCTTAAAGGAAAAATGGGGCAGGATGATAGAGAATTATCTCCAAAGCTCCAAGCAGCTCAAACAGATTTTTTTACTGGTGGATATCCGGCACCCCCCCTCCGCAAACGATAAGCAGATGTATGATTGGATCAGGGCGAAGGGCTTTTGTCCGCTGATTATTGCGACCAAGCTGGACAAGATTAAGCGCAGCGCGGTGCAAAAGAATATCAAGCTCATCAGAGAGGGACTGGGCTGCGCCCAGGATGTGCGGATCATTCCTTTTTCGGCGCAGAGCAAGCAGGGAAGAGAGGAAATTTATGCTTGTTTCTCCTCGGATTATATGTTAGAATAGTTGTCAGATTTTACTGAAAAAGAATATTAAAGAGGTGTAAGATGCTTAATACGATCATTTCTGTTATTTATGTGATTACCTGCGTATTTCTTGCCGGAGTGGTGCTTCTGCAGGAGGGTAATTCGCAGGGGCTCGGCTCTGTCGGCGGCATAGCGGATTCATATTGGGGAAAGAACAAGGCTCGCTCCATGGAGGGAACACTCGAGAAGCTGACAAAGATCGCTGCGGTGGGCTTTCTGGTGCTTGCTTTTGTGCTGAATATCGTAAAATAATGAATCATAAAAAGACTGCTGTGAAAGAATCCCTTGCAGGGGGCAAGTCCCGGGGCTTGCATTCCTGCAAGGGAGGAGAGCTTTTGCGGGAGTCTTTTTTTATGCAAAAATAAGAGATTCGGCATCGCTATGGGCATATGCCGAATTTGAAAAAGCATTCTCGTATAGAGGATAAGGATGAAAGAATGACGAAAGAAGAGTTAAAGAGAAGAAAAAAACTGCTCACGGATTTGATGAAGGAGAGCAGCTATCGGCCGATGAAGCTAAAGGAGCTTGCTCTGATGCTGGATATCGAAAAATCCCGAAGAGAAGAGCTTCGCGAGGTGCTGGAGGAGCTGCTTTCTGAGGGCAGGATCAGCCTGTCGGCAAGAGGAAAATATAAGATATCGGAAGAAGAGATATTGGAGGGCGTATACACGGCAAACCCGAAAGGATTCGGCTTTGTTGCGGTCGAAGGAAGAGAGGATGTGTTTATTCCGGAAGGGCAGGAAGGGGGAGCGCTGCACGGAGACAAGGTCAGCATAAGGACGAAGATCGGCAAAAGAGGAGAGAGGACGGAGGGAAGCATCGTCGGAATTCTCGAGCATGCCAATACTTATATCGTCGGGCTCTATAAAAAGAACAGGAATTTCGGATTCCTCCTCCCGGACAACCAAAAAATCACGAAGGATATCTTTATTCCCGACGAAAAGTCGATGGATGCAAAGAACGGGATGAAGGTCAGGGTTCTCATCTATGATTTCGGAGAGGGAAAGAATAAAAAGCCGGAGGGAGAAATCGTCGAGATTCTCGGCTATATGAGGGATCCGGGGGTGGATATTTTATCCATCATCAGAGCATTTGATCTGCCGGAAAAATTCGGCGAGGAGGTCTTGGAGCTTGCCGCTTGCCTTCCGCAGCAGGTGGATGCCGGAGCATATCCCGACAGAAAGGACTATAGAGAGAGCTTTACGATTACGATAGACGGAGAGGATGCGAAGGATCTGGATGATGCGGTCAGCCTTGAGAGCAAAGACGGCGTATGGAGACTCGCCGTGCATATCGCGGATGTATCGGAATATGTAAAAGAGGGAAGCCTTTTGGATCGGGAGGCGCTGGAAAGAGGAACGAGCGTATATCTTGCGGACAGAGTGCTTCCGATGCTTCCTCCCGCGCTCTCCAACGGGATTTGCTCACTTAACGAAAATGCGGACAGGCTGGCGCTTTCCTGTATTATGGAGATCGATGAGAAGCTCGGTCTGCTTTCCCATGAAATCTGCGAAACCCTCATTCGGGTCGATCATCGAATGACATATACGCAGGTATATGATATATTAGAAGGCGGGCATTGCGAGTCAGGAGCCTTAGGCGGCATGCTCAGGGAAATGGAGCGGCTTGCCCTGTTTTTGAGAAAGCGCAGACTGGAGAGAGGATCGATCGATTTTGATCTGCCTGAAACCGGGCTCAGGCTCGACGAGCAGGGCAGGGTCATATCGGTAGGGGCATATGAGAGAAATACCGCCCATAGGATCATCGAGGAATTCATGCTTCTGGCAAATGAAACCGTCGCCCAGGAGTATTACTGGCAGGAACTGCCCTTTATCTACAGGGTGCATGACAAGCCGGATCCGGAAAAGATCCGCGCGCTTTCGGTATTCATCGGCAATTTCGGTTACCGGATCAAGGCGGGCAAGGGAGAGGTGCATCCGAAGGAAATACAAAAACTTCTTCGGCAGACGGAGGGCAGCGATGCGAAAATGCTGATCGACAGAATCGCCTTAAGGAGCATGAAGCAGGCGAGGTATCAGAGCGAAGCGGGAGAGCATTTCGGGCTCGCCGCAAGATATTATACGCATTTTACCTCTCCGATCCGGCGTTATCCGGATTTGCAGATTCACAGAATCATCAAGGAAAATATAAGGCAGGGAATTTCTCAAAAAAGAATGGAGCATTATGAGGAAATCCTGCACAAGGTGGCATGGCAGTCCTCGCTTAGAGAGAGGAGAGCCGCCGATGCGGAAAGAGAGACTCTGCGATACAAGAAATGCGAATATATGCAGAATCATATCGGCGAGTGTTTCTGCGGTGTGATCAGCGGTGTCACCGCATACGGGATCTACGTCGAGCTGGAAAATACGATAGAGGGCATGATCAGAGTAAGCGATCTTAAGGATGATTATTATCGCTATGTCGAGGAAAGCTATGCACTGGTCGGAGAGAGGAAAGGCAGAGTTTATCAGATCGGACAGAAAATGGAGATCGAGGTGGCAAGAGCGGATAAACTCACCGGAAACATCGACTTTTTACCGGTATCCGCCGGAGCATAAAAAAGAGATTAGATAAAGTAAAAAGCAGGAGTTTATATGGGCGAGGGAATTAAGATCATAGCCAATAATAAGAAGGCGTATTTTGATTATTTTATTTTGGAAAGTTATGAGGCGGGAATAGAGCTTGCAGGAACCGAGGTCAAGTCCATTCGTCTCGGACAGTGCTCGATCAAGGAATCCTGGATCAGGATAGATAAAGGGGAGCTCTTTATCATGGGCATGCATATCAATCCCTATGAAAAGGGCAATATTTTCAATAAAGACCCGCTCAGGGTCAGAAAGCTCCTTCTGCATAAGCAGGAGATCAGAAAGCTCTCCCATAAGCTTCAGGAAAAAGGACTGACCTTGGTGCCGCTGAAGGTCTACTTAAAGGGCAGGCTGGTGAAGCTGGAAATCGGACTGGCGAGGGGAAAGAAAAACTACGATAAGCGAGAGAGCCTTGCCAAAAAAGATCAGAAGAGAGAGATCGAAAAGGCGATGAAGTCCAGGATGAGAGAATAAGAAAATCAGAAAATAAAAAGGCTTTGCATGCGGGATATGGCGCGGATGCAAAGCTTTTTTTGAAGAGGAAGCCGAGCAAGCCCGGCTTCCCGCATATTTTCTCCTGTAAAAATAACTATATCGAGAGGCTTGCAACCACATGATAGTCCGCCGGCTCTCCCAGATCCGCCGCATCCTCGGGTGCTCCCATGACCCAGCGGTTTGCCGCAGGGTTATAGTCGGAGTATACGGCATAGAAATTGAGCAGGGTAGCACCGAGACCGAGCTTTTCGTCCTCGTCCGATACCATATCGTCCTTCTTCGTGAGGATGAGGATTCGATGCCCCTGATTGATAAAACGGTAAGGCTGGAGGTTTAAGAAGCTGGGCGCAAGACTTGCCGCATAAAAAGCCTCATCCAGAACCGGATCGATCATGCCCTCCTCCCAATCGACGGGCACTCCCCATTTTCCGTCAAATACGAGCTCACTCTGCGCGATCTTCGGCGCGATATGCCCCTCCCGCTTCTCTACCTTTACATTGGAAGGGCTGAAAATATCCAGTCGGAAGAAGTTTTTTTCTTTTTTTGCCTGTCCGAACGCGATCACCGTCGTAACCTCTTTATCCGATTTGATAGAAAGAATTTCTTTGACCTTATCGCTGTCGTTCACGGTAATAAAGCAGTTTTCCAGATCCAGCTCACAGAGCTTGAGAATGATATCCTCTGCGATATAACCGCTGTTTTCATAATAATAATCCGCTTTTTCCGAAAGAATCACCAAGTATGCGGGGGCATTAAATGCATTGCCCTGATAGCCGATCATACCGTTCAGTTTCTCGTGGGTATCTCCGGTAAAGATCATAAACTCCACCTCGATAGAGGGGATCAGCCTCCTGCATTTATGAAAATAAGCCTCAGCCTCCGCGATTTCGGTTCTGCTGAGCTCTTTTCGAGTATACGCTCTCATCGATTGTCTTTTTTCTATTCTTTCTAAAATCTTCATGAAATTCCTCCCCGGGTTTAATTTGCATATCATGTGAATAAAAATATGTTTTTTGAGCATCAAGTCCGAAAATCTGCCTTGATATAGAGATATTCCCATACATGCCTTGCTTAATATTATATATAAAATGCCGATAAAAACAAGTATATAGGTTGAATATCACAAAAGGAAGCATGTATTGTTCTCTATTTAGTACAAAAAAGAAGAAAGAGAGATCTTCTCAGGAAGAAAGAAACGAAGAATTGACAAGGGGAGAGGGGCTTTCGGTAAGGATTTCGTAAGCCGGGAGCGCTTGATTATAAAAAAAAAATATGTTATAGTTTTTGTAGTCAATATATTACCGGTAGATTTGGCAATTGCGGGGATGTACCGGTTTCGACAGGGATCATGCAGTCGGTGAAGCTATCCGCATGCGATGCGTTAAATGGCAAAATTAAATTAAACGCTGATAATAGATTAGCAATCGCTGCCTAAGTGCAGCCGCAGACTCCTTTGCACTCATACATCGGATGTTCTGCGTCGACGATATGAGAAACGGTATATGCAAAGCTTTGAGCATATATACGTAGGATGAAGCTACCAAAACCCGTAGAGTGTAAATTCTCGCCGGGCGGAGGGAATGAAAAATAATTTACTATGATAGTAGAAGAACGAGGAATTGGTTTTTGGACACGGGTTCGACTCCCGTCATCTCCATCAAGAAGCTCTTGAAAATTCAAGGGTTTCTTTTTTTGTGTTGCATTTCGTGTTACATGTACTCGAAATAGGAGTTAATTTTATCGTTAAATTCCTTTTCCTTCATGGAGTACTCAACATGCACTACATGCTGATATAAATGAATACATGAGGGGGGTAAAACCAGCATTAGATAATCCACAACGTAGGTTCACTGTGAACGTTCTTAAGAGAGTTACAAATAACAATGTTCTTGCACAGGCTTATATTGGCGTTAGAAAAGTTGATATGAGCTATCTGAATAATGTCCCAGACTTTGATACAAGCAATCTGCTTAAGGCAGGATTAAGGAAAGATGGAATGGGTAGGTTTAGGAGACAACTGGTTCGCTAAAATAAACAATCCGTGCAAAAGATTGTCGATTCAATTAATTCTTTGATTGGAACACCAAAGGGATTGATAGCAGACGAGACATTTACTTCTGTTAGCATGGATGAAAGTTTGAATTATTTTTCGCACTATCCTATTAAATTTGAGATTCAAATGGATAAGGGCACGAAAGGGCTGATCACTGACAATCTCCAGGAAAGTGAATTTATTATAAAAGATGATTCAAGTATAGAAATTATCGGATCAAAAATGTATAATGATGGTCAAAATGATTGCATATTGATATATGCGAGAGTGAAACAATGAGGAGATTATTATGGGAGGGATAGCAAATCTTTTAAATAAGCATTTTTCAAAAGATACTATCAGAGCATTTTCAATAGAGGGTAAGGCAGATGACATTTCTTATCAAATTTCTCATGGATTAAAAAAAGAAATGAGGATGAAAATAGGTGGTAGAGAATCTATTGTCGGATACGAATTAACGGAAAAAGGGAAAAAACAGATTGAGACAGATAATAGGGAAATGGAATCACTGTCTTTCCTCGAAAAAGATTATGTTTTGGGTATTTCAGCGTTTTGTAAAGAAGAAAGGGAATACTGGAGACGGCACCCCAAATACTCAAAGGAAGAAGAATACAAGAGAATGAGCGAAGATGAAGAATTTGCATACAAGCATTTACAGCGAATTGCAGATACTTCATTTTTTTGATATTGATTCCTGAAGGAGCTTGATTGATATGAGTGAGGAGTTAAGACGCGGAATTCCAAAGGCAAAAGTAATTGGAAGGAGAACCTTTACCGAAGAAGAAAAGGCAGAAAATAGAAGGAAGTTTATAGAGTGCTTGTTAAGACTGGGAATTATCAAGCCCGGTGAGGAGAATAAGGTAAAGGATCTGGATGTGGATAAAATGCAATCAGAATAAATAATATATTAAGGGGAGTTGATCCTCTTTTTTTAAAGTCGAATCCTTGGAAGCCTAGTAAAAAAATTAAACCGATCAATTCCTGGTAAGCGGAAAAAATTAGAGAGCAGAAAAGATGAACAAGGAAAGAGCTCGAGCATACAAGAAAAAAGAACCAAATACAAGCTATTTCCCATAGCAAAAACAGTGAAATACATACAATGTTTTCTTCTTTATTTCAATATAAGCATTTTTTACTTGACTTTAATTCATAGTATGATACTATGGATTCATAAGCTTTAATTGGATTTGATTCAATTGAGACAGATTATTGTAATCAGATCCGATTCAGATAAAGCAAGCTTCAATAAGGTCGAAGATAGGATCATGTACGAGAGAGCTTATCCCGACCGATTGAAGAATCTAAAAATAGGAGGAAGAATACTATGTTTAAACAAATTGAACTCGCATACGGATTTGATGCTCTGGAGCCCCATATTGACGCTCTGACGATGGAAACACATTACGGCAAGCATCATGCCGCTTACACGAAGAACCTCAATGACGCGGTGGAGAAGGCAGGACTTGGAGACAAGAAGATAGAGGATATTCTTTCTTCTCTCGATTCCGTATCCGATGAGGCGCTCAGAAAGGCGATCAGAAATAACGGGGGCGGATATTATAACCATAATCTTTACTTCGGGCATCTCAGCCCCGATGGCGGCAAGGATCCTTCGGGAGCATTCGGAGATCTTTTGGTGAAGGAATTCGGAAGCTTCGAGGGATTCAAAGAGAAGATTTCGGCGCTTGCGGTAGGACAGTTCGGATCGGGATGGGCATGGCTTTCTGCCGATGCTTCCGGAAAGCTTCTGCTTTCTTCCACACCGAATCAGGACAATCCCCTGATGGAGAAGAAGGGAATTACGCCGATATTCGGAATCGACGTTTGGGAGCACGCATATTATCTGAAGTATAAGAACCTGCGCGGAGATTATGTAAAGGCTTTCTTCAACGTAGTTGACTGGAAGAAGGTTGCGGATAATTACGAGAAGGCAAGAGGATAAGAAGCGGATATATCCGCAAGAAGAGAGTGAGAGAGGCATAGGGGAAAGACATCACTTGGAAGAAGCGGCTTGATATTTCTTGAAGGCTGCGGACAAAAAAGCGATAGAATATAGATACGGGCTATACTGTTTCGGAGCGGTAAGATAGATTTTTGAAGTCTATTTTATACCGCTCCGTCTTGCTTTCGGGACTGCGATAGAGTATACTGTCTACATGAAAAATGCCTGCT
Source organism: Johnsonella sp. (assembly GCA_030529445.1). Lineage (GTDB taxonomy): Bacteria > Bacillota > Clostridia > Lachnospirales > Lachnospiraceae > Johnsonella. Next base: position 3,802 of record JAUMWW010000007.1, on the reverse strand, counting down.
TCAGAGCAGGGCTTAAGCTTAATGAAAAGAGGATGGCGGATGATGAAGAAGATTAGAACGAGATATGCACCCAGCCCTACGGGAAGAATGCATGTGGGCAATTTAAGAACCGCACTTTATGCTTATTTGATTGCGAAGCATGAGGGCGGAGATTTTTTGCTCAGAATAGAGGATACCGACAGGGAGAGACAGGTAGAGGGTGCGGTAGATATCATAAACAGAACCCTGGAGCAGACCGGATTGATTCATGATGAGGGACCGGATAAGGACGGAGGTTTCGGACCCTATGTGCAGAGCGAGAGACAGGCGACCGGTCTTTATCTGGAATACGCAAAGAAGCTGGTGGAGAAGAAGGAGGCATATTACTGCTTTTGCACCGAAGAAAGGCTCAATACCCTCAAAAGCACCGTGGGAGGAGAGGAGATCATGAGCTATGATAAGCACTGTCTTTCTCTTTCGCAGGAAGAGGTCGAGGAGAAGTTAAAGGCGGGGCTGCCCTATGTGATCCGGCAGAACAATCCGAGAGAGGGAAAGACATCGTTTTTTGATGAAATCTACGGAGAAATCAGCGTGGATAACGCCGAGCTCGATGATATGGTGCTGATTAAATCGGACGGATACCCGACCTATAATTTTGCAAACGTTGTAGACGATCATTTGATGGAGATTACGCATGTGGTCAGAGGCAATGAATACCTTTCCTCATCCCCGAAGTATAACAGGCTTTACGAGGCATTCGGCTGGGAGATTCCGGTATATGTGCATTGCCCGACGATAACCAACGAAGAGCATAAGAAGCTTTCCAAGAGAAGCGGGCATTCCTCTTTCGAGGATCTGACCGATCAGGGCTTTGTGGCTGAGGCAATCGTTAATTTCGTCGCCCTGCTCGGCTGGTCACCGGAGGACAGCAGAGAGATCTTTTCTCTTCAGGATCTGATCGAGGTGTTTAATTATAAAAATATCAGTAAATCACCGGCAGTATTCGATATGGTTAAGCTTCGCTGGATGAACAGCGAATATCTGAAGGCGATGGAGGGCGAGAGGTTTTTTGAAATGGCAAAGCCCTATATGGAGGGCGTGATTAAAAAGCCGCTCGATTTGAGAAAAATCGCGGAAATGGTAAAAACAAGGATAGAGGTATTCCCGGACATTCCGGAGCATATCGATTTTTTTGAAGAGCTGCCGGAATACGATATCTCCATGTATACGCATAAAAAAATGAAGACGGATGCGGGAAGCTCGCTGAAAGTGCTTCAGGATGTGCTTCCTCTGCTGGAGGGCACGCAGGACTATTCCAATGAGGGGCTTTATCAGCTGCTTTCGGAATATATTAAGGAGAAAGAATATAAGACGGGCTTCGTGATGTGGCCCATTCGGACGGCGCTTTCAGGAAAGCTGCAAACGCCTGCGGGTGCGACGGAGATTATGGAAATCCTCGGAAAAGAGGAGAGCATATCGAGGATAAAGATTGGAATCGATAAGTTACAGCAATAGCCAGAGGGCGGCGATCGAGCATGGAAAAGGTCCTCTGCTCGTCCTTGCGGGTCCGGGGTCGGGAAAGACGCTGGTCATTACCCATAGAGTCAGATATCTGATCGAGGAGCTCTTGGTTGCCCCCGAGAGCATCCTCGTGCTGACCTTCTCTAGGGCGGCGGCAAAGGGGATGAAGGAGCGTTTTTACTCTGCCCGGGAGAAGGAAAGCGGCAGGGCAAAATGCGATCAGAAAATTACATGGGGCACCTTTCATTCCTTTTTCTTTTATCTGCTGAGAACGGCATACGGGTACGGCGCGGAGCAGGTAGCAGGGGAAGAGGAAAGATCCGCCCTCGTCAGAGAGGCGCTTGAGCGCAGAGGAATCGCGAAAGACGAGGTGCTCGGACTTTCGGAAGCGATTTTGTCGGAAATCGCTCTGGTAAAGCAGGAAAAGATCAGACTCGAGCTCTATTACGCAAAGAACTGTGCGGAGGAGCTCTTCAGAGAAGTGTTTGCGGAGTACGAAGCGGCGCTCGGCAGATTGAAAAAAATAGATTTTGAAGACATGCTGGCGATGGTTTATGAGCTGCTCAGTGCGAGAGAGGATATTCGGGAAGCCTGCGAGAAAAGGTATCGTTATATTCTCGTGGATGAATTTCAGGATATTAATCGGCTCCAATATGAGATCATCCGGCTGATCGCTGGAAAAAGCGCCAATCTGACCGTCGTGGGAGACGATGATCAGTCGGTGTATCGTTTCAGAGGAGCAAAGCCCGAGATCATGCTCGGCTTTCAAAAAGATTATCCGGAAGCAAGAAAGCTGCTTTTAGAGACTAATTTTCGCTCTTCGGTGCAGATCGTCGAGGCTTCAAGGCGACTGATCGAAAACAATACGAAAAGATTTCATAAGGAAATACGGGCAAAGAGAGCTTTGTCCTATCCGGTGAAAATACTGAGGTTTAAAAATCCGATTTCTCAGGCATACGCCCTCCTGCGGGATATCAAAGCCTTCGCCGATTCCGGTACGGCATATAAGGAGATTGCCGTACTATACAGGACGAATATTCAGCCGAGGCTTTTGATCAAGCTTTTTTTGGAGCATGAGCTGCCTTTTTGGGTGAGGGATCATATCCCCGATATTTATGAGCATTGGATCGCCAAGGATATGAAGTCTTATCTGCGGCTCGCTCTGCAAATGGGCGGTAAGGAGGATTTGTTCAGGATTATTAACCGGCCGAATCGCTTTATTAAACGAGAAGCATTTTACGGCGGCAGCGGGATTGCTCAGCTTTTGGAGTATTATCGGGAGAATGAGGATATCCGTGAAAAGCTGGAGCGCCTCAGGCTGGATCTGAGCGCGCTGCGGGATCTGAATACGAAAAGAGCCTTAAAATACATCCGCCAAGCCATAGGCTATGATAAATATATCAGGCTTTATGCAGAGGAAAGAGGGATTGAAGAAGAGGATTTGGAGGATGTGCTGAATGAATTGGAGGAGAGCGCCTCGCAATATCCCGAGATAGCAGAATGGTTTTCTTATATGGAGACTTATCAAAAGGAGCTGAGCGAGGCAAAGAGGGCTTCGGCAAAGGGAGAGCAGGACGGCGTGAGGCTGATGAGCTTTCACTCTTCCAAAGGACTGGAATATAAGATCGTGTATATTATCGACGCCAATGAAGGAATCACTCCGCATAAGAAGGCAAGAAGCATACAGGAGCTTGAGGAGGAGAGGCGGATGTTCTATGTCGCGATGACCAGAGCAAAGGACAGGCTCTTTATCTGCAGCTTGGAATCGGGCTTCAGGCATAAGGCGGAGCCCTCGAGATTTCTTTCGGAGCTGGAATAAGAAGGAGGTGTTTTCACTTCCGAGATTGTGTTATGGTAAAATAATATTAAAAAATAGATTGAAGGAGAAGAGATGAACGGAGAGAAAAGAGAAGGATTATTTGAGGGAGAGGAATGCATCGTAACAATTACGCTCGAGGACGACAGCACGATAGACTGCGTGGTGCTGACGATTTTTGAGGCGGGAGACAGGGAGTATATTGCCGTGGTGCCGAATGACGAGGAATCCGATGAGGTTTATCTGTACCGTTATACGGAGCTCGAGGACGGGCAGCCGCAGCTGGAAAATATCGAAACGGACGAGGAGTACGATATCGTTTCGGATGCATTTGACGAGATTTTGGACGAGCAGGAATTTGAGGATCTGCTCGAGGATGAAGAGGCAGAGGTATAAAGCATAAGGATTCATAAAAAAGGCTTGAAGATCAATTGATGTGACCCCAAAAAGTTAGACTTTTATTGCGTAACAGATTTTGATATCTGT
>JAUMWW010000006.1:103772-105530 GCA_030529445.1 Johnsonella sp. | reverse complement strand
TCGTGGTCATGGTCTCCATGGTCATCGTGATCATGGTCATGACCCTCCATACCTTCCACGATTTCCTCCTCTTTTGCCTTATCTCCTATGCTTTCTACAAGATTAATTACCTGCATCTTCGGATTTGTGCTTTCCTTTAAGGCATCGGCTACCCAATAATCGGATTCTCCTCCGACATAGATGAAGAGATCGCATTTGGATATTTTTGCGATATCTTCCGCCGTAGGCTGATAGCTGTGAAGATCGGTTCCCTTATCCAAAAGAAGAGTGAGCTCAAAGCTGTCCGCTCTATCTCCTATTACCTCTTTTACCCAGTCATATGAAGGGAAAATCGTCGATACGACGGAAAACTTCTTTTCCTCCTTCATGGCTTCTGTCTGTGCCGCCTCCGATTCCGCTTTGCTTGCCTCGGTGCTCGCTGTATTTTGATTTGCCGCGCTGCTGCATCCGGATATCAGCAGTGCTGACATCATCATCGCTATCGCGCTTTTTAATAAGGCATTTTTTTTCATTACTTTTCTTCCTCCATTTTGTTTTTTTCATTTTTTAAGGGTTTCGCATGATTCTTGCAATGATCGCAATAGCCGATCAATACGGAATCCTTACAAATCAGAGAGAATCCGCAGTGCTGCAAAAGATACATATTTGCTTTATCCATCGCATCATCATTAATATGAATCATCTGCCCGCAGACTTTGCACTGAATGTGAAGATGCTCGTCGCAGCTTCCGTCGGCATTGAGGAACTGGTATACGGAATACTCTCCCTCTGCGGTTTTGATTTTCAGAAGCACGCCTTCTCCCGTCAATTTTTCGAGATTCCGATATATCGTCGTCAAGCTTATCTCTTTTTTCTGCTCCGTTTTGATATGCTTATAGATATCGGCTGCCGAAAACCTTCTATGCTTATTGGACTCTATATAAGACATGATCGCATCTTTTGTTTTTGTACGGTAAACCTTCTGCACAATATCCTCTCCCATATATGTAATTTGCAAATCATTTGCAATTCTATACAAAGAGCGTCTTTTTGTCAAGCTTTCTCCTTTTTTAATTTCGTTTTTTTCCCCTCTTTCGAAGGGAAGAGTTTTTATGATTTTTATAGACTTAGGTCCTATTATATGTTACACTTTACTCGATAAAATAATTTATAAATCTCGATTTGCTTTCGCTATCATCATTAATAAAAATCAAAAGGGGGAGATTACTATGACAAGAAGAAGAAAAGGTGGTTTTATCGCTTTTGCCCTTATTGCCGGCGCGGTTGCGGCGGGCATATCCTATTGTCTGCGCTATAATTCTTATCACAAGGATCTTGAAAAAGATTTTCATGAATTCGAGGGGAAGGATTCCGATCAGGAAACAAAGGAAACCAAGAAAAATCTCAACCGTAATTATGTAGCCCTTCATGCAGATAAGGATGAATTTATCTCCGCTGCAAAAGATACGGCAAAAGCAGCAAAAGGCATGGCGGGAGCCGCAAAGGAAATGCTCAAGGATGTCGGCAGCATTATTCGCGATAATGCAAGCTCCGCTTCCTCTCTTGCAAGCGATGCCGCAAAAAATGCTGCGGAAAAAGCAAAGGACAGCTTCTCAAAAACTGCAGAGAAGGTAAAAGACAAGAGCGAGGATTTTGCCGATAAGACAAAGGATACGGCGGAGGATCTTGCCGATACGGCAAAAGACAAAGTCGAGGAAGCTGCCGATAAAGCGGAGGATGCAGCCGATAAGGCAAAGGAGCTCGCCGGCAAGGCAAAGG
>JAUMWW010000006.1:89027-103762 GCA_030529445.1 Johnsonella sp. | reverse complement strand
GGAAACTGCCGATAAAACAAAGGATAAGCTTGAGGAGATTGCCGATGGAGTAAAGGATAAAGGCGAGGAGATTGCCGATGCTGCAGAAGATCTGAAACAAGATATCGAAAAGCAGAGCATCAAAATAGAAGAAGAGGCTTAAATCATCAGCCGCAAAACCATCTCTCTTTGACCATAATAAAGAGAGATGGTTTTTTGTTCCCGATTTTTTATATAAATTTCATATTTTTTGCAAGAAAACTCTTCTCGGAAAGGAAGCGTCAGAATACCGTCATAAATTCTTAATTGAATCCGCTTTGTTTTCAGAGTATAATCCTTTCAACATCCCCAATGATGTTTTTGTTTCGGAATATGATGATCCCTCGGATCAAAATAATCTTAACAAGGAAAGGAACAGAATATGTTGATAAAAAACTTGAAAATCAGGCATTATACCTCAGCCCTCTTCATTGCGGGAATAATGATTCTCTCAGGAGGCTTTGCCAAAGCCGGGCTCTCTTCCCTCTTTCCCGCCTATGCGCAGGAAGTGAAAGCGAGCTCAAAAATCCATTCCTGCCTGATCAGTTCGGACAAGCAAAATATAGAAATCAAAGCGGAAAATTCCGCGGATACCTCGGGTACGGACGGAAACTATTATCTTTTTGAGCTGAAAGCTTATGAGGAGGGGCTCGGCTCGCGAACCGATTATATCCGCTCCTTTTCCCCCGGAAGCGTAAACGCTCTTATTCCGCTTAATCACGGAACGGAAAATGACAGGCTCTACAGCAGCTTTGTGATGGCGGTCAAAAGCGGAGAAAAATATATCGAGGTCAGCGATCCCAGATATATTACCAATCCCGAAGCAATTGCCAAAAATACAGCTCCCTTTAATGATCCGCTGACGAAAAAAGGGCTCAATATCGAAATCAATATGCTTGCCGACGCCTTTGAACTCGGCGTAAAGCATGTGGGAACAAATATCGCCTTTCATCAGATTCTCGGAGAGGGAATTGATTTTGAATATGACGGCAAAACCTACCATTTCAGCAAGGAAGTGATGAAAAGCTACGATAAAACCATCAGCGCACTTTCGGGGAAAAGCATGACGGTAACCGCCATTATCTTAAACGGTTATAACCCCGCAGAGCCCGATCTTTTTCATAAAGGGGCGGTAAAAAAGGATGATATCTTTTATTATATGTTCAATGCCGACAGCAAAGAAGGCTTCGAAAAGACAAGAGCAATCGCGGCTTTCCTTGCACAAAGATATGACGGTTCCAATCCCGATCACGGAAAAATTTCCAATTGGATCATCGGAAACGAAATCAATAATCAGCAATGGAACTATATAGGAGATATGGATGTTCGCCGCTATGCCGAAGTCTATGAAAAAGGCTTCCGCCTCTTTTATACCGCAATCAAAAGCACGAGCGCAAATGACAGAGTATACTTCTCTCTCGACTATCACTGGAATGCCGACGCGCAAAAAAACGGGAAAAACAAATACGGAGGCAAAGAGATCGTAGATCAATTCAATTCCGTTGTCGAGAAAAAAGGAAATATTTCATGGGGGCTTGCTTACCATCCCTATCCCTTCCCTATGACGGAACCGGAATTTTGGGATGATAAGGCTACGGGGCTGCTCAATGAGAGCTTCGATTCTCCGGTAATTTCATTCATCAATCTTTCCGTACTGACGGATTATTTCAATCAGGAAGCATTGAAGGCTCCGAGCGGGCATGTAAGAGATATTATTCTCACGGAGCAGGGCTTTACCGCCCATAGCGCTACCCGCGGAGAGGTTCCCGACATTCAGGCTGCCGCATATGCATATTCCTATTACCTGGTAGACAGCAACCCGCATATCGACGCATATATACTCAGCCGCCAGGTCGATGCTCCCTCCGAGGTAAAGCAGGGCATTTCCTTCGGATTATGGAAATGTGATATGAACAAACCCGACCAAATCGTCGCTACGAGCCGCCGAAAGATTTGGCAGGTATTTAAGAATATCGATAAGAAAAATTCCACACTTGAAAATACCGAATTTGCAAAATCCATCATCGGCATTCAAAAATGGTCCGATATCATTCCGAATTTCAAGTGGAGGGCTCTCGAAAAATAACATCCCGAAGAAGCGAAACAGGCTGCCGCAGATCAATGCGACAGCCTGTTTTTTGATGATGGATTTATCAAATCCTATCCGTTCATAGCACAGAAAAATCAATATCCGTAAATACCGCCTCCGAAGAGCCTCATCATATCTCCGACGCCCGGGAAATAAACTTTGAACATCATCCTTGCAATAATCATAAATACGATGATAAAAATAATTGTGGCAACTACGGATACCCTCATCGACTTATCCTTGTCCGCATCTATCGCCCTTAATGAATTCGCATATACGAGGGGCGAAAGATAAAGCGGCAGATAGAAAAGAAACATTCCCAGTCCCAGACTCAAGGATACAAAAAGAAATCCTAAAAAGGCAAAAGGAATCACCATCAGAGATCTTAATCCGGCAATCGAAAATGCCTGATTCATGCTGCACTCCAAGCGAAAGAGCTTTGAAGCCACAAAGATCGAAGCGGCATAAAGTGCAGAGATAATCACCGAAATAACCACGGTAATAAAGAGGGAAAGTACCGGATTTACATAGATTCCCTCGAGAATATCATCCATTTTCAATCCGATAAGGAGAGAAAACAATGCCGCTATCACCGCATGTGCCAAAATCAGAACTCCCGGCAGCATATAGTCCTTGCTTCCGAGCATTTTTGCCACCCCGGCGGAAGGGGAAACTAATAAATCCTTGATTTCCTGCAGGAAATTTCGATTTTTCACCGCATCTTTCGCCTCTTTCATAAACTGAGAGCCTGTGCCCTGACTGTGATATACCGGAGGAGTTCCCTGCTGCGGCATTCCATGAGGTGAGACCGGAGTCGCTCCCTGCTGCGGTACTCCCTGAGGTGAAGCCGGAGCCGCTCCCGAAAAGTATGTCTGTGCAACCGTATCCTGTGCTGCCGTGCCTTGCGGTACCGTCATCTGCGGCACTCCCTGCGGTGCAGCCGGAGCCGCTCCCTGCTGCGGCTGCTCAAGTGCCTGCGGCACCTGCTGATAAATCGGTGCGGCTGGCGCCGAATTTTCCTGCTGCGGCATACTCTGCCCCGACTGGGGTACCTCCTTCCAAACGCTCTGCGGCTCTGCGGCTTCGCTTACCGCAGGCTCGTTTTTTTGTACTGCTTCTTTTTCCTGATTTGCAGCCGCCTCCGCAAGAGCTTCCGGACAACTGCATCCCTTATTCTCGTCTTCCAAGCGACTACCGCAAAATCTGCAAAATGCCATAACCTACCTCCTTTTTATCTTTATTCCATTTTTTACCGACTTAATTTTTTTCCGCATTCTTCACAGAAAACAGAATCCGCTTTGACCAAGGCATTGCAATGCTCACAGCGCAGCCCCTCTTTCTCCGGAGAGGATTTTTGTTCTTCCTCCCTCTTGTCATCGGGCAAGCCTTGCATTTCCTTCTGTTTTTGATTTCCTTTTGCTATGCCCAGGAGTTTTTTATCGCTTCCCGCTTTCTGATTAAAAATCTCTTCCGCTTTTATTTCCTTCCTCTCCTTCGCCTTTTTTCCCGCCAGGCTTCCAATCAGCAAAATGAGCGCAGATAAAAGAGCCAGCGCCATAAAGACGAAAAAGAGAATCGAGAGAGGATCCCATTTTGTTCCGACATAGCTGAATTCTATCTCGGAACTGCCAAAGATCGAATTGAACTTGCCTGATTTCATTTCCGACGAGGATGAATTGCTCTCTTCATAGATTTTTTCTGCACCCAATCCGAAATTTACGGTGTAATCGAGATAAAAGTCCTTTGACTGCTTTCCGATAAAATAGTATAAATCCAAGGTTTCATGAAAGGCTTCCTCTTTTTTGGGAGAAAGCACTCCCTGCTCTCTTTCATAGAGAAGCACTTCCGGAAAACCGAAAATCTGCAGGGAACTCTCTTCCATTTCTTCTAGGCTTCCGCTTTGTTTGATCCTGATCGCCGCCTTCTTATCCTTGGTTTTGATCTCCTTGATCTCAATCTTTGCGCCTTGCTGTTTTTCTTCGGTTTCCGGCTTCCCCTCGGTTTCCGGTTTTCCCTCTGTATCCTGCTCTCCTTCTTTATTTTCTTCCTTGCTTTCCTCCTTACTCTTTGCCTTGGAATCCTCAGGGATCTTTGCAAGCGAACGAATTCTGGCAAGAATTTCTTCCTTATCCTCCTGAGCAGGCTCCTCCTCCAGGACAAAATCTATTTCTCTCTTCCAATCGTTTCCGAATAATGCCTTATTCATCTTTATCCGCACAAAAGACAGCCTGTACTGCTTAAAAAGCAAAAGAGAGGATTCGTATCCGGTCTGGGTTCCGAAATTGCGATCCAGCTTCAGATATCCCTGATAAAGATCCGATTGAAAAGTCGTCGTATTTTTATCGGCTTCATAATGCCCACCGTTTATTTCGAAGGCATAATTCGGATCCGCCTTCAAAAAAGTATCGGTCGGAATGCTCTCAAGACCTGCTCTGAAATCGAAAAAATCTATGCTCTCGGAAAGACTTGCCGAGAAGATAAAGGGCGAATCCAAAGCAGCTTTTTCGGAAGTCTTAAAGCTGACCATTCCTTTTCCGAATACGCTTTCTTCAAATTTTTTAAGCGCCGTTTTATCCAGGTCGCTTGCAGCGATGCTGAATGCGATTCCGTCTTCAATCGGCATTTCCGAAAGCTCGGCGGATTCAGGCACTCTTTCTTCGAAGAATGCCCGGATTTCATCCCCCTTTTTATTCAGAGATTCCTGCGGAATCTTAAATACAATGCGGCGATGATAGCGGTCAATCTCCGCAATCTCCGTTAAAAAATCGATTCCGGATATTTTTACGCTCTCGATATTATCCGTATAGATCTGTGCATTGGTAACGATCTCTTCACCCTGAAATACGATCTTGGTTTCGCCCAGAGAAAAGATATATTCCGCATTGCTTTCCTGAACATGCCCGCCTTCGACCATCGCATTGCGGAACCATCTGAGCAGATCCGCGGAAGTGAAGCTCTCGCTGATATAGATTCCCTTTGCCCAAACCGTCTGAGGAATATTGATATCTACACTTGCTTCCTCTCCGAGAATCGATTGTATTTTCTTTTTATAATCCTCGACGGAGGAGAAGGGAAGAGAAAGATGAAATCCCTCTTCATCATAGGTCCAGGTAAATTCGGCAGGAATATTGCTTTGAACAATCGCCTGTATATCTTCCATCGTCCCGCTGAAATTCTCCGATACGACGGCGTTGTCAATGCCGATATGGATATCCCTGCTTCCCGAAAAATCATCATTGATATATAAATAAGTATTTACTTTGGAAGCGGAAGAACACGCGCTTAAAAAGAATGCGGAAAACACCATGAGCAAAAATATTATCTTTGAATACGAGAGCTTTTTCATCGTAAATAACCTCCGTCCAAATATTTTTTGCCTTCAACTTCGATAATCCCAAAGTTTTGGATTTCACAGTCGATAATTTCATCATTCAGCCGGGTAATTTTAAATCCCTCGATAAGAAGCGCAGCCTCGGCTTCTTCGCTTTCTTCCGTCCTCTTTCCGTAAAGGAAATTCAGCTTCGTCTTCTTGGTATCAAGCCCGAAAATATTTTCGATATTATAATACTTCATCTCCTCCTTCCATTCCTCCTTCTGATCCGGAGGGAGCACGGAAAGAATCCTGTTTTTATTTCTTGCATTAATGCCGCTTTCGAGTTTTTCAATCGCCGGTATCGCGGGATTCATCCTGCTTTCCAAAATAAAGATTCCGACGGCAAGCAGAAGAGAAAAAAAAGTTGCCCAAAACGCCTTCTTTTTCAATATCATACGCTGTATTCCTCCTCCATTCCAAAATCTTCCTAAAGCATTACCTTACAAAAATTCTTCTTTCCTCTTTTTACCAGCTTTCCCTCTCCCTGAAACTCTTCTCTGGGATAAGAGGTTTTAATATCCTTAACGGTTTCTCCGTCTACGCTGACTCCTCCCTGCTCGACATTTCGTCTTGCTTCCGAGCGGCTCTGGGAAAGCCCCGATTTTACGAGTATGGTCAAAATATCCGTCTTTCCCTCTTTGAAATCCTCCTCATCGAGTTTCCGGGAAGGAATGTTTTCGGAGGAGGCGCCGCCCGCAAAAAGAGCCTCGCTCGCTTCCTTGGCTTTGCGCGCTTCTTCTTCCGTATGAACGAGCTTTGTCAGTTCGTATGCAAGTATTTCCTTTGCCTTATTGAGCTTTGCGCCCTCCCATGCATCCATTTCATTGATCTCTTCGATCGGCAGGAAGGTAAGCATACGAATGCATTTGAGCACATCCGCATCCGCAACATTTCTCCAATATTGATAGAACTCAAACGGCGAGGTCTTGTTCGGATCAAGCCATACCGCTCCTCCGACCGTCTTGCCCATCTTCTGCCCCTCCGCATTTAAGAGCAGAGTGATCGTCATTGCATGCGCGTCCTTACCCAGCTTCCGTCTGATCAGTTCGGTACCGCCGAGCATATTCGACCACTGATCATCTCCGCCGAACTGCATATTGCATCCGTAATTCTTATACAGCATCAGAAAATCGTAGCTTTGCAGAATCATATAGTTAAATTCAAGAAAGGACAGTCCTTTCTCCATTCTCTGCTTATAGCATTCCGCCCTCAGCATATTATTCACGGAAAAATGAGGTCCGACCTCGCGGATAAATTCCATATAATTAAGGTCTCTGAGCCAGTCCGCATTATTGACCATGATCGCTTTTCCTTCTCCGAAGTCAATAAAGCGGCTCATCTGCTTCTTAAACTGCTCGCAATTATAATCTATGGTTTCAATGCTCATGACATTGCGCAGATCGCTTCGTCCGGAGGGGTCTCCGACCATACCGGTTCCGCCTCCGACCAGCGCGATCGGCTTATTTCCCGCCATTTGCAGCCTCTTCATCAGGCATAAGGCCATAAAATGACCTACATGAAGACTGTCCGCGGTAGGATCGAATCCTATATAAAATGTGGCAAGTCCGGCATTAATCAGACGGCTTATCTCCTCTTCATTCGTGGTCTGTGCAATCAGCCCTCTGGCTTTAAGTTCTTCATAACAATTCATTTTTATGTCCTCTTGATCTCCTATATTTTTTGTATAAATTAAGTATAACAGAAGCCAAAAACTACGTCAAGGAAAGCTTCCCGACGAAAAAAACGACCGTTTTAAGGCTTTTTTCAATTTAAAAACACCTTAAAAGAGATCGTTTTTTTCCTTTATTTTATTCGTATTTTCATTCTGCATTTTTTCAAAGCTTTGAATGCCGAAGCTTTAAATTTCCTCATTTTTTGCAAATATTTTCATACATATCGGAGGGGATCCATGCTTTTACGGCAATCCCTTCTTCCCTGTATTCTTCGGAAAGCAGCTCTCCCCATTTCCTGATCATCTGAATCTTCCCCGCTTCCCGATAAGAAAAGATTCTGTCGATATAAATCTTTCTGCTTCTGAGGACGGATTCGAGAAGCTCTTTCAATTCCTCTATGCCCTCTCCCGTTTTAGCCGATATTTTCAAGGTGTGATCTGCATGGAAATCCCTCGGCATCCTGGTCTTTTCATCACATTGATCGATTTTATTATATACGGTAATGATCTCTTTTCCGCCGATATCGAAGGATCTGAGCGTATCATAAACCACAAGCATATGGGTATCCGCTTCCGGGCTGCTTGCATCGACCAAATGAATGATCAGATCGGCATACTTCGCCTCTTCCAAAGTCGATTTAAATGCCTCGATCAGATTATGGGGAAGCTTTCGGATAAACCCTACCGTATCGGTAATCAGCATCTCCTGTCCGGAAGGCAGCTTCAGCTTTCTCGTCGTCGGATCCAGGGTCGCAAAGAGCTTGTCTTCCGTCAAGACTTCCGAATCCGATAAGAGATTTAAAAGCGTGGATTTACCCGCATTGGTATAGCCGACGATCGCCGCGATAAAGGATGCGCTCCTGCTCTTTCTCGTCAGCGATCTGTGGCGCTTGACCTCTTCGAGCTCGGATTTAAGCTGCCCTATGCGCTCATGAATGCGCCTCCTGTCCATATCGATCTTCTTCTCTCCAGGTCCCCTCGTTCCGATTCCTCCTCCGAGCCTGGAAAGAGATGCCCGCAGTCCGACCAGCCTTGCCGCCGAATATTTGAGCTGTGCAAGCTCCACCTGTATTTTTCCCTCACTGGTCGAAGCCCTCTTGGCAAAAATGTCGAGGATGAGCATCGTCCTGTCCATGACCTTCGTCGAAAGCGCATTTTCAAGATTTCTCATCTGTGCCGGAGAAAGCTCGTCATCACAGATCACGCCGCTTGCATCCAGCTTGCGGATCCTCTCCCTTACTTCCTCAATCTTTCCCTTTCCCAGATAACTTGCCGGATGCGCTTTTTCCCTGTTTTGCAGCATCCTGTCCAAAACCTCCGCGCCCGCCGTATCCGCAAGCTCTGCAAGTTCATCGAGAGAACGCTGCGCCTCTTCTTCATCCGAGCAATTTACTCCGAGCAAAATCACTCTCTCTATAATCTCGGCTGTTTCTATCAGATTTGACATTTTGCTTATTCCCTTATTCTCGATTTGATAAAGCTGATTTCATGAAGCGCCGCTTCTTCTCCCCCGTACTCTTTTACATATTGATCAAAAAGCTCGAGAGCCTTCGGAAAATCGGATATATATTCATGGCATACCGCAAGATTAAACATCATGGATTTTTTGGTCTCTTCATCCGCATCCATTGCAAGCCCTTTGGAAAAGAACTCTATCGCCTTCATATAATCCTCATCCTTTAAATATAAATTTCCTATATGGCTGCATAAGCGGGAATCGAGCTTGGAGGGATCCTCGAGATAAACATAGTAATACTCCAGTGCTTCCTTGGTTCCGTTCTCGGACCGGGCAAGCGCATCGGTCAGCTCGCAAAGCGTTTTAAAATTGAGTTCCTCATCCGCAGAGGAGGAAAGCATTCTTCGATAAAGCTCCTTTGCCTTGCTCAGATCTCCCCCCTGACGGGAGAGGCAGATCACTCTCATCGCATTGAACTCCGCGCCTCCTTCTCCCGACTCTGCAAGCTGCTGATAAGTATGGTCCGCAGCCGCATAATCTTCCAGCAAAAATTCCGCCTCCGCTCTGTATTTTAAAATATCCGCCCTCGCCGCATCGATCTTCTTTCCCTCTCGAACCCTCAAGGCTTCATCAAATTTTACAAGCGCTTCTTCATAGCTTCCCTCTTGCAAAAGCTTGATTCCTTCGGCTTTTATCGCAGACTCTTCCTTTATTTTTTCAAAACAGCCGCTGCATAAAAGCAGCAATGCCAGTACCGATAAGATTCTCAGAGATTTTTTTAAAAACATCTCCCGCGTCCCTTTCCTTTCGTCCTCCGTGCATCGAAGAAATCTTTCCGACTTTTCCTCCGATTCCCGATTGTTTTCATGTTCCGATCAGTTCCTTATCTGATCCCGGTGCTTCCGAATCCCCCTCTGCTCACATCGCAAAGCTCATCCACTTCGGTAAAGCAAAACTCCGGCTGATGCTTCATAATTCTGAATTGACAGATCCTGTCATTGAGATGAATCCTTGTATCTCTGAGGGCGTAAGCCGGAAAATACCACTGGTCATCGTCTCCGCAATAGCTTTCATCAATGACTCCCATCGAATTGGTCTGTATGATTCCGAAATGCTTAAATGTCGAACTCCTTGGAACAATATGCGCCTCATAGCCTTGTGGAAGCTTCATCGCAACCCCGAGCGGAATCAGGGCAAACTCCCCCTTCTTTAAGCTGATCTCCTGCGCCGCCCTGAGGTCTATCCAGTCGCTCTTTCCTCCGATATATCCGAGCCTGTCTATCCGATCCGTAAAATATTTAATCTTTATTTCCACTCTTTTTCTCCTCATCTATAAATCCGAACTGATATGCAGCCTCTTCCTCTGCCTCTTTCATAATCTTCGCTTCGCTGTCCTGATCCACCCCGGGCAGATTCCGTGCCGAATCCAGAGCAAACCTTCTTAAAAATTCTTCCGTTGTTGCAAAAAGTGCGGGTCTGCCGGGTGCATCCAGGCGTCCCGCCTCATTGACCAATCCGTATTCCATCAGTTTATTCACGGAGTATTCCGAGGATACCCCCCTGATCTTTTCTATTTCCGCTTTCGTAATCGGCTGCTTATATGCGATAATCGACAAGGTTTCCAAGACCGCCTCCGTTAAAATCTGCTTTTTCGGAGCCTTGGCAACTTTGATCAGGAAATCGAAATATTCCGCTTTCGTACACATCTGGTATGCATCTTCGAGTTCAATGATCTGCATCGCCCTATCCTCTTTTTGATACAGCAAGATCAGTCTTTCTACAGCCTCCTTCGCCTCTTCCTGCGTTTTATCGATTGCAATCGCAAGCTGCCTGAGCTCGACGGATTTTCCCATTGTAAACAGAACCGCTTCTATGATGTTTTCATCTCTCATCTATATCTCCTCCACCTCGGTAAGATCTATTTCATCCCCTTCTTCGGCTTCCTCCGATATTTCGATCTCTATATCACAAAAGAGCTCCTCTTGGACAATGCTTATTTTACCAAGTTTCATCAGTTCAAGCAAGGCTAAAAACGTAATCACCAGGTTCAGCTTCGTCGGCTCCTTTTCGATCAGCCGTCGAAAAGAAAACCTGCGCTCCTGTCTGGCAAAATGCAGCAAGGAGGTGATTCTTTCATTCAGACTGATCGGTTCTTTTTTTATTGTTCCGAAGTTGCTCCTCTGCCTGTCTATTCTGTTTTCTTTTCTTCTTAAAACCTCCTCATAGATCTCCCGCAGCCGATATAATTCCACTCCTTTAAAGAGCTCGTCCAAATCTATCGGCGCTTCGTACTTTGCAATCTCCGGAGGCAGCCCTCCTTCTTTATACAGAACCCTCTGCGCTTCAAACTCTCTGTCTGCAAGCTCTCCCGCCATGATCTTAAACTTCTTGTACTCGATCAGCCTTTCCACCAGCTCTTCTCTCGGGTCGATCTCTTCCTTGCTTTCCTCATCGATTTCCTTCGGAAGAAGCATCCTCGCCTTAATATCCAAAAGAGTCGCCGCCATCACCAAAAACTCGGACATCAGATCCAGATCCTCATTCTCCATCCTCTGCATATATTCCAGATATTGCCCGGTAATATTTGCGATCGGAATATCATAAATATTTATCTTGTCTTTCTCGATCAAATGCAGGAGAAGATCCAAAGGACCCTCAAATTTTTCCAGCTTATAAGATATTACTTTCGCCATATTCTTCGTCAAATCCCTTTCTTTTGCCGGCTCAGCCCTACGATCTTTTCTTTATCCGTCGCTCAATGCTCTCCTGTCCGGCAGCGGCTTTACTTATGAAAAAAAGGATCGCTCTGCGATCCTTTTGGGTAAATAAAATGCGGGAAAAGGGACTTGAACCCTCACGATCTTACAATCACTAGATCCTTAGTCTAGCCTGTCTGCCAGTTCCAGCATCCCCGCTTATTTGACACGCTTGAAAGTATAGCATAAACCAAATCAATATGCAAGCATTTTTTGTGAAACTCCCGAGAAAAAAATTTCCGCCGCAGCGCCAATTGCAGCGGAAGATTTTATCTGAAATATTCCTGAACCATTAAGACTGATCGGAGGAAGATCCGCTTCCGAACCGATCAGTCTTAAGAATCCTGCCATGCTTCAAAAAATTGCGATGATTGCAATTTTGAGCAAATCCAAAATCTTTTTTATCTCTTTGCTTCCTCTCCCGTCCTGCTTCCGTCCTCCCCGACTCTGAATCCGTCCGGTGTCGTTTCTCCTCTGTACATGGAGCCGTAAGGTCTTGAAGATGCGATTCTCTTAAAATACCATTCTCCGTCATTGCGCTTCTCCCAAGTCCATATGGGAGTGTATTCATTGAAGAAATACCATTTACCCTCGATCAGCTGCCAGCCCGTGTACATCTTTCCCGTATTCGGATCCAGGTAATACCAGAATCCGTCCTGAGGATCCTTATGCCAGCCCTTTTTCAGGTTGCTTCTCGATGTTCCGGAATAATACGTCCAGTTTTCTTCTCCCTCCAGTATCCATCCTTCCTTTACTCTGAGCGGAGCCCTTCCTCCTCCGGAATCTCCTCCTCCGCCTCTCGTGCTTCTGGGGATCGTATCGGATTCTTCTTTCTTATAGCATACGATTCTGTAGTGATCAAAGCTTTTCGTAATGAAAACCTTGGTTTCCAATCCGTATATAAATCTTGAGGCATCATATGCCTGCTTGTCCCTGATCATATATTTTGCTCCCGGATCATGAAGAGTTGCTTTAAATTCTCTTTGAAGCTTAAGCCATGTATTCGCCGGAAGGCTTCCCGTCAGATCCGGAATCAGCTTATTCCCCGCCTCATCGACAAACTCCACTCTGAAATTAACAGCATTTGCATCCGTTCCCGGCGGATTCGGTGTGCTCGGAGTATGCACATCGCTCGGCGTATGCCCTCCGACGGTATTATCCCCGCCCGGCTGTCTTAGCGCATATACCAGCTTATAGCGCGGAACGTTTACCCCTCCCTCCAGCAAAATCTTCGGTCCCGAAGCATCGAAGAGGAAATGTGTGGAAGGGATATGATTCTGTATCCGCTTCAATTCATATTCCTGCCCGGCATTATAGAGGCTTGCGATAACTCTGGCATTTAAGCTCTTCCATTGAACGTCCGGCACGCTTCCTATCTCCATCGGAAGGATCTCGTTATCAAACTCGTCCACATGTATGAGCGTATAGTTTACCTCAGCTATTGTTTTTGTACTGAAGGAAAGAGAAAATAAAACTGCTGCCAATAATAATCCCGCTATTTTGCTTTTGAAAAACATCTTTTCCATTTAGATTACCTCCTTATTTCTAAATTTCTTTGTTCTTCCCACAGATTTGTTGACGCTTTTATACTTTTGCTTCCTTCTCCTCCTGATTCACTCCGAAATTTTTCTCTTCTTCTGTCTGATAGAAGTCTTTGCCTTATTCTATGTTTATATATCTAACATACTTTATTTAAATTGTCCATTTTTCGATCTGTTTTTTATTAAAAATTAAGCAATTCGAAAGGTATCTCCATGCATTTTTTCTCTTATTTTATCTCGATCCCGCTTCCTTCCTGATTTCTTTTTCGAATAATGCATATTCATAACGTCCGAGAATCAATTCTCTTGCATAAAACTGCGTTATATTTCCGTTTCTCTGCAAAGCGCCTATGCTGGGAAGCCTGTTTTTTTTCAGCTCTTCAATGATGCTCTGAACCAGCACCCCGCCAAGCCCCGCATGCTCCGGCAATACCCCCATATAAAGCATGATATATTCCTTCGGAAAAGCTCTTCTCTTGAGTATTCTCACGATATTCAGGGGCTGATGCGTATCGCAGACCAGATTATGATAATTTGGGAGGCTGATATAAAAGCCGACTGCGCGATCCTTGTCATAAGCGATTTTAACCATTTTCATATTGATGATGCTCTTGAAGGAAGAAAAATATGAGGCAAAATCCTTGTATTCGATAGGCTTGTACACCGGGAAGTTTTGATACAGAACACTGATCAGCCCGTATATTTCAAATACGATCCTCTCCCAATTCTTCTTCGAAGGACTGATGATGCGATATCCTCTTTTTTCAAACTCCTTCTTCCTGCGAATGTATTTTTCCTCCCGAAAGCTTTCGGAAACCGGACGATACATCGTAGACGTATATGTTTCTTTGATTTTATAGGCGTTTTTTAAAAACAAATCCGGATAATACTCCGGATTATAAGGCTCTCCCGTATACGGTCTCTTCCCGAAAAAATTGGTTTTCAATCTGTAACGAATCCAAAACGAGGCATCCACCGGTCCTATTATGCGACGAAAGCCTTTTTTTCTTGCGAAACTCTCCGCTTGATCAAATAAAAACCTCGCCGTCTTCCCATCCCTTTCACATTCAAAAAATCCTATATATATGCTTTCATCATCCTTATACTCGCTTAAAATAAATCTTCCGACAATTTCTTCCTTCTTATAAATGCAGAATTTATGCAGCTTAAAATACCGGCTCAGAATATGTCGGTTAAGCAGCAGATCCCTGAGCTCGGCATCGTTTTGCATATCTTCCTTTTTATGATAAATCTTCCTGCTTAAAGCGATAAAATCTCCGATATATTTCTCTTCCCGATCAAACTTTATGCATCGCATCCCTTCTCTTCCTGCCTTTTAATTTTTCCGGTATTTCCGTCCATCATAATCAAATCTCCGCTTTTTAATATGCCGCAGACCTTTTCCACCCCGACAATTGCCGGAATTTTAAGCTCTCTTGAAATAATTGCAGTATGGGAAAGCAGGGAACCTTTCTCCGTAATAATTCCCTTTGCTGTCGAAAGAAGAAATACCCATCCCGGATCCGTCATCTTGGCTACAATAATTTTTCCCGGAGCCGCTTTTGCATCCTCCGGAGAATTTACTGCCAAAACCTCCCCGGATACCTTGCCTGCGGAACAGGCTATGCCCTGCAATTCGTTTTTCTCTCCTTCCTTGAGCAGCGCCGCTCTCCGGATATAATGCAGTTTCGCTTCCTCTCCGCTTAAAACCAGCCTGTTGTAAAAAAGGCTTTTTTCATATTCCCGATACCGAGCTTTTCTTTCTTCTATTCTTTTCCTGATTGCTTCCTTTTCTTCCTTCTCGCTTTGCAGATTTTTTGCTCCGGTCTT
>JAUMWW010000006.1:0-89017 GCA_030529445.1 Johnsonella sp. | reverse complement strand
CGCAAGAGAATGGACTTCCTCCAGATAGAGATAGAAAATATCATCCCTCTCTTTCAGGATGCCCTGATTTTGGAAATGCTCCGCCATCCGCAGCATAATCGCTCTGACCATTCCGAAAATCCTCGACCGGTTCATTCTCGACTGCTCTCTGTATTCGATTCCTTTTTTTGCCCTCTTTGCAAAAAATCCGGCAATTTTTCCCACGGATTCCGGATGCGCTTTCCCGGCTCCGAAGTCCTCTTTCTCTTCCTCCTCCGGATATTCCTCGAGAGCTTTTTGCAAAAATTCCGGATTGCTTCTGAAGGTCTTTGTCTCAAGCTTAAGCTCCTCTATGGTTCTGTCTCCGAATGCCCGGATATAGCGCTCCTTCGCTTCCCGATAAGCCGCACTCTCTCCTTCGTTTTTCCATAATCTTGCCAGCTTGCGAAACTCGATGACCGGTTTCATGCTCTCTATGTTTAAAATACTTCCGATAAACTCTCCCAGTCTTTTTTGAGCCTCTTTCTGATTCTCTTTTTTCAGCCTCTTTTCCAGCAGCCCCGTAAAGATAAATGCATACATATCATTGATCAGAGTCAGATCCCAGTTTACGATGAGCCGCTCTTTCAGTTCAAGAAAACAGGCTTTTAATTCTCCGGGCGAAAGAAGCTTCAAATCCCTTCGGTAAAATTCGGCAAAAACCTTTTCAAATTCACGGTTCAATCTCTTCATCGAAACACCGATAAAGAGCAGCTCCCAAAGAAAACGAATTCCTCCTCCGAATCTGATCCAAAATCCCGCGGCAATCTCCTCCTCGGAATAAGACCTGTTCTTTACGCCGAGCATATCCTGCCATATAGGAATAATACGGCTGCTCATCGGAAGAAAGCGCAGAATTTTATACCAATTATCGATGCGGTAATACATCCTGCCGCCGAGGCTGTCCACCATCTGTTCAAAAACCGGCTTTAAGGAGAGCAGGACCTTCCTGCTCGGAAGAATGCGCCGCGCCGCTCCCTCAAAAACTCCGGCATAAAGCATCCCGGCAAAGCTCTCCGTCAGGGGAAGAGTCAGCCCCGGATAGCTCTCCGAGATATTACTGTTATCCAGCACAATATGCCCCTCTTCTTTCAGGCCGGTAATTCTTCTTGCCTGCAAAATATATACCTTGTTCTCCTGAATCGTGAACTCTATATCCGCATATTCCATCTCGAGAATGTCTTTAATCCTCTCCCCGCAATCTACCAGCTCCTGCAAAACTTCCTTGGAAAGAATATCCTCCCCCTTGCTCAGGTAATAGCTCTTTTCGTTCTGATGATATAAATACATGCTCGTTTCAATTTTATCGGAAACGACCAGATCGCCGCTTCCCTCTCCCGCTACGATGACCGTTTCGTTCAATATTCCCTGTGGATTGGCGGTAAATAAAATCCCGCTCTTTTGTGCATAAACCATTTCCTGCACGATCACATCCATCTTCAGCAAAAGCGGATCTATCCCTTTTAAACGGATATACTCCAGCGCTCTTTCTCCATAGAGAGATTGCAGGCATTGCAGGACTCTTTGCCCGACCTCTTCTTTTCTCACCCTCAAAAAGCTCTCAAAGATTCCCGCAAAGCTGAGCGAGGCGCCGTCTTCGAGATTTGCGCTGGATCGCACCGCAAATTCCTCTCCCGGTAAAGAAAGAGAAAAGTTTGCAAAAAAGTTTTCCCGCACAAAGCTTTGCCATTCCCTGCTGATCTTGTAAAATTCTTCCTGCGGGCAGGAGGCGGCTCTTTTTAAGAGCTCTTTTGCCCCTTCCATGTCGTTTATCATCTCTTCGAAGGAGAACGTGATAAATTCGGGAATGCGTATTCCCTCATCTTTCATTTTTCTCAGGTTTTTACTCTTCATTTCTTCCCTTTATTTTCCTATGCCAATCTTTGATAAAGCACATGGATCGCAATCGTCAGAAGCATCATCAGCTCCTGAAGATAGGTATAGGTCTCCACCTTGCTTACGATACGGAAACGATACGGATCCTTGATATACCTTAAAAACTGCGCCGTCATCCAGGATACTAAGATAATAAATAAAAGAATGAAATACCGGTTGATATTCCAGATCAAAACGATATTCGTCATAATATCCATGATGGTAATGATCATGATAAATCTCGTGCTTTCCCTATATCCGAAGAGCTTTGAATAGGTCACATACTCCGTCTCCTCCTTCGGCGCCCTGATCTTTCTGCTGATTTCCCAGATCAATGAGGGGAAATACAGCGTCCACATAACAAAGAAGGTGATCCAGCTGAAGGGCTTCAGCCCGTACTTGATGCAGGTAAAGGAAATCGTATAAAGATTTACGATCATCTGCACCGGATTATGCGTAATCAATGCCAGAAAGAGGTTCGGCTGTATTTTGCTCTTCTGGAAAAACCATTTGCTCATTAAAAAGCCGTATGCGTAGAGCAGAATGAAAAAAAGGAGATTATTCATAAAGAGAAGATTCAGCAAAAGCGCAAATGCCTGTACAAGTGCGCAGATCAGGATCAGATCCTTTTTTTCAACCCTTCCCGAGGGCAGGGGGCGGTGGGCAAAAAGCCTCTTATCCAGCTCGTAATCCTTAAAATCATCGGCGATTCTCAGCCAGAGATAAAAGGAAAAAATCGTGTATACCGCGGTAAACTCCTGTATTCCTACGGAAAACTCCGTAATTTTATAATTCAGCAGCACAAGAAAATGCACCTCTCCGAATACGATCATGGCAAGCAGCATCCTTGCCGGCAGGGGGAACATCTCCCTGAAATAAATATTCAGTCTTTTCAGCATATCATCTCTCCTATTCCTTCTCCGTATTTTACGACGGTTTCTATTCCCGAGGCGCTTTCCCTCTCGATATCCTTATCGATTTTAAGCCTGCCTTTCTGAACCAAAACCAGTATTGCCGAGGCGCCGAAATGAAAAAATCCTTTCTCTCTTCCCCTTCTTGCCCTCTCTGCAAAATGATTTGCAATACCTCCGACGAGCAGGGCGCCGATCTCCATCTGAATAAATATGCCGAGTTTTCTGCTCCTGATCAGCATATACTCCCTGCTGTTTTGCGCGAGAACGGGATAGGCTAAGGAGTAGGGGCTCACCGAATGCAGGCGTCCCTTAATTTTTCTTCGGGCGATGATCTCTCCCTCCTCCACAAATGCATATCTGTGATAATCCTGCGCGCCGAGACGAAATAAAAGCGCGCTGCCGCCTTGAAATTTTTCTGCAAGCGCCTTGCTTAAGAGAAGCTCTTCCAGGCTGTACTCCATGCCCTTGATCTTCAGTCTGCATGCCGGGGTGATCGGATAGACCAGGAGCTTTGCATCCGCCGGAGAAATCAGTCTTTTTTTATCCGCGCAGATCTTTCTCGCTCCTTTTTTAAGTTTTCTGGTAAAGAAATCATCAAAGCTGCAATACCTTTTTTCCTCATATTCCCCCATCTCTATTGCATATTCCCGAATAAAGCCCGTTATTTTTTTTCTGCTCAGGGGATGCCTGTAATATAGAGCGGCGATTCTTGAACATAGCGGAAGGGTGAGATAGTTTAAGACGATCCTCCCCGGCGCGCTTTGGTATAAAAAGCGAAGCGCGCCCTCCTTAAACTGTGCATCATCGATATACCTTCCCTCTTTTCTCTGATAGATTTTCATCCGGCCATCCTCCCGTAAAACCAAAGCATGGCAAGTGCAAGCAGAGGGAAAATAATGTATGCCGCCCCCCTCGGTTTCCTGATCTTAATATCCAGAATATTGAAAAAACCGATGCCGAGAAAAGAAAGCTGAAAAATCAAGACAAAAACCTCTTCCGGTAAAACATAGCGCAAAAGATAGATCAAAGGCAGGGCTAATGCGGTATAGGTCACCGGAAGCCCTCGAAAAAAACTTCCCGCCTCCTCGGAGGATGCCAAAATATTAAAAAAAGCAAGCCTCGCAATCCCGCAAATTGCAAAGACGAAGGCGGAAAATAGAGAAAAGAGATTTCCTTTTTCCAGCCCCAGCAAAATAATAACCGGAAACACCACGAAGCTGAGCACATCCGCAAGAGAATCCAGCTGAATTCCGAACTCCTCTTCCTCTTTGTTTCTTTTCATGCTCCTTGCCAGCTTTCCGTCAAAAAGATCGCAGATCCCCGCCATGATCAGGCAGGAAATCGCATACTCCCTTCTCTCGGATAAAATCAGAAAAATTCCCGCAAGCGAAAATCCGACGCCGATATAGGTCAAGATGACCGATGGATTCCATTTTCCTATAAACATCTTTCTACTCCTCTAAAATCTGAATTTCTCCGCTCTCTCCGTCCATCATGATCAGGCTTTGATCTCTCACTCTTTCCAGCACCTCTTCCGCAGCCACGATGCAGGGAATGCCGTATTCTCTCGAGATAATCGCGGCATGGCAGAGCACTCCTCCGTATTCCGTGATCAATCCGGAAAGCAGCGCAAACTTCGGCGCCCAGCCCGTATCGGTGTACTTTGCGATCAGTATCTCACCCTTTTTAATGGTATTGATCTGTGCAAGCTCTTTGATCACTCTCGCTCTTGCTCTCACCCTTCCGGCATTGCAGCCGATTCCTCTGAGCTTATCTTTCCATCCTCTCTCTTCTTCTCTCTCCCCGATCAGTTCCCTTCCTATTTCTTCATGAATCTTTTCATTGCGAAAAGAGAGATAATAATCCCTGTTCTTTTTCCCTCTTTGCAAAATCTCCTCCCGGGAGATTTCCTTTCTAATATAGGCGATGAGATCGGAGATTTCCAGCATCCAGATATCTTCGGCGGAGGCAAGAATTCCCTCATCTTTATAGCGCCTTGCCAGAGCCAATGTACAGATACGGATTAAATAATAAAAACGTGTGGAAATATCCTTAAACTCTTCCCTCCACCAAAGCAGGGATCTCATATAGCCGATCTTCTTTTTCAGCCTCTTAAATTTCCTGTCGGATACTTTGCCGCTCAAAATCTCCAGGCTCGCGTGCATCCCCTCTTTTTGCCTCTGCACGGATTTTGCCGAAAAAGCGTCTTCTTTCGTCAGGGCGCTTTCCCGAAACATTTTGATCACCGCAAGCTTATCCTCGGCAAAGCAGGGATATGCGGGATTGAGTTCTTTTTCAGAATGGTAGCCGAATTTTCGGATAAACTCCTCCAAAAGCTCTGCTTCCCGCCTCTTTTCGATCTCCTCGGATATCTCCTCGGGGCTATGCTCCTTCCAGTATCGATATACCTCCTCATCCTCTCTGAGTCTCTTTCCTATCCTGCGAAGCTGATAAAATGGTCTGAGATGAGAGATGTTTTGAATCCTGCTCATCAGGCTCAGATAATCCGCCTCCTCAAGATATTTGCTCAGAGATTCCTTATGGATCGCCTGCTGCACGGTATTGATGAATACCTGCCTGAAATAGCTCGTCTCCGCCAGAAAATAATCTTCTAAAATCAGCTTGACCCATAGCCTTTCAAGCTCTTCTTTTTCCAAGCTTTCAAAATTCTTTGAAGCATCCCGATAACTCTCGTAAATGCCGAGCAGCTTCCTCCTGATCTCTCTTGCCGAGCCCAGCCTCTCTCTTACGATGCGCCGCTGCGCCGCTGCAATTTTGAGCATGCGCAGCAGAGAAAGCGGGGTAATCCTCGTCCTTTCCCCCTCTCCCTGATAATTCATCCTGATCCCGTATGTGGAATCGAAATCTCTTTCCTTATAACCGATGATCCTGCTCATCACCTTTTTTACAAAGGACAGATTCCAGTACGGTCTTGCGTAAAACATCCTGCAAACCGCTGCTTCACATTCCTTTGGAGAAAGAATGGCGGAATCGATGACGAAGTTTTTAAGCTCCGCCCCGAAACTGTATTCATAAAGACTTGCCATCAATGCGGTGCAGACCTCTCCTGCGACTCCCCCGTCCCTGAAATTTGCCGTTGTCCAGATTTCCTCTATGTTTTGATGCGTCAGCTTAGTGATCGGTCTTGCCTGAAGAATGTAAAGTGCTTGATCCTTGAGTGCAAACTCTATATCGCAGGGATGACCGAAAAATTTCTGAATTTCCAAAAACATATCCAAAGCCGCTTGATCCAGAATCCGGGGGTAGATTTCCTCTCTCCCCTTTTCCTTATCGATTTCTCCCTTTTTCCAATCATATCCTAGGCGAAGCGGGGTTTTGCTTCCGCCGACCAAATCTTCTCCCTCTCCCTCGAGAAGCTCTATCAGCATCCGGCTGTCCTCTCCCCTGAGCGGATCGACGGTGAAAGCGACCCCGCTGTACTGCGCATCGACCATCTCCTGTATGATCACCGCCATCTTCATCTTACGATAATCCAAGCCGTGATCCGCGACATAACTAAGAACCTGCGCAGAAAAAAGAGAACGATAGCAATCCGATACCGCCCGCTTCATTTCCTCAAGGGAGCCGATATGCAAAAAACTCTCGTAAAGCCCGGCAAAAGAATACTTACTTTTATCTTCCAAAATCCCGCTGCTGCGAACCGCATAGCGCTTTTGGGGATTCAAAAAATGCTTTGCTTTCCAGATTATCTCCTCGGGCAGCTCGATATCCGCAAGGATTTCATCGATCCTCCCGCTGATTTGCCCCGCATTTTCCTTTTTCAGCTCCCCCAGCAGCTTCTTTATTTCTCCCTCTTTTTTCCTTAGGGCAAGATCATAGAGCTCGCTGTCCAGCACGATAAAATCAGGCACCGGAAATCCGCTTCCTTTGAGGCAAAGAAGCCTCCATGCCTTTGCTCCGCATTTTTCTTTCTCGAGGACTCCCTCTTTTGCTTCTTCAATGATTTCCTCAAGTTCTTTTAACTGCTCTTTTGCCATCTCCAAGGCTCCCTTATAAAATATTTTTTCTGAGCTTTAAAAAATACAGCATGATATTGACGATAAGATGGGTGAGCGCTCCCAGAAAAAGAAATCCGCAAAAAATCCCCCACCCGATATCATAGAAAATCCAAACCGCCAATGCACATCCGGCGATCGAATCGATTTGATCAAGAATCACAAAAAGCCCTCTTGCTCCTCTTCCTCTCTTCCCGGGAAGAATGCCGTACCTCCTCTTTAAAAAGCTGTTCGGCAATTCAAATAAAACATAGGCAAGACCGAGCAGGATCCCGAGCAGCAGATTATAAAGAATCGTATTCTCATGCTCGAAATAAAAATAATTATGCTTCAATAAAAAGAGGTTCCTCTTGAGAATTTCTCCCCAGCAAATCGCCGTCAAAACATTGGTCAGCAGATATCCGAAGGCTCCGTGCCAGGTTTTATGATCCCCGAAGATCCGTCTTTGATCGATCCAGTTTTTCCCTCCGTCCATGGGCTTCTTCAAGCCGCCAAAAAAAGGCAGCCTGCACCAGATCATCGTCAATATCCCCGAAAGCAGCGTAGGCATCAGCGTAATATACATGCAAAGAATCGTGTTACTCATAAGCCCCGCTTTCTAATATCCTATGCTTTCTATCTTCCATCCGCTCACCTCCGACTCCCTGATCATTTCCACTATCATCCCCTCACCCTCTATCGTCTTTCCGCTTTTATCCTTCCATTCCACGCTGATCTCATAAGTTTTTCGGTTCTCCTGCGCCTCTCCTGTGCATCTTGATTCTAAAAGCCGGGCGGAAGCGATTTCCTCCGGAGGCGACAAAGAGCTCAAAGGAACAAAATCTATGTTCCGATAAAGTTCTCCGTCCTCCAGATTCATAGACAGATCCTTCAGCAAGATCGCCTTGGAGAGCTCGTTATGATAGGAAAAATAAAGCGCATTGGGCTTAAATCCTTTCCACGCTCCCATATCCCCAATCTCAAGGCTCTTTTTTGCTATGGCATCGTAAATCGTCCACCCGAAGCCTTGGAAAAGAAGAAGAGCATCCTCCTGAATCGGAAAAGAATCTGATTCCGGTCCTTCAATTCGTACTCCTTTGAGCCGCTGTCCGGATCCTTCAACTCTCTCCTCAGAATATGAATCCTCCGATAGGAAGAGCCGCTTTCCTCTTTTTCCTCTCCTGCCTTTTTTGAAAAGCGATCCGCTTCCTTGGACTCTTTGATATCGGAAACTCAATCGTATTCTATAAGATCCTTCGTAAGATTGGCTTAAGATTTTCCTTAATTTTTTATAAAAATTTAATCTCCAAACAGCTTAATCAGCCGGAATGCCTGCTCTGCCGCCGAAGCCATGTTTCTTGCCGCATTCTCTTCCTTCATCGCTTCCTCCCTGTTTGCGATATCCCGGAGGATGGGAAAAAACGCATCGATTCCGTATCGGTTGCAAAGCTCTGCATCCTCTCCCAAGCATCCCGCAAAAGCGATCACCTTTTTTCCGAAACGCTTTGCTCTCCCTGCAATGCCGATCGGTGCCTTTCCCATCAGGGACTGCCCGTCCAGTCTTCCCTCTCCCGTGATGATGAGGTCGGCATCCCGGATCTCTTCCAGCAGTCCGCTCTCTTCCATCACGATCTCTATTCCTGGAACCAGCTTGGCATTCATAAAGCTTAAGAATGCAAAGCCCAAACCGCCGGCGGCTCCCGCACCCGGATAATCGGGATCCGCGTGCGGACACAGCTTTTTTACTTTTTTTGCATAACGAAGCAGCCAGAGATCCATTTTTTTAAGCGCCGCTTTATCCGCTCCTTTTTGCGGAGCATAAACCTCGCTGCATCCATTTTCTCCGCATAGGGGATTGGCAACATCACAGGCGATGCGAAAGCTGCATTCCTTAAGCTCCGCAAGCGCCTCCTTATCCTCTATCTCATCAAGATCTTGCAATCCTATCGCACCGAAAGGAATCTCTCCTCCCCTCTTGTCACGAAGGCGATAGCCGAGCGCCCGGAGCATCCCCGCTCCCCCGTCATTGCTTGCGCTTCCTCCGATTCCTATGATAAATTTTCTGCATCCTTTGCTTATCGCATCCCGGATCATCTCCCCGACCCCGTAAGTCGTCGTATAGAGCGGATTTTTCTCTTCTTCCTTCAATAAAGTGAGCCCCGCCGCCTCCGCCATTTCTATGATTGCGGTTTTTTTCGATTCCGAGATCCCGTATTTCACGTTTATTTCTTTCCCCAGCGGATTGCTTGCCTTCATCCTCTCATATCTTGCTCCCATGCCCGATACCAGCGCATCCAGCGTCCCCTCTCCTCCGTCCGCAAGTGCCCTCACGGTAATCTGCGCATCCTTATACACTCTCTGAATCCCTCTCTTTGCCGCTTCTCCCGCAGCTCTCGAACTTAAGCTTCCCTTAAAAGAATCCATCGCGATCAGAATCTTCATCTTTTCCTCTTTCCTTTCGGGACTCATTTCCCGGCATCCTCTTGATTCCCATCAATTCTATAATATAATCCCTGCAAATCCAATCCTTTTTCTCTGCATAATAAAAAAGGATGCAAATGAAATTCTTATTTCTTCGCATCCTTCTTGATCTTTTTTTCATTGCTCTTATGCAAGCTTCGCCTTTGCCGCCTCTACAAGCTTGGTAAATGCCTCCACATCATGAACCGCAAGCTCCGCGAGCATTTTCCTGTTCATCTCGATATTTGCAAGCTTAAGCCCGTTCATCAGTCTTGAATAGCTTAAACCGTTCATTCTTGCCGCAGCATTGATACGTGCGATCCAAAGCTGTCTGAACTGTCTCTTTCTCTCTTTTCTTCCCGAATAAGAATTTGCCAGCGCTCTCATCACGGACTGCTTTGCAATTCTGTACTGCTTGGAACGCGCGCCTCTGTATCCCTTGGCTAATTTCAATACTCTATTATGTTTCTTTCTAGCGTTTAATCCGCCCTTTACTCTTGCCATTTCGTATCTTCCTCCTTAACTGATCAACTTATAGATAGGGTAAAATCTTCTTCATAACCTTTGCATTGCTTGCATCGGTAATTATATCTTTTCTAAGATTTCTTTTTCTCTTGGTTGACTTCTTAGTTAAGATGTGTGATTTATAAGCTTTATTTCTCACAAGCTTTCCTGTTCCTGTTTTTTTGAAACGCTTCGCTGCCGCTCTGCTTGTCTTGATCTTTGGCATGACGTCCTCCTTAATGATTATCTTTATTTGGCAATTATGCCTTTTTCGCTGATAAAAACATAATCAGGCTTCTTCCTTCGGCTTTCGAGGGCTTGTCGATAACTGCAATATCCTTGAGCGCCTCGGCAAAATCATCCAGTATGTATTTGGATTTGCTCATCCTTGCCATCTCTCTTCCGCGGAAACGCAAGGTCAGCTTTACCTTATTGCCCTTTTCCAAAAATTTTCTGGCTGAGCCGATTTTGGTATTGAGATCATTAGTGTCAATATTCGGTGATAAACGAACTTCCTTAACTTCAATAGTTTTTTGTTTCTTTTTGGCTTCCTTATCTCTTCTTGCAAGCTCATAACGATATTTACCGTAATCAATAATCTTGCAGACCGGCGGCTTAGCTGTAGGAGCAATAAGCACCAGATCCTTGCCTTCATCTTCGGCATTTTTTAATGCAGCTGCCAAGGGTACTATGCCGAGCTGCTCTCCATCCTCGCCTACCAGACGAACCTCCTTTGCTCTGATCTGTTCGTTAATCAATAATTCGCTAATTGTCGTATACCTCCGTCTTTTTTATGTTTTTAAGTTTTATTTTATATTGCTATAAAATAAAAACAGCCGATAGAAAAACTATCCGCCATAAGAATTCTACACTCCAATGCAAAACTGCATTAAAACATATCCAACTATGAACCCGGGTCATTTCAATGCCGAGGTGAGGCGAACCTGCTTTCCTGAAAATTACAACGCTGATATCATAGCAGAAGAATGAAATCTTGTCAATATATTGCAAATAAAAAGAAAACGCGCATTGCATTCGTCCGGCGGCGATGCCCCGAGATAAAACTTATACCAAGCCGAGGTTGGGAAGGGGCGCCGGATTTTACGCCCCCTCAGCCCCGCTTTTCGGGCAGCTCCTTCCCGCCTTCAGCCCTGCCTGCAAGAATCGCTGTTCTTGCTGTTCTTTATTTATACCAAATCGCCCAGTATCTGCTTTTCCGCAAAGAGCCCCGTCGCTCCTCCCGTATGCCAGAACACCACCGTGCTTTTGGGAGCTATCTTCCCGCTCTCGATATAATCCAACATGCCCGCGAAAGCCTTTCCCGTATATACGGGATCGATGAATAAGCCCTCTTCCTTTGCAAGCATCCTGATCGCCTGGCTGGATGACTCGTTCGGAATCTCATAGCCCGGAAGATAATAATTTCCGTCCGTGTGGATATCTTCCTTCGCTAAAACGCGCACTTCCTTTGCACCGATCAGATCCAAACTCTTATTGGCAAGCTCCGCGGTCTTCTTCGCATAATCGTCCTTTTTTACGCCGACCTCTATCGAAATCACCCTGCATTCCGACGAAAGGAGCTTTCTTCCCGCCTGAATGCCTGCCATCGTTCCTCCGGTTCCCGTCGCATGGAAGATATAGTCCGCCTTGATCCCGAGCGCCCTCATCTGCTCCTCCAGCTCAATATACCCCTCGATGAATCCGGTCGAACCCACCTCGCTCGCTCCCCCCATGGGAATCTCATAACAGATGTGATTCTGCTCCTCCAGTCTTTTCATATGCTCTCTCGCAAGCCGCAGGGCGCGCTCCGAAGCCTCCGCCTCGCTCTCTCCTTCCTCCGGCTCGATGATATGCATCTCCGCCCCCAGTATCTTATCCAGGAGCAGGTTGGAGCGAAGATCCTCTTCGTCCGGCTTCACGATCGCCACCAGATAAAGCACCGGCTTGATTCCTAGCCTGTTGCAGGAGCATACGGTCTGCATCGCATGGTTGGACTGCGTAGCTCCGAAGGTAAATACATACTCCGCTCCCTTTTTCTTCGCATCTCCGATCAGATATTCCAGCTTCCGGATCTTATTTCCTCCGAAGAGACTGGCGCCCGTAAAATCATCTCTCTTGATATAGAGCTCCACGCCGAGTTTTTCAGAAAGATTGTTCAGCTTGTAAAACGGAGTCGGGAAAAACCCGAGCTCTGCCTTCGGCAGCTTGGCTAAAGATCTCCTTACACTTTGAATATCCCGATTATCTGACTTTTCGGAAGAAAAATCCCCCTCTTTATTCCTATCCATCATAAACTCCTTTCCAAAATCTGCTTTATTTTAAAAATAAAAGAAAACCCTGAAATCATTATAAACCTTCCGCTTCCTTTGTAAAGGATCCGATCCGGCTCATATGCAAAAGCACCTGCTTCCTACCACCAGATTTTATCGATCAGGAAATGATAGAGGACCGCACAGGGAAGTGCGTAGCTGCATAATATGATCAACAATGCCAGTAAGCGTTTCGGGGTCGGCCCCGGTCTATAGGTTGGAACATCGTTTCTCAGCAGCGTCTTTTTCACCCCAAAAAACACGGGAGCTGCGACAACCAGCGGCAGCAATACTACGGGAACTGCTTCGACATAAATAGGTATCATCCTGATTCTCCTTTTGGTTAGTTTTCTTTTCTGCCTGCGGCAGATGTTTTACTTTGCTTTTTCTTTAAAATAAAAATGAAAATCGCATTTATTTCCTGCCATTCCGAGAGTCTCACTTCTTTGAAACTCCATTTTGTCTATGTTTCCGAATACGATATGGTCGCTTAAGCAAAACACCTCGCAAAGCTCCGGACAGCCAAAATACGCACAGGTATCCGCCCATAGACATTTATGGATATCCACCGCATAGCTTGCAGCATCATCCGAAAGAACCTCGCTTTTCCAGATCTCCCCGCTCTTCATTCCCTTATTCATCAAATGCCGAAATGCTTTCGGAAATCCGGGAATACGAAAGAAAGATTTCAGTATATTGTGGAGTTTTCCGGCTCTCTCATAAGCTCTTTCCCTTACCAGCTCTCTCGCTCTGCCTTTTTCTATTCCGTATTCCATAAAAACTTTATATAATGCGATATTCGGAAGTATACTGCTTTTCTGCCTCTTTTTCTGATTCTCGGTCCATTCCCCGCGATCCAGTTCTCGGATTAAAGCATGCATCTTTTTTTCATATGCTTCATCCAAATGATTTAAAATATTCGCCTCCGGACACGAAGCATAAAACTCTTTGAATTTCATTTTCTCCTCTCCTCTCTATCGCAAATCAGCGCCTTCCCTGATCTTTTCTTTGCATTGACAATCAAAATATCACAACCCATATCCTCCCTTCTCCTTTGTTTTCAGGTATCTCAACATTTTCTTCCCTTATTCGGAGCTTTAATTCATTGCAATTTATCTTTGTTCTATATCATATTATAGATTAAATCACCTGAAAATATCAACTATTCCGATATAAACTTATATATTGTGTTTCTTTTTTCAAAATCAGGGCATTTTCATCCGGCTCTCGGCAGAAAAAAAGCGGCATGATCTTCAGACCATGCCGCCCACTCTAACCGCAATATATCCACTCCCCTCCTATTTCTTTTCCTTATATCCCTCTTTTAATAAGGCTTCTTCAAACTTTTTAAAACTGGGATTTTCGGGATCAATCTCCAAGGCTTCCTTTACCTCTTCCGGATTCGCTTCGATCATCTTCGCGACATCCATATTGATCGTCATAATGATCTCTTCATCCTTGACCTCTACATTATACTCGACCCCTTCCTCCGATAAATCAACGATGGAATCCTTCAGATCTTCCTCCGCCTCCTCTTTGGAAGAATATCCGTAATCGGCCAAAGTGGAGGTCGCTGTGGTCAAAACATGCAGAAGCGTATCCCCCTTATAGGTAACCTTCACTACCGTTCCCACATCATCCACATAGGTCTTCTCTTTGGAAGATCCTCCGCCGCATGCCGCCAGAACGAACATCGCCGCAATCATTATGATACCAAACAGCTTTTTCATAAAATAACCCTCCTTTATATTGTTTATTGCCCTCTTTTGAAGAAAGCGTTTTCGATAAAATGCCGAATATATTTCGAATCGAAATATCGTTTACTTGAAAATATGCATTTTCATCTCTTCTTTCTTACAATAGCAAAAACAATATCTCTTTGCCCTACCCGAAAGGATAGTATTCAGAGATTATTTTATAAATGCAAAAGACGCATTGCCAGACTGAAATAAATCATCAGACTCATCGCATCGACCAATGTGCTGATCAAAGGCGATGCCATGATCGCCGGATCGAAATTCAGTTTTTTTGCCAAAACCGGCAGGAAGCCTCCGACCAGATTTGCCAGTACCACGGTTGCAAAGAGGCTCGCTGCGACGGTAATTCCGATCATATAGTTTCCGGGATACTGCATAATTACCTTGATAAAATTAACTCCCGCAAGAATGCTCCCCACAATGATCGCGACTCTGAATTCCTTCCAAAGTATTTTCAGAATATCTCCGGGTTCTATCTCTCCCACCGCCATTCCTCGAATCACCATTGTCGAAGACTGTGAACCGGCATTTCCTCCCGTATCCGTCAGCATCGGAATAAAGGATACGAGAAGGGGGAGCGCTGCAAACGCAACTTCATACTTCGAAAGAATCGCTCCCGTTATCATCGAGCTGAGCATGAGGATCAGCAGCCATGCAATACGGTTTTTGGCGAGCACGAGTATGCTCGTCTTCAGATAGGGCTTTTCCGAAGGGCTCATCGCCGCCATCTTCTCGAAGTCCTCCGTATCCTCTTCCTCCATGACATCCATCGCATCATCTATCGTGACAATGCCGACCAGACGGTTTTCGTGATCCACCACGGGAAGGGAGAGAAAGCCGTATTTATTGAAGAGATCTACGATATCCTCTCTGTCGTCCGTCGTTTCGGCTTTAATGATCCTCGTATCCATGATTTCCTCGATCAGCACATCATAGGGATTCATCAAAAGCTCCTTGACCGTTACCACGCCCTCCAATATTCTATGGTCTCCCATTACATAGCAGGTATAAATTGTCTCCTTTTCGGTACCGTACTTCCTGATATAATCAAATGCTTCCTTGACCGTCATCGTCTTTTTCAAGCCGATATACTCAACCGTCATAATGCTTCCGGCGGAATTATCGGGATATTGCAAAATCTCGTTGATCTGCTTCCTCGTCACCTCCGTGGCATGCTCGAGCACACGGCTGACCAGGGCGGAAGGAAGCTCCTCCAGCATGTCTACGGCATCATCCACATAAAGATTTTCTATGATATAGCCGATCTCGGTATCGCTCATGCTCGCGATAATATTTTCCTGCTGCTCCGCCTCCAGGCAGGCAAATGCATCGGCGGCAAGACTCTTAGGCAGGAGTCTGAATACCAGACTTCCTTTTTCCGAATCCAGCTCATCGATAAATTCCGCTATATCCGCTTCATTCATCTCGATCAGCATTTTTTTCAGGCTTCTGTAATCCTTATTCTTCAAAAAGACGAGGAGCTCTTCTCTTATCCTGTTTTCTTCCATCAAACTCCCCCCTTTCTAAGAAATTCCGTCCAAAAGGCGGATCGCGATCTGAAAATAAATAATCAGGCTGAATGCATCCACGACCGTCGTAATCAGCGGAGCAGCCATGATCGCGGGATCAAACTTAAGCTTCTTTGCCAGCAGGGGAAGCACCCCTCCTACGGTTTTTGCCATGATAATCGTCGCAAAGAGGCTGAGCACTACGGTAAGGCAGATCATGTATTCCCCCGGATACATCAGGATCAGGCGGATGAAATTGACCGCTCCCAGGACGAAGCCCACAAGCATGGAGACCGCCCCCTCTTTGAGAATCACCTTAAGCACATCGCCGGGCTCCAGCTCTCCGACCGCCATTCCTCGAATTACCAGAGTCGAGGACTGCGCTCCGGCATTGCCTCCCGTACCCGTCAGCATCGGCACGAAGGTGACCAGAAGCGGAAGCACGGCAAATGCGGTCTCGTACTTCGTCAGGATGCCTCCCGTAATCATTCCGCTGATCATCAGCACCAAAAGCCATACAATGCGGTTTCTCGAGAGCTCGAGCACCCCGGTTTTGAGATAGGGCTTCTCGGAAGGAAGCATCGCCGCCATCTTCTCAAAGTCCTCGGTCGCCTCTTCTTTCATAACATAAACGATATCGTCTATCGTAACGATGCCGACCAGGCGGTTCTCGCTGTCCACCACCGGCAAGGCGAGAATATCGTATTTATTGAAGATCTCCACCACTTCCTCTCTGTCATCGGTCGTGGTCGCCTTGATCAGCCTGCTGTCCATGATCTCTTCTATCGTTTTTTCATATGGGCTCATCAGGAGCTCCTTTACCGTAACCACACCCTCCAGTATGCGCTTCGCATCCATGACGTAGCAGGTATAGATCGTCTCCTTATCCACCCCGTGTTTCCTGATATAATCAAATGCCTCCCGCACGGTCATCGTCTTTCTCAGCCCGATATACTCCGCCGTCATAATGCTTCCGACCGAGTTCGCCGGATATTTTAAGAATTCGTTGATTAAACTTCTTGTGCTCGGAGTCGCATTCTTAAGCACACGCTTGACCACCCTCGCCGGAAGCTCTTCAAGCATGTCCACGGCATCGTCCAGATAGAGATCCTCTATGATGCGGCTCAATTCCTTATCATTGATGCTCTCGATAATATGCTCCTGTTTTTCCACCTCCAGGCAGGTAAACACGTCGGCAGCCAGCTCCTTCGGAAGCATACGAAAGACGATCAATGTTTTTTCATCATTGAGCTCATCCAAAAACGCCGCAATATCGACCTCATTCTGCTCGCAAAGCTCCTGCTGGAGCACTCTGTATTTCCTCTCCTCCACAAGCTGATGAAGTGCCTCCGCTCTCATCTCTTCTTCCATTCTTCCACCCGCCTTTGCCTTTTGCCTAATTGAATAATACAGATGGGATATAGCACTTGTAAAAATTACAAAAAGCAACCATCTGTATTATCCTTTTGTCTGTCTTATAAAATCTTTTTTGATTTTACCGCAAAGAAAATTTCCTCTTTTGCAACGCCTTGATCCATCAGGGCTTAATTCTCATTTGTCTTATTTAAATCGGAGGGCTTCATGCTGAAATCGACTCTTCCCCTCATCGTATCGACCTTGATCACCTTGACCCTGACCTCGTCTCCTATCTTGACCACATCCTCCACCTTCGCGACTCTCCTGTCCGCAAGCTTGGAAACATGCACCATTCCGTCCTTATTCGGAGCGATCTCGACAAATGCGCCGAACTCCAGAATCCGCACAACCTTGCCGTCAAAGACCATGCCGACCTCAAAATCGGTTACGATATTTCTGATCGTGCTCAATGCCTTTGCGATCATCGCCTTATCCGTGCCGCAAACACTTACCTTGCCGTCATCATCGATATCGATCTTCACTCCGGTCTCCTCGATGATCTTATTGATGACCTTGCCCTGCTTTCCGACCACATCACCGATCTTGGAGGGATCGATCGTAATCATCTCGATCTTGGGAGCGTATTCTCCGATTTCCGGTCTCGGCTTATCGATACAGGGCTTCATGCAGCTTTCCATAATAAAGCTTCTCGCCTCCTTGCATCTTGCGATCGCTCCTTCCACGATCTCCCTGGTCAGTCCCTGAATCTTGATATCCATCTGGATGGCGGTTATTCCCGCATCCGTACCGGTAACCTTAAAATCCATATCCCCGAAAAAGTCCTCAAGCCCCTGAATATCGGTTAAGAGCAGATACTCCGCATCGCTCTCTCCCGTTACCAGACCGCAGGAGATTCCAGCCACGATCTTTTTGATCGGCACGCCGGCAGCCATCAGGGAAAGACAGGATGCGCAGGTGGAAGCCATTGAAGTCGAACCGTTGGATTCAAAGGTCTCCGAAACGGTTCTGATCGCATAAGGGAACTCCTCCTCCGAAGGAAGCACGGGAATAATCGCTCTCTCCGCAAGCGCGCCGTGACCGATTTCCCTTCTTCCCGGTCCTCTGGAAACCCTCGTCTCTCCCACGGAATAGGAGGGGAAATTATAATGATGCATATATCTTTTCGCCGTTTCCTCCGCATTCAGTCCGTCCAGCCTCTGCGCTTCCGAAAGCGGTGCAAGCGTCGTAATATTGCAGATCTGGGTCTGACCCCTCGTAAACATCGCGGAGCCGTGCACTCTGGGCACGATATCGATTTCTGCGGAAAGCCTCCTGATCTGGTTCATCTCTCTTCCGTCCGGTCTCTTATGATCCTTGAGGATCATCTTCCGGACGGTATTTTTTTCATATTTATACAATGCCTCGTCCAAAAGAGCGAGCCATTCCTCCCGATCGGCAAATGCCTCCTCGAGTTTTTCTCTGATTTTTCTGATATTTTCTTCCCTGAGCTGCTTCTCATCCGTAAATACGGCATCCTCCATCTCCTGAGGGCTGACGATCTCGCGGATCGCATCCTGGAGATCCTGCGGGATCACAAAGGAGGTATAGCTATGCTTTTCCTTTCCGCATTCCGCAACAATGCCCTCGATGAAACGGATCAGCTCCTTATTGATTCCGTCCGCCAGATAAATCGCCTCTATCATCTTCTCTTCCGGGATCTCATTTGCCCCCGCCTCTATCATGATCACCTTCTCCTTCGTAGAAGCCACGGTGAGCTTAAGATCCGATACGGAGCTCTGGGCATCCGTGGGATTGATGATAAATTCTCCGTCGATCAGTCCGACCTGCGTGCTCGCGCAGGGACCGTTAAATGGGATATCCGATATCGCAACCGCAATCGCCGATCCCAGCATAGCCGTAAACTCCGGAGAGCAGCTCGGATCCACCGAAAGCACGAGGTTGCTCAATGTTACATCGTTTCTGTAGTCTCCCGGGAAGAGCGGGCGCATCGGTCTGTCGATGACTCTGGAGGTGAGCACCGCGTTCTCGCTCGCTTTTCCCTCTCTTTTATTAAATCCTCCGGGCATCTTTCCCGCTGCATACATCTTCTCCTCATATTCCACGGAAAGAGGGAAGAAATCGATCCCCTCTCTGGGCTTTTGCGATGCCGTCGCGGTGGAAAGCACTGTAGTATCCCCATAACGCATAAATGCAGCACCGTTTGCCTGTGCCGCAACTCTTCCGATATCGACCCTGAGGGTTCTTCCGGCAAGCTCCATGCTGAAACTCTTGTACTCTTTGCTCATCTTTCATCTCCTTGCGATTATTCTAAAATCGAAGAAAGCCGATGAGGATTGCAAAACATATATCACCCGCAAAATACCGAGGGCTTTGCAAGGCAACGCCGAAACGACTGATAAACCGCCAAACTCCGGGGCTTGGCTTCTTATCAGTGGTCTCGGGCTTTTGCATCCTGAATCTACATGGCTTTCTTCCCGTTTTTTGTATACATTATTTTAATATAAATAAAGAATTTTAGCAAGCATTATCCGTTTCGGGCAAATCCGTTTATCACCTCCATTCCCCTCATTACCCGATTCCTTTTATATGGGAAAGCATGGGAAAATCAGCTCTGCTTCCCCGCCAGCCCCGTATAAAGCTTATAATACCTTCCTTTTTGTGCGAGGAGCTCCTCATGGCTTCCTCTCTCGGTGATGCGTCCCTGCTCCAGCACCATGATGCAGTCCGCATTTCTGATCGTCGAGAGGCGATGGGCAATCACAAAGCTCGTCCTTCCCTTCATCAATGCATCCATTCCTTTTTGAACAAGTTTCTCGGTATGGGTATCGATTGAGGAGGTCGCCTCATCCAGAATCAGTACGGGCGCATTGGCAACCGCCGCTCTCGCGATCGCAAGGAGCTGGCGCTGTCCCTGGGAAAGAGCCGTTCCCTCCTCCCGAATCATCGTATCATAGCCCTTTGGGAGCCTCTCGATAAAGCCATGCGCGTTGGCAAGCTTTGCCCCCTCCATGCATTCCTCCTCGCTTGCTTCCGGACGTCCGTAGCGGATATTTTCCATTACCGTGTCGGTAAAGAGGCGGGTATCCTGCAAAACCATACCGAGGCTGCGCCGCAGATCGGCTTTCCTGATCTTATCGATATCGATCCCGTCATAAAGGATCTTGCCTCCGCTGATATCATAAAATCGATTCAATAAATTCGTAATCGTCGTCTTGCCCGCTCCCGTCGAGCCTACGAAGGCGATCTTCTGCCCTTTCTTTGCATAAAGACTCAAATCATGGAGAATCTGCTTTCCTTCCTCATAAGAAAAATCAACCTTTTCCAGGATGATCTCCCCCTCCAGTTTCCGATAGCCAATCTCTCCCTCTTTTTCCCTTCCATACTTCCATGCCCATATGCCGCTTCTTTTTTCGCATTCTCTGAGTCTCCCCTCCTCGTCCTCCTCAA
Organism: Johnsonella sp.; assembly: GCA_030529445.1. Taxonomy (GTDB): domain Bacteria; phylum Bacillota; class Clostridia; order Lachnospirales; family Lachnospiraceae; genus Johnsonella. The sequence continues at coordinate 68,853 of JAUMWW010000006.1, read as the reverse complement.
CATTTACCAGCCTGATATCGCCCGCATCCTCTTCCTCCTTCTCATCTATGAGAGCAAAAATCCTGCCTGCACCGGCAATCGCGCCGACCACCTCGTTGATCTGGCTTCCGATCTGCGAAAAGGGATGATTGAAATTTCTTACCAAGGTCAGGAAAGCCACCACCGTACCTATCGTTGCGCCGAAGAAGCCGTTTAAGACCATGAGCGCCCCGAAGATCGCAACCAAAACATAGCTTAGATTTCCGAGCTGGGTCACGACGGGCATCAGTATATTGACGAAGCGCCCGGACTGATAGGCGCTTTCTCTTAATTCCTCATTGAGCCGCTCAAATTCATCAATACTTGCTTTTTCATGATTAAAGACCTTGATGAGCTTTTGCCCGCTGATCATCTCTTCGATATAACCGTTAAGCCTGCCCAGTCTTTCCTGCTGGAGGGCGAAATATTTTCCCGAAAGCCCAAACACCGCCCTGCTGGTTCTGAGCATCACAAAGACCATCAGAGCCGCAATCAGCGCAAGCGGAATATCTATAATGCACATCGTGATAAAGACGCTGGCAACGGAAATCAGCGCCCCGAGAAGCTGGGGCATGGCAGCGCCGATAAAATGGCGCAGCCTGTCCGTATCATTCGTATATATCGACATGATATCTCCGTGCGCATGGGTATCGAAATAACGAAGCGGGAGCTTTTGCATATGGGCAAAAAGCCGGTTGCGAATATCCCTCATGACCCCCTGCGCCACTCTGATCATGATCTTGCTGTTCATGAAAGCAAGCAAAACGCTCAGGGTATATACCGCCGCGATCCTGAGCAGGGCTTTGCCAAGCGGTGCAAAGTCCGGATCGGGGCTCTTGCTGAGCGGAATGATATATGCATCGACCAGAGTGCGCAAAAAGCTCGTCCCGATTACCGTAGAAATCGCGGAACCGAATATCCCCGCAACGACCAGCGCCATCTGCGGCGTATAGCGCTCAAATATAATTTTCATCAGCCTTTTTAAGGTCTTTTTTCCTCCGCCCTTTTCTTTTTTCTCTCTCATCTTTCCTCATCCTTTGCCTTGTCAAAATCTCCTCCGCTCTCCTTCTGCGCGGTATAAACCTCCGCATAGATCCGATTGCCCGCAAGAAGATTTTCATGCGTGTCGAAGCCGCTTATCCTGCCCTCTTCCAATACCAGAATCCTGTCCGCATCCTGTATCGAAGAAATTCTCTGGGCAATCATGATCTTTGTCGTATTTTTCATTGCATGCTTCAGGTTTTCGCGTATTTTGGCATCCGTTTGCGTATCCACGGCACTGGTGGAATCGTCGAAAATAATGATCTTCGGCTTTTTCAGCAATGCTCTCGCAATGCAAAGCCTCTGCTTCTGCCCTCCCGAAAGATTGCTTCCTCCCCTCTCGATCCGGCTTTCATAGGCGTCCGGAAGCTTCTCGATAAATTCCTTCGCACAGGCGAGCCGGCATGCCTCCTTGCAGTCTTCCAGGCTTGCATTCGCATCTCCCCATCTGAGATTGTCGAGCACGCTCCCGCTGAAGAGCTCGTTTTTTTGCAGCACCATGCTTACCGCATCCCGCAAAGCGGCAAGCTCGTATTTCCTGACATCGATTCCTCCCACGATAAGCTCTCCCGAAGAAACCTCATAAAGTCTGGGAATCAGAGAAACCAGGGAGCTCTTTCCGCTTCCCGTTCCTCCCAGAATGCCTATGGTTTCCCCCTCCTTTATCTTAAAGCTGATATCGGAAAGCACAGGCTTCTTGCTCTCCTTTGCATAGGAAAAAGAAACCTCCTTAAACTCGATCTCTCCGCTTTTTACGCTCCGCACCGGATTTGACAAAGAAGAGAGCTTTGCTTCTTCCTCCAGGACCTCGCAGATACGCCTTGCGCTTGCACCCGAGATAATCATGCTCACCGCAACGAAGGAGAGGATCAGAAGGCTGATCAGTATATTGAAGGTATAGGAAAAAAGCCCGGCAAGCTGACCGGTTGAAAGCCTGCCGCCCACGATGAGCTTCGCACCGAACCAGGAAAGCAGGAGCGTGCAGACATAAGTCATAAAATACATGAGGGGATGAATGAGCACCATCTTATTTTCCGCATCGGTGAACATCTTAAAAATACTTTCCGTTGAAGTCTTAAACTTCCTGATTTCCTCATCCTCCTGCACATATGCTTTCACGACCCGGATTCCGCCGATATTTTCCTGCACTCTTTTATTGAGTTCATCATATTTCTCATATACCTGGGTGAAAATGCGAAGCGCCCTTTTCATCAGAAAAATCAGAACCATTCCCAGAAAAAGAATCGCAAAGAGAAAAATAAGCGAAAGCGAGGGGCTGATCAATACGCTCATCAGCCCCGCAAAAATAATCATCGAGGGGGCTCTCAGGAAAAGACGGATCATAAGCTGATAGGAAGTCTGCACATTGCTCACATCCGTCGTCAGCCTGGTGATCAGTCCGGCACTCGAAAAACGATCGATATTGGCAAAAGAAAAGCTCTGTATTTTCCGGTACATGCTCGATCTCAAATTTGCGGCAAAACCGCTCGCCGCCCTTGCCCCGAAGGTACCCGAGACCAGACCGCAGCCAAGAGCCGCGGCGGAGGCAAGCAGCATGAGGGCACCGTACCGAAGCAGATTTGCGATATTTCCCTCGCCGATTCCCCTGTCTATGATTCTGCTCATCAAAAAAGGAATCAGTATTTCAAAAAAAACCGCTCCCAGTGTTGCGAAAATACAAATCAGAGAGGGTTTTTTATATTCTTTAATCTCTTGAAACAATCGTTTGAGCATTTCTTTCTCCTCTTTCCAGGCTCGGCTTTCTGATCCCGAGCCCTATTTAATCCTCCTGCATACTCCCTCGCGCAAAAGATATACCTCATCTGCCTCTTTTGCCAGAAGCTGCCCTCTTTTTCCTTCCTCTTCCAGCTCTCTCTTTTTGTTGCCATCCATGGGGAGGAGAATCCGCCCTCTTTCCAGAAAGCCGCAGACTTTTTCCCCCCTCTTCTTTTGCATTTCCTCCAAAGCCTGATCCAGTTCTTCCCGATCCTCCGCAATAATCAGAATCATCTCTTTCCTCCCCGCATATTCTTTCCTTCCTTCTCCCGAAACGAATACTCCAATGCATGGTCAAATGTTGCCGCAAATGTCATCCCTCCGATGATCTGCTTTGAAAAAAGTCTTTCGGAATAGATTAGGCTGCTTGCCCTTTCGCAAACATTTCCCACTCCTACCCTGGACTTGACGAACTCCGAATCATGAAATTCTCCCTCGGCAAGCAAAAGCTCTTCTCTCTTAAAAAACACCGCCTTTGCGCCCAGTTCCCCGGCAAGCCGGCAAATTGCCTCCTCATCGCTTTTGATATCTATGCTCGCTATATGAGAAACGGCAAAGGGATCCAGATTATGTTTTTCCATCAGCCCGAAAAACGCTTCCCTCATCTTTTTGCAGTCCGTCCCTCTCTTGCAGCCGATGCCGATACAGATGTTTCGGGGGATGAGCCTGAGAACGGAGCGTTCTCCCATCCCGATCCTCTTTCTGCTCTCGGAAGAAAGAAGGCGGTTGCTGATCCAGATGCCGCAGGACGAGAGCTTGGCGGAAGCGATACTCTCTTCGAAAGCGCTTCCCTGATCCGAAGCTAAGCCCTTATCCGGATCGGAGCCTGTATCGATCAGATAAGCCGGAAGCCCTCCCCTGATCGCATAGTCGCTTGCAAAGCAGATCCCTCTGCCCTGCAAAAGATCCGCGCTGATCTGCTTTGCAAGCTCCTTATCGCTGAGCAGAAGCTTATTTTCCATCGCCCAGCTGTCTACCGCAAAGAGCCCTCTGAGATCGGTGGCTGTCGTAATGATAGGCAGGGCATCGATTGCTTCGGATAGCTTCCCGGCGAGGCGGTTTGCGCCCCCCGCATGCCCCGAAAGCAGGGGAATAACGTATTTTCCCCCCTCATCCATACAGATGACGGCGGGATCCTTAAACTTATCCCTGATATGGGGAGCAATCATCCTGACGGCGATACCGCTCGCCCCGATAAAAATCAAAAGATCCGAGGAAGAAAATTCCTTGGATACGATATCTTTCAATTCTTCTTTTTCTATCGGAATGCATGCAGCCTCCTCAACAGAGTCTGCAATAAATTTTCTGTATACATAGTTTCTGACCTTTCCGAGCTCCGCAAGCCCAAGCAAGCGCCTGCTCAAATCGGAAGCCTTTCGGGTAAAGCCGAATATCGCCGTTTGCATCCTCTCTCCTCTTTTTCCCGCATTTCCCCGTATATCTTTGTTTTTCTTTTGGTTGGAGAATATGATAACAGATTATGATTTTAAAATCAATCAAGCCATTCTTTGTTAATAGGTAGCTTTGCTTATAATCCGCGGAATCTTTTCGATTAAGATTACATATCGAAGCTTTTTTTTCTTCCTTTCTTTAGCCTTCTCTCCGATATGTTTAGTTATTTCCCGTTTTTCTCGAATATTCTGTTCAATATTGCCATTTACTTTTTCTAAAAAAAGTTTATTATAAAATATCGAAAAAGAAACAGGAGGTCTTTATGGACGGAATCATCAGCAGGCTCTCAAGCATCGAGCAGGAAGCCTCCTCCATACTGGAGGAAAGCATGGTCAAAAAAACCGAAATCGATCAGTCTTTCTCCGCAAAAAAAACGCAATGGAAGCAGGAGCTTCTCGCCGATACCGATGCGAGGATTCAGCAAATCCGCAAAAGCACGGAGGAGTCGATCCATCGGCAGATCACAGAGGAGGAATCCGAAGTAAAAAAAATGCTTTCGGAAATAGAAGAAAACTACGAAAAATATCACCGGCTTTATTTGGAAGAGATCTTTGAGCAATTCATCAAGGTGAATCTATGATAGGCTCCTCATCTTATATTTCCCTTACAACCAAAATCAGGGCAATGAAAAAAGCTCTCCTCTCTCCCTCCGATTTGAAGCATCTTGCCGAATCTCCCGATCTTAGCTCTGCGATTCAAAAGCTGCGGGAATTTCCGGGATATCAAGAAATTCTGAGCGCATATGATACGGAGGACTTGCACCGAAGAGATCTGGAAAAAATTCTTAATCTCGCAAAATTCCGGGATTTTACCCGGCTCTACCGCTTCTGTTATTCGAAGCAGAGGGCGTTTTTAAAATTTTACTTTATGAAATATGAGCTTGCCCTTCTGCAGCGCTGCCTGAGACGAAGCATGAAAATGCAGGCTCCGGATTTCGACCTGAAGGAATATGCGGATTTCTTTCAAAAGCATTCCAAGCTCCATTTTGAGGAACTGCTTGAGGCAAACTCCCCGCAATCCTTTGTCGAGAGTTTAAAGCAGAGCATGTATTATCCTCTTTTGGATTCTCTTTATAAAAAAGGCAATACCGCTTTGTTCGAATACGAGCTCCGGATGAATCTTTTCTATTTTAAAACAATCTGGCATAAAAAAGATAAGTTTGTTTCAAAAAAAGAAAGAGAACTGCTTGCCTCGAGCTTCGGCACGGAATTGGATCTTCTCAATCTTCAGTGGATATACCGATCTAAAAAATACTACAGTCTGCCGGATTCCGCATTGTTTTCTCTGCTCATTCCGACCTACCATAGGTTGAAAAAAAACGAAGTCAAGGAATTGGTGCAAGCCGCAAGCATGGAGGAATTTGAGGCTGCTTTTTCCTCTACTTATTACGGAAAACTTTCCGGACGCATCTTTGAGCAAATACCGAATATAGAAAGGCTGCATCAGAAGCTCATCTATAAAATTTATCTCGGAAACGCAAAAAAGAATCCGTATTCTCTTGCCTCCTTAAATCTGTACCTGCTGATGAAGGACAGGGAGGTGGAAAGCATTATCAATACGATAGAATCCATCCGTTATTCTCTGCCTCCCGAACAGATTATAAAGGATATTCTCAACATCGAGGAGGGACCCGCATGATAGAAAAAATGAAATTTTTAAGCATCACCGGATTAAAATCCGATTTGGACCGCGTGATCGAAAAATATATTTCAAAATATGATATTCAAATTGAAAACACTCTCTCTGAGCTTAAGAATGTCAAAAATCTGTATCCTTATACGGAAAACAATCCTTATCTGGAGAGCCTGCAAAAGGCGGAAGAATTAAGACCGTATTTTCCCTCGGGCAAAGAGGAGCAAAATCCCGCAATCGGCACGAAAGAGGCGGACGAGCTCATCAAGCGCATTTATTCGGATATCGAAATTCTCCGGCAAAAGCTTGCGCTTGCCAAAAAAGAGGAAGAAGAATATCAGGATAAGCTTTGCAAGGTAGAGCAGTTCATCGGCTTGGATTATGATATCGAAAGCCTGCTGCATTTTAAGTTTATCACCTTCCGTTTCGGCAGAATCTCTATGGAATATTATCAGAAATTTATCGATTTCGTATATGAAGGAATCGACTCGATTTTCTATAAGTGTCGGGAAATAGACGGGTATGTCTGGGGAGTGTATTTCGTTCCGGAGAGCATACGCAATAAGGTGGATGCAATCTATGCTTCCATGCATTTTGAGCGTTTCTACCTCCCGGAAGGCTATGAAGGCACCCCGAAACAGGCAAGCTCCTCGCTTCGGGAAAAGATTGCGAAAAAAAGAGAAGAGATCTCAAAAATAAACGAAGAAATCGGCGCAGCGATCGGAAAGGAGCAGGAAGCTTTCTTTGCGGCTTATCGTAAGCTCAAATTCTATACCAAACATTTCGGGATTCGAAAGCTTGCCGCCTGCACCAAAAAATCCGATCTTATCTTTTATATCGTCTGCGGATGGATGAGTGAAAAAGATACACAGCGCTTTCTCAAGGATATCGAAACAGACAAAGCGGTTTACTGCATCGTCGAAAACGACCATTCCAATATCACGAATAAACCGCCCACAAGGCTGAAAAATTCTTTTTTATTCCGTCCTTTCGAGCTCTTTGTCGAAATGTACGGTCTTCCCGACACGAAGGAATTTGATCCCACGATGCTGGTCGCTCTTTCTTACTGCATGCTCTTCGGCATTATGTTTGCCGATGTTGGGCAGGGATTTTTGCTGGCTCTTTTCGGCGGACTATTTGCACTTATGAAAAAATCAAAGCTTGCGGCAATTATTTCCCGCTGCGGTCTTTTTTCAATGCTTTGCGGTTTCCTCTTCGGAAGCATATTCGGCTTTGAAGATATTATAGAACCCCTATGGCTGCGTCCCGCAAAATCGATGATGAGGCTTCCCCTGATCGGAAGCATCAATACGATATTCGTCATCTCCATCTTATTCGGTGCAGGGATCATCATTCTTTCCATGCTGCTCAATACCGCAAGCAGAATCCGGAAAAAAGAAACGCCGGAAGCATTGTTTGAAACCAACGGAGTTGCCGGACTCTTCTTCTATCTGCTCTGCGTATTGAGCATATTCCTGATGATCAGAGGGCAGAAGCTTCCGGGAATCATCGTTATTTTCTTTATCCTTCCGCTCGCGGCAATCTTTCTTAAGGAGCCTCTTGGCAATCTTCTGGCAAAAAAGAAGGAGATTTTCCCGGAGCATAAAGCAATGTTTATCGTTCAGGGATTTTTCGAACTCTTCGAAATCCTTTTAAGCTATTTTTCCAACACGCTTTCCTTCGTAAGGGTCGGAGCCTTCGCCGTCAGCCATGCCGCAATTATGGAAGTGGTTTTAATGCTTGCGGGTGCACAAAGCGGCAAAATCAATATTTGGGTGCTCGCTCTGGGCAATCTCTTTGTCTGCCTGATCGAGGGGCTCATCGTCGGAATACAGGTACTCAGGCTCGAGTATTATGAGCTTTTTTCGAGATTCTACCTCGGCAGCGGCAGAGCCTTTAAGCCATACGGAAAATAAAAATTCAATAAAAAACAGATAAATAAATATTCCAGTTAGGAGAACATAAAAAATGAGTATAACGGTAAAACTTTTATTGACAGCAGCAATTACACTTAGCATTCTCATTCCCTTCGGCGCTTATGCGATCGGAGAAAAAAGCAGAAGGCGCTATAAAAGAGCGCTTGCTGCAAATCTGATTCTCTTTCTTTTTTCCATGATTTTTTCCTCCCTGCTGATCTTTTCGCAAACCGCAATGGCAGCATCGGAAAGCGCCGCTTCTTCTCCCGCATCCGGGCTCGGATATATCGGCGCCGCGCTTGCAGTAGGGCTTTCCTGCCTCGGTGGCGGAATTGCCGTATCCGCCGCAGCCTCCGCCGCACTCGGTGCAATCAGCGAGGATGAGAGCATTCTCGGAAAATCTCTGATCTTCGTCGGGCTTGCGGAGGGTGTCTGCCTCTACGGATTGATTATTGCCGTAATGATACTGGGAAAATTATAGGAAAAAAGAAATGAAATTATATCTTATCAGCGATAATATTGATACTCTCACGGGGATTCGTCTGGCGGGAATAGAGGGCTGTATCGTGCATACCAAAGCGGAGCTTTGCACTGCGCTCGGGAACGCTCTTTCCGATCCCGAAATCGGAATCATCCTGCTGACCGAAAAGTTTTCGAGAGATTTTCCCGATGAGGTCAATAAAATCAAGCTCGAGCAAAAACATATGCTTTTCATCGATATTCCGGACAGACACGGCACCGGACGATCTCCCGATTTTATCACCGATTACGTCAATCGGGCGATAGGATTAAAGCTTTAATCATGATGATTTGAAAGAAAGAAGGTGGATTCTTTTGACCATAGAAGAAAAACTCGAACATTTCAGCCGCTTCTGTCTCGAAGATGCCAGACAATCGGCAGAGCGCATTCTCCGAGAGCATCAGGAAAGAAATGAAGGCGCAGAGGAAGAATATCGGAGGAAAGAAGCGCGGGCTGCCGGGCTTCGCCTCCAAACAGAAAGTGAAAAAATCAAAAAAGAATTCAATATCAAGCTTTCTCTTGCTCAGCTCGATCTCAAAAGATCTCTCGGCAGAAAAAAAGAGGAATTAAAGGAGCATTTTTTTGATCTCCTGCAGCAGAAAATCGCAGGCTTTCGAAAAACCGAAGCATATAAAAAACTCCTGGAGGAAGAAATCGCAGCCTCTCTCCTCTTTGCTTCCGGAGAGGAAGCCCTGATTTATCTTGATCCTTCCGATGAAGCTCTCCGGGAGGAACTCTGCAAAAAGTTCGAGGTCAAAATCATTTTGAGCGAGCTTTCCTTCGGAGGCGGCATCAAAACAATGATCCCCGGAAGAAATATTCTGATCGATCAATCTTTTGAAAAAAAGCTTTCCGATGCAAAAGAGGAATTCCAGTTTGAACTGTTAGGAGAAAGAAATGAATAATACCGAAACGATATTCGCAATCAACGGCTCCATCGTCAAAAGCTCCGGCAATTGCGGATTTACAATGCATGAAATGGTTTATGTGGGAAAGGAGAGGCTGGTCGGTGAAGTCATCGCTTTGGATGCAAAGGCGAGTACGATTCAGGTTTATGAGGAGACCGGCGGCATCAAGCCCGGAGATCTCGTACAGGGAAGCGGGACTCCCCTCTATGTTTCTCTTGCCCCCGGCATACTGGGAAATATCTTCGACGGCATCGAAAGACCTCTGCAGGAAATCCGAAAAGAGGATAAAATCTATATTCCCAGAGGTCTGCATGTAGACTCTCTGGATACGAAAAAACTTTGGGATACGGCGATCACGGTAAAGCCCGGCGATTATCTCTATGGAGGAGCCGTGATCGCGCAGGTTCAGGAAACTCCCGCCATCCTCCATAAGGTTATGCTTCCTCCCCATCTTGAGGGACGAGTGATCGAAGTCGTTGAAGGCGGAAGCTATACGATTCAGGATACTCTGCTTATTCTGGAGCAAAAGGATAAAAGCAGGCTTCCCCTTACGATGCTGCAAAAATGGCCGATACGCATACCCAGACCGAGTGCCGGAAAGCTCCCCTGCTCCCTCCCCCTGATTACCGGACAAAGAATACTGGATACACTCTTTCCTTTGGCAAAGGGAGGAACGGCGGCAATCCCCGGCGGATTCGGAACGGGAAAGACGATGACGCAGCATCAGATTGCAAAATGGGCGAATGCCGACATCATCATCTATATCGGCTGCGGAGAGCGCGGCAACGAAATGACGCAGGTATTGGAGGAATTCTCCGAGCTGATCGACCCGAAGACGAATCGCCCTCTGATGGACAGGACCACCTTGATCGCAAACACTTCCAATATGCCTGTGGCTGCACGAGAGGCAAGCCTGTATTCCGGTCTGACGCTTGCCGAATATTATCGGGATATGGGATATGATGTTGCCATCATGGCGGACTCCACCTCAAGATGGGCAGAGGCTCTGCGCGAGATCTCCGGCAGACTGGAGGAAATGCCCGCCGAAGAAGGATTTCCCGCATATCTTGCTTCAAGGCTTTCCGGCTTCTACGAAAGAGCGGGCATGGTAAAAAACCTGAACAAAAGCATGGGCTCCGTATCGATTATCGGCGCCGTATCTCCTCAGGGAGGAGATTTTTCGGAGCCGGTCACACAAAACACGAAGCGCTTCGTGCGCTGCTTCTGGGGACTTGACAAAAGCCTCGCCTATGCAAGGCATTTCCCCGCGATTCAGTGGCTGAACAGTTATTCGGAATACAGCTTCGAGCTTGCTCCCTGGTATGAAGCAAACGTAGAAGCGGATTTTATCAAGTGCAGGAATGAAATCATCTCCCTCCTGGGCAGGGAAGCTTCCCTGATGGAAATTGTAAAGCTCATCGGCGCGGATGTATTGCCGGATGACCAAAAGCTGATTCTTGATATTGCCAGAGTTATACGGGTCGGCTTCCTCCAGCAAAATGCCTTTCACAAGGAAGATACCTGCGTGCCTTTGGAAAAGCAGTATAAGATGATGGAGCTCATTCTCTATCTTTATCAAAAATCAAAGGAGCTTCTCCGGCGCGCCATGCCGGTCTCCGTACTGAAGCAGGATGGGATATGGGAAAAGCTGATTGCAATGAAATACGATATTCCGAATGATAAACCGGAACTCTTTGAGGAATATAAAAAAGATATAGACCGCTTTTATCGGGCGGTGCTTGACAAAAACGCATAAGGAGGACAGATTCGATGTCCATAGAATATCTTGGTCTGAGCAATATCAACGGGCCGCTCGTCGTCTTAGAGGGGGTAAAAGATGCCGCATATGAGGAAATCGTTGAAATACGGCTTTCCAATGAGGATAAGCGCCTCGGACGCATCATAGAGATCCATTCCGATAAAGCCGTTATACAGGTCTTTAAGGGCACCGAGGGTATGGCTCTGCAAAACACCTATACCCGCTTTACCGGCAAGCCGATGGAAATCGGCGTTTCTTCACAGATGCTCGGACGCAGCTTTAACGGACTTGGTATGCCGATCGACGATCTCGGACCGATTCCCTACGAAAAACATCTCGATATCAACGGCAAGCCTCTTAATCCCGTGAGCAGGCAGTACCCCAGAAATTATATCAGAACCGGCATTTCCGCTATCGACGGGCTGAGCACGCTGATCCGGGGACAAAAGCTTCCGATCTTTTCGGGCAGCGGGCTTCCGCATGATCTTCTCGCCGCACAGCTGGTAAAGCAGGCTTCTTTGGGAGATGAGGCGCAGCCAAAAAACAGAGAGGACTTTGCCATCGTCTTTGCCGCAATGGGCGTCAAGCATGATGTTGCCGAATTTTTCAGGCGCACCTTCGAAGAAAGCGGAGTCAGCTCCCATGTGGCCGCATTTATCAATCTCGCAAACGATCCCGTGGTGGAGCGATTGATTACCCCGAAGGCGGCGCTCACGCTGGCGGAATATCTCGCCTTTGAAAAAAACATGCATATCCTCGTGATTTTGACCGATATGACCTCATTTGCGGAAGCGATGCGCGAGGTCTCCTCCTCCAAGGGAGAGATTCCCTCACGAAAAGGCTTTCCGGGATACCTCTATTCCGAGCTCGCTTCCATCTATGAGCGTGCCGGAATCGTAAAGGATGCAGAAGGCTCCGTAACACAGATTCCCATCCTTACGATGCCCGGAGATGATATCACCCATCCCATCCCGGATCTTACCGGATATATTACCGAGGGACAGATCGTACTCGACAGGAAGCTCTTCGGAGCAAACCTCTATCCTCCGATCAGCGTCCTTCCCTCTCTCTCCAGGCTGATGAAGGACGGCATCGGAGAGGGCTATACCAGGAGCGACCATCAGGCGCTTGCAAATCAGCTTTTTTCCTCCTATGCCAAGGTACAGGAGGCAAGAGCCCTCGCCTCCGTCATCGGAGAGGACGAGCTCTCCGATATCGATAAGGCTTATATCCGCTTCGGCAATGCATTTGAGAAGTTTTTCATCGCACAGGGCAGGGAAGAAAACAGGAGCATTCAGGAAACCCTCGATCTCGGCTGGAGGCTGCTCGGTCTGATGCCGAAATCCGAACTTGACCGAGTCGATACAAAAATACTTGATACCTATTACGCTCCCTGCGCCGAGGATGCATTCGATACGGGCGCAAAGCACTAGCAAAGGAGAGCCATGAATACCAACGCTTTTCCCACAAAGGGCAATTATATTGCGGCGAAAAATTCGCTCAGCCTTGCCAAGCAGGGATACGGTCTGATGGATAAAAAAAGGAATATTCTTTTTCGGGAGCTGATGAATCTGATCGATCAGGCAAAAGAGGTGCAGACCGAGATCGATTCGACCTTTACCATGGCATATGCCGCTCTTCAGAAGGCAAATATCGAACTGGGAATAGAATATGTAAAGGATATTGCAGATTCCCTTCCCGTAGAAAACAGCGTAAGGATTAAGAGCCGCTCCGTCATGGGAACGGACATCCCTTTGGTGGAATATCAAAAAGATGCGCCGAGCCCCCCATACAGCTATTATGCAAACCGAGAATCTCTGGATATCGCCCGGATGCATTTTACCAAGGTCAAGGATCTTTGCATCCGCCTTGCAATGATTGAAAACTCCGCCTACCGCCTCGCTTCCAATATCAAGAAGACGCAAAAACGCGCCAATGCCTTGAAAAACATTACGATTCCTCATTATGAGATGCTGATTCAAAACATAGGATCCGCCTTGGAGGAGAAGGAGAGAGAGGAGTTTACGAGGCTGAAGGTAATCAAGAAACAAAAGCAGTCCACCTGAAAATGATCTCACGAAAAAACAGACCGTATCTCATGCAAAGATATGGTCTGTTTTTAATATTTGTTTTTGATTTTCCGGTCGGGAAATCGCGCTAAAAGCCCGCTCCTCCGGCTTACTGCAGATATGCCTTAAGCATCCATGCAAGCTTCTCATATTCCGCAAGATACTCGTTAAAGAGATCCGCCGTTACATTATCCTCTGCATCCTCGGCAAGCTTTACGATCTCCTTGCTGTCCTTGATCCAGTACTCCACGTCATTTTGCAGCGCTCTTACGGTATCCTCTCCGGAGATTATCTTATCGTCCAGCTCCTTTACCTTGGTCAGAGAAAGCGCCTTCTTCATGCTTCCTACGGGAGAAGCACCGATTGCAAGCATTCTCTCCGCAAGCTCATCGATAATCTCCGCTGTCTGATCATAAAGCTCCTCCAGCTTTGCATGCAGTGTGAAGAAAGAAGATCCGCTCACATACCAGTGAAGATTATGAAGCTTTATATACATTACCTGCTGGTTTGCCAAATACTCATTTAATTTCTCATGTAATTTTTTACTCATTCTATTTGCCTCCGTTTATCTCTTGTATTGATGAATTAATTTTAACTCTGAGATTATCATACCATATCGAAAGCAAAAGTCAAGCAATATGATTTTGCAAAATCGAATTTTGCATACTTTCAGCCTTTTTCACAGAAATTCTTTTTTCCAAGCTTTTTATTTTGTAAAATAATAATAGTAATTATTCTCGAAAATAGAGATCAACCTTGATTTCTCCATCTTTATCTACCTCCATAACCATATAGGATCCCCTTCTTCCTTCCTGCCTCGGATAACATAGGCTGCCCGGGTTCAGAAGTATGATTCCGTCCTTCTCTTCATAATACGGCTTATGGGTATGCCCGAACATCGCCATCGTAAATTCTCTGGATACAGCCTCTCTCCTTAACTGTTCCACACCGAGGGAAACGCCGTGAAGATGCCCGTGCGTAAGCAGAGCTCTGTACTTTCCTATTTTCAGCTCTATTTCCTTCTCCAGCCTTGAAAAAAAATCATTATTTCCCTGCACGATGGCAAGAGAAGAGCCTAAATCGAGCATATTTGATATTTTCAACTCGCTGCCCTCGGAATCCCCGAGGTGAATCAGCAGATCAAAGGGCTTTTCCTTGCGTATCGTTTCCTCCAATATATCATCCCGTCTATGTGTATCACTGACTATCAGAATCTTCATCATTTCTTTTGCTCCCCGCTCTTTCTCAATTCCTCCCGCATCAGCCTCAAGGCTTTCCCCCTATGGCTGATCTCGTTTTTCTGCTCTGCGGAAAGCTCCGCACTGGTTTTTCCAAGCTCCGGCAAATACAATATGGGATCATAGCCGAAGCCTCCCTCTCCCGCGGGTTCCTTCGCAATCAGCCCTTCCATATCCGCCGTTGTATGAAGCACGCTTCCGTCTTCAAGAATACAGCAGATATCGGCACGAAAACGGGCACTGCGCTCCTCTTTATCCGCACCTTCCATCAACCGGATGATTTCACGGTTCTTAAATGCATAGGAGCTGTCTTTTCCCAAATATCTTGCGGAATACACTCCCGGCTCTCCGTTCAGATAATCTATCATCAGCCCCGAATCATCCGCCATCACGATGCCTTTGCAAAGATCCCAAACCGCCTTGGCTTTGATATAGGCATTCTCCCGGAAGCTCTCTCCGTTTTCCTCTATATCCACACGGATTCCCGCCTCCGACATCGCAAGAACCTCATATCCCTCGGCTGCGAGAATTTCCTTCACCTCTTTGATCTTTCCCTGATTTTCACTTGCAAACACAATTCTTTTCATCTGCTCTTATCCCCTCTTTTCGGAGGCTTTGCGCCCATATACTGATAATAATAGGTTTTGATCATTCCGTTATAGATCTTCCTGTTCTTATCCGCCGTTTTTCCGATATATTTTTCCGCTTCTTCCCATGAGGAAATAATGTACATCGACCAATCCTCCAATGCTCTGTAGCGCTCTCCCAGCGCCTTGTAAATCGCAGGCAGATTCTTCTTTTCCTCCAATCTCTCCCCATAGGGAGGATTGCTGATAATGAAGCCGTATTTTTTAGGATGCGAAAGCTCCGACACCGCTCTCTCCTGCAAATGAATCTTGTCGAGCACGCCGGCATCCTTTGCATTCTGTCTGGCAGCTCTTAATACGATAGGATCTATATCAAATCCCTGTATATCAAGCTCTATCTCTTTGTCCATCTCTTCAGCCGCCTCATCCATGCTTTCATACCAGAGCTTCTTCGGAATCAGATTGCTCCAATGCTGAGAAAGAAACTCTCTGTTCAAGCCCGGAGCCATATTCATCGCCATCATGGCAGCCTCGATGACAAAGGTCCCGCTTCCGCAAAAAGGATCGATCAGGATCCTGTCCCTCTTCCAAGGCGTCAGCATGATCAGCGCTGCCGCCAAGGTCTCCGTAATCGGTGCCTTAGCCGCCAGCTTTCGATATCCCCTGCGGTGAAGCGATTCTCCGCTCGTATCCAGTCCTATCGTTACCCTGTCTTTTATCAGGCTGACCCTGAGAGGATAGCTCTCTCCGTCCTCTTCGAACCATGAAATACGATAGACGGATTTCAGCCTCTCGACAATCGCCTTCTTTACGATGGACTGAATATCCGAGGGCGAAAAGAGCGCACTCTTTACCGAGGTCACCTTGCTCACCCAAAACTTCGCATTTTTCGGCAAATAGCTTTCCCATTCTATCGCCTTTACCGCTTCAAAAAGCGCATCATAAGAAAGGGCTTCAAATTCCGCAACATGAATCATCACCCTCTCCGCCGTCCTCAGCCAAAGATTGGAGCGTACAATCGCCTCGTCGTCTCCGATAAAATAAACTCTGCCGTCCATCGTTCTGCTGATTTCATATCCGATATCCAAAATTTCCTTTTTGAGCACCGCCTCCATGCCGAAATGGCAGGGCGCGTACAATTCATATACTCTAGCCAATGTCCGTCTCCTTGATGATCTCACCCTCAAAGGTCAGAATCTGAAAGCGCTTCCCTTCCAAAATCGCATAGGAAGGGGGATTGCCTCCCTTGGGAAGAGCCGCCGATCCCGGATTTAAGATAAAATACTCCCCTCTCTTCTCTGCGATGGGAAGGTGAATATGCCCGAAAATAAAGCTGGAGCCGGGCTGCATGGGCAGGAGGTTTTCCGGGCTGTATACATGACCGTGGCTTGCATAAATATCCGCATCGTTAAGAGAAAAAAATGCATAATCCGCCATCAACGGAAAATTCAGCACCATCTGATCGACCTCGGAATCGCAGTTCCCTCTCACCGCAAATATAAAATCCTTGTACCGATTCAGTATCTCTATCACCCTCTTCGGGGCATAATCCCTGGGAAGATCGTTTCTCGGTCCGTGATATAAAAGATCTCCCAGAAGAATCAGCTTTTTCGCTTTGCTTTCTTCAAACTTTTCGGCAACCAGGTTCGCATAATATGCCGAACCGTGTATATCCGAGGCAAACATATATTTCATCTTTTTTCTCCATGCATTTTCTTCTCTAAGCTTCATTCCGCCCAATATTCCTCTCGAAGCTTCATCCCGTAAAACGCCGTATACAGGGCTTTTGAAGCTTTTTCCGGAAAAAGAGCCTTAAAATATAATACAATAAAATACCGTTTCTCGCAATACTTGCAAAAAACGGTATCGAAGCTTTTGATCATCTATCCTATCACGTTTGCAATTCTCACCGGTGCTCTGTAATTCCAAGGCGAAACCTTGATGCCGGTCGCTGCGTTCGAGGCATGTACCACATTGCCGTTTCCGATATAAATGCCCACATGGTTCACTCCCCTGCCTCTTCCGTAAAATACGAGATCGCCCGGCTGCATCTTTGCCGCATCTATTGCAACACCGACCGTTGCCTGCGAAGAGGAACTTCTGGGAACAAATACGCCTACCGAATTTCTCAATACATACTGGGTAAAACCCGAACAGTCAAATCCTGCCGGAGAGCTTCCTCCGTAAATATATCTTCCGCCGACCATGGAGAGCGCATACTTTACAACGGATTCTCTCTTTTTCTTTGCCTCCGTCGCGCTCACCGCCGCCTTTGCTTCCTCCTCGGAATCCTTCTTGACTATACTTGCGTTATCATTGAGCGGAATATATGCCTCCGTTCCGTTGACCGAAATTTCCGCCCAGCCGTTGCCCAGATCCTCGACAAATCGATATTCCTCTCCTTTTTTGGCTTCCGTCAGCACCTCTTCGGAATCGCTGCTCTTATTGATGTTTACGCTTTCCGCCTTTACCTCTATAACATAGCTGTCGGGATTTTCTTCGACGGAAGTTTCCTCTTTGCTCTCCCCCGAGCCGGACTCCTGCGCACTTCCTTCTCCGCTCATATTGACTACCGTAACTTTTTTAATCGAAGCATTCTCTCCCTCAACCACATCCGCATTTGCGGAAAACGTAAACACGGACGATATGCAAAACGCAGACAGCAAAAGGACTGCCGCCTTTCCTGATTTTCTCATTTGTAAATAACTCCTCTCGATCTTCAATTTTTAAGCAGCATTTGTCCGATCAACCCGGTTCTGCTTAATCATTAAACAATCCGCCCGACAAATTCGAATTTCCGGTATGATGATTTCACTCTGATTTCCTCACTCTGGAGTAAGGATCTTGCCTGCTCCTGCAAGAGCGCTTCGGCAATTTGTTACTAACTTTATTCGAAATGTTAAGCAAATGTTACGGGAGAAGTATATATGTTTTACGATAATATGTCAAGCATATTATCCCCGAAAAATATTAAAAAAGTATAAAAACCTCTTCTATTCCCTTCCGTTCCTGAAAAAACGGATAAAATACATAATCATCAGAATCATGAGAATCGGAAGCAGAACCGGAGAAAGCAGCTTGAAGAGTCCGACTACAATCAGGGCAAGGAGAACAAAAAGCAGAAGGAAAAATGCCAGCACCCCGTAAAGCGCCATCTTTCCCGAAGCATTGCCGAAGGAATACATCTTAAAGCCTTTGGAGGCTTTTTGCCCGGAATGCTCCTGCCGGTCTTCCTCCCCGCTCCTTCTTTGATTTGTAAATCTTTCGTAACTTTTCTGATCCTCGGATCCGAGAACGGAAAACTCATCCTCGATTCCCTTTGCTTCCTTGATGGAATTGGCGATCAGCCTCGGATCTCCCAGCTCTTCCATCACCTCTTCTTCTCTTCTTCCCTTCCTGATTTCTTCCTCTATATAAGAGGAGTAATACTTTATATTTTCATTGACCAGACTCCGTGAGCCTGTAGAGGACAATGCCTTGACCAGCCCCTCCAGAAACTCATTTTTGTTCATAATCCCTCCTTCTGATTCATTTTTTCCTTATCAGATTTTAGCTCTTTTTCTCGGCGCAAAACAGCCTTCCTCTCACTCTCAGCATATTTTCCTGACTTTTTTCATTCCCTCTATCCCCTCCAGGAGCTCCAAAAGCTCATCGCCGATTTCACTGTCCAAATCCAGAAGCGTATAGGCATACTTATCCCTGCTCTTATTGGTCATATCGGTGATATTCAATTTATGCTGTGCAAGAATCGCGGTGATCTGTCCGAGCATATTTGGTATGTTCAGATGCAGGAGCCCTATTCTACAGGCAGACTTGCAGATTCCCATATCGCAGTCGGCAAAATTGACGGAATTTTGTATGTTTCCGTTTTCCAGATAATCCTTCATCTGTCTTGCCGCCATCATCGCACAGTTTATCTCGCTTTCCTCCGTTGAAGCGCCCAGATGGGGAATCGCAATACAGTTTTTCATTCCCATGGATTTTTCGTTGGGGAAATCCGTAATATATTTTCTGATTTTTCCGCTTTCCAATGCCTCAGCCATTGCCTCATCATCCACGAGGCGATCTCTTGAAAAGTTTAAAACCACGGCTCCCTCCTTGATCTTTTGAATCGCCGCCCGATCGATCATCGTCTCGCTTTCCTTGGTCAAGGGCGCATGCAGGCTGATATAATCGCATTCCTCATAGATTTTATGCAGTTCGTTGATATGGATGATCCTCCGCGAGAGCCTCCATGCCGCATTGACGGAGAGATAGGGATCATATCCGTAGACTTCCATCCCCAAAGATACCGCCGCATTGGCGACCTCCGCTCCGATTGCGCCAAGTCCGATCACGCCAAGCCTCTTATCCTTGATTTCATGCCCTGCAAATGCTTTCTTTCCCTTTTCGACCTCTTTTGCAATATCTTCAGCCACTCTAAGGCTTTTAAGCCACTGGATTCCTCCGATTACATCTCTTGCCACCAAAAGCATCGCACAGATTACCAGTTCTTTTACGGAATTGGCATTGGCTCCCGGTGTATTGAATACAACGATTCCGCCTTCCGAACATCTCTCTATGGGAATATTGTTGACTCCTGCTCCGGCTCTTGCGATTGCCAGCAGATTTTCGGAAAAGCTTTGCTCATGCAAAGAAGCGGATCGCAGCAATAAGCCCTGCGCCTCTTCCATCCGCTCGCCGAAAGCATATCCTTCGCCGAAAACCTCTCTTCCTTCCCTGGCTATAGAATTCAAACAATGCAGCATTTTCATCTTCCTGTCCTCCCAAGATTATTCTTTCCTCTATCGGCTTATTATCCCTCTTCGGGCACGATTTTTCCGACTAATGCGATTTCTCATAGCTGCTCATAAACTCGGTCAGGCTCTTTACTCCTTCAAAGGGCATCGCATTATAAATGCTCGCCCTCATTCCTCCGACACTTCTATGCCCCTTGAGGTTGAGAAAGCCCGCTTCCTTTGCCGCCTGAATAAAATCTCTGTCCCTCTCCTCATCCTTGCTGACAAAGGGAATATTCATCAGAGAGCGATCGCATTTCCTTACCGTACCTTCAAACATGCTGCTTTGATCCAAATACTCATATAAAAGAGAGGCTTTTTTCTCATTTCTGCGCTTCATTTCTTCAAGCCCTCCCTCTCTCAGAATCCAGCGAAATACTTTTCCGCAGATATAAATCCCGTAGCAGGGCGGAGTATTATAAAGCGATCCCGCGTCGGCATGGGTTTTATAACGAAGCATCGTCGGGGTATATTCCGGCACCTCCTCGCGAATCAGGTCCTTTCTGATGATCACCGCCGTCACTCCCGCGGGACCGAAATTCTTCTGCGCCCCCGCATAGATGAGGGCATATTGTCGGATCTCTATCGGCTCGGATAAAAAACAGGAAGAAAGATCCGCCACCAGAGGTTTTCCCTTGGTATTCGGCAGGCTCTTAAATTTCGTGCCGTAAATCGTATTGTTTTCACAGATATGTACATAATCCGCGTCTTCTCTGATCTCCAAATCGCTGCAGTCCGGGATATAGGAAAACAGCATCTCCTCTCCGGAGGCGAGGGCTTTTGCATCCGTATAGCGCAAAGCTTCCTGATATGCCCGTTTTGCCCATTGCCCCGTAATAATATACTCCGCCTTTTTATTTTTGCTCAGATTCATCGGCACCATCGCAAACTGCTGATGCGCTCCTCCTTGGAGGAAAAGAATCTCATAATCATCGGGAATGGAGGCAAGCTTTCTTAAATCCTCCTTTGCCTCATGCAAAATATCCTCAAAAAGCCTTGAACGGTGGCTGATCTCCATGACGGACATGCCGCTTCCCTTATAATTGAGCATTTCCTCTCCCGCTTCCCGAAGTACCTCCTGCGGCAGCATGGACGGACCCGCACTGAAATTATATATTTTTTTCATACTCCAATCCTCCTCTCTATCCGGATGCTATCTGTTCTTTCTGATCTCCAGGTCTTTCTCGTCAAATACCTCCTGAATGGAGGCTCCTGGTGAAACCATAGGAAACACCTTATCGTCCTCGTGAATGCGGCAGTCGATCACAACCGGCTCATTCAGCAAGAGAGCCTCCTGAAACACCTCCTCGAACTGCTCCTTCGTCTCTGCGGCATATGCCTTTGCGCCCATTCCCTCCGCAATCTTTACAAAATCAACCTTATCATCAAATGTCGTATGTGAAAATCTTTTTCCGTAATAGAGATTCTGCCACTGCCTTACCATTCCCAGCACGCCGTTATTGAGTACCACCTGAATGATCGGGATCCGATATCTTGCCGCCGTGGCGATTTCATTGATATTCATTCTGAAGCATCCGTCTCCGGCTATATTGACCACGACCCTCTCCTTCTTGCCGAGTTTTGCTCCGAGAGCGGCTCCGAGCCCGTATCCCATCGTTCCCAAGCCTCCGGAGCTCAAAAATGTCCTCGGCTCTTTAAAGCGATAAAACTGCGCCGCCCACATCTGATGCTGCCCCACCTCGGTGACGATAATCGCATCGTCCGGAGTAAGCCTGTCGAGAGCTTCTATGATCTGGGGACCGGTAAACCTCGTCTTATCATAGCTGAGCGGATACATCTCCTTCATCATCTCGATATGATTGACCCACTCGTCATGATTGAGCACATCCAGTCTCGCATTCAATCTTCTCAGCACCGTCTTTGCATCTCCCACCAGGCTCAGATGGGCTTTTACATTTTTATTGATTTCCGCCGCATCGATATCGATATGGATCAGCTTCGCATTTTTGGCAAATTTCTTCGCATTTCCGATCACTCTGTCGGAAAACCTCACTCCGATCGCAATCAGCAGATCCGCCTCCGTAATTCCGAGGTTGCTGGTCTTGGTTCCGTGCATGCCGACCATTCCCGTATATAAGGCATCCTCATTATCAAATGCTCCCTTTGCCATCAATGTATCCGCAACCGGAGCGTGGATCTTATGTGCAAATGTTCTCACCTCCGCGGAAGCCTCCGCGCAGAGCACACCGCCACCCAAAAGAATATAGGGTCGGCTCGATGCCTTGATCAGATTGATCGCCTTCTCCATTTCTTCCTGCCTGATCACAAAGCTGCGCTTTTCTTCCGTTTTGATCACCGCCGCTTCGTATTCGAAACTCTCCGCGGTAACATCCTTTGTAATATCGACAAGCACCGGACCCGGTCTATCGCTCCTTGCAATCTCAAATGCTCTCCTGATCGTGGCTGCAAGCTTATTTCCGTCTCTTACGATATAGCTGTACTTGGTGATCGGCATGGTAACGCCGGCAATATCGACCTCCTGAAAAGAATCCTTGCCTAAAAGCGCATTGCTCACATTACAGGTGATTGCAACCAGGGGAACGGAATCCATATGAGCGGTGGCGATTCCCGTCACCAGATTTGTCGCTCCGGGGCCGCTTGTTGCAAAGCATACGCCCACCTTTCCCGTGGCTCTCGCATATCCGTCCGCCGCATGGGAGGCAGCCTGCTCATGCGCGGTTAAAATATGCCTGATCTCGTCCCGATGCTGATAAAGCGCATCGTAAATATTTAAAATCGAGCCTCCCGGATAGCCGAATACCGTATCCACGCCCTGTTCCTTTAAGCATTCCATTACTATTTCCGCACCCTTTAATAACGCCATAGTCCTACCAACCTTTCCTCTTTATTGATTGCCCGCCGTTCTCCTTCACATTCTTTCCGATCCTAAATATCTTTTGCGCTTAAAATCGCTCCCCCGGGAGCCGAACCGACCAGCTTGCGGTAGCGCTTCAAATAGCCGCTCGCTTCATTGATTCTCGGTTTCCAGTTTTTTCTTCTTCTCTCCAATTCCGCCTCATCCAGTCTCGCATTGATGCTCCTTGCCGGAATATCGATATCTATGATATCCCCGTCCTGTAAAAGCCCTATGGGACCTCCCGCATAAGCCTCCGGGGCGACATGACCGATCGAAGCGCCTCGGCTTGCTCCCGAAAATCTTCCGTCCGTAATCAGAGCGACGCTCTCTCCCAGTCCCATACCCGCAATCGCGGAAGTGGGATTGAGCATTTCCCTCATTCCGGGACCGCCTTTGGGTCCTTCATAGCGGATCACCACGACATCTCCCGGAACGATTTTCCCGGATTTAATCGCCCCAATCGCGTCCTCCTCGCTGTCAAAAACCCTCGCCGGTCCGCTATGCCTAAGCATGGCTTCAACCACCGCGCTCTGTTTCACCACGCAGGATTCCGGTGCGATATTGCCCTTTAAGACGGCAATTCCTCCGGTTTTTGAATAGGGATTCTCTATCGGACGTATCGTATCCGGATCGAGATTATATGCATTCCGGATATTTTCTCCCACTGTTTTCGTCGTTGCCGTAATGCAGTCCAGATAAAGAAGATTCTTTTTCGAAAGCTCCTTCATCACCGCATAAATTCCTCCCGCTTCATACAGATCTTCCATATGACTCTCTCCTGCCGGAGCCAGATGGCATAAATTCGGCGTTCTCTCGCTGATCTCATTTGCGAGATTCACATCCAGACAAACACCCGCCTCATAGGCTATCGCCGGAAGATGAAGCATCGAATTGGTCGAACAGCCCAGAGCCATATCCATTGTCAATGCATTGATAAATGCCTCTCTGCTCATAATATCTCTCGGTCTGATATCTCTTTTTAAAAGCTCCATCACCGCATATCCCGCTTTTTTGGCGAGTCTGAGCCTCTCCGAATATACCGCCGGAATCGTTCCGTTGCCCTCCAGTCCCATTCCGAGCACTTCGGTCAGGCAATTCATCGAATTGGCGGTATACATGCCGGAACAGGAACCGCAGGTCGGGCATACCTTCCGTTCATATTCCCTTACCTCATCTTCACTCATGCTGCCGGCGGCATATGCGCCTACCGCCTCAAAAATCCCGGAAAGCGATTTTTTCTTTCCTCTTATCCTTCCCGCTAGCATCGGACCTCCGCTGATAAATACGGTGGGAATATTGACTCTGGCAGCCGCCATCAAAAGCCCCGGCACATTCTTATCACAGTTCGGAACCATGACAAGAGCGTCAAACTGATGGGCAAGCGCCATGCATTCGGTCGAATCCGCAATCAAATCCCTCGTTACAAGAGAGTATTTCATCCCGATATGCCCCATCGCTATGCCGTCGCAAACGGCAATCGCCGGAAATACGACCGGCATTCCTCCCGCTTCGGCAATACCGAGCCTCACCGCCTCCACGATTTTATCCAAATTCATATGCCCGGGCACGACCTCATTGTATGAGCTTACAATTCCGATCAGCGGCTTATCCATCTCTTCTCTCGTCATTCCCAAGGCATTCAGCAAGGATCTGCTCGGAGCCTGCTGCATGCCTTTCTTTATATTATCGCTTCTCATCCGTTTCCTCTTCTTTTTCTTCTGATTTTCCGATAAGTTTTACCATTCATCATAATGCATAAACGCTTATTTTTCAACCAAGTTGGCGGCTATGATGAATCCGAAGATATGATTTTTTTTATATCTGATATTTTTTCATTACCTATATTATACAAAAAAAATGATACAAAAAAAGAGCAGACCTGCTCTTTTCCGTAAAAGTTTTCCTGTCCGCTCTTTTTGCCGAAGGCTATTCGATCAATTCTCCCGTCAGGCTCACCTGATATCCGTCCGGTGTTGTCGCATTGACCCAAAGATTTCCGTTTTCCAAATCCAGATAATACCAGGATCCGTTAATATACTGCCATCCCGTAGCCATATATCCGCTGTCCAAAAAATAATACCATGAATTATGGATCTTTCTCCACTGAGTCCGGGGATAGCTTCCGTCCGGAAGCACAAACCAGTAACCGATCTCGTCCTGCTGCCATGTGCCGGCACTCTCTCTGTCGGACTTCTCTTTTAAAATCGCCTGAGCCGTCTGCTTCGGAATAAAGATAGACGAAGATTCCGTCCAGTCTCCGACAATTTCGGGATTGCTGATGCTGATGGGTCTTACCTTGAAATAATAATTTCCTTCCTTCGTCATCAAATCGCGGAAATTAATCGTATTCAGCATCGTATAATAGGACTGTCCCAATGCGCTTCGGTTCCTGTAAAACTTCACCTCATAGCTGCCCACATTCTCGGACTTATCCCAGGTACAGGTTCCGTCTTCAAAAAACTCCGCCTTCTCGATCGGAAAGAGCTGCTCCCTGAGCGGAGGCAGCTTTACCGTCACCTCAAGCGTGGTCGCTCCGTTGCTTCTGGTCGCGCTGACAAAGCTTCCTCCGGCGATATTGACCTGAGATGCCTGAGAAATATCAAAATAAAAATCCTCGCCGGCTTCAAGCAAAATCTTAATCTGGGGCACATCCTCCGGCTGCCACCGGAATGTGGTATTGAGAATCTCGTAAGAATCCACCGTATACTTGCTGTCATTTGTCGAAATCTCAAGATTTTCCTGTCCGGGTTTCGTATCCGCTTCGATATTGCCGCTGATCTTAAAGGTAACCGATTTGATTTTTTTCTTTTTCTTCGTTGATGCGAATGCACTCATGCTCATTCCCGATATCAGAACGAGCAGGGCGAATATTCCGCAGAGCGCCCTGTATTTCAATCTCATATTCAATTTCATCTATTGTCCGACTCCTTTTCTTTATACGAAAATACGGGTTTTTTCGTTTATAATCTAAAACATTTCCAATCAATAGTCAATTAAAAAAGCCTTACAATTCAATGTAAGACCTTTTTATCATTTCTCCGAAGGGAGATTATCATTACTTTGCCAGATCCGAAATTCTGGACTCACGGATCAGATTGATCTTGATCTGTCCCGGATACTGCATCTCTTCTTCTATGCGCTTTGCAATATCTCTTGCCAGAATAACCATATCGTCATCGCTGACCTTCTCCGGTACAACCATGATTCTGACTTCTCTTCCCGCTTGAATCGCAAAGGACTTATCCACTCCCGCAAAAGAGGTCGTGATTTCTTCAAGCTGCTTTAATCTGCTCACATAGGTTTCAAGCGTCTCTCTTCTTGCACCCGGTCTTGCCGCCGATATCGTATCCGCAGCCTGTACCAGACAGGAAATAAGATTATCGGGCTCAACATCCCCGTGATGGGATTCGACCGCATTGATCACGACATGAGACTCCTTATACTTCCTGCACAGATCTGAGCCGATCTGCACATGGGATCCCTCGACCTCGTGATCGATGGCTTTTCCGATATCATGCAAAAGCCCGGCTCTTCTTGCCAGACGGACATCTATGCCGCCGACTTCCGAAGCCAGCAGCCCGGTCAGTATCGCAACTTCGACGGAATGCTTCAATGCATTTTGACCGTAGCTCGTTCTGAAGCGCATCCTTCCCAGCATCTTGACCAGTTCCGGATGAATTCCGTGCACGCCCGCTTCGAGCGTCGCCGCCTCTCCGGCTTCCTTCATCATGACATCGACTTCCTTCTGCGCCTTCTCGACCGTCTCTTCGATTCTCGCCGGATGAATTCTTCCGTCCACAATGAGCTTTTCCAGGGAACGTCTGGCGATCTCTCTTCTGACGGGATCAAAACCCGACAATACCACCGCCTCCGGAGTATCGTCGATGATCAGCTCGACTCCGGTAAGCTGTTCCAAGGTTCTGATATTGCGCCCTTCTCTGCCGATAATTCTTCCCTTCATCTCCTCACTGGGTAAGGGAACGACAGATACGGTGGTCTCCATCACCTGATCTGCAGCACATCTTTGGATAGCGGTAACGATATAATCTTTCGCCTTTTTTTCCGCCTCTTCCTTTGCCTGATTTTCCAAATCCTTAATCAGCTTTGCGGTATCATGCTTGATATCCTCTTCAACCGATTGGAGCAGAATCTCCTTTGCCTGATCGCTCGTCAGACCGGATATCTTTTCCAGTTCCGCCATGCCCTGCTCGTAGAGGGACTCGACTTCTTTGCTTCTTTCCGACAGTTTCTCTTCTTTTACCAGTATTGCGTTTTCTTTTTTTTCTAAAATTTCCTGCTTCTTGTCAATGTTCTCTTCTTTACTCAGTACGCGTTTTTCATATTTCTGCAGTTCGGCTCTTCTTTCCTTTACTTCTTTTTCGAGCTCATTCTTTGTCTTAAGCGATTCTTCCTTCGCTTCAAGGAGCGCTTCACGCTTCTTTGTTTCAGCAGTCTTTAAGGCTTCCTCTATAATTTCTCTGGATTTTGCTTCTGCGGTTCCTATCTTATCTTCATATGATTTCTTTCTATAGGCAATCGCCGATATCCAAGTCAGAGGCGCCACAATCACTACCGCAGCTACTGCAATAAATATATATTGTGACACAGGAGCACCTCCTTATTGTGTTTTCATTGTACATATACCATACTGCAACGGAGAACCTTGATATTTATTTATCACGGCTTCCGTACCGATTCTCACCCAGTCTGCATTTATACAACATTTGAATTTTAACAGAAAATTTATATTATTGCAACTAAAACTCAAGAAAGACTTCGATTTAAAATTCTTCCTCTTCTCCCATTACATTTCTTATCGCTTCGAAAGAAAATCCCTTTCCCGAAAGATAACGATATAAGGACTGCTTTTCTTTCATGCTCTTTGCCTTCCCGGTATAGGATTTTTTTCTTAATTCTTTCCGGATCAAATCTTCTTCCGGAATCGCTTCCTTTTCCAGTTCCTCTTCCGCCAGCTCCTTATCGATCCCTTTTTTGAGCAGCCTTATCAGGATATCCATTCTGCTTCTCTTTTCCTTATTGATCTCGATATAAAACTGTACATATCTTCTGTCATCCGCATAGCGATGCGCCTTTGCCCACTCTATCGCCTCCTCGGCGATATCCTCCGGATAAACTCCTTCTTTCAGCTTATTCCTGAGCTCCCATTCCGTCCTTTCCCTCTCCTTTAAAAGATAAAGCAGTCTTTCCTTCGCACGTCTTAAAAGCAGGGGACGGATGCATTCAAGATATCTTTCCTCCTCCAGTTCGGCATCCTCGGCAATTCCGTAAGCAAGAAGCTCGCTTTGATATAGAGAAAAAGCAAAGCCCTCTTCCGTGAGGACTTTGCTCTTTTTTTTATTGATCGTCGATATTTCCCTGATTCTCATCCCTGTCCGGCTCCGTATTGATTAATTCTTCCTCTCTGCTCTCGGCTTTCGCGCTCCTTCTTGAAGAGCTCTTCTTGGCTGAGGTCTTCAGGACTTCCTCCTGCGCCTCCTCCCTCAAGACCTCTTCCTGAACCGGAAGCCCGTGCAGAACCCTTATTTTTTTCTCAATCTCCGCGCATACCGCCGGATTTTCCTGCAGATAGAGCTTTGCATTATCTCTTCCCTGACCGATCTTATTTCCTCCGTATGCATACCATGAACCGCTTTTCTCGACAATATCCGCGGCAACCGCAAGATCGAGAATATCCCCCTCCTTGACGATTCCCTTTCCGAATATGATATCAAAGGAAGCCGATTTAAAAGGCGGGGCTATCTTGTTCTTGATTACCTTTACCTTGGTCTGGGAGCCGATCTGTTCTCCGTTTACCTTGATCGCGTCTCCCTTTCTGACATCCAGTCTCACGGAGGCATAAAACTTCAGCGCCTTTCCTCCCGTCGTCGTCTCCGGATTGCCGAACATCACGCCGATCTTATCTCTGAGCTGATTGATGAAAATCACGGTGCAGTTTCCTTTGCTCATAATTCCGGTAAGCTTTCTCAAGCCTTGGCTCATCAGCCTTGCCTGCAATCCCATATGAGAATCTCCCATATCTCCGTCTATCTCGGATTTGGGAACGAGTGCAGCCACGGAATCGACGATGATGATATCGACCGCTCCCGATCTTACCATCGTATCCGTAATCTCCAATGCCTGTTCTCCGTTATCCGGCTGAGAGATATAGAGATTATCGATATCCACTCCGATATTCTTTGCATATACCGGATCGAGCGCATGCTCCGCATCAATAAACCCCGCGATGCCTCCTCTTTTTTGCACCTCCGCAACCATATGAAGCGCAACCGTGGTCTTACCGGAAGATTCCGGTCCGAAAATCTCGATCACTCTTCCCTTGGGAATTCCTCCCAGCCCGAGAGCAATATCCAGACTCAGGGAGCCCGTCGGTACGGTTTCAATATTCATCGCCGCGGCAGAATCACCGAGCTTCATAATAGAGCCCTTGCCGTATGCTTTTTCTATCTGGGCAAGAGCATCGCTTAATGCACGTTTCTTATCATCGTTATTCATCTCGTCCTCCATGTGAACATATGTTCTTATTAAGCTATACTATAATATTATTCTGTTTTCTTGTCAATATCAAAATTTCTTTTTCTTTTCCGGAAAATATCGCTTGGCAGAAAGCCCGAAAATCAAGATTTATACGAAAACTTCCGTATTTTTATAGAGATTTCTTTTTAAGTCCGTACTTAATTTTAGCATAAAAAGGAAGCTTCTTCCAGCAAAAACTTCAGAAACTTATTTAATATTTACTTCAGAATATATTTAAAAAGTATTCATTTGTTTTATCTGCTCTTATGCTATACTGAACTCAGCATAATAAATGAAGTAATTCTCTGTAACCCCATTTTTATAAATTCCTAATGATTAAAAGCCCCTTATCTCATCCTCAGGGGCTTTTATTATTTGTATTATTTCTGATCTTTCTTCATAATATCGCAGAAATCAAATGTCGCAAAATAATCGCTTTCTCTCTCCGCGCGCCGTATCATTTCCACGCTCCTGTCCTTCCTGAGCAGAAGCTCCGCGGATTTTAGCTTTCCGTTATAATTATATCCCATCGCATAGCCGTGGGCGCCCGCGTCATGAATAAAGAGATAATCTCCTCTTTCTATGCGGGGAAGCTCCCTGTCTATCGCAAACTTATCATTGTTTTCACAGAGAGAGCCGACCACATCGTATCGATGATCCTTTTTTTCTTCCTCTTTTCCGAGCACCGTAATATGATGGTAAGCGCCGTACATCGCCGGACGCATGAGATTAACCGCCGAGGCGTCTACACCGATATATTCCTTGAAGATATGCTTTTCATGAACGGCTTTGGTGACCAAAGCTCCGTAGGGTCCGAGCATGAATCTTCCCAGCTCGGTATAAATGCTCACCTCTTCCATTCCGTTTTCGACCAGAATTCTCTCATACGCCTTTCTTACTTCTTCTCCGATTATCAGGATATCATTGGCTTCCTCATCCGGTCTGTAGGGAATTCCGATTCCTCCGGAAAGATTGATGAAGCTCAGCGAGATTCCCGTCTCCTCCCTGATCGCAAGCGCCTCCCGAAAGAGTATTTCCGCCAATTTCGGATAATAATCGTTTCCCAGAGTATTGCTTGCCAAAAAAGCATGCATTCCGAATTGCTTTACACCTTTTTTTTGCATGATCAAAAAGGCTTCTCTGATCTGCTGCGGGGTCATCCCGTATTTTGCCTCTCCCGGATGATCCATAATGCCGTTGCTTAGGGTAAATATTCCCCCCGGATTATATCTGCAGCTCATGATCTCGGGAAATTCGTCGCAGGCAAGCTCCACCGTATCAATATGCGTAATATCATCCAAATTGATAATGCCTCCCAGGCTCTTTGCCAATCCGAATTCCTCGCTCGGTGTATTATTTGAGGAAAACATGATTTCTCCTGCTTCAAATCCGCATGCCTCCGCCATCCTCAGCTCGGCAGCCGAAGCACAATCCACTCCGCAGCCGCATTCTTTCAGAATCTTGAGGATAAAGGGATTCGGAGTCGCCTTTACCGCAAAATACTCCTTAAATCCCTTATTCCATGAAAATGCCTCTCTTAGCTTATGCGCATTTTCGATGATTCCCTGCTCATCATAGATATACCACGGCGTAGGATAGGTTTTTGCAATCTCCTGTGCTTCTTCCAGGCTGATAAAGGGCATTTTTTTCGTCATAAGCTGCAACCTTTCCATTAAGAAGGATCTCTCCTAGACAATCGATTCAATCTGCATGATATTGGTATGGGAAGCCGGTCTTCTCTCCTGACGTTTGGAGATGATTCCCGCCGTAATCACGACCAAATCTCCATGCTTTACATATCCCTTGGATTTGACGATTTCCATGGAAGCCGAAATCAGGTCATCCGTAGACTCCGCACGCTTTGCCACAATCGGAACCACGCCCCAGTAAAGCTGCATCTTTCTGACCGAGGACAGGCTCGGCGACATCCCGTATACCGTAATTACCGGTCTCCATTTCGAAAGCATTCTCGTCGTAAATCCCGAAATGGAGGGAGCCAAAATCGCCGCGGCTCCCAGAGCATCCGCCGTCGAAACCGCCGCATAACCCACCTGGTTGGAGATATTCTTTCCGTTCAGCGCGGAAATCCTCCTTGTTCTGTATGCCTTATGGTCCAAATGCTTCTCGCTCTCCAAGGCAATCCTGTGCATCATCTGCAATGCCTCGAGAGGATATTTTCCCATCGCCGTTTCTCCGGAGAGCATGATGGCATCGGTTCCGTCATAAATGGCGTTGGCGACGTCCGTCGTCTCCGCCCTCGTCGGTCTCGGATTTCTGATCATCGAATCGAGCATCTGTGTCGCCGTAATCACGGGCTTACATGCAATATTGCATTTTTTGATGATGGTTTTCTGGATGAAGGGCACTTCCTCCGCCGGAATTTCAACGCCCATATCTCCTCTTGCGATCATGATTCCGTCCGCTGCCTCTATGATCTCATCGATGTTTTTGATTCCTTCTCCGTTTTCTATCTTTGCGATAATCATGATATCGGAATTCTTCTCTTCAAGCATCTTCCTGATCTGCTGTATGCAATGCGCATTTCTTACAAAGCTTGCGGCAATAAAATCAAAGCCCTGCTCGATCGCAAATCCGATATCTTCCTTATCCTTATCCGTCAGCGGAGGGAGTTTTACCGCAACGCCGGGCACATTTACGCCTTTTTTCTCGCCGAGCTCTCCCCCGGTAATGACCTTGCAAAAAATCTCCTCTCCCGAAACTTCTTCCACCGCAAGCTCTATAATGCCGTCGTCGATCAGTATGCGGTGCCCCGGAGCAATATCCTCAACCAGACCCGCATAATTAATGCTTCCCCTGGTCTCGTCTCCTATGATCTGCTTCGTGGTCAGCGTATAGCCGGATCCCGCCATTAAAATGACTTTCTTTCCGTCTTTTAAAATCCCCGTTCTGATTTCCGGTCCCTTGGTATCCAGGAGAGCGGCGATCTCTATACCGGTCTCCTCCCGGATTTCCTTGAGCAGCTCATATCTTGAAAGATGCTCCTGATGATCTCCGTGAGAGAAATTAAATCTCGCGATATTCATTCCGTTCAGCGCAAGGGAACGCATCAATTCCTTATCGTTTGTATTTGGTCCCATTGTGCATATTATCTTGGTTTTTTTCATTTTCTATCAACTTTCCCCTTATTTTCCGAATACAGCCTCATAGTCCTTTTTGAATTTTTCTATGCCCTGTGTCGTCAGCGGATGATTGATCATCTGTACGAGTACGGAAGCCGGAACCGTAGCGATATCCGCACCTGCCCTCGCACAATCGATAACATGAATCGGATTTCTCACGCTTGCCGCGATGATCTCGCTTTCAATCCCGTGCACCTCGAAGATTTCCACAATGCTCTCAATCAGGTCGATACCCGGTGTGGAAATATCGTCCAGCCTTCCCATAAAGGGAGAAACATAAGCCGCTCCGGCTCTTGCCGCAAGCAATGCCTGTGCGGCGGTGAAAATCAGCGTCACATTGCATCTGATTCTCTCGCTGCTAAGCACCTTTGTCGCCTTCAGCCCCTCTTCCGTCATCGGAATCTTAACAATCATATTCGGGTGAATCTTTGCGATTTCTCTTCCCTCCTCGATCATTCCTTTTGCATCCGTCGTCGTCGCCTTTACCTCTCCGCTGATCGGTCCGTCTACGATGGAAGTAATCTCCTTGATTACTTCGTTAAAATCTCTTCCCTCTTTGGCGATCAAAGAAGGATTTGTCGTTACTCCGCAAATCACCCCCATATCATTGGCTCTTCGAATATCCTCCACGTTTGCCGTATCAATAAAAAATTTCATTATATTTCCCCTTCCGTAAAATAATAATAGCAATATGATTTTAATGCCGAAGGCATTGATTATCCTGTTTTTTCCTACTCCACATGTTTATGGGTAAAAATATGCTCACTGCAATACTCATAATTCCCCTTGCACTTTGAACAATATCGAAACTCCAGATCCTCATCGTCTTTTTCCGTTCTTCCGCAGACCGCACATTTATGAATCGTTCTGCTCAGCGGGGTGATCTTGGATGAAAATTTAAACTCCTTCATCCTTTTTACCTCCGAGGGCAGCATGCGCTTGAGCTTTCGCGTCAGGAAAAAGAAGATAATCACATTTAAAAAGCAAAGTATGATCGTGATCCTATTCGCTGTATTGCCGACCAGAAAATAATAGAGCTCCACGATCGCATATATTCCTCCCAAAATCTTTGCCTTGATCGGAATCACGAAATACAGGTAGAACTGCATATCCGGAAAGGAGATCGCAAAGGCGAGAAATATGGAGGTATAGAGATTGGAGGGAGTGATCAGTATGTCATAATACTGAATCTCCGGCATATCCTTCGAAATAATATATACCATGAATGCCGCAAGAATATGAAAGAGCAGACCGGTAAAAATAAATACGTTAAACTTGAACGCTCCCCATTGCAGGCTTAAGCTTCTTCCTATCATATATTCAATATAGATAAAAATCAATGCCACCAGCGGCATCGTATTGTCCGTATAAAGCATCCAGGTCAGGAGCCGCCAGACCTCTCCCTGCAGGATCCTCCCGATATCCAGGCAAAGATATTCATAATACATATCCGGTGCAATAATATTGAGCACAAAGCCCGCAATATTAAGAATAACCAGATACATCATCAGATTTTTTATGGCAAATCTGCCGAATTTTCTTTCCAGTTGATTGAAAAAATTCATATGCTTCCTTTCCTATCCGAATCCAAATTATATTTTAAGGCATTTATCCTATAAAAAGCATTCCATCGACAAGCCATATTATATATTTACCCTTATTTTTTGTCAAACCAAACCGCCTCCCCTTCCCTTTCCCCTGCCCGATTCCTCCTTTAAGTATTTGATTTATTTAGCTTCCTGTGGTAAAATTCGATTGTCAAAAACAAAATCAGTATCTATTACCAAAATAGAAAAAATATACTGAATTTTATCTTTTCTCCGTTTTATGTTTTATGTTTTTTTCCGGCTTTTAAGAGTGTAACCTTCCTTCTAAGGACAGAGTCTTGAAAGCCTTTTTCGCTATGAGGCATAAAAGGGAGGAATCGATCAAGAGGTTGATTGCAATATGATAAATGCGAATAAGAATGCCTATATCCTCGGTATCGATATAGGATCTACGACGGTAAAGACTGCATTATTGGCTCAGAACAATGAGCTTGTCTTTTCTGATTATCGCAGGCACTTTGCCAATATCCAAGGAACTTTGGCTGATATTCTGGATCAGGCATATACTCAATTTGGAGCGATAGACATTATCATGATGATCACGGGCTCCGGAGGTTTGACTTTGTCCAAACATCTCGGAGCCTCTTTTGCACAGGAGGTGGTTTCCGTCGCTACCGCATTGAAATACTATGCCCCGAAAACGGATGTGGCAATAGAGCTCGGCGGAGAAGATGCGAAAATCATCTATTTTACGGGCGGCGTGGATCAGAGAATGAACGGAATCTGCGCGGGAGGTACGGGCTCCTTCATCGATCAGATGGCTGCCCTCCTGCAGACCGATGCATCCGGCTTAAACGAGTATGCCAAAAATTATAAGGCGCTCTATCCGATTGCGGCACGCTGCGGCGTTTTTGCCAAATCGGATATTCAGCCCCTCATCAACGAAGGGGCGACCAGAGAGGATCTTTCCGCGTCCATCTTTCAGGCGGTGGTCAATCAGACCATTTCCGGGCTCGCATGCGGAAAGCCGATCAGAGGTCATGTGGCTTTTCTCGGCGGACCGCTTCATTTCCTCTCGGAGCTGCGAAATGCCTTTATCCGAACCTTGAATCTTACGGATGAATACATTATCGCTCCGGAAAATTCTCATCTTTTTGCCGCCATCGGGGCGGCAATGAGCTGCGACGAGCTCAGCAGGCAGATCGGCTTAAAGGAGCTGATCGCAAAGCTGCGGGACGGCGTCTCTATGTCGCATGAGATCGCCAGAGTCTCTCCCTTATTCGAAAACGAAGAGGAGTATGCCGAATTCCAGCTGCGCCATATGGACAGCTGTGTCGATACCGCAGAGCTTTCGAGCTACCGGGGCAAGGCTTTCCTCGGCATCGATGCCGGCTCCACCACGACAAAAATGGCTTTGGTCGGAGAGGACGGGAGCCTGCTTTGGAAATTTTACTCCGGAAATAACGGCTCTCCTCTCAAAACCGCGATTTCCGCGGTCAAAGAACTGAAGGAAGTTCTTCCCGCCGAAGTTGAAATCGCCTATTCCTGCTCCACGGGATACGGAGAAGCCCTCTTTAAGTCCGCATTCATGCTGGATGAGGGAGAGGTGGAGACCATTGCGCATTATTATGCCGCCGCATTTTTCGAACCCTCGGTAGACTGTATTTTGGATATCGGCGGTCAGGATATGAAATGCATCCGCATCAAGGATTCCACGGTTGATTCCGTCCAGCTCAACGAGGCATGCTCCGCAGGCTGCGGATCCTTTATCGAAACCTTCGCCAAATCGCTTAATTATACCGTGCAGGATTTTGCGAGAGAGGCATTGTTTGCGGCGCATCCCGTGGATCTCGGCACCAGATGTACGGTATTTATGAACTCCAACGTAAAACAGGCACAAAAAGAAGGAGCAAGCGTTGCCGATATTTCTTCCGGTCTTGCCTACTCCGTGATCAAAAACGCCTTATTTAAGGTAATCAAAATTACGGATGCCGCAGATCTGGGCAAGCATATCGTCGCACAGGGCGGAACATTTTATAATGACGCCGTTCTTCGTGCTTTTGAAAAAATTGCGGGCTGCGAGGTGACCCGCCCCGATATCGCAGGCATTATGGGCGCATTCGGTGCCGCTTTGATCGCCAGAGAAAGGGGAGAAGGCAAAAAAACGGGCATGCTCTCTTTGGATGAGATCATCTCCCTCACCTTTGAAACCTCGATGGGAAGATGCCGTATCTGCAATAATAACTGCGTGCTCACGATCAATAAATTCGATCAAAACAGAAAATTTATTTCCGGCAACCGCTGTGAAAGGGGGCTGGGCAAGGAAAAAGCAAAGAACAATATTCCCAACCTCTATGATTATAAATACCACAGAATATTTGACTACCCCTCTCTTTCCCCGGAAGAAGCATATAGAGGGGTGATCGGAATCCCCAGAGTCCTCAATATGTATGAAGACTATCCTTTCTGGGCTGTATTTTTCCGGGAGCTCGGCTTTAAGACCGTGCTCTCTCCGATGTCGACCAAAAAGATTTATGAAATGGGCATCGAGTCGATTCCCAGCGAGTCGGAATGTTACCCCGCAAAGATCGTGCACGGGCATATCAGCTGGCTGATCAGAAACGGCATAAAAACCATTTTCTATCCCTGCGTGCCTTACGAAAGAAATGAGATGCCCGATTCCGGAAATCATTTCAACTGCCCGATTGTAACTTCCTATGCGGAAAACATCAAAAATAACGTGGAAGAGA
The DNA here is from genome assembly GCA_030529445.1 of Johnsonella sp. Classification (GTDB taxonomy): domain Bacteria; phylum Bacillota; class Clostridia; order Lachnospirales; family Lachnospiraceae; genus Johnsonella. The sequence goes on along the minus strand of JAUMWW010000006.1, from coordinate 32,310 downwards.
TCGCCGAATACAATGTACGCTTCCTCAACCCCTTTATGGCATTTACCAATGAAGAAATCCTTACCAAACAACTGGTCAAGGTGATCGGAGAAGATTTTTCCATCCCCGCTCCGGAAATCCGGTCTGCCGCAAAAAATGCGTGGAAAGAGCTTTTGCAGGCAAAGACGGATATCGAAAAGAAGGGGGAGGAGACGATAAAATGGCTCCAATCCGAGGGCAAGCACGGCATAGTGCTTGCCGGCAGGCCTTATCATGTGGACCCCGAGATCCATCACGGCATACCGGATATGATTACCTCTTTCGGTCTTGCCGTATTGACGGAGGATTCCGTATCTCATCTGGCGAAGGTGGAGCGCCCCGTCGTGGTCAGCGACCAGTGGATGTACCATTCCAGGCTCTATGCCGCCGCTACCTTCGTGAAGCAATGCGAGCAGCTCGATCTGGTTCAGCTCAATTCCTTCGGCTGCGGGCTGGATGCGGTAACCACCGATCAGGTCGCGGATATTTTGACCGGATCCGGCAAAATCTATACCGTGCTTAAGATTGACGAGGTGAATAATCTCGGATCCGCAAGAATACGGATCCGCTCGCTGATCGCCGCGCTCCGGGTCAGAAATGCGAAGCATTATACGCGGCAGATCAAGTCTGCGGCTTACCACCGCAAGACCTTTACCAAGGAGATGAAAAAGGATTATACGATACTCTGTCCTCAGATGTCGCCCATCCATTTCGAACTCCTCGAACCCGCCCTCAATGCCTTCGGCTATAAGGTGGAGGTGCTTCAAAATGATAATCGCTCCGCAATCGATATGGGGCTGAAATATGTAAACAATGATGCATGCTATCCTTCTCTGATCGTTATCGGTCAGGTTATGGAGGCTCTTCTCTCGGGCAAATACGATCTGCACAAAACGGCGGTATTTATGAGCCAGACCGGAGGAGGATGCCGCGCAAGCAATTATATCGGCTTCTTGCGGCGGGCATTGGAAAAAGCCAATATGCCGCAGATCCCGGTCATTTCGGTCAATGCAAACGGAATGGAGACCAACCCGGGCTTTCGCTTTACGCTTCCTCTGATCATTAAGTCCATGCAGGCGCTCATCTACGGAGATGTCTTTATGAGAGTCCTCTATGCGACAAGGCCGTATGAGGAAATTCCCGGTTCGGCAAACGAGCTTCACGAAAAATGGAAGCTCCGCTGCAAAGAAGCGCTCAGCAGCCGCTCTCCGGCTTTCGGAGAATTTAAAAAACTGATCGAAGCCATCGTTCGCGATTTCGATGAGCTTCCGAGGAAGAATATCAAAAAGCCGAGGGTAGGCATCGTCGGCGAGATTCTGGTTAAATTCTCCCCGCTTGCCAATAACCGCATCGTCGAGCTGCTGGAAAAAGAGGGGGCGGAGGCGGTGATGCCCGATCTTCTCGATTTCCTGCTCTACTGTTTTTATAATAATAATTTCAGGGCGGAAAATCTCGGCTTTTCCAAAAAGACGGCTTTTCTGAGCAATCTTGGGATACAGATTCTCGAGGGCTTCCGAAAAGATGCAAGGAATGCGCTTGCCGCAAGCAAGAATTTCATTCCCCCTTCAAGAATCAATCATCTCGCCGATATGGCAAAGAATTACGTCTCCCTGGGCAACCAGACCGGAGAAGGATGGTTCCTGACCGGTGAGATGCTGGAGCTGATCGAAACGGGTACGCCCAATATCGTCTGCACCCAGCCCTTCGGCTGCCTGCCCAATCATATCGTAGGAAAGGGCGTGATCAAGGAACTGAGGCGCGCTCATCCCGAAGCCAATATTATTGCGGTGGATTATGATCCGGGAGCCTCCGAGGTAAACCAGCTTAACCGGATTAAATTAATGCTGGCGACCGCTCAAAAAAACCTCGGCTCAAAGCCGAGCAAGGCAAACAGCTCTTCTCTGGCGAGGGCTAAAAATCCTGCCGCAACCACTATTTAAGCGGGATTTTCGTTTTTACAAAAAATTTTGCTTCCGAAAACCGTTTTTTCGTTTTTCGGAAGCTTTTTCCTTTTCCCCTTCTCTTATTTTACTTGATATCGCTTTTTTTTCGTGCTAACATTAGAGCAAATCATATTTACGAAAGGAGTGTTTTCATGAAAAAAGAAATTATCACTACCGAGAAAGCCCCGGCAGCAATCGGACCCTATTCGCAGGCGACCAAATTCGGCAACCTGATCCTTACCTCGGGCGTCATCCCCGTGAATCCGGAGACCGGAGAAATCCCCGAAAGCGTAGAGGCTCAGGCGGAGCAGGCATTTACCTCCCTTAAGGCATTGGTGGAGGCGGGCGGCTCTTCGATGTCCAATATCATAAAGACAACGGTTTTTATTAAAAACATGAATGATTTTGCAAAGATCAACGAGGTATACAGCCGTTTCTTTACGGCACCCTATCCCTCCCGTTCCTGCGTCGAGGTTGCAAGACTGCCCAAAGATGTTCTTTTGGAGATCGAAGCGATCTGCTATATCGGCGATTAAGGATTCGACTTCACCGATTCCGAAAAGGAGCTGCCTGAGAAAACTCTTAAGCAGCTCCTTTTTAGCGTTACTTCTTCTTATCGGCTTTTTCATCCTTCTATCGCAATATACTTGCTCTCTTCGATTGCCGGTTTTTCTTCTTTTTTCGGAATGCTCAGCTTCAACACTCCGTTTTCAAACTTTGCCTTGATATCTTCCCGGCCGATTCCCTCTCCGACATAAAAGCTTCTGCTGCAGCTTCCGCAGTAACGCTCTCTCCGGATAAATTTTCCTTCCTTATCCTTTTCCTCTTTGCTGCTCTCGCTGCTTGCACTCAGGATCAGATAACCGTCCTTGAGTTCTCCTTTAATATCTTCCTTCTTCACTCCGGGAAGATTCATCGTCAACTCATATCCTTTTTCATTTTCTTCCACATCGGTCTGCATAAGCGCATTCTGATGATAAGACTTTGCGTAAAACCTCTCCGGCATTCTGAAAAAATCATCCATAAAATTCTCTCCGAAAATACTGGGCATCAACATCTTAATCTCCTTTCCTCTTTCGCATCCTCCGATGCATGAATATCTATGTTTAAAGAATCCATATAAAGCTTTTTATCTTGTTTTGTTTGCTTTATATGTTCTATATGTACTGTAACATATGTTTTTATCCTTGTCAACAATATTTTTCTTTTTAGATAAAATAAGAGCCGCCGAAATTCGGCAGCCCTCTCCTTCAAGCTTTTTTAAGCATGATATTCCTTATTTTTTATCTTATTCCGAAAGCGCTTGCGAAATGCCCTCTCTTTCTTCCCCGCGTTTTCTTCTGTGATAAAAATAATGATGATCCTCTTTGCAGTCTGCAAGCATCTTCTCAATATCTTCCATCACCTGAGTATTGCTCATATATTTATCGATATAGAAATATCCCGTGCTCGTTTTAAATTCCTTTTCATCAACGGCGTTCCCCGATATATATTCCGCTAAAAGCCTCACATACTGATCCGATATTTCCTTTTCGATATCCTCCGGAAGCCCTCTTGTGATATCGTCGATCTGCTTTCCGATAATCCCCGCAAAAATCTCCAGCCCTCTTTGCCTGAGCTCTTCCCCTGCTTTCGTCTCTTTCCTGGTATAGATAAAGCAGTCCTCATCCCAGTAGATATCCGCATAGGGATAGGGATAGGTCGCAAAAGGTCCCGTTACGAGCTCCGTCGTTCTTTCCCTCTCTGCAAGATCTCCCGGCTCATTTTTATAGGATTTGATTCTCTGCAAATGCAAATGCCCGGAAAGCCAGATGCCGATCCCGAATTTTTCATGGAGCGCGACAAGCTCCCGATAATTCGTCAGAGTCACTTCATCCGTATAAAATCTCGACTGGGGCAGAAGATTATGATGCGCCACACTGATGATATAGGCATCCTTTGCTATGATCCCGGGAAGCTCGTTTTCCAGCCATTGCAGGGTCTCTTCTTTAATCGTTCCGTATACCTTGTTTTCCGGGATATATACGGAGGAATCCAGCATCAACAGAAATCGGGTTTCATCCAGCTGATAAATATAGCTCAGAGAATGTTCATCCCTTGCATATGCCTTACTATAACCGAAATCATAATAAATTTCGAGAAATTCCTCCGGGCTGACGGTATCCGTCGGAAGCTTCTTTTCTCCCTCAAATCTTCCCGCACGGTGGTTATTGATATCGTGGTTTCCGGGAACGACCAAAACAAGGATGCCCGCATCGTAAATCGGTCTGAGCAGGCTCTCCAGCTCCAGATGAGACTGCTTTTCTCCGTCCAAGGTGATGTCTCCGCTGAGGATGACGGCTTTGGGTCTGCTCTCAAACACCTCATCCACCCAAATCTGAGTGATTTCTCTGATATCCTCGATATTTTTTCCGTCATCTCTTCCCATCGCCTCTTGATAAGCTTCCTGATAGTCCGTGAGATCGGGAGAAAAATAATGCCCGTCCGTGATCAGATAAATTCTATGCTCATCAACCGGCTGCCGGCTTTCCTCTTCTTTTTTTTCTCCATCAAAAGAAGGGGGGCTCTCTGTCATCCCCCCTCTTTTATGCTCCGCCTTGCTTTCCTCCATCCTCTCCCTTTCCGGTTCGGATGCCGAACTGGCGCTTGCCGCCGGGTCCCGGCTCTCTTTCTTTCCGCTCTCTTTGCTAGAGGTTTCCTCTACCGAGCTTTGTGCGGGCTCTCCCTTTCTTCCCCTCTCTATCCTGAACAAGGGCTCCAAAAGCAAAAGAAGCAATAAAGAGGTAAAAAGGATCAGCAAGGGCAAAATCAGTTTTTTAAATATCTCGGCAAAATCTGTCTTCATGTTTTAAATGCTGTGTTTTTCCTTATCTTCTTTGCTAGAAACGTACAATCTCTTTGATCGCCCCCGTAAGAGCGGCTTCATATGCATAAAGCACCGGTCCCTTCCTGCCGTACTGTTTATTTTCCTCGCTCTTTATCTTTGCTTTGATCTTGAGCCAGTCTCCGTTTTTAAATCTCGAAGCGCCTTTATAGAAGCAAATAAAACCTAAAAACTGCACATCGTCCTCACAGCAGGTCATCACCCTTCTGCCCGGCACCATACAATCGGCAGGAATACCCGGCGGACGCAGGATCTGAGCCGTAAACTCGATTTCCTTGCCTTCGTAGCGATCCGGTCTGTCCATCGAATCCACATAAAAGATCCCGAAATCTTTCGCTTCCAGTCTGATTTTTTCCTCGTTCAAATCATATGGGGTCTGAATGCAAAAATCTCCTCTGATCTCCCCTTCTTCCCCTTCAAATACAATTTCCGCCTCTCCCGCCATCGCTTTCAGGGCAAGATAATGTTTCCCGAGAATCTCCTCCCCGATATCATCCGCCCTGTTGCAGATAATCAACTCTGCGTTTTTGAGCATGGGACCCATAAAGGGCTTCATATTGTTTAAATAAAGCTCCATCGTCGAGGTATCAAAGATCGTGATCGTCTGGTTCAGAAAAATGCAGTAGGGCAGTTTAAGCTCGTCCTGCATCCACATTCCGTTCCATTCTATAATGATCCTTTCCGGCTCATGTTTTCTGCAAAGCTCCTCCAAAGCCTTCGGACCGATCTCCTCCCGGCTTTCGATATAGAGCGCCTCCGTATTATGGGCAGCAAGAAGGCTCTCTTCATACTCTTCCTCGCCTTCTTCGCAAACGATCAGCAGAGTTTTCCCGCTTGTTTGGAAATATTCCTGCTGCATCGTAAACTTGATAAACTGTGTTTTTCCGGCTTCCAAAAAGCCGTTAATCAAAAATAAGGGAATTCTTTCCTTCGAATTATTCTTCATTCTCCTTTATACGATATCTCCTGACGATACCCCCTGTCCTTTCGTGCTTTCTTCTTACTCTCTATGCTTAGGAAGGCGCTTTCCCAATCTCTCCAATCCTGGGGAGGGAGCTTATGAAAGCGCAAGGAAGGAATGCTTCAGCTCTTCTTTCCTCAGATTCGTGCCGATGACACAGACCTTGCCGGTATACTCCGGCTCTCCCTCTCTAATCAGAACCTCGCCCGGCACAAGATCAAAGTAGAGCCATTTATCCGATCCCTCTTCCCTGAGCATGCCTTTTGCTCTGAGCACTATACCGAAATCACTGCCCTCCGCAAACTCCTCCAGCAGCTCTTCCAATTTCTCCTTTCTGATCGGGGGAAGCTGCTCCGCTCCCCAGCTTTCAAAAATCTCATCCGCATGGTGGTGATGATCATGGCTGCATCCGCAGGCACATTCCTCTCCGTGCTCGTGGTGATGATCATGCTCATGGCAGCCGCAGTCCTCCCCTTGCTCGTGATGGTGATCATGGCTGCATCCGCAGGCACATTCTTCTCCATGCTCGTGCTCATGATGATGAGCGCCCGATTTAAGGTACTGCTTCGCCTCTTCCAAAAGCCTGCTCTCAAGATTTCCCTCGTTTTCCATCAGGTCCAAAAGCTTCTCTCCGGAAAGCTCGGCAATCGGAGTATCGATAATCTTTGCATTCGGGTTGATCTTTTTAACCGATTCCACGGCTTCGGCAATCTTTTCCCCATCCATAATATCCGTCCGGCTCAGCACGATGAGTTTTGCGTTTTCGATCTGATTATTGAAAAACTCCCCGAAATTCTTGGCATACATCTTGATTTTCTTGGCATCCACTATGGTTACCGCCGCATTGTTTTTCAATCCGAAATCCGCCTCCACATTGCCCACCGCATTGATGACATCCGAAAGCTTTCCGACTCCGCTCGGCTCAATAATGATTCTTTCGGGATGGTAGCTTTTTAAAATCTCCTTCAGATTCTCGGAAAAATCTCCGACGAGGGAACAGCAAATACAGCCCGAATTCATCTCTCTGATTTCAATTCCGGAGTTTTTCAAAAATCCGCCGTCGATTCCTATCTCTCCGAATTCATTCTCGATCAGTACGGTCTGCTCCTTCTTTATTCCCTCTTCCAAAATCTTTTTGATAAAGGTCGTTTTTCCCGCTCCCAAAAAGCCCGAAACAATATCTACTTTTGTCTTTAACATTCTTTCACCTCATTTAGTCTTTTTTCATTCATTTTTATTTTCGGATCTCACTCCGGTCGGCTACATTTCAAAAGTGCTCAGGAGTTTTCTCTTCCGAGGGCGGCTCCGGAGAGCTTCTCGATTGCCGCCGCCGCCAGCATGCCGATAAAAAAACCGGATATCGTCCCGGCAATCAAAAGCACCGGCAGATAGGAAAGAACCCCTGCCGTATCCACAATAAAGACGGCTAAAACCAATTGAGCGATATTATGGGTAATTCCCCCTATGATGCTCACCGCCGTCATGCTCAGCCTCCGGCTCTTCTTTGCCCCAATCATACAAAGAAGACTGAAGCCTCCCCCCGCAAGGGAAAACATCATGGTCGAAAGATTGGCAAATGTGAAGGCAATCAATACGATTCTTATCATGGAAACGCTGAATGCACCCTTGATTCCGAGCAAATAGAGGCAGATAATGATCACAAGGTTTGCAAGACCTAACTTGACGCCCTGAATACCGAAATGAAAGGGGATCATCGCCTCTATATAACTGAAAATCATCGCCAAAGCGACCAGCATTCCATATAATGCTATGTTTTTTACATATTCCCTGCTTTTCAACACTCCTCCTTTTAGGAACAAAAGGCAAAGGGAAAAAGCAGATGGATTGATCGGCTGCATTTCTCCCTTTTCATAAAAAGCTTACTTTGTATTTACTCCGGCTATCTTTACATTGACCTCGATCACATTCAGCCCCGTCATATTTTCTATCGCATTTTTCACTCTATCCTGCACCTTTGCACTCACTTCCGGGATGCTGACATTATACTCCACATTTAAGGAAAGATCGACTACAACATATTCCTTATTGACTTCTACCTTCACTCCTTTGGAAAGATTCTTCACTCCGAGCTTGCCAACCACTTCATTGCTGATATTGCCTGCCATCGAGCTGACGCCCTCGACCTCCGTCGCGGCAAGCCCCGCAATGATCGCTACGACTTCATCCGCAATCTTAACCTCCCCGAAGCTTTCATTCTCATATGCTAACTGAGTGTTCTTTTCATCTGCTTGGTTCATAAACACCTCCGATATCCCTGATCTGATATAATCTGATTCTATTCCCTGCTCTTAACCAGAATATTATAACAGATCAAAGCATTTTTGCCTAGTATTGAGAATATGCGGAAAATATTCCCGCCCCTCCTCATTTTCTCTCCGCCTATTTATGATAAGGCTCGCCATGTTTGATTCGATACGCTCTATAGAGCTGCTCCGCAAGTATCACCCGCATCAGCTGATGGGGAAAGGTCATATCCGAAAAACTCAGCATCTCGTCCGCCCGGTCGAGCACCTTCCTTCCCAGCCCCAGAGAGCCTCCGATCAGAAAAACCAGATTTCCCCTGCTCCTTCTCTCCCATGAGGAAAGCGCCTGTGCAAATCCGGTGGAAGAAAGCTTCTTCCCCTCTATCGCAAGCGCGATGACAAGCTCCCTTTCTTTAATATGAGAAAGCAGTCTCTCCGCTTCCTTCTCCTTGATCTTTTCCTCCTCGAGGGGAGAGCTCTTGTCCGGAGTCTTCTCGTCTCTTACCTCTATGATTTCAAGCTTCACATATCTGCTCAATCTTTTCCGGTATTCCTCGATCGCTTCCCGGTAAAAGCCTTCCTTCAGCCCTCCTACCGTTAAAAATCTGACATTCATTCTCCGATTTGACCGCCTTCAAATCCGTTTTTTAAGATTTTGCCCGGAAATAATATCCGAGCCCCCATTTTGTCTGCACATATTTCGGATCGCTGGGAGAGGGCTCGATCTTCTCTCTCAACCTTCTGACATGCACATCCACCGTCCTTACGTCTCCCGATTCTCCGGATTTTCCTCCCCAGACGATGTTTAAAAGATTCTCCCTGCTGTACACCTTATTCGGATGCTTCACCAAAAGCTCGAGGATATCAAATTCCTTTGCCGTGAGATTGATCTCCTTTTCTCCTATGCTGACCCTTCTGCTCTCTACATCGATCTGCATATCTCCCGCCTTGATGATATTCGGATCCGTCTCGCTATGGGAGGATGGTCTGATATTGCGCCTCATAATGGCTTTGATTCTCGCCTTGACCTCGAGAATATTAAAAGGCTTCGTGATATAGTCATCCGCCCCGTATTCAAGACCGAGGATTTTGTCCATATCGCTCCCCTTTGCCGTAAGCATGATGATCGGCATCTGAGAAAACTCCCTGATTGCTCTGCATACTTCAAAACCGTCCTGCTTAGGAAGCATTACATCAAGAAGCACGATATCGTATTCCTTTTGCTTCGCCAGCTTGAGCGCCTCTTCTCCGTCATAAGCGACATCCACCTCGAAGCCGTCCTGTTGCAGGCTGAATTTAATTCCCTTCACAATCAATTTCTCATCATCTACCACAAGTGCACTTGCCATGCTTTACCTCCCTTATCTTTGCGCTTTGCAAAATGGAAATCCTTTCCCTATCTTACTTCTATCCTATCCTTTATCTTTTCAAAAGCAGCCGATTTGATTCCGGAAATCTGCATAATTTCTTCAATGTTTTCAAATCCTCCGCCGCTCTCCCTATAGCTTATGATCGCATCCGCCTTCGCCTCTCCTATACCGGGCAGACGCATGAGCTCCTCCTTGGAAGCGGTATTGAGATTTACTCTCTCCTCTTCCTTCGAGGAATCCTCGCTCCCCGTCTCCTCCGGGCAGAAAACCTCGCTTTCCCGCATAAGGAGCGCTTCCTCCTCATTCGGTATATAGAGCTTTTCTCCGTCTTTGAGTTCTCTTGCCAGATTCAATGCGGATTCCGCCGCATCCTCCCTAAAGCCCCCCGCTCTTTTTACCGCATCGATCGCCCTTGCTCCGCTTGCAAGCTCATATACTCCAGGCTGCTGCACGCTGCCGCAGACATGAATAAAGAGCACCTCTTCCGAAGAGCTCGATCCGGGCGGTTTTTGTTCCCCGCTGCTTTCCTCGTTTTCTTCGGCTGAGGAAAGCGCGTGCCCCGGAGAGGCACTCTTCTCCGAAAAAGAAGAACTCTCCTCTTTCTCTATCCTGATCCCTTTACTGCATGCGCCGAGCAGGGAAAATAAGAACAAAAGCAGGCAGAAAGATCCGTATAAATAGTTTTTCATGGCATCCTTTCCAAGGATACCGTATAAGCTCTGCATTTATATTTTATCAAATCCGAGTGCAAAAACAAGTGCAACATGATGTATTCTTTTTATAAATTACCTTCTTTGATTTGAATGCGGCTTTCCGGGCAAACAAAAAACCCCCGCCCGGCTTGTTTTCCGGGCGAGGGTTCCATCACTCTCGCTTTTATATCATCTCCTTTATTTCTCTCCTATATCAAATACGATGTTTTAACAAAAAAACCTTCTCATCCCCTCCAACAGGTAAAGACCCGCCATCGCGCCCTGATCCGGAACGCCTTTTGCCTTCGCCGCAAAAACGGCTGCCTTGCCGTGCTTGGGCACCATATCCTTTGTAGCTTCCACGCCCTCTTTGGCTCCCTCGCATGCCGCCTGCATCAGATCTTCAAGACTGCCTCCCGCGCCTGCGCTTTCTTCTGCGCGCTCGGCGCCCTTAAGCAGAGCATCCAGAATCGTCCTCTCTCCCGCCTGACATTTTCCTCTCTTTTGTACTCCCTCGGCAAAGGCCTTTAAAAATCCGGCAAATTCCGCCACTTCGATGCGACTCTTCCCCTTTAGGAGTTTTCCCCCCTCCATGATTCCGCTTGCCATGAGCGTACCCATTGTAGAGGGAACAAGACCCGCCATCTTCATCCCAGCCTTAAACAAGGTTTTGCCGATATCCTCCGGCTCCGCATTTTCCGATAAAAGCCGGGGAAACGCCGAAAACCCCTTCTGCATTGTCAGCCCGAGATCTCCGTCCCCCATATTTGCATCCATTTCACAAAGCTCGTCTTTTTTTTCCTCAAATATATCCGCCACTCCCTGAAAAAGCCCGGGAAGATCCTTGTGTTCAAACACCTCCATGATTAACTCTCCATCCCTTTCCCCTTTTCTATAAATCGCAGCTTCGCCTTATCCACTCCTGATCCTCTGGTCTTTTCCTCTGTTTATACCTGCGTATAAAACGGCGTATGCACCGGCATATCGATCCAGTCCTTCATCTCCCGATCCGCCATTTTGCAGATCGAGATCGAGGCTCCTGCCATTTCCATGCTCGTCGCATGCTCCCCGACAAAGGTTCTGTATATCTTAATCCCCTTCTCTTCGAGTATTTTATGCACCTCGCCCGAAAGAATATAGAGCTCCTCCAGACTCGTCGCTCCCAGCCCGTTGATCAGCACACAGACCTCTTCGCCCTCCGCCGAAGGCATATCCTTCAGGATCTCATCCAGAGATTCCTCGGCAAGTTCTTTTGCAGTCTTGATCTTTCCGTTCCATACCCCCGGCTCTCCGTGGATACCCATGCCGAATGCCATCTCATTTTCCGAAAGAGAGAAATTGCTGCGTCCCAGCTCGGGGATGATACAGGGAGTCAAGGCAAAGCCCACCGTTCTCGTATTGTCCTTGGCTTTTTGCGCCGCCGCAAGCACTTCCTCGAGATTTCCCATCTGCGCAGCCTTTGCACCCGCACATTTATACATGAAAAAGATTCCCGCCACTCCTCGTCTGGAATTTGTATCCGCATGGGAGAGCACATCATCCGCTCCGACGATGCTTCTGGTCTGAATATCATCCATCTCCAGCATTTCCGCAGCCATATCAAAATTCATGATATCTCCGGTGTAATTTCCGTAGAGATAGAGAATACCCGCTCCCGCCTCCACTTCCTTGGATACCTGATAGATCTGCTCCGAGGAGGGAGACTGGAATACGCCGCCCACTCCGCAGCCGTCCAGGAGATTTTCTCCTACATAGCCCAGAAAGAGGGGAAGATGACCGGTTCCTCCTCCGGTAATAATGGCAACCTTTCCTTCCGTTTTTTTCGCTCTGCAATAGCAGCGAAGATCTCCTGCGGTGTATTTTACCATATCGGAATGCGCCGCATAAATCCCCCGAAGCATGTCATCAGTATAATTTTCCGCCAGATTGATTATCTTCTTCATTCTTTTCTCCTCTCTAAGCTGTCTCTGATTTGTTTTTACTTTAGCTCAATGCTTAATTATCGCATTTTATCTTCTTTATGAAATTTTTTTATTAAATGAGGCGGCTTCCCGATTCTCTTCCTTTCCTTGTCTATTAAACTTTTTATTTTATTAATTTATTTTTTAATAAAATTTTATATCCCTTCTGCTTTTTCGTCAAGCACTTCATTCTAATTCAACATTTTAACCAGTTATAGAAGATATTTTTTATGCATAATGCCGTATCCGAAATTTATGCCTCCCTGATGATTTTTACGCTCTTTCTTTTGATGACGCTTCCCGTCACATAACTCTTTACGGGCATGAGCTCGGGATTGGCGATCAATGCCAGAAGCTGGCTCACCGCCTGCCGTCCGACAAGATCTCTCTGCACTTTTATCGTCGTCAGCGCAGGGGAGCTGATGGAGGCATATGCGATATCATCAAATCCGATTACCGAAATATCCTGAGGAATCTTATAGCCTTTTTCTTTCAATGCCTTTATCGCCCCGAGCGCAATGGTATCGTTATCCGCAAAGAAGCAGGGGGAGAGCTTGGGATCGCTTTTGAGTATCTCCTTCATCTCCTGATATGCCCCGATCAGACTCGGGCTGAGTCTGAATTCATCCTCCTCGTCAAACTCCAGACCGAGCTCCTTTACATATATCTTGAAGGCTCTGTTTCTCGCCCTGAAATTCTCAAAATCCGTCCTGCTCCTGAAATATCCGATCTTTTTATGCCCGCATTCCTTGCAATGCTCCAGAGCAAGATAAACATTTTCATGATTATTCATGCAGACCGAACTGCAGGGGAAGTTCGGCACGGTATTATCGACCACGACAAAGGGCAGGGGAATCCTCGAGAGAAGGGGATACATTTCCTCCCTCAGCTCCGAACCGATCACGATCGCTCCGATATAGCGCTCATAATCGATGGCTTTGATTCCCTTTTCAAAATCGGATTTCAGCGCCGTCATATTCATCCGGTAGCCCTCCAGATTCAGCCTGTTTTCTATGGCATCGATAATCATGGATACGAAGCCTTGATTTTCCTCCACCAGCATACCGCTCTCATGGTATTTTAAGAGAAGAATTCTCCCCGATTTTTTTGCTTTTTTCGGCGCATGGTGATAACCATGCTCTCTCGCGGCATCCAGAACCCTTTTTCTCGTTTCCGCTCCCACTCCCTCCCTGCCGTTTAACACCAAGGATACGGTTGCAGGAGAAACCTGTATCAATTTTGCAAGCTCTCGTATTGTCATATATTCCCTTTCGATCCGACATCGGATATCGGATAAACATCATTAAACATTTAGTTCATTTTAGTCATTAATATAGCAGATCCCGCCTCTTTATGGCAATAATATTTTAAAAAAAGAATGCTAAACATATCAGAAATTCGGCGGGGCTTGACAAGTCCCGCTTCCGAACCCGACAGGTTTAATCATTCTTTATCTTCATTATTTTTCCGTTTTTTCGCTTTGTTTATATTTTTTCAGAAATTCGTCCGTTTCTTTTTTCAAAAGCCCGATATGATAGAATATATTTTCAAAGAAGCCATATTCGTAGAGCTTCATCACCGCCATCCCGAGAGGAATCGCCACTACCATGCCTCCTATTCCGGCAAGACGAAAGCCGACGAAAAGACAGAGCAGAGTATAGAGCGCCGGCATCCCCATCGAATCGCCGACGAGCTTGGGCTGGATGAGCTGCCGGATCGCCTGTGTAGCAATATAGAGAATCAGCAGACCTCCCGCATACATATACTCTCCCGATACCAGCTTAAGCAATGCCCAGGGGATCATCACCGTACCCGTGCCGAAAATCGGCAAGAAATCAAGCAGGGAAATTAAAAGCGCAAGAGGAAGAGCAAAGCGAACCCGCAAAATAAGCAGCCCGACCGAAAGAATGCAGGCAACCACGAAAAGAATCTTCAGCTGCGCCGCAAAATAGCCCCGGATCAGATGCAAAAGATCTTTCTTGACCAGCTCTCTGTATTTTTCAAGCGATTTCGGCGTATGCTTTCTGATGAAGGATCTGATCTTATTCATTTCCACGGTGAAAAAATACGCCGCCAGTATCGTAATAATCAGATAGACAAAGCCCGAAGAAATCGCCTTTACGATATCTCCCGCCAGCAGAGCCGTAGGCATTGCGATTTTTCCGATCGAGGTTTTGATATTTTGATTCATTCCTCCGATATATTCCCGAAAAATCTCCCTCCTGCGAGGCGAGAGCATTTCCAAAAGCGTATTAAAATCGCTCTTTCTCAGCTCAATCTCCTCTAAAATGCTTTCATAAAGTCCGGGAAGCACCTCTATTATCCTTCCGAGCAGCATCCAAAACCAGGAAATCAACAAATACAGAAGCAGAAAAATAATAAAGAGCACGAAAACAATGATCAGGGCGGAGCCGTGCTTTCTTCCCAGCCTGACTCTTTTTTCCAAAAATCTGACCACCGGATTGGCGACACAGGCAATCAGCCATGCGACAATGAAGGGAGAAAAAAAATGAATCACAAGAGGAGCAAGCTTGATAAAAGATATCATGCCGATGATCGGGATCAGGATATTAAGCATAATGACCAGCAGCCTTTTGGTTCTCTCCATAATTCCTCCTTATGGGCAGCTTCTCTATTCTCTCCTTCTCTCCGCTCTGTATGCAAGATAGATCAGCAGAGTGAGAACAAAATAAAACCATGTCGTCGGGTTGGAAAACCATGTGGTAAAAAATGAAAGCAGTAAATAAATGCCGAACTGTGCATAAAAGAGGAGGCTGACCGGATTTTCTTCCTCTCTGATCCATCTCTCGAAAGCATACATTGCCGCTCCGATCAGCACAGAGAGCAGAATAACTCCCGTTACTCCGAAATCATAATACGCATCGTAAAACAAGGTCAGAGTACTCAGCTCCGTCTTTGTCGTATAAATCGGAAAATCCACAAGCTTGGGATACTTAAATTTCAAGCCGCTTAAGGCAAAGAGCGGAAAAAGCATCTTTAATCCGTAAGAATGTCTCGGCAATACCTCCGTCATATGATTAAAATTATCATAATTATTCGCAATATAAATATAGGGCTGACTGATAAAAATCGGCAATTTGAAACGCATCTCGAAAATCTCATTTAAATATGCGATATCATGGCTTCTCGCAATCGTCAGGATAATATAGACGAGGAGCACGCATAAAAACGCAGGAAATACGATCCAGATATGGGAGGATTTTTGCAAGGCAAAAAAACAAAAAACGGCAAGCATTACGGCAAAAATAAACTGAAATCTTGATACGCAGAGTATCGGTATGCTCAGCGCAATAAAGTTTGAAATCCCCAGAACCAGTATATCCAGATTTTCAAGATACCTCTTCTTGATATAATAAATCACGCTGAGCGCGGGGACGAGCACGCAGGATACGGTAAAATAATGCAGCCCGCTGACATGGAAATAGGAGTACGCATGAGGTACCCCTCTGACAAAGAAGGGAATATATTTTAATATGCTTACCTCTATCACAAAAGCGGTCAAAGAGAGCATGCTGATCACGGGGATCGCAAAAAATATCGAATTATAGGACTGCTTCGGTCCTCTTCCTCTCATCCTGATATAGGGACTGCCCATAATGCGGCTCAGGTATTCATAGCTGAGCCATGCGGCGGAAAATGCCAGAAAAAAGCACATCCATGTAATATCGTTCCAGGGCTTTTGCAGATAGGAAAGCTTAAAGCAGGATAAGGCCTGCCCTCCCACAAAGCTCAGTGCAAAAATCCCCCTCAGATGAATCAGTCTTCTCTCTTTCTTATAATCCTCGAAATAAAGGCAGATTGCGGCAAAGAGGAGTACCAGCCCGGATAAGGCATGGAGGGAGATTTTTGCAAACAAATAGGAAGCAAAGTATGAAATCAGATAAACTAGCATACCTCCTCCAAGTATTTCCTGACCTCCTCTTCCGTCGCAAAGCTCAGAGCCTTATCGGCGATTTCTTTGAGCGTATCTTTCCGGCAAGCCATAATCTGCTTTCTGGATCTGAGGATTGCCGATGCGCTCATCGAAAACTCATCCAACCCCCATGCAAGGAGGAGGGGAATCATCTTCGGATCGGAAGCGGCTTCGCCGCACATGCCGACCGTAATGCCCGCTTCTTTCGCCGCAAATATAATATTTCTGATGCTTCTGAGCACCGCCGGATGATAGGTCGAATAGAGGTAGGAAACCTTAATATTGCCCCTGTCCACCGCCATGGTATATTGGGTCAGGTCATTAGTTCCTATGCTGAAGAAATCAACTTCTTTTGCCAGCAGATCCGCAATCAGAGAAGCGGCTGCGGTTTCAACCATAATTCCGATCTTCGTTTCTTTATTATAGGGAAGGGAAGCGGCATCAAGCTCCTTCATCAGCTCCCTGATCAGAGCTTTTACCGCTCTGAATTCTTCCACGCAGCTTACAAAGGGAACCATGATTCTGATATCTCCGAATGCGCTTGCACGAAGCAATGCGCGAAGCTGCGGCTTATACAGATCATCTTTTCTGTCGAGACAGAGCCTCACCGCCCGGTATCCGAGGAAGGGATTTTCATCCTTCTCGATATTCATATAGGGAATTTCCTTATCTCCTCCGATATCCAAGGTGCGGATAATCACGGGCTTTCCCTGCATCAAAGCGGCAACCTCCTTGTATGCAAGAAACTGCTCCTCCTCTGTCGGCAGATGATTCCTGTCCATGAACAGAAATTCCGTCCTAAAAAGCCCGATTCCCTCTGCATCATATTCCAGAGCTTTTTTCGCATCCTCGGGATTTCCTATGTTTGCGGCAAGCTCCACCCTCATCCCGTCCATCGTAACCGTAGTCTTTCCCTTGTAAAACTCAAGCTCCTTTTTCTCCTTGAGAAAATCGGCTCTCCTGCCCTCAAACTCCGCCAGCTTCGCCGCTTCGGGATTGATATGCACCTCCGCGCTCTCTCCGTCGAAGCAGATCAGATCTCCCTCTTTCACCTGATCGATCAGATCATGAACCGCAACCACCGCGGGAATCTCGAGCGCCCTGGATAAAATCGCGCTATGGGAGGTCCTGCCTCCGAGCTTTGTCAGGATTCCTCTGACCTTCTTCGGATCTAAGCCTGCCGTCATCGAAGGAGTCAGGTCCTCCGCCACCAATATGCTTTCTTCCGGCAGCCTCGAAAGATCGAGAGCCTTGATGCCGAGCAGGGATTTGACCAGTCTCATCTTGATATCCTTCATATCCGCGGCTCTTTGCTGCATCAGCTCGTCATCCATAGAGGCAAAGAGCATGGCATACTGATCACAGATGCTTTCTATCGCATATTCCGCACAGAGCTTATCATTCTTTATAATTTTTAAGATCTCGTCCACGAGCGAGGGATCCGACATCAGCATAACATGGGCGTTTAAAATGGCGGCTTCTTCCTCTCCGACTCTTTGTGCAAGCTCCCCTGCCATCTTCTGCGTCTCTTCCTTCGTTTCTTCCAAAACGCTCAAAAAACGCTCCGCCTCCTGATCCGGATATGCGATCTCTCTTTTTATAATCTCAGGCTCGCTTTCTCTTAGCAACACAGCCCTTCCTATTCCTATCCCCGAAGAGGCTCCGATACCTTTGAGCATAATCCATTCCTCCTTATTCTTCTTCTCCGAATCCCGCCTTGGTCAATTCCACTACGGCTTCCAGCGCCTCTATTTCATCCTTGCCCTCACAGATATATTCTATCTCGCTCCCGCATTTAATGCAGGCGCCCAAAACACTGAGTACGCTCTTTGCGTTGGCATAGGTGTTTTCGAAAACAATCTGGATCTTGGATTCATATTTTAATGCCTCTTTGCAGAGATTTCCCGCCGGCCTCAAATGTAGCCCGCTGGGATTGATGATCTTAACCTTTTGGCTTACCATAGCTTTCTCCTTTATCCTGCCTGATCCTTATCCGGAAGGAGCGGTCGTTGTATTGGTCTCCGGTACCGAGGTTCCGGAGGGTCTGATATTTACAGAAGGAGTCTTGCTCCCCGAAGCGCTCGGCTTTGCCGCGCTGCCGCTCTCCGTCTGATGCCTTCCCGTTCCGTGCTCCGTAGAGGAAGGCTTTGTTCCCTGTACACCCGTCTCCTGCGGCGAACTCTCTTCCGGCTTTGAAGGAACCGTGGGCAAATTCGATTTTTTGGTCGGAGCCAGCGTTTCCGTGCTGTTTTCTTCCTTTGACGATTCCGTATCGATATCTTCTTCCTCTTGCTGCACTCCCTCCCGGCTTTCATCGGATTCTCTCTCCCCCTCTTTGAAAATAACCAGCTCAAACGGAGTATGTGAATCGATATAAATCCCCTGAGGAGGAGTAACCCCGAGTTCCGGTCTATGCCTTCCCTCACTAAGTCCCGTAAAATTCAGCTTGGCATTGAGATCTCCGGCATTCATTTTTTGGAGCGCCTCGGAGGGTCCGGAGGCAATCACCGTAATCGTTTCCGGAACAAGCTCATACACATAGCCGGGCTGGCTGCCCAGCACCGCCATATCCGAAAGCTGGAGTTCAAAATTCTTCTTGTTTACCGCTTCTACTTTTAAGGTAACACTGACTTGGGAATTCCCCGCCGGACTGATTCCCTCCGGAAGAAATTCCTGCAAATCCAATACAATCGTCTTATTCTCCGTCGCACCGGCAATATTTAGGACGGAGGGGGGGATTTCAACTGCGGACACTCCCTCCAATGCTGTCGAGAGCCCGATCACCTGTATGGACTTGACGGAGCTTTCCGCACCCGTAAAGCGATAGCCCGAAGCCGGTTCTCCTCCGACATTAAATGCCAAGGAAAGGCTCTTTCCCCTGAGAATGGTCGCGGTATACCATACCTGTTCATTATCGAATACCAGCCTGCTGTCGCCGATATTGAGGCGGTTTCCGTTTGCATCGTATAAAATCGGCTTTGCCGTACCCGTTATATCATCGCTTGCGCCCTCCACATCGACTTCGATGCCGACGCTGCTGATCTGACCGATCATGGATACCGGACCGTTCAGATAAATCGAAGAAGGATCCAGCTTGATTTCTCCTACTGCAAGCCCCTCCGCCGGCTCTCCGATCGCATGGGTCGAAAGCTTGAAGCTCTTTCTCTGGATATCCTCCGTGCTCACCTTGATCGTCTGCGGCTTTGCCTGAGGGTTTCCGATGATCAGATCTCTGTTATTGACGACCTCGATATCGACCGGCACGGCACCGGTGACGGAATAAAGCTTTTGGAGATCTATGCTTGCATTAAAATCCGAAGCTTTGATCCTCGGTGCGTCCAATGCTCTCACGCTGTAAGAAACGCTGACCGTACGCCTTCCCAAAATATCATAGGTCTTTGCCGCATCCGTAATAATATAATCGTTGAGAATCTCCAATTGAACGGTCTTGGTTCCGGTAACCTCCGGATTCGAGATATTGACCACGATCAGCCATACGATAAACGCCAATACCAGGGAGGCGGCCTTTAAGCCCAGATTCTTAGTCAGCTTTTCTTTCATTACTCAACCATCTCCTCCATCTGAATTTTCTCTTGCCCGCCTCCGGCTTCTCCAAAAGCCCTTTTAAGATGATTCTCAGTTCCAATTCGTTTTTCAATCTGCTCAAAACACCTCTTTGCGCCACCGATATCCTTCCGGTCTCCTCCGAAATAACGACGGTGCAGGAATCCGTCACCTCGCTGATGCCTAAAGCGGCTCTATGTCTGGTTCCGTATATTTTGCTGATATTCATATTATCGCTCAAGGGCAAATAGCAGGTCGCCGCAACAATCCTCGTTCCCCTGATCAGCACGGCTCCGTCATGCAGCGGAGTATTATGCTCGAAAATATTGATCAGCAGCTGGCTGCTTACCTTGCCGTCTATTTTTATTCCCGTTCCCTCGATCTCTCTGAGCGATTCCGTCCTCTCGATCACGATCAGCGCTCCCGTCTTCGTCTGGGAGAGCTGCGCCGCCGCCTTTACCAGCTCCTCTATCGTCGCCTCCGAAAATCCGTATACCGTCTTGTCGTTGACGAACATGAATGACAAGATATTGCTGCTGCCGAGCTGTTCCAGGGCGCGCCGCAATTCCGGCTGAAAAATAATAATCAGGGCGGTAACCGCAATCGTCGCGATTTTACCGATAATCCAGAGAATCGTATCAAACCTGAACAATGCCGCAAGCGCGGTAAACACAAAAATAATCGCAAGCCCCTGCAAAAGCACCCATGCTCTGCTGTTCTTGATCCAGAGCAGTATCTCATATACCAGATAGGCTATAATGAAAATCTCAAAAAGATTTGACCATGTAATTCTCGGCCATCCGGAAAACACCGCCCATATTCTGTCAATGAATCTCATCCCTTATCACCTTCACTTTTATCTGCTTAAGTCGATATCCTGTATTTTTTTCTCCTTCGGCTCGGAGGGCACCGACTTCGCTTTTCTCACGCCCCATCTTTGCAGCTTCTTATCCGACTTTGAAGGTGAAAATTTCTGAACCTTTCTGTCCGGCGTCGCAACAACAATCTTAGGTACCGCCTTTACATAGTAATAATAATCGTCATCTTCAAACTGCGTGTATTCCGTATGGCTGTAATCGACCGCAAACACAAAGAAATGATAGATCGCCGCGATCAGCGCCGATAAGACCATTCCCCCGATCAGTTCGCCCGGCTGCAGCTTAATACCGTATACCAGATCTCCGATAAAGATCAGGGTCAGCTCCGTCACGATGCCGGAAACGATCGCCACCAGCCATGCATAATTGATGGAAAGCGTCCTGACAAGATACACGACCACGATACAGATGATAAAACTGATCATCATCAAATTCATCGTCTTATTATGAAAAGCCCCCTCGATCAGAATCATGTATTTTTGCGTAATCTCCACGGAGCTTGCATTGGTTAATGTTCCGATATTGTATTTGATAAAAATAATAAAATAATATAAAACCACGCCGAAGCTGACCGGTATCGCCGAGAGCAGCCCCCCTCCCAATCCGACCAGCAGGGGCACCGCGTAGGGTATTTTCAGCGCAAACGCCAGCGGCGTCAGAATCAAAAGAAAGCTGTCGCCCGGTTTGAAGCCATAATATAAAACCGCAATGCAGATCAGCATAACGGCAAGAATAATCGCCATATCATAGGAAGCCTTATATACGTCTAAAAGAAGATATAAAGAAAGGACGAAAGAAATACCGCCGAAGGGAAGCACGGAGCAGACCAATGCGAGTCCTACGCTGATCAGCGGATTATTGAGAGCCTCGGCATATCCTATATTGCTCTTGATTAAAACCAAAACCGAAAGAACCAAAATAAATTTAATCAAAGGATTGATAAAGAGGTCATATTTTGCATAAAATGCCCTTATTTTCTCTCTTGCCACCAGCAGACTCAGCATTATTTTATTCCTCCAAGCTCTTTGCTCTTATTCTGAAAATCATATCTTTTTTGAAGCCTCTTGAGTTTTGCCATATAGAGACCTTTTTTCTTGAGCGCGCTCTCATATCTTATTTTGCTGATATACCATGTAATGATCTCGAAAATGATCAGACCGATGACATAGCGCAGCAGATAACCGTAAAAAATCACCAGCACATCGGATACATTAATCGTATTGATGATTTTTTCCAGGCTGTAAAGCAGCTCAAGCCCCAAAAACAAAACATAGCAAAAGCTGAATCCCAAAAATGATTGCAGCAGATTTTTCAAGATATAATCCCCTTTAAAAAAACCATTGATAGAAAAAATTTCTTTATTGTATTTTTTCTCCATGATCGAGAGCTCTGCCATCAATTTTATCTTGTCCTCATTCAGCATAGAAAACCTCTTATCAATTCTGTTTTTTATGGTTCAAAAATACCGTTTCTCATTAGCAAAGTATAGCATAAAAAAGGTCGGTATGCAAATACGGCACCGACCTGAAAAGATTTGCTAAGAAAAACGTAAGCTCTCAAATCCGGATTAGAGATACTTCAGCATCTGATCCGCATTTTCCTTCGCCTTCGCTTTGGCTATCGTCTTGATAATCACTCCCTCCTCGTCAATCAGATACGTGCACCTGATGACCCCGAGAAAGCTTTTTCCGTAAAGCTTCTTCTCCTTCCATGCGTCATACGCCTGGAGCACTTTGAGCTCCGGATCGGAAAGCAAAGGAAAGCTTAATCCGTACTTCGCGTGAAACTTCCGATGAGACTCCACGCTGTCTTTGCTGATTCCCAGCACCACCGCCCCCTTCTCCGCAATCTGCGGAAATCTTTCCGTAAAATTGCATGCCTGGGCAGTACATCCCGGTGTATCATCCTTCGGATAAAAATACAGGATCACCTTTTTTCCTCTGAAATCCGAAAGGCTTACCATATGATTATTCTGATCGGGCAGAGAAAATTCCGGCGCCTTGCTTCCTATTTCCAACATATATATTCTCCTTATTCTTGATGAGTTCAACAGTTTTTATTATCTTAGCAGACTCCCCGGTTCTCGTCCATACGAAAGATCGGGGCGGATCCGGAGGAATGCCCCCTAAATCCCCATTTACTTCCGGTTAAAAAGAAGCGCTTTATCCTCTCTGTAATCTATGCTATGATTGTGAGGATAAAAATTATATTTTTGAAATTTCGGAGACAGAAATCATGGATAAAATTAAGTTGATAACAATGACGGGAGGCTGCGGAGGCTGAGCTTCCAAGATAGGTCCCGATGACCTTGCGCAGGTTCTGCGCAATCTGCCTTCTTTTTCCGACCCGAATCTTCTGGTCGGTTTTGATACCGCCGATGACGCGGCTGTTTATCGGCTCAGGGAAGATCTCGCGCTGATACAGACTGTAGATATCTTTCCCCCCGCCGTAGATGATCCTTATGAATACGGGCAGATCGCTGCCGCAAACTCTCTTTCCGATGTCTGGGCGATGGGAGGAGAAGCGAAGCTCTGCATGAATATACTGATGTACCCGGCAAAATTTCCTCCGGAAGCGGTCAATGCGATTCTGCGCGGCGGCTATGACAAGATCAGAGAGGCGGGAGCGATCGTAGTCGGCGGGCATACCATACAGGACGAGGTTCCGAAATACGGGCTCTGCGTATCCGGACTGGTGCACCCGAAAAAAGTCCTCTGCAATAACGGCATCCAAAAAAACGATGTTCTGATTCTGACCAAGGCGATCGGCACGGGAGTCCTGATCAATGGGCATAAGGGAGGGCTTCTGAGCGAGGAGCAATATAAAAAGCTCCTTCTTTCGATGACAAAGCTGAATAAATATGCCGCCGATGCGGTGCGAAGCTTCGATTCCGTCCACGCCTGCACGGATGTTACCGGTTTTTCACTGATCGGGCACAGCTTCGAGATGTGCGATAAAAGCGGTCTGAGCATTGCGATCGAATACAATAAGGTGCCCATGCTTGAGGGGGCGCTCTCCTATGCCTCATTCGGTCTGGTGCCCGCGGCAACCTATGCCAATAAAAAGCATCTGATGAAAAAAGTGCTCCTTCCCGATCATCTTCCCGTTAATGTCGCGGATCTTCTTTTTGATCCCCAGACCTCCGGAGGACTGATCTACAGCGTCGCCGAAAACGATGCGCAGAGAGTCTTTGAGGCAATCAAAAAAGTATGCCCCGAAGCCAGCATCATCGGCAGGGTCGTCGAAGAAGACAAAAAGCCCATTCTGATTGTCTGAATCGGGGCTTTAGTGCAAAGCAAAAAGCTTCCGGAAGCTTATCGATTGCGAAAACCTCGCATCCATAAGCCCCGGAAGCATTTAGCCGACATGATTGAGCACGAGCACGTCATCCTCGAAGATAATCGTATCCCCCCTCGGAATAATGAACTCCTTGTTTCTGATAATCAAAACCACGAGTCCTTTCTTATTTTTCATCCCCTCGGCAAGGGTCTTTCCCTTCATCTTGCTGTCTTCCGCAACTCTTTTTTCGATCAGAAAGGCTTTCTCGCTTTTTTGCACCGATTTAATCGCAAGCGTCAGCACATCGTTTTCACAAAGCAGGGTTTCTCCCTTTGGAGCGATTCCCTTCCCCTCCCTTTCCACGACCGCGACCAGGGTATCCGGAGGCATCGTGATATCCTTGATCTTCGCATTGCACCATATATGCCCCGCTTCGATCATGATCCGGACAAACTCAAGCGGCGTATCTCCGCTATAATCCGAAAAGGTCTTCATGACGTCAAAATTCTTGTCGATCATATTCAGGCTTTTGGAAAGCAGAGGAAGCAAGGAACCCTGAACCAGTATCGAGAAAAGAACCACGAAAAAGGCAATATGAAAAATATCGTTTTTTGTCTCGATCCGCATCATCGCCATAACCGCAAATGCAATGGAAGCCGCTCCTCTCAGCCCCGCCCAGGATACGACCATTTTCTGTCCGAGCTTGCTTCTTAAAGGAGTGAGTATGGCAAAAACCGCAAGAGGTCTCGCCGCAAATGTAATAAATACGGCGATCAAAAGCGCCTGCCTCGCAACGCTCGGAAGCACCGAGGGGAAAGCAAGCAGCCCGAGCAGGAAAAAGAGCAGCATCTGCATGATTCCCGTAACTCCGTCAAAAAAATGCACGAGCTCTCTCTTATTGCGGATATCGCTGTTTCCCAAAATAATCCCGGTGATATACGCACTCAGATAACCGTTTCCCCCTATGATGAGAGGAAGGCTGAAGGAGAGGAGGGCGATCGCCATGACCAGAGCCGCCTCAAATCCCGCCGTCTCTATCCTGAGTTTTCGCAGCACCGCCTTGCCGGCAAAGGCGATCAGCAAAGCTGCCGCTACCCCGAAGGTGATCTGCGTATAAAGCATAAATAAGATATTATTGATATTTGCCTCTCCCTGCATGATGGAAATCGCAATCAGGGTAAGAATATAGGCAAAGGGGTCATTGCTTCCGCTCTCCAGCTCGAGTAAAGACGCCGTATGATATTTCAGACTCAGCCTCTTGGATCGGAGAATCGAAAACACGGAGGCGGCGTCGGTCGAACCGATTACCGAACCGATTAAGAGGCTCTCGGCAAATGCGATATTTAATACGAAGCGGCAAAAAAGCGCCGTAAACACCGTTGTCAATATCACGCCGAAGCTGGACATGAGCATGGAGGGAAGGGCGACGCTTCTTGCTTCCTCCCAGTTCGTGCCGAATCCTCCGTAAAACATGATAAAAATAAGCGCTACGGTCGCAAATTTTTCCGCAAGCTCATAATTGTCAAAATCAATCTTGATCAGCCCGTCCGATCCGAAAAACATTCCGAGCAAAATGAATACCAAAAGCATCGGTATCCCCAGCCTGCTTGAAATTCTGTTTAATATAATGCAGCAAAGAATAACCACGGAAATAAGCAATAAAAGACTATTCAACGCAAACCTCCCAAAACTCCGATCAGCCCTCCAGGCAGCAATCCAGGAGGCCTCCGAGAAACTTTTTGATTTTTACATTCCCATGCTTATCACCCTTGCCGCAGATAAAATTCATCTCGCTCTTCATCTGCTCAAATCCGTATAATCGGTCTCCGTATTCATTATAAATCGGATCGGCATAATCATCCATTCCGCGCAGAGCAAGAGAAGAAAGCCCCGCCGTCGCCGCCCTTCTTATTCTTTGTTCGACGCTTTTGGGATTATCTCCCATTTTCTTGCACAGATCCCTCATCGGAATATCCCGGAAATCCATTCCCTTTTCCAGCAAATATCTCACGATATTGATGATATCCTTGCTTCCCGCCTCGTTGAGTATCCCGATCTCCCGCAGAATCGCCTTCAGGCGCTTGATCGTGATATCCAGCCCCTCATCTTCGCTTTGAGCGGAAGGCTTTTCCTCTTCGGAGACGATGATGCTTTCGGATTCCTGCGGTATCATCCTGAGGAGTCTTTTCAGCGTCCTTGCCATCTCCAAATTCCTGAGCGTATTTTCCACCTCGATATCGTTTACCGGCTTATGAAGAATGTATTCCACTCCCGCAGCATAAAGCCCTTCCACCGATTCCGTATCGAAAAGAGAGGAAAATGCCAATAAAGAGGCCTTCGGCACGATTTTTTTCAGCGCCGTAATGTTCTTGATATTTTCCCTGTTCGCCGTCCGTATGTCAAAGAAAATAACGTCGGCATGCTTCCCCTGCAAGTCAAAAAATGCTTCTTCCCATGTACTGATCTGCGCCTCAACCTCT
The DNA here is from genome assembly GCA_030529445.1 of Johnsonella sp. Taxonomy (GTDB): domain Bacteria; phylum Bacillota; class Clostridia; order Lachnospirales; family Lachnospiraceae; genus Johnsonella. The sequence continues at coordinate 6,082 of JAUMWW010000006.1, read as the reverse complement.
CCGAGCTCTTTTTCCTCGATCAGAGTCTTCAATTTTGCACTCAAGGTTCTGACGCATTCCACCATATAAATTTTCATTGTATTAACCGCCCGTATTTATTTTTATAATTTGACATATTTTATATCAAATCTACCATAAAAACCATAGATTATGCAAGCACTAATTTTATAAAAAGGTTTCAAATAGTTACTTTTAATTTAAAGAATTAAAAGTATATTCTATTGTTTTTCATGTGTTTTTAAGCTATACTTTTTATTATAAGAAAAATAAACGAGGAAAATGCTATGAAATATATTATTATGCTCGGCGATGGAATGGCCGATGACCCGCTGGAATCTCTGGGCGGGAAGACTCCTCTGGAGGCTGCAGACAAGCCTCATATCGACAGTCTTGCTCCGAAGTCTCTGCTCGGCATGGTGAGCAATGTCCCCGAGGGAATGAAGCCGGGAAGCGATGTCGCCAATCTCTCCGTATTCGGCTACGACCCGAAAATAAGCTATAGCGGGCGTTCTCCCCTGGAGGCGATCAGCATGGGAATCCGGATGGAGGAAAGCGATGTTGCGATACGCTGCAATACCGTAACGCTTTCCGATGCAAAATGCTTCGAGGACAAAATCATGCTCGATTACAGCGCGGGAGAAATCAGCACGGAGGAATCCGAAATTCTGATCCGGGATCTTGCCGATTATTTAAAAGACGAAAGCTTCCGGCTCTATCCCGGCATTTCCTACCGGCATTGCCTGATCTGGAAAAAGGGGGAAAAAACACTGAAGCTCACCCCTCCTCACGATATCTCCGATCAAAAAATCGGCGCATACCTTCCCCGGCATCCCTTCCTTCTTGAGCTGATCAAAAAATCATATGATTTTTTATCCTCACATCCGCTGAATCGGAAGAGAATGCGCGAGGGAAAGAATCCCGCAAATTCGATATGGTTCTGGGGAGAAGGAACCAAGCCAGAGATGGAGCGCTTCGATGAAAAATACGGGCTTAAGGCTTCGGTAATCTCCGCCGTCGATCTGATCAAGGGTCTGGGAATCTGCGCGGGAATGGAAGTGATCGAAGTCGAGGGAGCCACCGGAACGGTGCATACCAATTTTAAGGGAAAGGGAGAAGCGGCGATCGATGCCCTGCTGCATAAGGGCATGGACTATGTTTATATTCATTGCGAGGGACCGGACGAATGCGGTCACCACGGCGATGAGCAGTGCAAGATTCTTGCGATCGAGCGCATTGATCATTTCATCGTCGGGCCTCTTTTGGAGGCTCTAAAAAAAGCGGGGGAGGACTATGTGCTTCTCGTGCTTCCGGATCATCCGACTCCGGTTTCCACCAAAACCCATTCCTCGGATCCGGTTCCCTTCCTGCTCTATCGCTCCGGCAAAGCTTATTTTTCCGGCGCCGATTCTTACAGCGAGCGTTCTTGCAAAAAAAGCGGCATTTATCTTCGGGACGGGCATCTTTTGATTCGATATTTACTTGACGAAGAGAAGGAATTACCATAAAATTTAAGTAAAGCCATCTGCCCGAAGGCATATGCCTCCGGGCAGATCTTATTTCAGCAAAGAAAGGATACCATAAACATGTCCGAGTTTCAAAAAAACCGAAACTATTCCAACAATATGAAAAAAAGACAAAGGCGCCGCCGCCGTGCCTATCTCAATCTGTTGATTTTATATCTTATACTGGTGCTTATCATTGCGGCAATCGCATTCGGCGCATATCGCCTCTTCAAAATGTTTTCGACACCCTCTCCGGAAACCTTTGCCCCCGCTTCCTCGGCGGAAATGACCGAAAGCCCTGCGGAAAGCATGGAAACAACAACTGCCCCGGAAACGCAGCTGCTGACATTGATCGCGCAGGCTGACCGGCTCGCTCTGAGTTATGATTATGATGCCGCCATCGAACTGCTCGGTCAGGATCCGAGCCTTGCATCGGCTCCGGAAGTTGTCGCGGCGATCGCAGGATACGAGGAGAGCAAGAGCAAGCTTGAAAAGAAAGACGTCACCAAGGTTCCTCATGTATTTTTCCACTCCCTGATCTACGATACCTCAAAGGCGTTTGACGGAGACGAGGATCAGATGGGATATAATCAGGTGATGACCACGATAGAGGAATTCGAAAAAATGCTCGAAGAAATGCATAAGCGCGGTTTCGTCTTGGTTCGGATGCATGATATGGGATATGAAACGACGGATGAGGAGAGCGGAAAAATCCGGATGACCAAGGGAGAGATCCTCCTTCCCCCCGATAAAAAGCCCATCGTCTTTTCCCAGGATGATGTATGCTATTACGAATACATGACGGGAGATGGATTTGCCAGCAGGCTCGTGGTCGGCGAGGACGGACGCCCGACGACGGAAATGGATTTGGAAGACGGCTCCTCCGTAATCGGGGATTACGATATGATCCCGATTCTCAACCGCTTCATTGACGAGCATCCCGATTTTTCTTATCGCGGAGCGAAGGCGGTGATTGCGGTTACCGGCTATCAGGGCGCATTCGGTTACCGGACCGCCGCAAGCTATGCCGATACGAACCCGAACTACGAGGCGGATAAGGAAAAGGTCAGGGAAGTCGCTCAGGCACTTCGGGACGACGGCTGGGAGCTTGCTTCCCACAGTTGGGGGCATCTGCACCTCGGACGTATCGATTTCGAGCGCTTCACTCACGACTGTGATAAATGGGATAGCGAGGTAAGAACACTCCTCGGACCTGTGGATATCATTCTCTATCCCTTCGGCACAGATGTTGCGGACTGGCATCCTTATACTTTTGAAAATGAACGATATAAATATCTCTATGACCTGGGCTTCCGCTATTTCTGCACCGTGGATTCCGCAGAATCCTGGGTGCAGTTCGGAGATACAAATCTGCGGCAGGGCAGGCGCAATCTCGACGGATACAGAATGAAGCGGGATCTGGACGAGCCGGATAAGGCAAAGCTTTCCGATCTCTTCGATGTCAAGGAAATCTATGATTTCAACAGACCGAAGGAAATGAACCCGATTCAGTCCTAAAGATTCAAATCCGCCGATTCACCAAACAATAGGAGGGAAAAACAAAGCGATTTTTGTTTTTCCCTCCTGCTTTTTACGGATTTATCCTTGCAGGCTCTTCTCAGCTCCTGCTCCGGTAATCCTTTTCTATCTCCTCTTTCCAGCTTCCGTCCATCCTCTGCCCCGGCTCTTCCATCCGCATCCTGCAAACCGCCTCATTTACGGCGGCATAGTTTTTTTGAACCCCTCTCCTGTCATTGATAAAGCTCACCGCTCTGTCCTCGGCAATACCGAAGCTTCCCGCCTCCTTGACCGCATCCATATTCGCACCCAGAAAAAGAAATTCCCAGCCGTATTCCTCCTGCGCGTGCCGAATCATCTTTCCCACGCTCTCTCTTGTGTATTCCCGGCTGGAATTTTCCAGACCGTCCGTGATAATCGTAAAAATCACTTTCTCTGCCCTCTCCTGCTTAGGCATATGTTTTTGCAGGTTCTCCATGCTCCGAATGCTTCTTCCGATCGCATCAAATAAGGCGGTGCTTCCGCGTACATAATACTCTTTCTCGGTCATATGTTTGACATATTCCAGATGGAACCTGTCATGTATCTTTTCATATCTGTCATCAAACAGTACCGTCGTAATACGGGCTTCTCCTTCCTGCTTCTTCTGCTTATCCAGCATGGAATTGAATCCTCCTATCGTATCGGATTCCAGACCTCCCATCGAACCGCTGCGATCCAGTATGAATACCAATTCGCTCCGATTGTTTTTCATCGCCTTTCCCTCCTCATCTCTTTTCTTTGATAAGCAGAGTATAGCAGTATGGCAAGAGAAAATGGTCGCTTCGGAAGCGACATTTGATCCGGCGGGGAGGGGGCGGAGCTCTTTTCTTAAATTCTCTTCTTAAGCTTTCTTGTAAAACGGATGAATTTTATTTCCGGTATTCTCTCAAAACATCGTTGAACAAGGTTCCTTCGGCAATTTCTTTTGCCTTTTCTTTTCCGGCAAGCAATTCCGTCAGCTTGATTGCCAGCGGCAATGCGCTTGCAGGTCCCATCGAAGTCACAACGTTTTTATCGATTACCACCGCTTCTTTTCTGTATTCCTTATATCCGACCTCATCCTCGAATCCCGGATAACAGGTACCGGCGATTTGAGCCGAGATTCCCGCTCTGCGAAGAATGATCGGCGCCGCGCAGATGCAGGCGAGAAGTTTATCCTCTCTCTCATAAAAGGATCTGAAAATATCGATTACGGCATCATGATCCTTCAAATTGGCAGCCCCCGGCATTCCTCCCGGCGCAAGTGCAGCCGTATAGCTTTCGATATCCTTTATATCCTTGAGCCTGATATCCGTCTTAATCCTGATATCATGCGCCCCTCTTACTTCAAGCTCTTCCCCGATGCTGCACAGATCCGCTGCGATATCCGCCCTTCTGAGAATATCCGCGATGGTAAGCGCCTCAATCTCCTCAAAACCCTCTGCGATAAAAATTATTGCTCTCTTCATCATGCCATATTCCTTTCTATATATTTTATCATTACACAATTTTCCTACGATAAACAGCATTTGCTTTCTATTCTCATTTTAGCCCATGAATATCAAAAAAGCAATTTTTCTCCCCCCATCAGAGGCGGCAAGTTTTCCCGGGGAAGCGCTTTTTCGCGGCAAAAACGCTTGACCGCCGCAAATCTTCAACCTATAATTGAGGATATCTGTATGCCGTGGACGAGGTTTTTTATTCTATCTCTCGTCCACTTAAAATCATTATGCCCTCTGTTTTTTAAGGGCGTAAAAAAGGGTGTAAAGATTTTTCGAAACCCGGAAACACTTGAAGATAAAGGAGATGTAAAAATAAATGAAATTAGGAATCGTAGGACTCCCGAATGTAGGGAAAAGCACACTCTTTAATTCACTCACCAAGGCAGGAGCGGCTTCCGCAAATTATCCCTTTTGCACGATAGATCCCAATGTCGGCGTCGTTTCCGTTCCCGATCCTCGTCTGAAGGCATTGGGAGATCTCTATCATTCCAAAAAGGTTACGCCTGCCGTGATCGATTTTGTCGATATCGCCGGGCTGGTGAAGGGAGCAAGCAAGGGAGAGGGGCTCGGCAACCAGTTCCTTTCCAATATCAGGGAATGTGATGCCATCGTACATGTGGTTCGCTGCTTTGACGACGATAATGTCATCCATGTAGACGGAGCGGTCGATCCCCTGCGTGATATCGAAACGATCAATCTCGAGCTGATTTTTTCGGATCTTGAGATTCTTGAACGGCGCATTGCCAAGACGGCAAAATCCGCCCATAACGATAAATCGCTTAAAAAAGAGCTGGATATCCTGTACGCGCTGAAGGCGGTGCTGGAGGAAGGCAGACTTGCACTCTCCTATCAAAGCGAGGACGAGGAAGAGCTTGCTTTCATCAAATCTCTCGGACTGATTACCTTCATGCCCGTCATCTTCGCCGCCAATGTAGAGGAGAGCGATCTTGCCGATGAGGGAGCGCAAAACCTCCATGTACAGAAGGTGAAAGCCTTTGCCCGGGAAAGCGCTTCAAAGGTCTTTGTCGTATCTGCAAAAATAGAGGAAGAAATCGCGGAGCTCGACGAATCGGAGAAGGCGGATTACCTGGAGGCGCTCGGCATTTGCGAATCCGGTCTGGATAAGCTCATTGCGGCAAGCTATGATCTGCTCGGTCTTTTAAGCTTCCTTACCTCCGGAGAGGACGAAACGAGAGCATGGACGATAAAGAAGGGAACCAAGGCGCCCCAAGCCGCCGGAAAAATCCACAGCGATTTTGAACGCGGCTTTATCAAAGCGGAAGTCATCAATTATCAGGATCTTTTGGACTGCGGCTCCGCTTCCGCGGCAAAGGATAAAGGTCTGATGCGTCTTGAGGGCAAGGATTATGTGGTGCGGGACGGAGATGTGATCTTATTTAGATTTAACGTCTAAGTTTTGGCTCTTATTGTTTACCGGATTTGCCCTCTGCAAAACTCAATAAAGAAAAGGCTTGAACATCGATTTGTACCGACCCCCAAAAGTTAGACCAAAAAATCTAACGATTGGAGGTCGGTATT
>JAUMWW010000005.1 GCA_030529445.1 Johnsonella sp. | reverse complement strand
CTTCGCTTTTTTCGCCCTGATTTCCAGAGGTACATCCTGCAAGGGAGAAGCATTCTTGAAGTATACCTTAACCATAAAGAGCGCAAAGAGCACCACTCCGGTTACCACTCCTATCGTATTGGATAAGCCCGCATCGAGTTTGAGTCCTTCCTTTGCCTGCAAAATATAGGAAACGCATACGAAGGTCATGAAGGTAGCGGGAATCACGGCAATCCAGGAGTAATTCTTTCCTCTGAATTTGCAAAGATAGGTAGCACCCGCCCATAATGCCATCATGGCAAGGGTCTGATTCGACCAGGAGAAATATCTCCAAACTGCCGAATAATCAAATCTTGAGATTAAAAATCCGAGCAAAAGCAGCGGTGCCGTAAGAAGCAGTCTCTTCTTGCCATCCTTTTGATCAATCTTGAACCAGTCGGCAATCGTCAGCCTTGCGGAACGAAATGCGGTATCTCCGGAAGTAATCGGGCATGCGATCACGCCGATCATTGCGAGCGCACCGCCTGCCATTCCCAGAAGAGATGTTGACATCTCATAGATGGTCTTCGAGTTTCCGCCCTTCATATCCAAAAGAGCCTGCAATCCCGTGCCCGCACCGTTTCTGTCATAATAAAATGCGATTCCCGCCGCAGCCCAGATCAGAGCAATGATTCCTTCCGCAACCATGGCGCCGTAAAAGACCTTGCGTCCGTCCTTCTCCGTCTTTATGCAGCGTGCGATCATCGGAGACTGTGTCGCATGGAAACCGGATATCGCGCCGCAGGCAACCGTGATAAACATCAGCGGCCAGATCGGAAGTGCCTGATTCGGATAAATATTTCCGAAATGATCCCAAAGTTCAATCATCGGGCGCTTTCCGCTGTTGAACAGCGTCGCTCCTCCGATGCCGAGAGCCATGATAATCAGAGTCAGACCAAATAAAGGATAGATCTTGCCTATGATTTTATCGATGGGCAACAAAGTAGCGAGAAAATAATAGACGAGAATCAAAACCGTCCAAAACTGCACATTAAATGCCTCCGGAGTCAATAATGCGATGAGCTGAGCCGGACCGACCATAAATACGACGCCGACCATAAGCAGAAGCACTACCGAAAATACTCTCATTACCTGTGCCATCACCGGACCGAGGTATTTCCCCACAATCTCGGAAATCGAGGCTCCGTTATTGCGCTCCGACATCATTCCCGCAAGATAATCATGCACCGCTCCGGCAAATATCGTTCCGAATACGATCCAAAGATATACCACGGGACCCCATAATGCTCCCGAAACCGCTCCGAATATCGGTCCCAGTCCCGCAATATTCAGAAGCTGTATCAAAAAAGCCGGCATAGCGGATATCGGTACAAAGTCTACACCGTCTTCATTGACATAAGCCGCCGTCTTCCTGTCATCCGGCATGAAAATCTTCTCTACGATCTTGCCGTAGATAAAATAACCGCCGATTAAGAGCAAAACACCAAGCAAAAATGATAACATAAGCAAATCCCCTTTCCTTTTTTATGTTATTTTAACATTTTTTCCTTGATGTTTCAATATTTTTAAGCAAAGTATACAAAGACTTCTCTATTGTCCGAAATAATGATCCACTCCGTCCGCCAGACCTTTGGCGAGATTGGAAATCGTATCATCCGAATGGCTGCTCACCTTATCCCCCAGTTCGATATCGATCGAAGCAATCGTCGAATACGAGGTCTGGGTCAAATCCATCGGAAGCCTTCCCTCTCCGAAGATCTTGACATTGGCTCCTTTTAAGCCTTGGATCAGGCTCGCGCCGAGCGCCTCATGCTTTTGCCAGCTAGATGCAACGGGTTCCATCGCCCGATAAGATGCCACATCCGGAACGCCCATATAGAAGGCTCCCTTATCGCTCGTCGTCGAATCCCAGTGCAGAGCGATATGACAGCTCGAAGTATTGTTTGCGATGACGGTTCTTGCTATATTATCCAGCTGCACATCATCGCTCTCTCTGATCATCAGCACATCATAACCTCTTGCAAGCAGGACGGATTTCAATGCCTTCGCCATTTTCAAGGTTACCGCCGCTTCCGTTGTTCCGTCCACAAATGTCATTCCGGTAGATACCGCAACCGCCGTCGTCGCACCTGCCGCCGTCGTTCCGCCCGTCACCTTCGGCGTTCCGTCCGGATGGCAGAGGGTCTTTACCGAACTTCCTCCCTTCGTGCCGTGCCCGGCATTGACGCAGACGGTTATATTCTTCCGATTATTCTCCGCTTTATAGAGAATGGCTGCGCCCGAATTGATCTTTGAATTTCCTGCATATTTCCAGCTCGGATCGAGCTTGATCTGCGCTCCCGAAGCCGCCTCAAAGCTCGGCGCCGCAGCCGCCGCGCTTGTTTCCTGTACCGGCTTTTCCTTCGTCAGATACTGTGCCGCCACATAGGCGCTTTCATTTTGATATTCCACCCGGCTCCATTTCTCGCTCACTCCCGTTCTCACCAATGCCTCGGCTCTCGTGAGCTTTTTTATGATTTCGGCATTTGTGCTCGGCTTCCTGCGCAAATTCAAATTATCCGCATTGACATAGACCGTCTCATTGACATCGGAAAACTCTATCGCCTTTTCCGTCGGGGCCTGGCTCTGTGCCGTATTCTTATTGGCAGCGCTTTGAATGCCGCCGGGAAGATCCTTTGCCGCAAGGCTGATGATCTGCGTCGTCTCTGTCTCTTTTGCCTGTACCCTCTCCTTTTGCTCTTCCCCGGCCTGCTTTGAGTCCTTGCAGCCCGTGACCACAAGCGCCGCGGCAAGAATTATCGCTATTATCCCGATACCTTTTCTTCTCTTCATATGGCAACTCCTTTTATCTTTATCCTCCGGGGAGCGCTCCCCTTCGATTTACGGTGATTTTCTAAAGCTCGAAGCTTAGGAATAAATCGCCTCCAGAATCGTCGCTCCGCCCATCACATATTCCTCTTCGTCATAAAATACCACCGCCTGACCGGGGGTAATCGCTCTGACCTTATTTACAAATTCGACCCGTATTTTTCCGCCGCCGATATCCCGGATCCTGCAGTTCTCACCCCGATGAGAGTATCGGATCTTTGCCCTTGCAAAAATCCCCTCGCTTCGGTCTATTCCTTCTATGCTCATCCAGTTAACCCGATCCGCAATCAGGGTATCCGCATAGAGTTCCCTATCCTCCGCCAGCAAAACCTCCCTGGTATCGGGACGGATTTCCTTTACGAAAACCGGTCTTCCGAGGGCGATTCCGAGCCCCTTTCTCTGCCCTATCGTATAATGCCCTATGCCCTTATGCCTGCCCAGCACCTTTCCCTCGCCGTCGATAAAATTTCCCGTTTCGAAGCTTTTTCCGCTTTCCCCTTCGATAAATCCGGCATAATCTCGATCCGGAACGAAACAGATCTCCTGGCTGTCCGGCTTCTTGGCAATTCTCAGACTGATGCTTTCGGCAATCTTTCGGATCTCTTCCTTTGTATAATCTCCGACCGGCATCAGCGTCCTCCTCAGCTGCTCCTGTGTCAGATTATAAAGCGCATAGGTCTGATCCTTCTGTGCGGTTTTGGATACCTTGAGCGCACAGCGCCCGTTTTTTAATTCCTCAATCCTCGCATAATGCCCGGTTGCGATATAATCCGCTCCTATTGCGAGGCTTCTGTCCAAAAGGCTCTCCCATTTCACATAGCGGTTGCATGCGATGCAGGGATTCGGCGTACGTCCTTTCAGATATTCGTCCACAAAATAATCGATCACCCTGCTTTTAAACTCGGATTTAAAATTCATCACATAATAGGGAATCCCTATGCTATGCGCGACCCTCCTTGCATCATCGACCGCGCTCAGTCCGCAGCATCCGCCGTTTTCCTCCCGGATCTCCCTGCTTTCATCCTGCCAGATCTGCATCGTAACGCCGATCACATCGTATCCCGCTTCTTTTAAAAGATAGGCTGCGACCGAAGAATCCACCCCGCCCGACATACCTACCACTACCTTCTTTGTTTTCATCATTACTCTTCCATCTGAAACGCTCGGAGCCTAGGCTCCAAATCCCTTCTCCTGCCCGCTCTCCTCCTCTTTTTTTAGCTCGGCGGGCTCTTGGCTTTTTACAGCGCTTTCGCTGAAAAAGCTCCATGTATCGCTCGGTCTGAGATCTCCCTTTTGCTCTTTTTCTTTCTCGCGCTCCCCCTCTAAATCCTCTCTCTCCTCTTGCCTGTCCGCAGCCTGCAAATCCGGATAGGCGCTCTGCAAATTCTCCCGAGGGGAATACGATTCTTGCTCCCTGCTGCTGTAAATTTCGGTCTCATGGCTTCTTTTCGGAAGCATGGAAAAAGCGTCCTCATCGGAAGATCCGCGATATCTTTGCTCATTCCCGCTTCTTCTTTCCTCATCATACCAAAACGCCCCCTCCGTATTCCACCGAGTCGACAGAGCCGCCTCCTGCGCCTCCTTGCGAAGCCTGGACAGAGCCATTACGATATATCCCAGGGTCAATGCGGCGCCGATCATAAAGAAATACGGAATCCTCAATCCGATCAGAGCCTTCAAAATGCTCAGCAAAAGAAGCGGTGTTTTCGCATAAATGCAGACCTTATACAGGGTTTTAAACCTCATCTTCACATTAAGCGCCATCGCGATCATAATTGCAATAAGTGCAAAAATCCATGCACTGAATAAATAGCCGAGCACCGAAAAAAAGTATACGATCAGGCTTCCGACAAAGAGAGCGAGATAAAAATAAGATTTCATCTGCTTAAGATCCTCTCTGCTGATGCTCATATTCGGATCGAGGTCTCTTATCTTTACATCCGCGACTCTTCCGCTTGATTTCGAGATCACGCCCTCTTCATCTACGATAAATACATAGGCATATTTTTCCAATATGCTGTCCATATCGTATTTCTTTCGATCGAAGGCTTTATCCGTATCGACGTATAAAAACAGCCCTTCCTCGGGCAGGTCCTGAATATACTTTCGCTCGACCCATATCTTGCCTTTTTCTATCTTAAAGTCGGGAACCCTCTCCGAAACCGCCTTCTCGAATCCGCCCCCGATCTGCAGATTCACAACGAAAGGAAGCAGGGTAAAAATCAGGGAAAGCAGGGAAACGGTAAAGACATAGAGCAGGATTCTGCCCTTCCCGTGTCTTATAAAGTTCTTATACTGACCGACTTCAAAAGAAAGAAAAATTTCTTTAAAAATATTCAATATTCCTACCAGCCTTTCCTATTTGCCATACTTATTTTTGAATTAAATCCTCATGCTCCGGATGCTTCTCAAACCAGGAAATGGCATAGCTGCAAACAGGCTTCGCCTTTCTTCCCGAAGCGGCAAGCTCCTTCACCAGCTCTTCCAAGAGCTTTCCCGCAATTCCCTGTCCGCGCAGGCTCGTATCCACTACCGTATGCGTAATGCTTACCACCCCCTCTTCAAGCTTGGGAAATTCCACATAGGCGATTTCCTTTCCGTTTTCATCCTCGAGCCAGATTCTATCCGTTTTTTTATTAAATTTCATATTCTTTCACCATCCTTTTTGATTCTTATAAGTATAACATAGTTAATATGGGCTTTCAAGAAATTCACTTTTTTCTGAGACAAAATATTATTTTCAGTCTTTTTTGACAAAAAAGCACCGTAAATACCGTATTCATTGTATAAAAAACAAAACAAGTATTGATTTCCGATCGCTTTGGTATAGAATATAATTATCAGTGAAATCAAGAAAAAGAGGAAAAACAAATGAGCGAAAAAAGAATGATTTATTTTGACAATGCCGCTACGACAAAGGTATATCCCGAAGTCGTCGAAGCAATGCTTCCCTACTATACGGAATTGTACGGCAATCCCTCCTCGGTATACAGCTTTTCCCAAAGGGTAAAAAACGATGAAACCGCGGCAAGAGATTTGATTGCCGATACGATAGGGGCAAAAAGCAATGAAATTTATTTTACGGCGGGAGGAACCGAATCCGATAACTGGGCATTGAAAGCAAGCGCGGAATTTTATCGGGATAAGGGAAAGCATATCATCACCAGCACGATCGAGCATCATGCAATCCTTCATAGCTGTGAATATCTTGAAAAGCAGGGATTTGAGATCACTTATCTTCCGGTAGACGAAGAGGGAAGAGTCAATCCCGAGGAGCTCAAAAAAGCGATCCGCCCGGATACCATCCTGATCAGCATTATGTTTGCCAATAACGAGATCGGAACGATCCAGCCGATCGCGGAAATCGGAAAAATCGCAAGAGAGCACGGCATTCTCTTCCATACCGATGCGGTACAGGCATATGCCCATATCCCGATCGACGTGAATGCGATGAATATCGATATGCTCAGTGCAAGCGGGCATAAATTCGGCGGTCCGAAGGGAATCGGCTTTCTCTATATCAGAAGCGGCGTAAAGATCCGTTCCTTCATCCACGGCGGTTCACAGGAGCGCAAGCGCAGAGCGGGCACCGACAATATCCCCGGCATCATCGGTATGGCAAAGGCTGCGCAGATCTCCGTTTCCAATATGCAAAAATTCGCAGAGCATGAACAAAAGCTCCGCGATTATCTGATCGAGAGGCTCGGCAATGAATTCGAACATGTCAAGATCAATGGCAGCCTGAGCGAAAGACTTCCCAATAATGTCAATGTCTGCTTCCGCTTCATTGAAGGAGAGGGCATGCTGATCCTCTTGGATAATGCGGGGATTTGCGCTTCCAGCGGCTCCGCCTGCACCTCGGGATCTCTCGATCCCTCCCATGTGCTCCTTGCCATCGGACTTCCCCACGAAAAGGCGCACGGATCTTTGCGGATATCGCTCAGCCCCGAAAATACGAAAGAGGAAATCGATATTCTTGTGGAGGAATTGAAAAAAATCATTGCGAGGCTGCGCTCCATGTCTCCGCTCTACGAGGATTATTTGAAAAAGCACCCGAAAAATTAAATCAGAGAGAGGAAATCAAGCTATGTATTCAGATAAGGTTATCGATCATTTTGAGCACCCCAGAAATGTGGGGGAAATAGAGAATCCGAGCGGTGTCGGCACGGTAGGAAACCCGAAATGCGGAGATATCATGAGAATATTTTTGGATATCGACGAAAATCAGGTTATCAGAGACGTTAAATTCAAGACCTTCGGCTGCGGCGCCGCCATCGCCACCAGTTCGATGGCAACGGAGCTGGTAAAGGGAAAGACCGTACAGGAGGCGGTGAAAATTACCAATAAGGCGGTAATGAACGCACTGGACGGACTGCCCCCCGTCAAGGTTCATTGCTCCCTGCTCGCGGAGGAGGCAATCCATGCGGCAATCTGGGATTATGCACAGAAAAACCATCTTACGATAGAAGGCTTAAAGGAGCCCCATGATACGATAGAGGAGGAAGAAGAGGAGGATTATTGATTCTCTCTTTCAACAAAAACTTCCTCCTGACCATTGCAAGGATTGCGAAGAAAACACAAAAAAAGAACCCCTGAAAAGGTTCTTTTTCTTTTTCTTTTTTTAGGCAAGAATCCGCCGCCCTATCTCTTATGCCGTATCCAGACCTGGGGCGAGCAAAGCAGGAGGAGGGGAAAGAGCTCCAGCCTGCCGGCGAGCATATTGAACATGAGAACAAATTTTGCAAGCGGCGTAAAAATGCCGAAATTGCGCACCGGTCCGACCAGTTCCAGCCCCGGTCCTATATTGTTGAGCGTCGCCGCAATCGCGGTGAAATTGGTTACCATATCCAGATTGTCGAAGGCGAGAATAAACATGCTCACGCCGAAAATCAGCACATAAGTAATCAGATATGCCGCAACGGTCTGGATCGTCCTCTTGTCCACCGCTCTGTCGTCCATGCGTATCACCTTGACGCTCCTTGGATAAATCAGAGAGCCCATCTCCGCCTTGACCATCTTAAAGAGCATCAAAAGCCTCGAGACCTTCATTCCGCCTCCCGTGCTTCCCGCGCAGGCGCCGATCAGCATCAGCATGACCAGAATCGTTTTGGAAAGCTGCGGCCAGAGATCGAAATCCACCGTGGAATAGCCCGTCGTCGTAATGATCGAACCTACCTGAAATGCCGCATGCAGGAAAGCTTCGGACGCTCCGGCATAGTATTTTAATATATTGAAGCCGATGATGGCTATGCTTCCGATAATAATCAGGAAATACCACCGAACCTCCTCCATCTTTAAAATCAGCTTTTTCTGCCTTCCCAAGATCAGATAATACGCGTTAAAATTCACACCGAAGAGAATCATAAAGACGGTAATAATGATCTGTACGGGAACGCTATAGCCCGCCGCGCTGTTATTTTTAATGCCGAATCCTCCGGTACCCGCCGTGCCGAAGGTCATCGTAATCGCATCGAATACCGGCATTTTTGCCACAATCAATAAAATAAACTGCAAGAGGGTCATCGTAAAATAAATGATATACAGGAGCTTTGCCGTCTCCCTCAATCTGGGCAGGAGCTTGCCGACCGTCGGACCCGGGCTTTCCGCCCGCATCAGATGCATGCTGTATCCTCCCGCCATAGGCAAAACCGCAAGAATAAAAACAAAGACTCCCATTCCTCCGACCCAATGCGTAAAGCTCCTCCAAAACAGGCTGCATTTATTCAGGCTCTCGACATCGCTTAGGATACTCGCTCCTGTTGTCGTAAATCCCGATATGGTCTCAAAGAGCGCATCCACATAATTGGGGATATCTCCGCAAAATACGAAGGGAAGTGCGCCTATAATACTCATCATGATCCAGCTCAGCGCCACGCAGACAAAGCCCTCCCGGGCAAAATAGAGCTGGTTTTCCGGTTTTTTTCTTGTCAGCAGATAGCCCGAAAGCCCGGCGATCACCGCCGTAATCAGAAAGGCAAAGCCCGCCTTTTCCCGATAAACCAATGCCGTAATACAGGGAAGCAGCAGAAATGCCGCCTCAAATTTCAGGACAAAGCCCAGAATATAAATAATAATCGAATAATTCATCTCTCTCCTCGCTATGCCTTTAATATATCCTTGATATCGTCCAGACCCTTATCGACGGCGATCACGACAACGGTATCGCCGACCGCGATCACGCTCTGTCCGTTGGGAATGATGATCTTTCCCTTGCGATTGATGCAGGCAACGAGTATATTATCCTTGATATTCAGCGCCTGAAGCGGTATCCCGATCACGGGAGAGCCGGGCTGAATCTTGAATTCCAGAGCTTCCGCCTTTTTATTGACAATGCGGTAAAGCGTCTCCACATTACTGCCGATACCGTTTTGCAATGCTCTGACATAGCGCACGATGTACTCCGCCGTAATAAACTTCGGATAAATGATGCTGCCGAGATTGAAATTTTCCACGATATCATCGAAGGAAATGCGGTTTACCTTGGTGATGATCTTCGCATTGGATCTGCTCTTTGCAAAAAGAGAAAGAAAGATATTCGCCTCGTCGATTCCCGTCAGGGAAACAAAGGCGCTGCAATGATCGATATCCTCCTCCAGCAAGGTATCCTTATCCGTTCCGTCTCCGTTAATGATGATCGCCTTCGGCAGGAGAGAGCTGAGCTCCTCGCATCTGGGCTGGTTCTTCTCGATGATCTTCACCTCTATTCCCATATTGATGAGCTGCTGTGCCAGATAATAGGCGATCTTTCCCCCTCCGACCAGCATGGCGTCACTGACCTGATGCGTATCCATGCCGAGCTTGGAAAAGAATTTCTTAAAGTTTGCGGGAGAAGCGACGATGCTGATCTTATCCTTTGCCTTAAGCACAAATCTTCCCTTCGGGATAATGACCTCGTCCCCTCTCTCCACCGCGCATACGAGCACATCGGATTTCATTGTGGAGGAAACCTCGATCAGAGACTTATCGCAAAGATACGAGTTCTCGTCTATTTCAAATTCCAAAAGCTCGACCTTTCCCCGGGCAAAGGTATCGATCTTGATTGCGGAGGGGAATCTGAGAATTCTTGCAATCTCGGTTGCGGCGGCGTACTCCGGATTGATGACCATGGCAAGTCCGAGCTCCTCTCTGATAAAGCCGATCTCGCTGTTATAAGTAGGATTTCGCACTCTGGCTATGGTGCTGCAATTGCTTCGCTTCTTGGCAATCATGCAGCAGAGGAGATTGAGTTCGTCGGAATCCGTAACCGCAATCAGTATTTCCGCTTCTTCTATCCCCGCCTCCGTCAGTACGGAATAGCTCGCTCCGTTACCGACCACGCCGAGCACGTCAAAGTTGTGGACGATGCTCTCCACCACCGCGATATTGCTGTCGATCACCGCAATATCATGCCCTTCCATATTCAGCTGCTCCGCGATCGTTCTCCCGACCTTTCCGCCGCCAATAATGATGATTCTCATTTTACCTACCTCGCCTGTCAAAAAATTTCACTCGATGATTGCAAATTTAACACTAAAACATGAAAATTTCAACCGTAATTATTTTTCCATATCCTTCAGCTCATAAGGCGTATTCTGATATACATAAAAATTAAGCCAGTTCGCATACAGCGTATTCGAAAAATTCCTCCAGCTCAATACCGGTCTCGTCGTGCTGTCGTCATTCTGATAATAATTGACCGGGAGGCTCGGATGTATCCCCTTTGCCAGATCCCTCTTATATTCCGAATGCAGAGTCATTCTGTCATATTCCGGATGCCCCTGCACGAAAATCCTGCTCCCGCTCTTTTCCATAATAAGCAAAACTCCCGCTTCCTCGCTCTCCGCCAGGATGCTCAATTCCGGTCTCTCTTCAATATCCTCTCTTCTGACCTCCGTATACCTGGAATGAGGGCAGTACACATAATCATCCATGCTGCGAATGAGAGGGGTTTTCCTATGCCTCGTCTTATGTGCATAGACTCCGGAAAGCTTCGCCTTCATCGGATGCTTGGGAATATCATAATGATAATAAAGCCCCGCCTGAGAGCCCCAGCAAATATGAAGCGTCGAGGTCACATGCTTCTTGCTCCATTCCATAATGCCGCAAAGCTCCTTCCAGTAGTTGACCTCCTCAAACTTCATATGTTCTATGGGCGCACCCGTTATGATCATTCCGTCATAGCGTTTTTTTCTGATCTCTTCAAAGCAATGATAAAACTTATTTAAATGGCTCTGGCTGGTATTTTTGCTCTTATGAGACTGCATCATTAAAAACGAGCAGTCCACCTGCAAGGGCGTATTGGATAAGGCGCGCAGAAGCTGCGTCTCCGTCTCCTCCTTGACCGGCATCAGATTCAAGATCAGAATCTGCAGGGGACGGATATCCTGTGAAAGCGCCCTCGCCTCGTCCATGACAAATATATTCTCCGCCTCCAATATCGCTTTTGCCGGAAGCCCGTTCTGTATCTTAATCGGCATATCTGCCTTCCCCCTTTTCTTTTTTCTTCCTTAAGCCCATGCGAAAAGATCTTCTCCCTCTTCCAAAAGCTTTAAAAATTCTTCTTCGGTAATTATGCTGACTCCCAATTCCTTGGCTTTTTTATTTTTGGAAGAATTCGA
Source organism: Johnsonella sp. (assembly GCA_030529445.1). Lineage (GTDB taxonomy): Bacteria > Bacillota > Clostridia > Lachnospirales > Lachnospiraceae > Johnsonella. Next base: position 97,817 of record JAUMWW010000005.1, on the reverse strand, counting down.
GCCGCTGTCATTATTGATCAGATACGAGGTATTGGCGCTCACCGAAGAGCTCACCCTCCCTCCGTAAGATTCGATCAGCTCCTGCAGCTCTTTTCGTCCGGAAAATTTCTCCGTCTTTCCGGTAATGACAAAGACCTTGCCGCTTATCCCGCTTTTTTGGATCTCCTGATTCGCGCTTTCCAAAACCAGCTCGGAAAGCAGCCGATCCAGCTTTGCCTGATGAGCTTCATCCCGAAAATACTCTTCTATGGATGCCGCAAGCACCTCTCCGATTCCTTCCACGCAAACCAGCTCTTCTTTCTTCGCCTTTCTGAGCAGATTGATATCGTTTTGATAGGCTCTGCTGAGCACTTTCGCATTCGAAAGCCCGATTCCCGCAATGCCGAGAGAGTAAATCAGCCTCGGCAAAGTTGTATGTCTCGCCTTTTCCACCGCCTTGCAGAGTTTCTCATAGGAGCGTTCTCCGAAGCCCTCCATCTTAACAATGCTCTCTTTATGCCCGGCGATCTTAAAAATATCCGCCGCCTCCCTGATCAGCCCCGCCGCAAGAAACTTTTCCAGCGTCATCTCGGAAAGCCCTTCGATATTGAGCGCATCCCTGCTCGTCAGCAGCGCAAATCCTTTGCTGTGCTTGACCGGGCATTCCGGATTTGTACAGTACAAAGTCTTTACCTCCGCCTCTTTGCGGATCATCGTCTCCTTCCCGCAGGAAGGACAGCTTGCCGGCGCTTTAATCCCTCCGCTCCTGCTTAAATTCTCCGCAATCTGCGGAATGATCATATTTGCTTTATATACCGTGATCCTGTCTCCCTCTCCGAGCGCAAGGCTTTCTACCATGCTCAGATTATGCACGCTCGCCCGACTGACCCGCGTTCCCTCCAGCTCGACCGGTTCGAAAAGTGCGATCGGATTGATCAGCCCCGTTCTGGAGGGGCTCCATTCTATGCAAATCAGCTTGCTTTCCCTGATTTCATCGTTCCATTTAAAAGCCATCGCATTTCTCGGAAACTTCGAGGTAGTGCCAAGCCCCTGTCCGTATGCGATATCATCCATCAGCAGCACGAGCCCGTCGGAGGGAAGGTCAAAGCCCTCGATCTTATCCGAAAAGGTTTGCACGTCTTTCTCGATTTGCTCCGCATCCGTCAGCACCCATTCGACCACATCAAATCCCTGCTTTGCCAAAAACTCCATCTGCTTTGCGGCGGAGTTTTGAAAATCTTCTCCCTCCGCTCCCACAAGACCGAATGCATAGAAATAAACCATTCTTCTTTTCGTAATATTGGGATTGAGCTGGCGCACGGAGCCCGAACAGAGATTTCTGGGATTCTTATATTTTGCGTCGATATCCTCTATCTCTGCGTTGATCTTCTCAAAATCCGAATATTTAATGATCGCCTCTCCCCTGAGCACAAGCTCTCCCTGAAAATCGATCTTAAGCGGAAGATTTTGAAAATTCCTCGCATTTTCGGTGATCAGCTCTCCGACGCTTCCGTTTCCCCTGGTTACCGCATCCGCGAGCTTTCCCTCCCGATATCTCAATACGATCGTAAGCCCGTCCAGCTTCCAGGAAAGCAGAACCTTCTGTTCTCCCATCCAGGATTTCAAATCCTGCACATCCTTCGTCTTATCCAAAGACAGCATCGGCGTTTCATGCTCCTGCTTGGGCAGGGAGGATAACACCTCGTAACCCACCTTATGCGTGGGAGAGGAGGAGAGTAAAATCCCGGTTTTTTCCTCCAGCTCCAAAAGCTCGTCATAGAGCTTATCATACTCGTAATTGCTCATGATTTCCCGGCTCTCTCTGTAATAAGCCTCCGAAGCCCGGTTTAAGAGCTCCGTCAATTCCTTGATCCGGGCAATGCTTTGATTTTTATCCCCTCCCACAATCTTCCTCCTTTATTCCCAACTCCCGGTACAGCTGCTCTTTTTCCTTCCTGCCGAGCTCCCGATAAGCGCCCGGCGGGAGATCTCCCAATCTGATATTCATAATCCGTATTCGTTTGAGCGAAAGCACTCGATAGCCGAGCTCCCCGCACATCCTTCTGATCTGACGGTTCAGCCCCTGTGTCAGGATGATGCGAAAGCTTGTTTTTCCTTTCTGGTAAACCCTGCAAGCTCTGGTCTTGACTTCCAGCTCTCTCAAAAAGACTCCCCGGCTCATCTTTTCGATAAAATCCTTTTCTATTTCCTTATCGACGGATACCAGGTATTCCTTCTCATGAAAATTCGAAGCCTTCATGAGCGCATTGACAAGCTCTCCCTGATTCGTCATGAAAATCAGCCCTTCCGAATCCTTATCGAGCCTCCCGACCGGATAAACCCTGCTCGGGCAGGAAAGCATCTCCACAATATTCGGCGCTCTGTCCTTATCCGAGCTCGTGCATACGATGCCTCTCGGCTTATTGACCGCCAAAAGAAGCGGTTTGACCCTTTCGATATCCTCTAACGAGCCTATGCAGCGCTCTCCCAGATACAGTTTCTGCCCCGGAGAGAGTCTGTCCCCGAGCTTTGCGATTTTTCCTTCGATGCGCAGCCGACCTTCCTCCAGCATCCTGTCCGCTTCCCTTCTGGAGCAGACTCCCATCTCGGATAAGAACTTATTGATACGCATAAAATTAAGAACCTCCTAAAAGCTTAGGGCTATTCTAACACAGAACGCTTAAAATTTGAAATCCATTCTGTATATTGCCATCTTCAGCATGCCGTCTCCTATTTTTGCAAGCAGCCGATGCATCGCGCCTATCCCCGGGCTCTTCATATCGCTATACCCCAGCATATACCCTTTCCTGCTCAGCTCGATCTTATCGGACCAGTTCAGTTCTGAAGGATGCTCGACAAAGAAAAATCCGCTCACATCATCAATTCCCATGTTTTTTAAAATCTTTGTCATCATCAGCTTCAGGCCGCGCTTTCCGACGCTGTCAAATACAAGAGCGGATCCGGGAAATCTCTTTGCCAGTTCCAAAACCAGACTCTTTACCTCTTCTCTCTTGAAATAATGAAATACTCCCGCCGCAAAAAATATCGCTCCCCCGGAAGCATCGATTTCATCCATCCAGCTATAATCCTTCAGATCTCCCGGTATATTTTTCTCCCTTTCCCCCGCTCCGATCAGACCTTCCCTGAGGGAAATAATATCAGGCAAATCGATATTGAGGATATGGCAGCTTCCGTTATCACAGGCTCTTCCCGTCTGATCCAAGCCGCATCCGAGATTTACTACGGCGGCATTCGGATTGAGCTCCAAATATCGCCGAATCTCCCACATGATATCGATCTGGCGCATCGCCGCCTCGAGCGCACCGAATTCATAGAAGAAGGAATTCTTCATTTTTTCCTGTTCGCTGAAATCATAGTCCAGCTTTTCGCAGAGAAGCTTTGCCGATTGATCTTTATAAAGCTCGGGAAACTTTTCCGCACAAAGCTTCCTTCCGTACAGCGGCACGATCAGGGTTTCCTGAACCGAATTCTTTTCGATATGTATTTTTTCCGATCTCATAATCAATTCCTCCTTCATTTATTTTTCTTATTTTCAGAATTTATGCAATTTGCATCTTCATATATACAATATAGCATCTCGTCCGTTTTTTTTCAGCAGATCTTTGAAAAAATCCCACAAGGCTCGACCTCGTGGGATTCTCTGTTCTTTATATGTTTTTATAAGGCTTCAATAGAAGAGTTTTATGGGCTATATCCTTTTTTCCGGGAGCCAAAAGTCGATCTTGTCTTTCTCCATTTTCGAATAGATAAGCCTATAGTCAAATAAAGAATCGTCGGAAGCAGCCCTACCGATTCTCCTTCTTCTTTAAAATCGAAAGCACGGACTGCAGGACGATAAAGAAGCAGAGGAGACCGGCAATCACAATCCTCGTCCACCAGGAAGAAAGCGTGCCCTGAAATGTGATAAAGGCTTCTATCGTCGCCTTGATCAGCACGCCGAAGAGGGTGCCGATCACATTGCCCACGCCTCCGGTCAGGAGAGTCCCTCCGATGACGGAGGAGGCGATGGCATCCATTTCGAAGCCCTTCGCCTGCTCGACGAAGCCGCCCAGCGTATTGAGGCAAAAAAGCACGCTCCCCACTCCGCATAAAAAGCCGTCCAAAATATATGCCTTAAATTTGATCTTCCTGACATCGAGCCCGAGCATCAACGCCGACTGCTCGCTGCCTCCCACCGCATAAAGGCTGCGTCCGAACTTCGTATAGCGGAGCATCAGGAAGGCGAGCAAAAGCAGGAGCAGAGCGATCAGCACCGTCGGATAGATATAGGGCTGAATCAGAACTCCCTTCTTATTCAGATATCCCCCGAAAGGAAGATAGATCTTGTATTTTCCCCATCCCATAAAGGTTTCATTACTGATGCTGATCATATCCTTGGAAATGATTGCCGTCATTCCTCTGGCAAAAAACATTCCCGCCAAGGTAACGATAAAGGGCTGGATATCCATGTATGCGACCAAAAATCCCTGCACCAGACCGAATACCACTCCGGTCAGGAGCACGATAAGCACCGCCGGCACCGCTCCTACCTCCCCCTGCTCCATCATCCATGCAAGCATCATGCATGCCATCGCTACAAAAGAGCCTACGCTGATATCGATTCCTCCCGTAATCATGACGATCGTCATTCCGATTCCGATCACGATAAGCCCAGCATTGGAGATAAAAAGATTCAAAAAATTCTGCATTCTTGAAAAGCCCTGCCGATGAAAGACGATGCAGCCTGCGGCATACATCAGCGTAAAAAGCAGAATCGTAATCATCAAAAGAGAGCTGGTCCGATTCATTTGTTTCTTTTTCATTTACACACCTCTTTCTGCCGCAATTTCAATTTTTTTGAGCAAATGCTTCTTAAGGCGCTGTAAGCCTCCCGACTGCAGCGTTACGATGATCACGACCACGATTGCCTTATACACCGGCACCTGATCGGAGGAAACATGCATTGCATAGAGCGTCGTCGTCAATGCCTGTATCGTAAATGCGCCGATAACCGAGCCGGCAAGCGAAAACTTTCCTCCTCCCAGAGAATTGCCTCCCATCGCCACGGCAAGAATCGCATCGAGCTCCATATTCAGACCGATATTATTGGCATCGGCGGAATAGATGCGGCTGGATGCGATGAGCCCCGAAAGCCCCGCGCAAAAACCGCAGTATGCATAGCTCAGAAAAATAATCATCGTGGACTGAATACCGACAAGCCTCGAGGCTCTCTTATTGATCCCCACGGACTGGATGTAGATGCCCAGCGCCGTCTTCTTGAGCAAAGCCGCAGTCAGCACCACCATCAGCATGGCGGTGATAAAAGGCGTGGGTACGGGAACTCCCGCAAAGGAAGAGCCAAAGAGCTTATAGCTTTCCACACGAACATAGGTGATCTGCCCGTCCGTAATCAGCTGTGCGATTCCCCGCCCTGCCGTAAACATAATAAGCGTTGCCACCATGGGCTGTATATTGAGCTTTGCCACCAGAATGCCGTTAAAACAGCCGATCAGAAGCGATACCGCAAGAGCCGCCAGCATGCCTAAAAGCAGGGGATTTGCATACTCCGTGGTCGCCCTCTCTCCTCCGGTCAGGATATTGCAGCATACCGAAGCGCTCACCGCCATTACCGCACCTACGGAAATATCGGTACCGGCAGAAGCCGAAACGACGAGCGTCATTCCCAGAGAGAGAATCACCAGCTCGGAGGCACGGTTGATGATATCGATAATATAACCGTATAATACGCCGTCCCGAATCTCGATTTCAAAGAAATTCGGTGTCGTGACGATATTGATCAGCAGCACGATCAGCAGGCAAAAAAGCGGCAGAAACAGGCGCTGCCCCATCAGTTTTTTCAGATTGGTCTTTCCCATCGCTATTGTCCTCCTGCAATCGTATCCATGATCTTTGATTCCGTCATCTCCCTGCCAAGGAGTTCTCCCGCCTTTTCCTTATCCCGCATGACCAAGAGCTTATCGCAGGTACGCAGCATTTCCTCTATCTCGGAAGAAATAAATACAACCGCTCTCCCCTCCCCGGCAAGCTGCAACACAAGTTTTTGAATCTCCGTCTTCGTGCCGACATCGATTCCCCTCGTCGGCTCGTCCAAAATCAGAAAATCCGGATTTGTCAAAAGCCAGCGTGCGATAATGACTTTCTGCTGGTTTCCTCCGGACAGCGATTTGATCGGCACTTCCTTGCTCGCCGCCTTGATCTGAAGCATATCGATATATCGGTCGGCAAATTCCTCCTGCTCCTTCCGGGAGAGCAGATGAAAGATGCCGCGCTTTGCCTGCAATGCAAGAATCAGATTTTCTCTCAGCGAGAGCTCGGCAATAATCCCTTCGTTCTTTCTGTCCTCCGGAAGATATGCCATCCCCTTTACCATCGAATGAATGGGATGGGAGGACGCAAGCTTTTCTCCCTTAAAAAAAAGTTCTCCCCTGTCCGCCTTCTGTGCCCCATACAAAACTCTTACGGCTTCGGAACGTCCCGATCCCAGAAGCCCCGTAAATCCGACGACCTCTCCCTTGTGAATCTCCAGGTCAAACTCCTTGATATATCCGTTTTTTCCAAGTCCGACCGCCTTAATGACGATTTCCTTCTCTTCCTGCGCCTCATGCAAACTCCCCTCCTCCTTTATGGAGGCAAGATCGTCAAAATCCTTTCCCATCATCTTTTGCACCAGCTTGATGCGGGGAAGCTCCTCCACCGAAAAGCTTCCGACCGGGGCGCCGTTTCTGAGCACCGTGATCCTGTCGCAGACCTCATATACCTGCTCCAGAAAATGCGTCACGAAGATAATGCCGACTCCCTGCTCTTTCAGCCTGAGCATCAGCGCAAAAAGCTTCTCCACCTCATGCTCATCCAAAGAAGAGGTCGGCTCATCCAGAATGAGGACCTTCGCGGACATATCCACCGCGCGGGCGATCGCAATCATCTGCTGAATCGCGATCGAGTATTCCTCTATATTTCTTGTAACATCCGCCTCGATATTGAGCTCCCGCAAAAGCTTTTCCGAGCGCCGGTTCATCGTCCTCCAATCAATGAGCCCCCTCTTTTTGGGCTCTCTTCCGATAAAGAGATTCTCCGCAACCGTGAGATTCGGGCAGAGATTGATTTCCTGATATACCGTGCTGATGCCCCTCTCCTGTGCTTCCTGCGGACTGCGGTTGATCACCGCAGATTCCATGCCCTCGATACGGATCTCACCGCTTTCAAACTCCTCCACACCGGTAAGCACTTTGATCAATGTCGATTTTCCCGCTCCGTTCTCCCCCATCAGAGCATGGATCTCCCCTTTTTTCAAAGTGAAATCCACCTCCTGCAAGGCTCTCACTCCGGGAAAATGCTTTGATATCTTCCTCATTTCCAGCAGGGAATCCTTTTCCATACTATGCTCTCCTTCCCATTTTTAAATACGGATCTCCCCCTTTTTTGCAGCGGGGAATCCTCCTGCTCCCTATATTGACAGAGGGAGAGCCGGAACCTTCCGACTCTCCCTCTCATCTAAAGATCTTTTGATCCTCTCGTCCCTTCTCTAATATGCTCTTGTCTTCAGAATGCTCTCCAGATCCATGCTGGTATCGAAATATCCCTCTTCTACATACTGAATCTTTTCCACCGGCTCACCTTTTTCAAGTTTCTGGATGATCTCGGCAACGCGAGGTCCATGCAGAGGGCTGCACTCGAAGGTTGCATTGAGATCTCCTGCAATCATCGACTCAAAAGCCGCTTTCACCGCGTCAAAACTTACCACGATAATATCCCCATCGGGTCCGCAGGTTTTTCCTGCCGCCTTGATCGCATCGATCGCACCGAATGCCTCATTATCGTTTTCGCAGATTACCACATCGATATCCTCATAGCTCTTGAGGAAGGACTCCATCACTTCCTGACCCTTAGCCTGCGTAAAATCGCCGCTCTGCTTGTCCAGCATCTTCCAGTTGGGATGCTGCTTCACGATATTGTCCACACCCTCGGTACGTCCGACCTGCGCGGATGCGCCTATCGTTCCCTGAATGGTAACCATATTGATTTCCTCATCCGCTCTGCCCTGCTCTTCCAGATATTTTGCAATCCAATTTCCGCAGGTCTCGCCTTCCTTGACGAAATCGCCGCATACCAATGCCACAAAGAGATCCTCATCGGAAACCTTCATCTTACGGTCGGAAAGAATCACGGGAATCCCCGCTTCTCTGGCTTCTTCCAATACCGTCTCCCATCCCGTTTCCACAACGGGAGCAACCACGATATAATCCACGTCCTGCTGAATGAAGGAACGGATCGCCTTGATCTGATTTTCCTGCTTTTGCTGTGCATCGTCAAAAATCAGCTTATAACCGTTCTCCTCGGTGAAGGTGGATTTAAAAGACTCGGTGTTTGCCGTTCTCCAGTCGGATTCCGCTCCCACCTGCGCATAACCTACGGTAATCAGCTCTTTTTTTGCCGTATCCGCCGTATCTGCCGCCTTCTCTTCTTCCTTCTTCGTTTCTGCCGCAGCCTCCTGCGTCGTCTGCTCCGCTGCCGAAGTCTCTTCCTTCGGAGCCTCCTGGGGCTTTGCGGAACATGCGCCCAGAGACATTGCCGCAAAAATTGCAAATGCACCGATCAGTATCCTTTTTTTCATAAGTCGCCTCCTTTAATCCTTTTTTCCCTCCGTTTTCATTCTTCGGGAAGCTTTATTCTTTATACGAATATTTTAGAGGAAACTCCGGGATTTTGAAACAGAAGTTCTTTCAAAAAAAGTTCATTTTTATTTGACCCCCTCCTCTTACAAGGACTTCTTTCCCGGGAAAGCTTTCAAAAAGTATGTTTTTTTTAACTAAAGTAGAATTTTTTTGTTTTCCTCCGGAATATTCTTCAGGAAAATTTCCACCTTCGTCCCTTTTCCCTCTTCGGATTCTATGGAGATCGAAGAAGAATGACCGTAATACATCCGGATCCGCTGCGCCACGTTTTTTATCCCGAAGCTTCCGTGGTTGCCCGAGGGAAGCAGAGCCAGCGGCTGCTCTCCCGTATAGGAATCCCTTCCCTTTCTGAGCTGTTCCCTGACAAAATGCAGCCTCTCCCGATTCATTCCGCTTCCGTTATCTTCTACGGAAAAGAGGATTCCCTCTTCTTTTTTTCCTCCCCTCACCGTGATCTTTCCCCCGCTTCTTTTCTTTTTAATTCCGTGATAGAGGGCGTTTTCGACAATGGGCTGCAAAATCATCTTAAGCATCGTGCATTCCATAATTTCAGGCTCTATTTCGATGGAATAATCCAGCACATCCTCATAGCGTATTTTCTGAATTTCAAGATAGCTTCTGATATGCATTCTCTCCTCCGAAACCTTGATAAAATCTCTTCCTTCGGAAAGCACGGTTCGAAAAAAATCACTCAGATCGGTCGTCATTTCCACCACTTTTTTCTTATCTCCCATCTCCGCCAGCCAGATAATCGAGTCCAGCGTATTATACAGAAAATGGGGATTGATCTGCACCTGACGCAGCCTGAGCTCGAGCATGCGCAGATGCTTCTGCTCCTCCCTCGTCCTCTCCATAAGCCTGCGAATATGCTCGCTCATCCGGTTCAGGGTATTTACCAGGAGATTAATCTCCGATAAATCCGCCTCTTTTGCCCGGGCTTCAAAATTGCCTTCTCCAAGCTGCTTTGCGGTATCGCAAAGCGCCCGGATCGGAAGGCTGACCGAGCGTGCCAATGCCGCCGCGCTCAGCACAGCCGCCAAAAACAATATTCCCATAAGCAGAACCGATATTCTGATCAGCCTCTGTATGCTCATCCCCAGCTCCTGCTTCAGGCTTTGTATTCTGCCCGTTTCATAGTAGATATATTCCGTGATATAATCCTGAATCATTGAGCAAAGCCCCAGGATATCATTTTCCCAGATCGTCTGGTTTTCCGCATAGTCCTTTCTTCTTGCCGCAATCTCAAACATCCTGTTGACCGCATCCTCCAGAGAATCCAGGCAGTAGAGTATGCCCCGCAGCTTTATCGCTCCGTCGCTCATCTCGGATTCCAATTCGATCTCCTCGGAGAAATCATGCCTTGCGGAATCGATTAAATGCAGGGGATTCTTGATCACCATCGCATATTCGGTCTTACCCTCCCTGATATCTCCTCCCTCAAACTCCTCCGGGCTGATCTGTCCGATCATCACCCGATACATCGAATATTCCATATCGGATTTGAAATTCATATTATACTCATTGACTACCCGAAGATTCGACATGATATTATCGAGACGCATGGAATATTCGCCCACCATAAAAAGCAGAAGCAAGAGCATGCAGACCGGAGGGAGCACGAGCAGAAAAAGAAGGAGGAGGATGCGTTTTCCGAGTGAAACCCGAGACAGCAGTCTTCTGATCTTATATCTCATTTCGGTACTCCTTCGGCGTCTTTCCCATGATCTTCTTGAAAATAGCGCTGAAATAATGCGAATCGCCGTATCCGACCCGCTCTCCCACCTCGGAAGTGCGAAGCTTTGTGCTCCGGAGAAGGGCGCAGGCTTTTTCTATCCTTGTTTTGGTCAGATATTCGACAAAATTTTCTCCCGTCTCCTGCTTAAAAATGGAGCTGAAATAGCTCGGGCTGATGCCGATATAGGCAGCCGCCTTATTCAGGGAAAAATCTTCATCGGCGGAATTCTCCTCGATATAGGCTTTCGCCTGCTCGATCATTCTTCCATAGCGGTTTGCAAAGCCCTCATCCCGTTTTTCGAGAGCGGCTTTAAATAGGCGCTTCAGATATTCCTTCGTATTTTCGACCGTATCCATTGATTTTAAAAGCATTCTGAGATCTCTGGTTCCGCCCTCCTCTTCTTCTCCCCTTTCTCCCTGATCCGCTAAGAATCTTTGCACACAGTAAAAAATATCCATCGCGATATACTGCCGCAGCAAAAGTGAGGCATAATTATGAGAACCGATCGCCGAAAAATACTCCTCGACAAAGCGCTCCGTCTCCGAGACCGCTCCCAGCCGCAGAAAACTGCCGATGACCTTTCTGTCCACTCCCGCATAATCGGTGCACTCCAAAAACTTCGTATAGGTTTCGTAGCTTGTAAAGTAACGCTCTAAGAGCCTGCTCTTTTCTCTCTCCTCCTCTATGCTCTCTTTCGTTTTTTTCAGCGCCTCGAGAAGCTTCTGCGGAGTAATCGGCTTGAGCAGATAATCGCTGATTCCGATCTCCAGCCCCTCTTTCACGAAACTGAAATCATCATGCCCGCTCAAAATCAGGATCTTGATTTCCGGAAGCGCCTTCTTTACCATCCTCGCCAGCTCAAGCCCGTCCATAAAGGGCATTTTTACATCCGTAATCAAAATCTCCGGCTTGCTGCGAAGAATCTGAGGATATGCATATTCCCCGTCCCCCGCATCTCCTGCAAATATAAAGCCGTTGCCCTCCCAATCGATTCCCTCTCTCAGCCCTCTTCTTAAGAGTGCCTCATCCTCGGCAAGAAATACCTTGATCATTTCCATGCGTTCTCCTTGGTTTTATCAGATTATATCGCCGGATTGCCTTGCTTTCTCATCCTAAATCAGCAGCATCCCGTTTCCCGTTCCGATTCTGTCCGCTCCGGCTTCTATCATCCGCTCCGCCTCCCCGGCGGTTCTGATTCCTCCGCTTGCCTTGATCTTTGCACGCCCTGCCACGCTTTCCTTCATCAGCCTGATATCCTCTTCCTTTGCTCCCCCCGAGGCAAAGCCCGTGGAAGTCTTCACATAATCCGCACCGGCTTCCACCGCCAGCCTGCAGACTCTTATTTTTTCTTCCCTCGTCAAAAGGCAGGTCTCTATGATTACCTTTACGCAGGCGCCCTTTGAGGCTTTTATCACTCCTTTTATATCCTCTCTTACCAGATCCTCATCCCCATCCTTTAAGGCTCCGATATTGATCACCATATCGATCTCCTCAGCGCCGCATATGCAGGCCTGCTCCGCCTCAAATGCCTTCGCGGCACTGATCATGGCGCCCAAAGGAAAGCCGACCACCGCACAGGTTTTCACCTTGCTTCCCTTCAGCAGTTTTGCCGCAAGCGGCACATAATAAGTATTTACACAGACCGAGGCAAACCCGTTTTCTACGGCTTCTTTGCAGTATTTTTCAATCATATCCTTTCCCGCATCCGCTTTTAACATCGTATGGTCAATAAAGTGGTTGATTTTCATTTTTCTCCTCCTTCGTTTACAATTTCTCCTGATACGATTATACTTTAAGTAGCATAAAAAAATCTATACCAAGCTGTTTAATACGGCTGGAAAGGAAAAAATCGGATATGTTCAGCTTAGATCCTCAGCATGGATTTTTCCGGCAAGGAAATACAAAATCTCTCGCATTCCGGAAGGAGGCTCTGCAAAAGCTTCTTCTGGCGATTGAGCAATATGAACCCGCATTATATCAGGCTTTTTATCAGGATCTGCATAAAAGCGAATTTGAAGCCTTCTGCACGGAGATCGGTATCGTCAAGCGAAGCATACGCTATATGCTGCGCCGGCTTTCTTCTTGGGTAAAGCCTAAAAGAAAGCCGACTCCTCTCCTGCTTTTTGGCAGAAGCAGCACGGTATTTTACGAGCCTTACGGGAGCGTGCTGATTCTCGGCCCTTTTAACTATCCCTTTCTGACCCTGATCGAGCCGCTTGCCGGAGCCATCGCCGCCGGCAATACTGCGGTAATCAAGCCCTCCGAGCAAACTCCTTCTATCGGAAAAGTCATTCGGCAAATGATCTCCTCCTCATTTGATCCGGAATATATCAAAGTAATTCTCGGGGGAATCGAGACTACCGAAAGTCTTCTGGAACAGCCTTTCGATCTGATCTTTTTTACCGGAAGCTCCAAAGTCGGAAAAATCATTATGGAAAAAGCGGCAAAGCATCTGACCCCTCTCGTCCTCGAACTGGGCGGAAAGAGCCCTGCCCTCGTCTGCAAGGATGCGGATCTTAAGCTTGCGGCAAAGCGCATCGTCTGGGGACGTTTCCTGAATGCCGGTCAGATCTGCATCGCTCCCGACTACTGTCTTGTACATGAATCGGTGAAGGAAATGCTGGTGGAGGAAATGATTCGGGAAATACGAAGAATGTACGGAAAGGATGCGGTTCTTTCCAAAGATTACGGACGGATTATCGCAAAACGCCATGCTTTGCGGCTGCGAAAGATCATTGCCGCGCATAAAAAAGACATTGTATACGGCGGAGGCAAGAAAGGATTATATATCGAACCGACCCTGCTTTTACTCAACTCCGCGGAAGGCCCCGCAATGGAGGAGGAAATCTTCGGTCCCCTCCTTCCCGTTATCGGCTTTTCACACCCGAGGGAGATTTTGGCAATTACCCGAAAATATCCCAAGCCGCTTGCTCTTTATCTCTTCGGCAAAGATCGGCATTTCCTGCATCAGCTGCTGCATAGAATCCCCTCCGGCGGAGCAATGATCAATGATGTGCTTCTTTATGCGGGCAACGAACATCTTCCCTTCGGAGGAGTCGGAAATTCCGGCATGGGGCGTTACCACGGGAAATACAGTATGGAGGCGTTTTCTCATGAAAGAGTTTTGATGGAAAGCAGATTTCACGGCAGCGATTTTCTGCTGCGTGCACCCTATTCCAAAATCAAGCTCTTGATTTTAAAAAAATTTTTGAAATAGAAAAAAGCCCGCGGTTTCCCGTGGGCTTCCTTTTTATTTCTATTTTTTTATTATACGAGCTCCAGCAGAACTTCCATTGCGGCATCTCCCTTGCGGGGACCGATCTTTACGATTCTCGTATAACCGCCGTTTCTGTCCGCATACTTCGGACCGTACTCGTCAAAAAGCTTTGCGACAAGGTCTACCTTCTTCGTATGCTTCTTTCTTCCTGCAAGCGCTTTCGGAATATCCGTTACATCGTAAAGCACTGCGGTGATTCTGCTTCTTGCGTGGAGTCTGGAGGGCTTATCCTTCTTGATTTCCTTCTCCACCTCATCATATACGGTAAGCTTCTTGCCGTCTACGACTTCCTTCACTCTCTTGCCGTCCTTATCCTTGCGGGCAACCTTAGCCTTTACGGTAACTTTCTCGTAATTGTCCTTTTCCTTTGCCGCAAGAGCGATCAGCGGCTCAACCACCTTTCTTACTTCCTTTGCTCTTGCTTCCGTAGTAATAATCTTTCCATGGTTAAGCAATGCCGTAACCTGACCTCTGAGCAGAGCCTTTCTCTGGCTCGATGTTCTGGACAGCTTTCTGTATTTTGCCATTATTCTTCCTCCATCTATGGAAGTATATACATGCATCTTCGGTCTTACTGTATATACAATGTTTTTAATTTTTATCCTTTTGCAGCCCCATAGTTTCAGGCTGCCGATCTTCTCCTCGGATTATTCGTTGTTTTGCCTGAGCTGAAGCCCGAGATCCTTAAGCTTTGCAAGAACCTCTTCCAATGACTTGCGTCCGAGGTTGCGAACCTTCATCATATCATCCGAAGTCTTATTGCAGAGCTCTTCAACGGTATTGATTCCGGCTCTCTTCAGACAGTTATAGGATCTGACGGAAAGCTCGAGCTCGTCGATATTCATCTCCAGGACCTTCTCCTTGCCGTCTTCTTCCTTCTCTATCATCACTTCCGCAATTTTTGCATTTTCCGAGAGATTGATAAAGAGACTCAGATGCTCGCTCAACACCTTTGCCGCAAGGCTCACCGCCTCATCCGGCTCCAGCGTCCCGTTGGTATGCACATCCAAAGTCAGTTTATCGTAGTCGGTAATCTGACCCACACGGGTATTTTCCACGAGCAGATTGACACGTTCCACGGGGGTATAGATCGAATCGATAAAGATCACATCCGTGGGAACATCGCTCGTCTTGTTTTTATCCGCGCTCACATAACCTCTTCCGCCCGTGATGATAAGCTCCATATAAAACTTATCCCTGTTTACGGTAGCGATTACCTGATCCTTATTCAGTATCTCTATAGAGGGATCACATTTTATGTCCGCAGCCGTAATCACACCCTCTCCTTCAAACTCGATATAGGCGAGTTTGCTCTCATTGGTGCTGCCGGTATTCTTGATCGCCAGGCTCTTGACGTTCATGATGATCTCGGTTACATCCTCTTTCACACCCTCTATGGTAGAAAACTCATGGGAAACGCCGTCTATCCTGATCTGGCTGACTGCAGTTCCCGGGAGGGATGAGAGCATGATTCTCCTCAGGGAATTTCCCAGAGTTGTGCCATAGCCTCTCTCCAGCGGTTCACACACGAATCTGCCGAATTTTCTATCATCGGAAATCTCTGCAATTTCTATATTCGGTTTTTCAAAATCAAACACTATTTTCCCTCCTTTTCATTGTACTAAGTAAATATAACAAGACTCGATCCGGCCTCAGATTACTTAGAGTACAACTCAACGATGAGAAGCTCATCTACAGGAACATCTATCTCTTCTCTTGTCGGCAGGGACTTGATGCTGCCCTTAAGATTCTCCAGATCAACATCCATCCATGCCGGAACGATGCGTCCGGAAGTCTGCTCAAGCACCTCTTTATATCTTGCGGAGGATTTCGCCTTTTCTCTGATCTCGATCACATCCCCTGCCTTTACCAGATAAGAGGGAATATTTACGCATTTGCCGTTTACAAGCACATGCTTATGGTCGACGATCTGACGTGTTTCTTTTCTCGTTCTTCCGAATCCCATACGGAAGATTACGTTATCCAGCCTTCTCTCCAGGAGGATCATCAGGTTCTCACCCACCTGACCCCTCATCTTGGAGGCTTTGGTATAATAATTTCTAAACGGCTTCTCCAGCACTCCGTAGATAAATTTCGCTTTCTGCTTTTCACGAAGCTGGTTGCCGTACTCGCTCATCTTGCGACTGGCTCTCTTTAATTCTCTATTTGATTTCTTATCGATACCGATATGTATCGGATCGAGTCCGAGTGATCTGCATCTTTTAAGAACGGGAACTCTATTAACTGCCACTTTTCCTACCTCCTACTAGACTCTTCTACGCTTTGGCGGACGACAACCGTTATGTGGTACCGGTGTTACATCCTTGATACTGGTTACTTCTATTCCACAAGCAGCAAGTGCACGGATTGCAGCCTCTCTGCCGGATCCGGGACCCTTAACCATTACATCAACGTACTTTAAGCCATGTATGATAGCCGCTTTTGCAGCAGTTTCTGCAGCCATAGAAGCCGCATACGGAGTAGATTTCTTTGAACCTCTAAATCCCAGACCACCGGCACTTGCCCAAGATAAAGCATTACCCTGAGTATCCGTCAACGTAACTATCGTATTGTTAAATGATGACTGGATATGAGCCTGTCCGCGTTCAACGTTTTTCTTTACGCGCTTTTTTGTCACCCTTTTGGTGGACGCCTTATTTGCCATCTAAACTAACCTACTTTCTTAAAAATAAAATATTTTACGTTCCTGTTATTAAAACATGCAACGTTATTATTTCTTCTTATTTGCAACTGTCTTTCTCGGACCTTTACGGGTTCTTGCATTCGTCTTGGTTTTCTGTCCGCGTACGGGCAGACCCTTTCTGTGACGTATGCCGCGATAGCATCCGATTTCCTGAAGTCTCTTGATGTTCATTGCGATCTCTCTGCGGAGATCACCCTCAACCACCTGTGATTCAGAGATTACGGCTGCGATCTTTTTTACCTCGTCGTCTGTTAAATCCTTTACTCTTGTATCAGGATTTACTCCGGCCTCCGAAAGTATACGATTGGAACTTGTAACACCTATACCATAGATATAGGTAAGTCCTATCTCTACACGTTTCTCTCTCGGTAAATCAACACCAGCAATACGAGCCATGTTTTATGTCTTCCTCCTTCATTTTATAGTGCTGTGATTAACCCTGTCTTTGTTTATGCTTCGGGTTATCACAAATTACTCTGATAGAGCCTTTTCTCTTGATAATTTTGCATTTTTCGCAAATCGGTTTAACCGAAGATCTGACCTTCATTGTAACTCTCCTTTCCACGCTACCAATAAAGTCGCCCAAATATTATAGCACCGCCGCATATAATAAGCAAGTATAATTTCTGCCGTCTATTTGTCGCGCCATATGATTCTTCCCTTGGAAAGATCATAGGGGGAAAGCTCTATGGTAACCTTGTCTCCCGGAAGGATCCGTATATAGTTCATACGAAGCTTTCCGCTGATATGCGCAAGAACCTGATGCCCGTTTTCCAGCTCAACCTGAAACATGGCATTGGGCAGCTTTTCAACAACAATGCCTTCAATTTCTATAACGTCTGATTTAGACATTTATTACCTCCATACAGCTTAAGGAAACGCTTTATTTCCTCATCCCTAATCCTATTTTTGGCAATGCTTTCTTTGATAGGATTATTTTTTATTTTTACAATCTGAATATGTTTGATATTCTTCTTTTTCGGATTTTTGAGTGTCCTTATGCGACCCTCGCAGAGCAGAACAAAGCCTTCTCCCGCATCTATGATAATATATGCTTGATTCTTATCATGCCCTGCAAGCGATATCGCAATATCCCCAATCTGATCAACCGGCATATAAACTCCCTTATGATAATATCGATAGAATCTCCGGTTCTCCCTCGGTGATCAAAACGGTATTCTCGTAATGCGCGGAAATCGATCTGTCCGCCGTTACTACGGTCCAGTTATCATCCAGCCAGATGACATCCGCTCTTCCCATATTGATCATGGGCTCTATCGCAAGCGTCATCCCGGGCACCAGCTTGATCCCTCTGTGATTCATCTTGAAATTGGGAACCTCGGGCTCCTCATGCAGCTTTCTTCCGATTCCGTGCCCCACGAGATCTCTGACCACTCCGTATCCGAAGCTCTCGGCATATGCGCCGATCGCCGAACAGATATCATTGAGGTGGTTTCCCGCCCTGCAAAACTTCAGTCCCTCAAAAAAGGACTCCTTTGTCCGCAGAATCAGCTCCTGCGCTTCCTTTGAGGCGGAGCCCACCGCATGCGTCCTTGCCGCATCGGAATGGTAGCCCTTCCAGATCACGCCCGCATCGAGGCTTACGATATCTCCGTCCTGAATTCTGCGCTTCTTGGAAGGAATTCCGTGTACGACCTCTTCATTGACCGATATGCAGATGGATGCCGGAAAGCCGTTATAATTAAGGAAAGAAGGAATACAGCCGTAGGAGCGGATAATCTCATCCGCGAGCTTATCGATCTCCCATGTGCTCATCCCTTCATGGAGCGCCTTCCCCAGCTCTTCATGCGTTATGGCGAGAATTCTTCCCGCCTCCCTCATGAGTTCGATCTCCCGTTCCGATTTTATCGTTACTGACATGCTTTTGCCTCCAGCACCGCATTGATCTGACGGAAAACCTCCGCCATGGACTCTGTACCGTCAACGCTTTTTAAAATCCCCTCGCCCTGATAAAAATCGATCAGCGGTCTGGTCTGTGCATGGTATACTTCCAGCCTCTTCTTCACCGTTTCCGGCTTATCGTCCTCTCTGAGGATGAGATCGGTATGGCAGCTGTCACAGGTATTCTCCTGCTTTGGCGGCTTGAAGCTCGTATGATAGGTTGCGCCGCAGCTTAGGCATGCCCTCCTGCCGGACATCCGGGAAATAATAGCCTCATCCGGAACCTCCACATTGATTGCATAATCCGTCTTTTCACCGCGTTCCTCCAGCGCCTCTTTAAGGCTTTTTGCCTGGGGGATGGTTCTGGGAAAGCCGTCCAGCACATATCCCTTCTTACAGTCCGCTTCATTGATTCTGTCCATCAGCATGCCGATCGTTACTTCATCCGGCACCAGCTCGCCCTTATCCATATAGGATTTCGCCTTCATGCCGAGCTCGGTTCCCTCTTTGATATTGGCACGGAATATATCACCTGTCGATACATGGGGAATCTGATATTTCTCTGCTATCATCTTTGCCTGAGTGCCTTTTCCGGCTCCCGGGGCGCCCAACATTATGATTTTCATATCCACGCCTCCTTTTATCGCATGATCGGGCGGATAAGGATATCGGGAATCGACATCGGATATCCGCCCGAAACATCATTAATCCATTAAAAATCCTCTGTAATTTCTTACCAGCATCTGGGACTCCATCGATTTGAGGGTCTCCAGGATAACACCGACAATAATGATCAGAGAGGTTCCCGTAAACGAAAGACTGCTTACCGAAAAAATTCCCGATATCACCAGCGGTATTACGCAGACGATATTCAAGCCCACCGCACCGATAAAGATAATATACTTCAGGATATTGGTCAGATAATCGCTGGTCGGTTTGCCCGGTCTGATTCCCGGCAGGGTTCCGCCCTGCTTTTTAAGATTGTTTGCCACTTCCAAAGGATTAAAGGTAATCGAGGTATAGAAGTATGCAAATGCGATGATCAGACCGATATAAAGCAGCGCTCCTATCGTATAAATCGGCATGCTCGGCTTAAACCAGTTGGATGCCGTTAAGAACATGATGATCTTATACGCGATGCTGTTCGGATTAAAATTGAGAAATTGACCAAGCAGCACCGGGAAGGATAAAAGAGAAGAAGCGAAAATCACAGGAATTACGCCGGCAGTATTCACCTTCAGCGGAATATTGGAGGACTGTCCTCCCACCATGCGCCTTCCCTGATTCTTTGCTGAATACTGTACCGGTATTCTTCTCTCCGCATCCTGCAGAATAATGACAAACACCACCATAGCCAGAATTCCAGCTAAGATGATCAAACCTGCCACTACCATGACCGCAACGGATTTTCCTTCCATAAAGGTTGTATACAGTGCATGCATATCCATCGGAAGGGAGGAGATGATATTGAACAAGAGTACCATGGAGATACCGTTGCCCACTCCGTTTTCGGTGATTCTCTCTCCTATCCACATCAAAAATGCACTTCCCGCAGTCATTGAAGCGACTGCCACTATCACACTTGCCAGATTATAATTCAGAATCAGTCCCTGCCTTCCGAAGCCTACCGCAAGTCCGATAGACTGTGCAAGTGCAAGTCCCACCGTAAGATAACGGGTGTATTCCATGATCTTTCTTCTGCCGTCTTCACCCTCACGCTGCATCTCCTCAAGCTTAGGTATCGCTATGGTCATCAGCTGCATAATGATGGAGCTTGTAATATAAGGCGTTATGCTGAGCGCCAAAACGCTCAGCTGCTCGAAAGAACCGCCCGTCATCGCATTAAAAAAACCAAATGCATTACCCGACTGCTGTGCGAAAAAATCCTTGAAATATTCTGTATTCACACCCGGTATAGGCAGGTTGCTTCCCAAGCGGATAATGATCAGCATCGCAAATGTATACAGAATTTTCTTTCTTAATTCTTTTATTTTAAATGCCTTACGGAGTGTATTCAACATATCAGATCACCTCACAGCTTCCGCCGGCTGCTTCTATCTTCGCTTTCGCGCTTTCGCTTACTGCGCTTACCTTTACCGCGAGCTTTTTCGTCAGCTCTCCCTGTCCGAGGATCTTTACACCGTCTCTCTCATGCTTGATAATTCCCGCTTCAATCAGAGACTTTGCCGTAACTTCCGCGCCGTTCTCAAAACGCTCCAAAGCGGATACATTGATCGCAACGATGTCCTTCGTGTTGCGGTTGGTGAATCCTCTTTTCGGAATACGTCTGTATAAAGGCATCTGTCCGCCCTCAAATCCCGGTCTGGGCGCTCCGGAACGAGCCTTCTGTCCCTTATGACCCTTACCTGCGGTCTTGCCGTTTCCCGAAGCATGACCGCGTCCGCGTCTGAAATTATCACTGTGCTTAGAGCCCTCAGCCGGTCTTAAATTAGATAAATCCATGACTGCACCTCCATTCTTATATGATTTCTACTTATACTTCCTCTACTTTTACAAGATGTTTTACGTGCCAAATCATGCCTCTGATTGCCTCATTATCCGGCATTTCTACCGTCTTGTTGAGTTTTCTAAGCCCGAGCGCTTCTACCGTCGCCTTATGCTTCGGAACCGCGCCTATGGGGGATTTGACTAATGTTATCTTTAATTTGCCTGCCATCTCTATTCCTCCTGATTATCCGAGAATCTCGGCAACCGATTTGCCGCGAAGTTTTGCTACTTCCTCAGGTGTCTTAAGAGCCTTAAGTCCCTCCAGCGTAGCAAGAACCACATTGGTCTTATTATTGGAGCCAAGAGACTTGGTTCTTATGTTTTTAATGCCTGCAAGCTCTACGACCGCACGCACCGGACCGCCTGCGATGATACCGGTACCTTCCGGAGCTCTCTTAAGAAGCACATCCGAGCTGCCGAACTTTCCGATATAATCATGAGGAATACTTCTGTTTTCATCTATATTGATTTCAACCAGGTTTTTCGCAGCGGCTTCCTTGCCCTTTCTGATCGCCTCGGGAACCTCTCCCGCTTTTCCAAGCCCTATCCCTACATGCCCATCGCCGTCACCTACAACTACAAGAGCAGAAAACCTCATGGTACGTCCGCCTTTTACGGTTTTTGATACACGCTTTATCGCCACGACCTTGTCATTTAATTCCAATTTACTCGGATCGATGATTGTACGTTTCATGTATATATTCTCCTCCTCTTAGAATTGTAAGCCGGCCTCGCGAGCTGCCTCTGCAAGCGCCTGAACCTTACCCTGATAGAGGAATCCACCTCTGTCAAATACCACTTTATCTATACCTTTTTCGAGAGCTCTCTTTGCTACCAGCTTGCCGACAAAAGCAGCCGCTTCCTTATCGTTCGTCTTCTCGATCTCACCCTTTGCAGCCTTCTCAAGAGTGGATGCGCTCACCAAGGTATTGCCGACCGTATCATCAATAATCTGAGCGTACATATGGTTGTTGCTTCTGAATACTGATAAACGCGGTCTTTCTGCTGTTCCCTCAAAACGGTTGCGCAATCTTTGGTGCTTTTTAACGCGAACTTCGTTTCTGGATTTCTTGCTAACCATTATTCTACCCTCCTAATTATTTTTTACCGGTCTTGCCGACTTTACGTCTTATCGTTTCCGTAGAGTATTTGATTCCCTTGCCCTTATACGGCTCCGGTCTTCTCTTATCTCTGATCTCCGCAGCGAACTGCCCTACCTTTTCCTTATCTATGCCCTGTACCTTGATCAGGTTCTGACCATCAAGCACCGTGGTGATTCCTTCCGGATCTTCCATCTCCACCGGATGGGAATAGCCCAGAGATAATACGAGCTTATTGCCCTGCTTTGCAGCCTTATAGCCGACACCGTTGACCTCAAGTACCTTCTCGTAACCGTTTGTCACTCCCACTACCATATTGTGGATCAATGTTCTGGTCAGCCCGTGAAGAGCTCTCATTCTCTTCTGATCATTCGGTCTGCTCACCAGTATTTCCTCGCCTTCCTGCTTAATGCTCAGCTGCGCAGGCAGGCTTCTCTCCAGAGAACCCTTCGGTCCCTTTACCGTTACATGATTATCCTCTGTAATTGTTACAGTAACTCCTGCCGGAACAGTGATAGGCATTTTTCCTATACGCGACATTCCTTTTCCTCCTTAAATTATCCGCGAAGCGCTTCTGGCTTCGTGTTTTCAGGTATTTTTATATCCAATCTATCTTTTTTGATTACCAGATAAATGCAAGCACCTCTCCGCCTACTCCGAGACGGCGAGCCTCCTTATCGGTGATCACGCCCTGATTGGTGGAAATGATCGCCGTGCCAAGTCCTCCGAGTACCTTCGGAAGATTCTCCTTGCTTGCATAGATGCGAAGTCCCGGCTTGGATATTCTCTTTAACCCGCTGATAATCTTCTCTTTCTTATCTGCGCCGTATTTAAGAGTAATACGGATATTCTTGAAATCACCCTCTTCAATGAGATCGTATTTCTTTATGTATCCCTCATCCAGAAGAATATTTGCAATCGCAATCTTCATTTTGGAGGAAGGTATATCAACTGTATCATGCTTTGCAGTATTTGCATTACGGATTCTTGTAAGCATATCTGCAATCGGATCACTCATTGTCATGGAATATTGCCTCCTTAATTATTTGTCTTGCGCCGACTCGGACGCAATCGGAATTGCGAACCGCCCGGTTCGCGCTATGATAAACTACATTGTATAAGTATCCGGGGAAAGTCGGATCTCCTCCGGAAATGCTTCCCTCCGCATCACTTATATATGTGAAGCACCTACCAGGATGCTTTTTTCACTCCCGGTATCTGACCTCTGTAGGCTAGCTCTCGGAAGCAGATTCTGCATATACCGTATTTTCTGAGATAAGCGTGGGGACGTCCGCATATTCTGCATCTGTTATATTCTCTTGTCGAAAACTTTGCCGGACGAGCCTGCTTAATCTTCATCGCAGTTTTTGCCATGTACTTCTCCTCCTAATTATTTGAAAAATGGCATATTGAATAATGTCAAAAGTTCACGCGCTTCTTCATCTGTCTTGGCGGTGGTAACGAAAATCACATCCATACCACGAACCTTATCTACCTTGTCATACTCTATCTCGGGAAAGATCAGCTGCTCTTTGATGCCGAGAGAGTAGTTTCCTCTTCCGTCAAATGCGTTCGGGTTTACTCCTCTGAAGTCACGCACACGGGGAAGCGCAAGGTTGATCAGACGATCCGCGAACTCATACATCTTCTCACCGCGCAGCGTCACCTTGCAGCCTATGGGCATTCCCTCTCTTAACTTAAAGTTTGCGATAGATTTCTTTGCCTTTGTGATTACCGCCTTCTGTCCGGAGATAATTTCTAAGTCTCTTACCGCAGAATCAAGAACTTTCACATTTTCCTTTGCTTCGCCTACCGCCATGTTGATTACGATCTTGTCAAGCTTCGGCACCTGCATAATGTTCTTATATCCGAATTTCTCATTCAGCTTCGGAACGATTTCGCTCTCGTATATTTCTCTTAATCTTGCCAACTTAATGTCCTCCTCTCCGAATTAGTCAATAACCTTGCCGGTCTTTTTTGCGATTCTGACCTTCTTGCCGTCTCTGATCTCAAAGCCGACTCTTGTGGGCTCTCCGTTTACCATAAGCATAACGTTGGAAATATCTATGGAGCCCTCCTGGCTGATAATGCCGCCGTTTTGATTCTTCATGCTGGGTTTGGAATGCTTGGTCTGGATATTGCAGCCCTCTACCACGACTCTGTTCTTCTTCGTGTCTACGCTGATGACCTTGCCGGACTTTCCTTTGTCTTTTCCCGTTATAATCTTTACCATATCATCTTTTTTAATCTTATGCACGGTGGACACCTCCCTATAATACTTCCGGTGCAAGTGATACGATCTTCATGAACTGCTTTTCACGAAGCTCTCTCGCTACCGGCCCGAAGATACGAGTTCCTCTAGGAGTCTTATCCTCTTTTATAATAACTGCTGCATTCTCGTCAAATCTGATATACGAACCGTCCTTACGGCGTGTGCGGTTTACGGTACGAACAACAACCGCCTTTACCACATCACCTTTCTTTACAACGCCGCCTGGTGTTGCATCTTTAACCGAAGCAACGATGATATCGCCGATATGAGCATATCTTCTTGTCGAACCGCCCATAACACGGATACAAAGGAGTTCCTTCGCACCGGTATTGTCGGCAACTCTCAAACGTGTTTCCTGCTGGATCATGTCTGATACTCCTTCCTATCTGCTTATTTAGCCTTCTCTATAATCTCTACAAGACGCCATCTCTTATCTCTGGAAAGCGGTCTCGTTTCCATAATCTTTACTGTATCGCCTTCGCCGCACTCGTTCTTTTCATCATGCGCTTTGAATTTAACTGTCTGCTTTACGATCTTGCCGTAGAGCGGATGCTTTACATGGTCTTCGATCGCAACGGTGATTGTCTTATCCATTTTATTGCTGACAACCTTGCCGATACGTGTTTTTCTAAGATTTCTCTCTACCACGGTCTGTCTCCTTTCGGCTTACGCCAACTTTGCATTCTCAGTTATAATGGTCTGGATTCTTGCTATGTTCTTGCGAACCTCTGCAATCCTTGATGTATTATCCAGCTGACTGGTTGCATTCTGGAATCTCAAGTTGAAAAGTTCCTTCTTAGCGGAAACTAATTCTTCATTTAACTCTGCTGCTGATTTAGCCCTTAATTCATTGATATATTTATTAGTTTTCACTCTTATCACCGCCTTCTAACTCAGCCTTTGAAGCTATCTTACATCTGCAGGGAAGCTTATGCATCGCAAGACGAAGCGCCTCTCTGGCAACCTCTTCACTCACGCCCGCAATCTCAAACATAACACGTCCCGGCTTTACAACGGCTACCCAATACTCCGTAGATCCTTTTCCCGAACCCATTCGAGTCTCTGCCGGCTTCGCCGTAACCGGCTTATCCGGGAATATCTTAATCCATACCTTACCGCCACGCTTGATATATCGAGTCATCGCAACACGGGCAGCCTCGATCTGATTCGACTTTATCCAACAGGGATCAAGAGCGATCAAACCGTACTCTCCGTTGGAAATCGTATTTCCTCTGAGAGCCTTGCCTGCCATGGAACCGCGGAACTGCTTTCTACGCTTTACTCTTTTAGGCATTAACATAATTATCTCTCACTCCCTTCCTTCTGTGCTTTTGTCGGAAGTACTTCTCCGTTATAGATCCATACCTTTACGCCGACTTTTCCGTATGTTGTATCCGCTTCCGCAAAACCGAATTCGATATCCGCACGAAGCGTCTGCAGCGGTATCGTTCCCTCGGAATAAAATTCCGTACGGGCCATATCCGCTCCGCCTAGTCTTCCGGAACAAGCCGCCTTAATACCCAGCACTCCCGCCTTCATGCTCTTTCCCATCGTGGACTTCATCGCACGGCGGAAGGAAACACGGTTCTCAAGCTGCTGCGCAATGCTCTCGGCTACAAGCTGAGCATCTCTGTCCGGTCTCTTAATTTCTTTGATGTCGATAAAAATCTTCTTATCCGTATATTTTGCAAGCTCGCCTTTGAGCTTCTCAATCTCTGCGCCCTGCTTTCCGATAACGATACCCGGTCTTGCGGTGTGAACGATAACTCTCACCCTGTCCGAAGCACGCTCAATCTCTATATGAGAAATACCCGAACTGAACAATCTCTTCTTTAAGAATTTTCTTATGTTAAAGTCTTCAACAAGGTAATCAGCAAAATCAGCGTCTGCGTACCATCTGGAATCCCAGTCTTTGATAATACCGACTCTTAAACCGTGTGGATTAACTTTCTGTCCCATTACTTGCCTCCTTCTTATCTTTCGTCAAGCACCACAGTGATATGGCTCATTCTCTTCTCGATACGATACGCTCTTCCCTGTGCTCTCGGTTTTACTCTCTTCATTATGGGGCCTTCGCCGGCATAGCACTCTGCAATATACAGATTCTCTGCGCTGAGATTATTGTTGTTCTCTGCATTTGCAATTGCTGATTTAAGTAATTTCTCTATCAGCCTCGAAGCATACCTCGGATTATACAGCAGTATAGCGAGCGCTTCGTTGACCGATTTTCCTCTGATTGCATCAAGCACGAAACATGCTTTCTGAACGGATACTCTTGCATAAGAAAGCTTTGCTGAGGGTCTGGTATCCTTAACTGCATTTCTTTCTCTCTTGATCTGGGATCTATGTCCTCTTGCCATTAGTGAAACCTCCTTTCAAACCTTTCTTTATTATCTGGATGCCTTCTTGTCATCCGACTTATGCCCTCTGTATGTTCTCGTAGCGACAAACTCTCCGAGCTTATGCCCTACCATATCTTCGGTAACATATACCGGCACATGCTTCCTGCCGTCATGCACAGCAAGCGTATGCCCTACCATCTGCGGGAATATCGTCGAACGGCGTGACCATGTTTTGATTACGCTCTTCTGGCCTGCTGCATTCATTGCATCTATTTTCTTCAATAAGCTCGCATCTGCGAACGGTCCTTTTTTTAATGAACGTGACATCTGGCTCCCCCTTATCTACCAGCACCCTTACCATCTCTTCTTCTGATGATAAGCTTGTTGGAATGTTTCTTCTTGTTTCTGGTTTTCAATCCGAGTGCAGGCTTGCCCCAAGGTGTGCTCGGTCCCGGACGTCCGATACCGGTCTTGCCCTCACCGCCTCCGTGCGGATGGTCATTGGGGTTCATTACGGATCCGCGAACCGTCGGTCTGAAGCCCATATGGCGCTTTCTTCCCGCCTTGCCGATCTTGATCAGAGAATGATCTCCGTTTCCTACAACTCCTATCGTCGCTCTGCAACCGATCGGAACCATGCGCATCTCTCCGGAGGGAAGTCTCAAGGTTGCATACTTTCCTTCCTTTGCCATCAGCTGTGCGCCGTTGCCTGCAGATCTTACAAGCTGTGCTCCTTTTCCGGGGTAAAGCTCCACATTATGAACCTGCGTACCTACCGGTATTACCGACAGAGGCAGGCAGTTTCCTACTTTGAACTCCGCATGCTCTCCGCTCATTACCTTCATGCCTACCTCAAGCCCTTCCGGCGCGATGATATAGGACTTTGCTCCGTCTGCATATGCGATCAGCGCAATATTTGCAGATCTGTTCGGATCATACTCTATGGAAGCCACCTTTGCGGGGATTCCGTCCTTTGAATTTCTCTTGAAATCAATGATTCTGTATTTTCTCTTCGCACCGCCGCCGCGATGTCTTACGGTTATCTTACCCTGATTATTACGTCCTGCATTCTTCTTCAACGAAACGACCAAGGATTTCTCCGGCGTAGATTTGGTGATCTCCGCAAAATCGGATCCTGTCATATTACGTCTTGAAGGTGTATATGGAGTATATTTTTTAATTCCCATTGCAATCTCCTTCTAAGGTGTTTTACCTCTGTTTTTATCACGGAACTTTCCGTATATCTCTATAATGGGGTCTTTTCTTACAGACCCGTGAACAATTCTATCTCTTTGCTGTCCGCCGTAAGCTGTACGATCGCTTTCTTTCTCTTTGCGGTCTTTCCGAAAGTCATTCCGCGGCGCTTGGTCTTGCCCTCGAGATTCATCGTGTTTACCCTCTCCACCTTGGTTCCGGGGAACATCTTCTCAACGGCTTCCTTAATCATTGTCTTATTCGCCTCTGTATGTACAAGGAAAGTATATTTCTTTGTAGCCATACCTGCCATGCTCTTCTCGGTAATGACGGGCTTTAATATGACATCATAATACTGAATATTAGCCATTATGCGTATACCTCCTCAATCGTATTGACAGCAGCCTTGGAAGCCACTACCGTATTGTACTTCAGAATGTCGTATACATTGATCGTCTTGGGAGAAGCAGCTTTTACCCCTCTTATATTTCTTGCAGAAAGTACGGTATTGGTTTCACCCTCCGGCACCACCACCAAAGCCTTATTTACTTTGAGGTTGTTGAGAGTGGTCTGCATTTTCTTTGTCTTGATCTCATCCATTGCAAAATCATCCACAACGATGAACTTATTTTCGTTTACTCTGCTTGTCAGCGCAGATTTGAGCGCAAGTCTCTTTTCCTTCTTGTTCAGGGTGATTGTGTAATCTCTCGGTGTAGGAGCAAACACAACGCCGCCGCCCTTCCACTGAGGAGATCTGATCGAACCCTGTCTTGCATGACCGGTTCCCTTCTGTCTCCAGGGCTTTCTTCCGCCGCCGCTGACTTCCGCACGGGTTTTTGCCTTCTGTGTTCCCTGACGCTTATTTGCGAGCTGAGCAACGACCGCCATATGTACCAGATGCTCGTTTACTTCAACTCCGAATATCGAATCATTCAGTTCGATATCGCCCACTTCTTTTCCTTCTATATTGTAAACAGATACTTTAGCCATCTATGTATTCCTCCTTTCCGTTAAGCCTTGCACTTAACTGTTTCCTTAAGCGTTACGAGTGATTTCTTCGGTCCCGGAACCGCGCCCTTAACGAGGATGAGATTGTCCTCAACTCTTACCACTTCGAGATTCTGTGTGGTAATTCTCTTTGCGCCCATATGTCCGGGCATTCCCTTGCCCTTAAATACACGGCTCGGTGAAGATGTGGAACCGCTCGAACCCTGATGGCGATGGAACTTGGAACCGTGCGCCATAGGTCCTCTATGCTGTCCGTGTCTCTTGATCGCGCCCTGGAAACCTTTTCCTTTTGCAATCGCGGTTGCATCGACCTTATCTCCCGCCGCAAAAATATCTGCCTTGATCTCATCCTTTACGGAATACTCAGATGCATTGTCAAACCTGAACTCTCTGATAAATCTTCCTGCCGCAAAGACCTCTCTCTTGCCATCGCCTTTTTCCACGATAAGCTTCTCCACTCCGGCTTTCTTAAGATGCCCCTCTTTTGCCTTGCTTACGAGCTTGGTACGAATCTTTCCGTACGCAACCTGTACCGCATTATAGCCGTCGTTCTCTTCGGTCTTTACCTGAGTAACCACGCAGGGACCTGCAAGAAGAACGGTTACCGGAATCAGAACGCCTGCATCGTTAAAGATCTGCGTCATTCCTACTTTTGTTGCAAGTATTGCCTTCTTCATTTCTATTCCTCCTGATAATTTTCTACAGCGGAGCACCTTTCGGCACTCATTCTAGAGCGGGATTATCTACTCTTCATTTTGATGTCTACATGTACGCCTGCGGGCATTTCCAGACGAGATAATGCATCCACGGTCTTTTCGCTGGGCATAACCACATCGATCAGTCTCTTATGCGTTCTCTGCTCGAACTGCTCACGAGAGTCCTTATACTTATGAACCGCACGAAGTATCGTAACCACCTCTTTCTTCGTCGGCAGCGGCACGGGACCGGATACCTTGGCGCCGGTTCTCTTCACCGTCTCTACGATCTTTCCCGCAGAGCTGTCTACCAGCTGATGATCATAAGCCTTTAATGTGATTCTCATAACTTGACTTGCCATAAAAAAAGTCGCCTCCTTTTCGCACTTTCTAAAAAGTTCGACAAGCGGTGACTGTACACTCCGCCGTGTGTATCCTATTGCTTTACACACGAAAACAAACGCATCTGCTGTTTACTTGTACAGTGACTTGTCGCCAGTTTCGTAACATGACCTTCGCTCCACGGAAAACCTGCTTTTTCAAGCAGCAACCTCACGCTTCACAGCTATCAATGTCACAGCCTTGTAATGATACCATAAGCATCCTCATATTGCAAGTGTTTTTTTCGCCGCCCGATCGTCAAAACCCTCCCCCTCTGCCGCGCTAAAAAAAGCAATCAAAAAGGGGAGCTCTTACTCTCCCCCCTGCCTCCGGATCTTTCTTGCATCGCTGATATAGCTTCCCGCGCTCATCCCGTCTTCTATCAGTATTTCGGGAGAGAGCTTCTCGAGCAAGGCTGTTTTTTCCTCCTCTTTGATCTTTTCGGAAAGGCTGCAGATATCCACCTCCCCTTTGGGAAGCCGCAAGACCTCCCTGACCCTCTCCCTGCCTCCCCCGTGCAGAAAGAGCCCGCTCACCTCTCCGTGCTGAAAGGAAAATGCAAGCGTATAGTTTTTCTGTTCGTCATAATAAAACTTTTCCGGAGCAAACACTCTGATATCCAGCTCTCCGTAATGAAAAAGCCGATGTCTGTAAATCGGATACATCGGTATCCGCATCATAAGCGCCTTATCCCTGAGACTGCGAAAGCTTTCCGAGCCTCCCTCATAATAAGGGGTAAGAATCTGGCTGATTTCGATATGATCCAAAAGATAAGCCGCTCCCTTGATATGCCTGTCCGCCGGGCTGCTCAGCACCAGACAGTCGATCTTATCGACGCCCCTGCTCTTGAGGAGCTCAAAAAGATACTTTCCCCCCTCCTCGTCTCCGGCATCCAGCACGACACAGCCGTCCATGCTCAGCAGCACCGCGCTCTCTCCCTTATCCCTCATGAAAATCAGCTCCGCTTGCTCCTTTGCCTTCTTTCGTTCCAAAGCGTTCCATGAGATCAAGAGCAAAAGCCCGAGCGCAAGCACTCCGCAGATCCGCAATATCGTTTTGATATATCTCCACGCTTCGTCCATCATTTCTTTCTCTCTTTATTTTTCTTCAGTTCTTCGAAAAAGAATTTTCCGAAATCACTCATATCCTCTTGTATCCATCCGCCGTATTTTTCGCAATCGCTTCTGAGTATGCTGTGCACTTCTTCTTTATTGGAAAGAGCCCATGCCGCCCAGCTGATCTTTTGCTCGTCCATATAATCCAGCAGCGGTCTTGCATTCTCCGGATAAATTTTTTTATCGGGAGAAAATTCCTCCTCTCCCAGCTCTATTCCCCATTCACTCACAAAAACCGGCAGCCCCGTCTGCGTAACTTTCCTGATCAGATCGATATCACAGGGCTTTTCCTCGGATGCATCCACATATCTGTGCAAGGTGTACATGATATTGGGATAATCCAGAGGCTTTTTCATCGGACCCTCGAAGTCGGTACAAAAATCGGGGGTTCCGACCAGGATGAGCGCATTCGGCGCATTCTTTCTGATCACCGGTATCATGCGCATCGCATATTCGTACACATCTTCCCAGCTCGTATCCTGATTCGGCTCATTGCAGATTTCGTAAATGATATCCGGAGCATCCTGATAATGCCTGCTGAGCTCATCAAAGAAAGCCTCCGCTTCGTCCGCATAGATCAAAGGATTGTGATCCCTGAGAATATGCCAGTCCACGATAATATACATATCCGCGGACCTTGCGCTCTCTATTCCCATATAGAGATAATCCATATTCTCACGGGGAGAGTTTACATAGCCGCTTTCTCCCTCCGGATACATCGAGAGCCTGTGCAGGTTTGCCCCGTACCCGGCAAGCGTCTTCATCGCCTCTCCGTTTAGATATCTCGGATACCAGCTGATCCCGTGACTGCTTGCCCCTCTGAGCACGACGGGCTCATTCTCTTTGCCGTAAAGCCTTCCCTCCTCTACCCGCAAAGCGCCGTATACGCTGACCCCTTTTGCTCTCTTCTCCTCCTGCGCCTCTCTTCGCTTTTTGGCATAGATGATCGTAAAGCCGCCCATGATCCCCAATACCGAAACGAAGACGAAAATGCCCGTGATCAAGAATAAAACCCATTTTCTTCTATAATAATCCATCCCGCTCCTCATCATCGCTAAAACTCAAACCGCGTTTCCACCAATTGTTTTGCACCCAAGGTGATGAGCACATAATCATAGTGATTTTCCTCCAGAAGCTTTCCGATCTCCCCCTCCTCAATCATCGTCACTTCCAAAAGATCGACTCTTGCAAAGGATTGTGCCAAAAATGCGCCTATGGGCGCCGCATTGCCGTCCTTTATCAAAAGCAGGCTCTTCCCCTTTGTTTCCTCCTGATTGAGAATGGAGATATACCGATACCTCCCCCCTCTGAGATAGCCCTCATTAAAGCCCCTCTCATACGCCCCGTATGCAAAAAGGGATTTGCTTTCTCCCATCAGGCTTTCCCCGAAACTTCCGCTCAGTTCCTCCATCGAGCCCTGATTTTCATATCTTACCGTATAACTGCCGGGATGCAGAGGCTCTATCCTGATATCATGGTCCGCTCTTCGGGCATAGAAAAATCCCGTCTTTTTTCCCTGCTCTCCGAGCCGCCCCTCTTCCTCCTTTTCGATCCGATAAGAAGCAATATCTCTCAAGGAATTTTTCGGGTCAAGCTCCTGCCCGAAGCTCTCTTTCATCCAGGCAAGAATATGTACATAGCCCTTAAATGCGCCTTTCGGGCTCCAATATTCATCCGTATAGAAAAAATTCTCTTCCATGGCGTTTTCGTCCCTGCCCATAAACTGGAGATCCAGCACGGGGATTTTGTAGTAATTCATCCATGATTTGATTTCCTCCGCCACTATCGTATCGTCTCTGTAAGGAATTCCCGCATAGCCGTATTCCTTCCATAAAAGCTTCGTCGGATAAATCACCATTCCCACTTTCGTCCCCTCTTTGTCAAGATTGTCCTTGAAAACCCTGATCTTTCGGACAAACTCCCGCTTATCCGAAGCGAATCCGTTCCAAAAACTGCTTTCATAGAGAATCCCCTTCTTATCCCTCACTACGGAAAATCCCTTGATTTCTTGCTTTCCCAGAATTTTTTGCAAGCTTCCGTAAGCCTCCAAAAAAGGATAGCGAATCCTCCCGGGTAAACGGGAATTGAGTTCTCCTCCGCCGAAGAGGTAGATCGGGATGAGCAAAAGGAGAAAAAGAGCTCCGGCTCCCTGCCATAAGCCTTGCCATCTTTTTGCAGAGATTGCCGAGCGCCTCTTTTTTCGACTCTCGCCTCTTTCATACCTGAAACGCCGGATCAGAGCCTGATACGCTCTCGGATCTATGCAGCCTAAAATGCCGATCATCCAAAACCAGATATACTCTCTGAAAAACATCCAGACATAAGGATTAAAAATTTCGTTTCCGTTTTGCAAAAAGAGATTGCCGAAATACTCCTTAAAATGATAATAATTTTCCGTTCTGATCAGAAGCCAGCCCAAAAGAGCGCCCGCCAAAGTCGGCAAATGCATGAGAGCGCCGCCCTGCGACTCCCTCTCCTCATCAAACACGATCTCCTCAAATGCCAAAAACAAAGAAAAAAGAGTTGCCCAAAGCACGAAGCGGAGACTGAAACCGAACCAGGCACCGAATAAAGCTCCGCTGAGCATGTATGAATAAAAGCGGCTCGCGTTCTTTTTCTTTTTATTTTCGCCGAAAAATAAAAATCCCTTTTGATAAAAGAAATCCTTGACCGAGCTCTGCCAGCCCATCCAATATTTTGCCAAAGATGCGGCAGCGTAAGGAAATCCGAAATCCTTTTTCAGTTCAATCCCGAATAATGCCAAAAAACCGACGGAAAGATCCGAATATGCCGAAAATGTATAAAACATCTGCAAGGCGAAAGCAAAAAACCCGACCCATGCCAAGAGCAGAGGAATTTCCATCAGCAGATGCCCTGCTTTCGTCATTAAGAACACGGTATCCGCAATCAACGCGAAACTCTTTACCAAAATCATTTGTTTTGCCGCACCGATGAGCAGGAGATAGATCCCCCGGGCAATGACCCCGCCCTCTATCTTCCTCTCCTCCCTCTGCCTCTTGAGCCATTCATGGGAGAGCAGGGGACGAATCGGAAGAAAGCTCAGCACGGAAAGATAAAGCGCCACATCCAAAAGATTCCTGTTCGCCTCCGCCTCTCCCCTATAGATCCGCACCAGATAGGAAAGCGCATGCAGCAGGATGAAGGCGAGGATAAGATGTTCTTTTTCGACCGGGAGCGCGGAAGGCTCTCCCCCCTGCGCAGGCAGGTGAAGGATCCTTCCGGGATCTTTGAGCAGAACAAAGACGAGGATATGGAGCGCAATTCCCAAAAGCAGCCAGATTCTCCTGTCCCCTTTTTTCAGCGAAAAGAAAAAGCCGAAGAAATGGGCAAGAAAAATATAGGACAGAAGAGCCGGCAGGGTCTTTGGGGTAAGCAGCGCATGAAGCCCCAGACTCGAAAAGAGCAGGAGCATATTGAGGAAAATCCGCATTATGCTTTGATTTCCTTTTTCTTTCAAGATCTTTTCCTCCTTATATCGCCTTGCCGGCAAATTTTATTGCGCCGTTTCCATTCTTTTCCTGATATTGAGGAATAAATCCTCAAACACTCCTACCGAATCCGACATCTCCTGCGCAAAATCATGCTTCTTATCATACAGTATCTGATAATACTGGGATTTGTTTTCTCCCTCGAGCGCTTCCAGTTCTACCGCAATTTCCGTATATTTTCCTCTTTTTTCCGCTCTGATGCAGCTTCCTTTTACCAAAGCCCTGTACCGATCTCTTTCCAGGATGAGCCCGAGTTCCTCTTTCGGGCGCAGTCCCTCCGGATCCCCTTCCATGAAGAGGAGAAGCCCGGTTTCGGAAAGATTGATCGTCTTTGCCTTATACTCTCTGTCATGATAAGAGAGCTTTGCCGGAATCCGGATATGAAACCTGTCGTTCGTTCTCCTGTTCTTTCTTCCCGACATGAAAAAAATCGCCATCAGAAGATGAATCGCGGCAAGCGCCAGCCAGTATACGATCACAAGAGTACCCGGATGCTTATGATTCCATAAATCAAAGACCGCGATAAAGAGAGCCAGCACATCAAAAAATAAGAGAACCATATGGGGGATCGCCAAATCCAAATCATTTCCCTGGGTCGCTTCTCTGATTTTTTTCGTTACATGAAACTTTTTCTGCTCTATACGAAAGGTTTCCATTAAAATCGGAAGAACCAGATAAGGAGAGAGTATCGTATCGATGATATTGCTCCAATGATGATTCCGGATTTTTCCGCTCGCTCTGGAAATGGCAAAGGAGTGTATCGAATATACCGGAAGCCATATTGTCAGCAAGCCCCTCAAATCGAATATTACGGAGGGAATCCCAAAGAGCACAAAGATAATCGGAGCCAATATATAGACGAATCTTTTGATGAAGCTCCACCAATACATCTTGCAGGCGAAATAGCTCATTTTCGCACTGAAATTAAGATCCGGATTGAGAAAGAGCTTAATCTTTCTGAGCGAGCTGATGCATCCCCTCCCCCATCTGATTCTCTGGGTGATCAGGCTCCTGATCTCCGTCGGCGCAAGCCCGTGCGCCAATCCCTTATCTATCGCATAGCAGGTATAGCCCTTCGACTGGATCTTGATTCCGGTCTCAAAATCCTCGGTAATCGTTCCCGTGGCAATGCCCCCTACCTCCTCCAGCGCCTCTCTTGAAATCAAGGTATTGGAGCCGGCATAAATCGGCGCATTTGCATTATTTCTTCCGACATTGATTTCTCTAAAAAAATAATCCTGCTCGTTCGGTATGCGCTTCTCGCTGTAAAAATTATACTGAAAGAGATCCGGATTATAAAAGCTCTGCGGCGTCTGGATAAATCCTATCTTATAGTTTTCCTCTATCTTTTTGCTCTTTCTCTCTGTCCAGCTTCCGTCCTTATTTTGCCTCATTTTCGGCAAAAAGACATAGGGTACGGTTTCCATCAGGAAATTATGCATCGGGATCATATCCGCGTCAAAGGTAACGATCCAGGGCGAGCCGGTTTTTGATATCGCGTGATTCAGATTTCCCGCTTTTGCCAGCTTATTTCCCTCCAGACCGAAATATCCCACTCCCATCTCTTGGGCAAGCTTTTTTATCTCGGGGCGGTTGCCGTCATCGCAGACATAAATATGCACCTTGCTCTTATCCGGATAATCCATATGCTTACATCCGTTGATTGTTTTATACAGGAGCTCGCTTTCCTCATTATGCGTTGCAATCAGCACATCGATATCCGGATATTGATCCTTCGGAGCATCGGGAAGCATGGGCATCCTCTTTCTCCTGATCCTGATCAAATGCTCCGTTCCCTCAAACATCGAGGTAATCTCCGCCAAAAACAGCACGATTCCGCAGATCATTGCAAATCTGCCGTAAACTTTCGGATGGGGTATCGTAAAAACAAGACGCCACACCGTGTAGATGAGCAGGCTGAGCACACCCGCCATGATCCATAGATTGCTTTTGATTCCCGGCAGCTTTTGATTTTCCGGTTTTTGTCTTCTCGTTTCAACACTCATTATTCTTGCTTCTTTCTTTCATTTACTTCTTATTTTGTTTCTGCATCAATACCATGGAGACCGCCACAATGATCAGCAATGCCGCCGCTCCCAAAACATTTGGCACTCCCTTTTCGTCAAAAATCAGGCGCTCGGGCAGCACCGCTCTTCCCTTATCCATATAGCTTCCGTGCAGGAGAAGCACATCCTTCACCCGGATCACCTCTTCTTCCCATCCCGCTCTGTTTCTGTCTATCCTCAGTCCGCTCTCCTTTTCCGCAAGAATATCCATGTTTGCAGCATAAAGCTCTTCCCATCTGCTCACATCTCTTTGCACGGGCTTTGCGATAAATGCAGCCGCCTCATCGATTTCCTTCGCGATTTTCTGCGGGGATAAAAGCCCTTTTCTGAGCTCCCGATATCTTTTATTCACCCTGTCGATAAAATACTGGTCCGAAGTCAGGCGGTCAAACCACGGAGTGGTTCCGAGCACGAGCACATCCAATTCCAAAAGCCCCTCCTCATAATTATCCATCGCCCCGTCAAAATCCCAGAACGGACCTATCGCTATTTTTCCTTTTTCATTTTTATAAATATAGGTGGAATTCCAGCCTGCATCATAGTTTGCAAAGAACTCATTGATAATATAATAATCCACAAAGGAATCCAGATCCAAAAGCTTCCTATAACGGACAAACTCCTCGTAGCGCTCGGAATACAGTGCCCTCTCAAGTTCTTTGATATCGTTTTGAATATATTCCCAATATTCCTCGGTGATTTTTCTTTCGGAGGGATAGCTCAGATTCATCCAGTTATCCTCTCTCTGATGCAGAGTAGAGCGGACCGGAAAATGATATTCCCCCGGATTCACTCTGTCTCTGAGCAGAACATAGGAGCTGTCCTCTATCGTCTGGGGAAAGGATACCTCGGGAATCTCCATCCTCCCCTTCCCCGGCTCTATCTTCTCATACATGATAAATAAACCCATATACTCGAAGCCTTCTTCTTTTTTCATAAACGCCTCACAGTAACGCATATCCGGCGTAAAGGGATCCAGCTCCCCTCCCGTATTCATCGCAATATAGTTGCGCAGATAGCTCCTATCGAGCTGGGTGCCGTTCAGTATCCACTCGGAAGAGGCTGTCATGCCCAAGACCTCGATATTATTTTCCTCCCCCTCCTCGGTCTTTAGCTTGATCAGATATTGCTTCTTGGGAAAGCGGGCGGTAGATGAGGTATTTCCCCGTATTCTGATGCTTCCGAAAGAAATGCTCTGCGGAATATCTCCCAAGCGGTTTACTCCCTCTTTGCCATCGATGAGGGAAATCTGCATTTCCACATCCGGCTTCGCCCCTTCTCTGTATTCAAAGGTCTTTTTTTCATGATTATAATATTTATAATTAATAATTTCTTCGCCTGCCGTATCGATGATGACAAGCGGCAGATGGGATACAAAATCCTCTCCCACCATATAGTCCTTCGGGATTTCGGAAACACCCGGGGAGCTGTCTGTCTTTGCCGCAATCTTATGATGCCATGCTCTTTGATTGCCCCGGTCGATATAGAGGTATTTTAAATATCCCAGAGCTGCGCTCATCACCAGCATAAAAAGAATGGCTGCCGTCGCCGTTTTGATTTTTAAATACATCGATCTTCTCCCCCGGCTTCAAGCGCTTCCAGCATCATGCCGCAATCTCTTCATTCTGGCCTACAAGATTGACCTCTTCGACCTGCTCCATATCCAAAATCCTGCTGCCCAGCTTCTCTCTATGGTATCTTGCAATCTGCCTCTCGGAAAGCTCAAAGATATACTCCACTCCGCTTTTACTCATGTTTTTCACACAGATCCGCGCCTTTCCCCGGAAAGCCTCCTGCATGATCTGCTGCACGGGAGCCGCTATTTCTCTGCCTCCCCTGATGATCAGAAGATATCTTGTGTTGCTTCCCGCTCCTCCTATCACGAGCATCAGCAAAAAGATCACCGTGCTTCCGATCATTGCCGTGACAAAATCGGATATGCCGCAGCAAATCCCTACCGCAATGCTCCAGAATATATATGCCGTATCCCTCGCATCCTTGATTGCCGTACGAAAACGCACGATGGAAAGCGCACCGACCATACCGAGGGAGAGCGCTATATTATTGCCGATCACGCACATCACCATCGTCGTCACTACCGCAAGCATCCAGAGAGAAACATTGAATCTTGCGCTGTAAACCGCACCCGAATGCGAAAAACGATAGGATAAAAAAATAATCAGCCCCGCCGCCAGAGCCGTCAAAAAATTAATCAGCAGTTCCTGTATGCTCAGGCTTCCTGCATGATTTGAGATATAATACAATAAATTTTCATTCATACTTTTACTCCTCTGAAACCAAAATATCTTCCGGCAATATATTTGCTGTTTGCCGATTCCGTCAGGCTCTCAAACGAGATCGCCTTTCTGATATAATCCAGCAAAAAATGATTATATTTCACCTCAAGAACGGCATCCCCAAATTCCTGAACCGGGTATAGAAAGCGGCTCTCGGAAAAAATATCACGCCTTCCCTCATCGGCGGATATTCCGCTGTCTATCGTAATCCTGATATCGTTGGTCGGATGCACGAAAGCCGTCCGCCGGTACACGATCATGCAGCGCGGAATATAAACTTCCTCGCTCATTATCGTATAGAGCCGCCTTGCCAATTCATCCTCATACTTCAATAAGCAGGAATATCTGCATTCCATCAGCTCCCTCGCATCCTCAGGTCTCAGCAGGAGGCTTTGCTTTCTCTGCTTAGCCCCCTGCTTCCTCTTCCATTCCAGTTTTACGATATCTCCCTCTCCATAAGTACGAAGCCTGATCTTTCTGCGAAATTCCACTCCGCTTTCTTTTTCTCTGTAATCTCTACTATCTATCGAATCAAAATACAGGGATTTGACGATATAAGCTCTTCCCCCTCTGCAGTTCTCATCCGGAGCCAATACGGAGGATAATCTCTGCTTGATTCTTCCTGCCGTAATCGGAGAAATCCTGTATTTTTTTTCGGTGCGCAGCACATCTAAGAATTCCGCCATGCTTGATTCCTTTTTCTTTTTTTCCCTTTCATCTCTGATAAATAATACTTCTTTTTCTCCTCGTACATCGCTTCCTCCGCCTCGTTTTTCTGCCGGGAAAGATCGATCTTTTCTCCTTTCGCCCAGCTCGCGCCGATCGCAAGATGATGAGGCGATCTCCTGATCATATCCCTAAGCTCCGAGAGCTTTGCTTCAAATATGCTTTTCTTCATATTGCGGCAAATTACGATAAATTCATCTCCGCCGATCCGGTAAATATGTTCATTATAAAAAATCCGCCGAAGAAAATAATACGAACGGCGAATGATCTGATCTCCTCTGTCATGCCCCTGCTGATCATTGACATTTTTCAAATCCGAAACATCACAAAACACCACTCCGAAGCTTTTTGTATCCCCGAAAATCAGCTCATCGCTCTCAAATGCATTTCTGTTGAATGCTCCCGTCATCTGATCGCAATAGCTCATAAATTCAAGATTGCTCATCGAATTTCTGTATTCCTTCACAAGAGAAATCAGATCCGAAAAGGCTTCCATAAATCGTTGCAACGGCTCGAGCATCCGCTCCGGAGGATCGCCTGCGGCGATGAACCCCAAAAGCACCTCATTCCTGTAAATCGCTCTGATCAGGTAGGAGCTCCCTTCTTTTTCTTCCCGATATCGGAGAAGCCTTCCTCTTCCCTCCTTATCTTCACCGAGCTCTTCCCTTATGAGAGAGTCTCCGGATTTGCATAGCTTTTTGCAGATCTCAAAAACAGAGGAAAGATCTGTCGCACTCTCTCTTCCTTCTCCAAAATCCGCTCTTTTGCCGCTCCATCGATAGGTATTGACGAGCTCCCCTGCCGAATTTACTTCAAAAACATAAGAAGAGCTGCAGCCAAAAACCTCCCCGATCATTGACAGCAGCCGATAGATCACTTCATCCGATTCATTTGTAAAATTCGCAAGCTCCGAATATTTCCATTTCTCATTTTCGAGAAAAAGGGGCTCCCGCTGCATAAGCTCCTTCCCTCCCTTCTGAATCCTTTCCCTCTTTCCGTTTTTTTAGGCTTTCGATATTACCTATAAAATATATCGGTTTATCTTATCAGAGGACTTTTCTTATGTCAATTTATACTTCTTTTAATCTTATGCAATTGAGTGCCCAAAAAACGTGATATTTCCGTACTTGCCGAGCCTTTTACATATTATGTGAATTTTTGGTGAAAAACCCGCTTAATAAAGAAAAAACTCGGCTTCTTCTATCCGTGAAGCCGAGCCTTCCTCTCTTATTTCCTTTTAACCCGCATAAATTATTTCGTAAAATGTATCATAATCCGACTTTCCGTCAAAGCTCTGATCCCTATAGAGACGGATCACTCTGCCGTCTTCTGTAAGGAAATCAACAAAGTTTTCCCCGTCCGTCCTGTACCGCCTCAGTTTTGTCAGTTCCGGCAAGGTTTCTTTAGAAGCTTCGGTATCGAACGCGTCCTCGAACACATCCACCTCGATGGGAAAACGATTCCGGATCCTGTTGCATACATGATATCTGTAAGTTTCGTCTCCTGCATCCTCCAGCCTGCCATCGGCATCCACTCTGTAATTCTTATATACGAATGAAGTGCCGTAGAGCCAGATCACCTTTTCCACGGGAACCGTATCGATGACGGTCGGCGAATAGGCGAATCCTCCCTCTACGGTTTTCAGCTCCTGCGCTCCATCCGGAGTGATCCTGTATGATCTGATCTCATCATAGGATTCACAGTAAAAGTCCATATAGAGATAGAACTCCTCCTCCTTCTTTACCAGAACGACTTTATCCGGTGTCATATCAAACTCTTCATTGTCTGTTTCGAGCCGATTTTCGTTCACCGTAATATTCACCGCTCCCTTATCGTATACAAAGTCGTGTTCATAGCCCTCCACCTTTTCCTTCACCAGTTCCACATACAGGCGTATCTCCTCTCCCCCGCTTTCCAGGACATATTCCGTATAGGGAAGAATACTCGTGATATAGTTTTGTGGAAGCGCCGTATAATCGAAAAACTCCTGCTCCAGCATCTCATCCAGCTCGTGATACGGAATCTGCACGCGAAGCGGTACATAAGAAAGATCCCGTGCTCCCACGTCCGGCGGATTGAAGAGACAGAATAGGAGTCCCTGCTCATCCAGAACCCATCCCAGAGTGTGAAGATTCTCCTCATCATCTATTGTCTCAAGCGCATCTAAGATATATTCTCTCGCCTCGGCCTCGTTAAAGGGTCTTTCTTCTCCCGCCTTCTGATAAGGCTCCTGATAGATCTCCCTGATTCCCTTTACGATTCTCTCCGCCAGCGCATCATAATCTTTGACGAAATCTTCGAGAAAGAGCCGCTCGCCGGTCTCGGGAAGGATATTATAGGATCTGATCCTCATATCCAGCATCTCCTCCTCTTGGTCCAGCCTCTGCTTCATAAATCCGAAGATTCTGCTGTCCGTCCTCTCCAGATACAGCCTGTCCTCTACTTGATAATAACAGCCATCCTTCGTCTCATCATGCTCCTCTCTCATTCTCCTGATCGTCTCATCGCTGCGGGCGCGGTTTCCTTCCTCGGATCT
The DNA here is from genome assembly GCA_030529445.1 of Johnsonella sp. Taxonomy (GTDB): domain Bacteria; phylum Bacillota; class Clostridia; order Lachnospirales; family Lachnospiraceae; genus Johnsonella. The sequence continues at coordinate 55,781 of JAUMWW010000005.1, read as the reverse complement.
TCGGTTTTCCTCCTCCAGAAACTTCTCCAGTTCCGGATATCCCGTGTCCTCCCACACAAAACGATCCAAATGGGAATCCACCGCGGTGTCGCAATCCTCCCAGTCATAGCCCACCAGGTATTCCTTCTGGGAGTCCCCCTCCGTATAAACTTCTATCGAAACGATCTCCTCATCCTCTCTTTTCTCGTCCTCGCCTTCCTTATCTTCCCTATCTTCCTTGTCTTCCTTGTATCCTTTTTCTTGTCCTTATCTTTTTTCTTCCTGCTCTTTGTCGTCTCCTCTTTCTCACTGTCGCCCTCACTCTGCGTGAACGCGCTGCATCCGAAGAGAGAGAACGTCAACATCAATAAACAGGCTGTCAAAAATATTTTTTTCATCTGTCTGATCTCCTTATTCTTTTTCTGCACCGAAAGCCTTTGCTGCTTATTATATAGATAAATTCTCCCCTCCGCCCTCTCCGAAAGGGTAGTTATTCGGTATAACTTTCATACCCTCTCCCCCTCCTTCTCCAAAAACCGCTTAATAAAGAAAAAACTCGGCTTCTTCTATCCGTAAAGCCGAGCCTTCCTCTCTTATTTCCTTTTAACCCGCATAATATATTCCGTAAAATGCATCATAATCCGACTTTCCGTCAAAGCTCTGATCCTTATAGAGACGGATCACTCTGCCGTCTTCTGTAAGGAAATCAACAAAGTTTTCCCCGTCCGTCCTGTACTGCCTCAGTTTTGTCAGTTCCGGCAAGGTTTCTTTAGAAGCTTCGGTATCGAACTGATCTTCAAACACATCCACCTCGACCGGGAAACGATTTATAATATCGCGGTAAAAATTATATCCGTAATATTCGTCCCCAAGATCCTCCAATCCGCCCTCCTCACCTACTCTAAAATTCTTATAAACATAGGAAGTTCCGTAGAGCCAGACGGTATGTTCCACGAGAACCATATCGATATCGGTAGGCGCATAGGCAAAGCTTCCCTCGATCATTTCGAGCTCCTGCGCTCCCTCCGGAGTAAGCCTGTATGCTCTGATCTCACTATAGGATTCCAAGCTGAAATCCATATAAAGGTAGAATTCCCCTCCCCTCTTTGCCAGGACGATTTTATTCGGCGGCGTACCGTAATCTGTATCTTGCGTCAGGAACTGATTTTTATTTACCGAAATATTTACTTTCCCGCTCTCGTATACATAGCTTTCTACCTCTTCCTTCACCGGCTCCACAAGCAGACGGATTTCCTCTCCCCCGCTTTCCAAAACATACTCCGTATAGGGCAGAATCTCCGTAATATATTCCTGCGGAAGCTCAGTATAAGGTAAAGCCTCTTCCTTTAATATTCCCTCCAGCTCATGATAGGGAATCTGTACACGGATAGGACTGTAATAGAGCTCTGTTGCGCCTATATCCTTCAGGTTATAGAAACCGAACAAAAGTCCCGTCTCATCCATAACCCAGCTCATAGCATAGAGATTTTCCTCATCATCTATCGTCTCAAGCGCATTTAAGATATATTCTCTCGCCTCGGCCTCGTTAAAGGGTCTTTCTTCTCCCGCCTTCTGATAAGGCTCCTGATAGATCTCCCTGATTCCCTTTACGATTCTCTCCGCCAGCGCATCATAATCGCTGACAAAATCTCTGAGCAAGAGCTTTTCTCCGCTCTCCGGAAGGAAATTATAGGATTTGACTCTTATATTTTCCATTTCCTGATTGCTTTCCTCTTCCATATTGATGAATCCGAATATTCTGCTGTCCGCCCGTTCAAGATAGAAGGAATCACCCATACTATAGAATTGATCTTCTTCCTCTCGTATCACCCGCATCGCTTCTTCGCTCCAGGCAAGATTTCTTTCTTCCGCTTTGCGGTTCTCTGTCTCCAGGATCTCCTCCAGATAGGGGTATCCCGTATCTTCCCAAATAAAGCGGTCCAAACTGGAAAATACGCCGCTTTCGGACGTCTCCCAGTCATATCCCTCTTTAAATTCCTCTTTGAGTTGCGTCTCTGTATAAACCGCTATCGGAAGAATATCCTCCTCTTCTTTCTTCTCTTTCTTATTTTTCTTTTTGCCTCCACCCTTTTCTTTCTTATCTTTTTTCTTCTTGCTCTTTGCCGTTTCCTCTTTTGTGCTCTCGCTGCCGCTCTGCGTAAATGTGCTGCAGCCGAAGAGAGAAAATGCCAGCATCCATAAGCAGACGATAAAAAATATCTTTTTCATCCCTTTGATCTCCTCTTTTCTTTTTTCTGTACGAACAGTATCTGTTATTTATTATATCCCCAAATTCTCTTATCCGCCCTCTCCAAAAGGGTAGTTATTCATCAGATTTTTTCTGTTTTTCTCTCTTCTTAAATATCAAAGCGCCGGAATTTCCGCTTTGATTTAAGGGAATTTCCGGCGCCTGATCTTCTCGGAGCTTCTTTTCTCCGATTCGCAAGTCCTTGCTTATTCTATTATTCCGTACATGAAATACCAATATCCGTAGGGTGAATGCCAGGTTCCCTTGACATTGCTCTTGAGCAGATAGGGATCCGTATAATATGCGATCGGAGCCATTGCCGCCTCGTTCAGCAGCACCTGCTCAGCCTGATGCAGCAGATCATAGTGCTCCTTAACATCCTTTGTCGTTCTTGCAGCCTCCACCAGCTTATCGAACTCCGCATTGGAGAACTTTCCGTCATTGTTTCCGTTATTGGTCTCGAGAAGGTTGATCATATTGGAGGGGTCATCCCAGTCATATATCCAGCCGTTTCTCGCCACTTCAAAGTTGCCCGCCCTTCTGTTTGCGGAAAAAGTCTTCCACTCCTCTATATTGATGTTTACGGTGATGCCGAGCTCTTCCTTCCGTACGGACTGGAGATACTCCGCTACGGGCTTATGATAGAGCTGATCGTTGGTCGAATACTCTATCGTCGGGAAGCCCTCTCCACCCGGATATCCTGCCTCCTCGAGAAGCTTCTTCGCCTTCTCCACATCCTCCTGATGCTTCGCAGGATCGAAACGTACGCCGTACTTCTCTTCCGTCACCGCCTGGAATTCCTTGCCGGGCTCTGCATCCGATACGCCGGGACCTACAAAGTTCTTCGCGGGAAGATAGGTTCCCTGCATGATCGTGTTGGCAACATAATCTCTGTCGATTACCAATGAAAGCGCCTCGCGAACCTTTGCATTGTCAAACGGCGCCTTTGTCGTATTAAAGGATACGTAATAGGTTCCCATGTTCGGATCCACATGGAATTCATCGCTTCCTCTAAGGCTCGGGATCTCTTCCGTGGGAAGTGTCTTGATCATCGAAAGATCGCCCTGTGTATATGCCGTATATGCGGTGTTTGCATCCTCGATCAGATGCCAAACGATCTTGTCGAAGGTAATATTTGTGACATCATGATAGTTCGGATTCTTTTCAAATACGATCTGTGCACCGTCCGTAAACTCCGTCATATAGTAGGGACCCGAGGTGACATAGGTTGCCGGATCGATCGTCCAGCCGTCGCCGTTTGCCTCTATTGTCGCCTGCTGCACCGGAACGAGAGATGCAAATGCCGCGATCTTGTCGAAATAGGTGCAGGGATTCTTCAGCGTTACCACGAAGGTTTTATCATCAACCGCCTCCGCTTTCAGCGCCTCGACATTGCCCTCCATCGCCTGATCATATCCCTCGATCATATTTAAGAGGTCATATCCGTAAGGCGCCGCCGTCAAGGGATCCGCCATTCTCTTCCAGGAATACTCAAAATCCTTTGCCGTCAGATCGGAACCATCAGACCACTTAAGCCCCTCTCTGAGATGGAAGGTCCAGGTCAGACCGTCTTCGGATACCTCATGCGACTCTGCAAGACCCGCAACGACATTATTGTTCTGGTCAAACTTCAAGAGTCCCTCAAATGCATGAATAATCATGTTTCCGCCGTCAACCGTCGTATTGAGCGCAGGATCTATCGTCTCCGGTGAAGGACCTACCTGCACATGGATTTCTTTAAGCTCTCCTGCATCGCCTGCCTCTGCCTCCTTCTGAGCCGCCGAAGAGCCGCCCTCGGAGCCGGCGGTCGTCGCCTCTCCTCCTCCCCCCGAAGAGCAGGCAGACAGAGCAAATGCGCTCAAGAGCAGAGCCGAAATTACAAGTGTCAATCTTTTTTTCATATTATCTTTACCTCCTGTTTTGAATTATATACAAAAATCCTCCCTCCGGCGGCGCGCTGCAAAACCTGCTTGCACAGGCGCCCGCTCCCTCGGTGCGGGGATTTTGATACCTTATTCCCTCCGTCCCTCAGCGGACGGAGCAATGCCTAGTTGATTCTGTCCAAATGATAGCAGGCGGCATAATGTCCGGAAGCAACCTCTTTCAGCGGCGGCATTTCCTGTGCGCACTGCTCATTTGCATATGCACATCTTGTCCGGAAGGGACAGCCGCTCGGCGGATTGAGAGGGCTGGGAACATCCCCTTCCAAAATGATTCTCTTGGATTTTCTTGCCGTAATCGGATCCGCAATCGGAATCGCCGAAATCAACGATTTCGTATAGGGATGAAGGCTGTGAAAAATCAATTCGTTCGCCTCCGCTATCTCTACCAGCCTGCCCAGGTACATCACTCCTATGCGGCTGGATATATGGTTTACCACAGAAAGATCATGGGCGATAAACAAATAGGTCAGCCCCATTTCTTCCTGCAGGCTTTCAAACATATTGACCACCTGAGCCTGAATGCTTACATCCAATGCGGAAACCGGCTCGTCGCATACCATAAATTCCGGATCGACCGCAAGCGCTCTGGCGATTCCGATACGCTGCCTCTGTCCTCCGGAGAACTCGTGTGCATAACGGTTTGCATGCTCAGAATTCAAGCCGACCTTGGAAAGCAGGGAGATAATCTTCTCTCCGCGCTCTTTCCTGCTCTGATACAGCTTATGGATATCCAAAGCCTCCCCTACGATATCTCCTATGGTCATGCGCGGATCGAGGGAAGCATAAGGATCCTGAAAGACGATCTGCATTTTTCTCCGGTAAGGCAGCATATCAACCTTGATATTCTTCTCGCTGTCAAAAATAACCTCTCCGTCGTATTCTATCCTGCCTGCCGTAGGCTCATGAAGACGGAGCAGAGCGCGTCCCGTCGTCGTTTTTCCGCATCCGGACTCCCCAACCAATCCGAGAGTCTCCCCCTTTTTGATGAAGAAGCTGACATCATCGACCGCTTTGACCTTTTTTCTCGTTCCCGCTACGGAGAAGTACTGCTTAAGATGATCTATTTTCAATAAATTTTCCGCCATCATGCTTCTCCTCCCGCCTTTTGTTCTTCTTCAAAGCGTCTCTTTTGTTCCAGAAAGCATCTCGCATAATGATTGCCTTCATAATCATTCCTGATCGGTTTGCTTTTTAAACAGATCTTCATGCAGGATTTGCATCTGGGGGCGAAGCTGCAGCCCTTCGGGGGATTCAGCAGATCCACCGGCTGCCCTTCAATCGGTACGAGCTTGCTATATGCCTCCTCGTGAAATTTCGGTATCGAATTTAAAAGCCCCTTCGTGTATTCATGCTTGGGGCGGTAGAAAATATCGTCCGTCGTACCGTATTCCACGATCTCTCCGGCATACATCACCGCGATATTGTCGCACATCGAGGCTACCACGCCAAGATCATGCGTGATCATAATGATCCCCATTCCGAGCTTCCTTTTCAAGTCCTGCATAAGCTCGAGAATCTGCGCCTGTATTGTCACATCGAGAGCCGTCGTCGGCTCGTCCGCAATCAAGAGCTTCGGCTCGCAGGCAAGCGCAATCGCAATCATCACTCTTTGGCGCATACCGCCCGAGAGCTCGTGCGGATACTGCTTAAGCCGCTTATCCGGCTCATTGATCCCCACCAAAGTCAAAAGCTCTCTGGCTCTCTCCCTGATTTCGCCGCCCTTTCTCTCGGTATGCAGCCTCAGCGTTTCCTCGATTTGATTTCCTATGGTATATACCGGATTAAGGCTCGTCATCGGATCCTGAAAGATAATGCTTACTTCCTTTCCTCTGATCTGCCTGAGCTCCTTCTCGCTCATTTTATCGATCCGTCTGCCGTTGAACTCCACGCTTCCGCCGACGATCTTTCCGTTATATGCGGTCAGTCCCATAATGGAATATGCCGTAACCGATTTTCCCGATCCGGATTCCCCTACAATTCCGAGAACCTCTCCCTCTTTCATCTGTATCGTCACATCGTTCAGTGCCTTAATCTCTCCTGCCGGAGTAAAGAAAGAGAGCTTTTCATTCTGTATATTGACCAAATACTCACTCATATTTCTTCCTCCTTAATTTTTCAGCTTCGGATCAAATGCATCCCTAAGCCCGTCTCCGAGCAGATTAAAGCTCAGAATAATGATAAAAATCAGAACCGCCGGTGCAAAAAGCTTTTCCGGATAGGTCTGAAAGCCGTTGAGCGCCGCGGAAGCCAAAGAGCCGAGTGAAGGCATGGGAGCCTGCACCCCGAGTCCCAGAAAGCTCAGGAAAGATTCCGTAAAAATTGCGGAAGGAATCTGCAATGTGGTCGTAACGATCAGGGTTCCGATGCAGTTGGTAATCAAATGCTTAAATATAATTCTTCCGTTCTTTGCTCCGAGCGCCCTCGCTGCGGTAATATACTCGTTTTGCTTAAGCACCATGATCTGGGAGCGCACGATTCTCGCCATGCCGACCCAGTACAAAAGCGCAAAAACCATAAACATCGAGATCATATTCGGACCGAGCTTTTGTATAAAGCCGAAGCCCGCAACCGCCGCAAGCTTCTCCAGCGGAAACTTCAAGGTCTGTGCCATCAGGATGATGATCAGCACATCGGGCACGGTATAGATAATATCGACGATCCTCATCAGGATCATATCCACTCTGCCGCCGAAATATCCAGCCACCGCTCCGTAAACCGAACCGATCGCAAGAATCAGGAGAGAAGCGATGATTCCGACGGTCATCGATACTCTGCCGCCCACCAGAATTCTGATCGCATAATCACGCCCGTTCTGATCCGTTCCCAAAATATGGGGGAAGATGCTCTCTCCCTCCGCCATTCTCTTTTGCTCCGCTTTGGAATACTGCATCGGAGCCAATCTTTCCGAACCCTTGAGCTGCTGCTCATAGCGGTAAGGATAGAAAACGGGAACGATAAAGCAAAAAAACATAATTAATAAAACCACGATAAAGGAAAACATCGCGATCTTGTTCTTCTTAAATCTCCTTATGCCGTCCTTCCAAAATCCGACGGATTCTCTCATCACCAGAAGAGATTCCTTCTCGTCGGCGGAAGCAGGCAAAAAATCATCGACATCGATCTGTAAGCTTATTTTATTCTTTTCCATTGCCTGCTCCTTAATGTAGTTTGATTCTCGGATCTACAAATGCATAAGTAATATCCACCAGCATATTCATAATGATGACGAAGGTCGCCAAAAAGATCGTCGTCCCCATGATCATCGGGTAATCCCTGGAAGTAATCGCACTGACAAATTCCGCGCCGAGACCCGGAATATTGAAAATCTTTTCTATGATAAAGCTTCCCGTCATCAGTCCCGCAAGCAGAGGACCGAGATAGGTAATGACCGGAAGGATCGCATTGCGCAGAGCATGCTTGAAAATCGCCTTAAAATTCGATACTCCTTTCGCTCTGGCGGTCCTCATATAATCCTGACCGATCACATCCAGCATGGAAGAACGCATAAGTCTTGCGATGTAAAAGGTCGGATAAAGCGAAAGCGCCGCAACCGGCATAATATAGCTCGCCGGATTATTGATGCCGAACGAGGGCAGGAGCTTGAGCTTCGTCGATAAGACATACATCAAGAGGGTAGAGGAAAGGAAACTCGGAATCGCAATTCCCGCCGTCGAAAATACGATCAGGATATTGTCCGCAAGCTTTCCCCGGTTGAAGGCGGCAACCGCACCGAGAGGGATTCCGAGCAGGATCGCAACCAAAATTGCCATGCCTCCCAGCCTTGCGGATATGGGAAACCTCGCCTTAATAATATCCGCAACCGTCCGCCCCCTCTTTTTCAGAGAAGGTCCTAAATCTCCCTTCAACAATCCCCCCAAATAAGTTGTATACTGTTTGGTCAGCGGCTTATCCAATCCGTATTTTGCCTCCATCGCCTGCTGAGCCTGCGGCGTGATGGCTTTTTCCGAAAGAAACGGTCCTCCGGGAACCATATTCATTACGAAAAAAGTAAGTGTTGCAACCAGGAAGGCGGTAAGAACGGATAAAACCACTCTCTTCATAATATATTTTGACATATTGACTTCTCCGCTTTAAATTGATATATGCTTAAATATACACAAGAAAGAAAGCTTTTTCAAGTCCTTTATCAAGTTTTGGTTATTTTATAAATTTTTTTGCATAAAATCATTAAAAAATTTACACGGGCAGATTTTCGGGTTTAGCGCTGAATCACAAAGGAAAGTTCTTTCTCTCTATTTTGAATTATGACTATTTATAAATTCCTCCACATTCTCTTGTCGTATATCGATAAAATCATCTTTATTTTCATTATGCACCAATCTGACATATATCGGTGCCTCCTCTTTATCACGCCCTCCTATCATGAGATAGTATTCATCATTGATTTCATATGCCAAAATATATAAGCCTGATCCCACCTCTTTACTCTCATATTTTTCAAAATCTTCCCATGATAAATGACTTCCTTTTTGAGAAAGCTCAATAACTTTTTCAATGGATAGTTTGTTTTCAGCTTTATTTTTAGAAGAACAGGCTATTATTGAACACATCAATAAAGCGATCAAAATGATGGAAATGTTTTTTTTCATCCTCTTTACCTCCTGAAATTCTTATTTACAACTCACGGCTTCCACAAAAGCCTCCCACCAAAATGATGGAAGGCTTTCTAAATAATTTGCTTAAATTCAACACCTCCCTTTTGAATCTGCTTTTAGCGCTTTTTTGTACTGAAAACGTACTCACTATAATACATCATACAAATTCATATACGATTCGCCAAATAGGGATTTATCAACCGAGTTTGTCTCCGTTCATTACAGGTTTATCTGGAGTAATCAGCACTACTCCACCATCACTATATGTCCCAAGCACGAGAACCTCGGACATAAAATCGGCAATCTGCATTGGCGGAAAGTTGATAACTGCTAGCACTTGTTTACCAATCAACTCCTCCAGCTTATAGAAATCAGTGATCTGCGCAGATGATTTCTTTACCCCAATCTCTTTGCCGAAATCAATTTGAAGCTGATATGCTGGTTTTTTTGCCTTTTTAAATATTTGTGCATCCGTAATAGTTCCGACCCGAATATCCAATTTCATGAAATCATCAAAGGTTGCCATTAAAAAAATCCCTCCAACTTCTCATTTGTTTTGCTATTGATATTTTGAATATATTAAATTTGCTTAGATTTTCCTAATATAATCCAAAACATGTTTCCAACCATCTTCTTCTGAATCATATCCCCAGAGTTTTTGCGAAATATTATCCAATTTTTCTATTTCAGCCTTATACTTTTTGCTTACCAGTTTTCTATTATCCATACTAATATAATTTAATTTTTCGTCTTCAACTTTAAATCTGGGATTAGTTAAAAAATTCATTGCATTATAGTGATTTTTTTCATCTAATTCCTTTTCAAAATTAAGATAATTAATTCCTGCATTCGCAAAATATTCCTTTAACCAGAAAACAGTATTATTGAATTGATTCTTTAATTCTATCAATCCTAATCCATCTAATGTCCCTGATACATAAGGCAACATTGAATAACATTCCGCAAAAATATAATCCCAACCATCACATTTCCAGTTGCCTATCAGATTTACAGCTATATGAAAAATAAAAGCTTCCGAGCTAACTTCTTTTTTGATTTCTTCAAGTGAGCCTAACTGCCAGATATCATCAGATATACTCGCAAATTTTGATTCGTTATCGAAATCACTATAATTCTCTAATAATATTTTTAAGTCTATCATTGTTAAACCTCTATTTCTGTTTTTCGGCTTCAGTTTATTCTGATAATTTCTGATTTCTCTCACCGAATATTTTCTTCTATGCCAATAATTCCAAAGATTAACTTCTTTCATCTCTTTTCCAAGGGTTTCACCATCTAACTTAATCTTCTTTCCCTGATTAGTCGCAGACAAATCAAAGGAAAGAAGATCATCCACTAATTGATTATATCATTCTATTTTATTCTTATGCATATCATCAAGCATCATTTTTGTATCCGTCCTCCTTCCCTTCGACATCTGCTCCCATACTTGATGATCCCCTTTTCAAGACAAGCCTTAACAAATAACTGTATCAATCACTCCCGAATCTGCCTTCCCATATTTTATGCAATACGGCTTTATTAATTTTATAAAGTCGCTTCATGCTAAATACAAATTAAATTCCCCGATAATACTTTCTATAGTTACATCTTTTTCCAACAATTCTTTTTCATAAAATTAGAAATTATAGATATATTCTCTCCTTCATAATACCGTACAAGTAAACTTTTGAATTCCGACACTTCTTTTTCAGGAATAACCAAAAAGCCTCCTCCATGAGATATTAAGTAATGATTAGCAAAAATGACAGATGCCCTCTTATTACCGTCAAGGAAAATTTGAGTCTTCATACAATAAAGACATAGCTTGATTGCAACATCAATTGCATCACCGTTTTCTTCCGTAAGCTCTCGTATTTTGTCTTTAATATCACCTTCATTCGGTAAGGGCGGTATATAGGAGGAGCCTCCGATCGTTACAGGAACACCTCGAATACGACCGCCTTCTGAAAAAAATCCTTCATTAACAAGCCTTGCAATATGGCTCAGCATGTAATAGTCTGATTTGCTTGCTATTACATCCTTATCCAAAATAAACTCCCATGCATGTTTCAAATTTAAAATTTTCTGTACATCCGTTGCTGTCATACCGAAAACTTTTCCATTATCTATGATTTCTTCCGTTTGCGGAAAAGATGTAGCCACCCCCTCCAATACAGCCTGATCATAAATATTCACCTTCATATTTGCTCTTGCAAAGGATATATTATTCATAACATCAACAGATAGTTGATCTTCCGAGTATCCCGCATCAGCCAGTTTCTTTTCTATATGTCTAAGCTCTTTCCTTATTTCTCGTATTTCTCCGGCATTGCGGAGTAGTAAGTTATAGAGTTCTTCGCTATATATTCCTACATATGTTGATGTCAATTTACCCGCTGCACGTTTTCTAACATATAAATATTTCCCATCGCCACGTTCTTTAATTTCAGGGCTGCCCTCGTAGGGCATCAAATTCAATCTGGCATGGAGATCAGCACGACTTCTGAGTAATTCTTGTATTTCGTTATATTTTATAGTCATTATTTTTACTCCTTTGGGGAACATTTTCGATAAAATTATACCATTTTATTCCCCAGTGCTCAACGCTTTGTAGGGGACAAATATTATTTATTTTGTCTTTTTTGTTCCCCAATTGATTTCTAAAACTCTATTTTTCTTTCGTTCGAATGCAAATTTTATATCCTTTGTTCTTTGAAAATATCCAATCTCTTTATGATAGCTCATTCCACATTTTCAATGCAATAAACTTATAAACTGCTCTTTCCATCATCGGTATTCCATAAGGATTTAGCAGAAATCAAAAAAGGATAGAGTACTGAAAGCTCATATGTATATAGCCCCCCGGACTATCCGAGGGGCTATATACAAAAAAACCCTTGAATTTTCAAGGGTTTTTGAAAGCTGATGACGGGAATCGAACCCGTGACCTCCTCACTACCAATGAGGTGCGCTACCGACTGTGCCACATCAGCTTAAAGCCATATGATAATACCATACAGCCTTGTTTTTGTCAAATGGTTTATCGCTAATTCTTGTTTTTTTCAAGCAGCATCATCATTTTATCCGCAGCCCTTCCGGCAATATAAATCTCCCTGCCCTCTTTTACCACGAGCACCGAGTTGTCAAAGCTGTCTATTTCCTTGACAAGAAGCCTGTCATCAAGCGCGAGGTCTTTTTCCTCCATATATTCCAGGAGCTTATGATCATCAAAAACCTTATGAATCGTCCCGCTCTCTCCGGGCTTGAGCGCCGAAAGATTTTTCACCTGATCCCTCTTGGGATGATTATCGAATACCTCATTGCCATGCGGGCAATGCATCGGCTTCTCCAGAAAATCATTCAGCCTGTCCTTAAGCCTGTCGGAGGTTACATGCTCCAAGGTCTTCGCATCCTCATGCACGTTCTGCCAATTATAGCCGAGATACTTCACCAGAAAGATTTCCCAGAGTCTGTGCTTGGTCAGTATCTGCTTCGCCCTGCTCATGCCGTTCTTCGTGAGATAGATGAGCTTATTGTCCAGATAAACATCCTCCGCATCCACAAGCTTCCTGATCATCTCGCTTACGGATGCCGCCTTGATTCCAAGCTTATCGGAGATCTGCTTATTCGTTGCATATCCCTCCGCTTCCATACATTGATAAATTGCACTGATATAATCGTCTCTGCTGGTATCTATCTTTGCCATTTCTTCCTCTCTCACTAAAAGGCCATACTGTTTCTTGATACTCTCTCTTTGCTTATAGCCGCTTTCGGTAAGAAGATATACTCCCCGTTCACTCGCCTTATACACATATCCCTTATCGATCAAAGCCTTGATATGATATTTCAGCTTTGCCTCGCTCCAGTTGACATGCTTCCTTATGCTTTCAAAACCGAGTTCGCCCAGCATATTGGAATCTTTCTTATGGGTTCCTATATGCAGAAGCAAAAGTTCGGTATTGAATCTGTATTTACTCTTAATTCTTTCTATTGCCTTTGATACCAAGCCGCCCTTGCATAGAACCACGGTGATAAAAAAAGTTATTCCCGAGACCGCCGCACACATTCCCGACATCGAGAGATTATGCTTTATCGCGAATACATATCCCAGATAGCTATTGATTATAGCATAGCCTATCGCCAATGCAAGCGTTGTTTTTAAATCTTTCGTCAAAAGATATGCGCTTGCCGCAGGTGCGATAAAAAAAGAAATTGCGAGTATGGCGCCCACGGATTCAAATGCCGCCACCGCAGTCAGGGAAACCAGCCCCATAAATACATAATATAGAAGAACCGAGCCGACTCCGGCTACCGTTGCAAAAACGGGATCAAATGTGCTCAGCTTCATTCTGGTAAAACTCAGAACGATAAAAATCATATTAATGCAAAAAACGATTCCCATCTGTACCATTGCTCTGGGAAGACTGAAGCCGAAAAAATCCACTCTGTTGAAGGGAGCCAGTATGACTTCTCCCGTCAATACAATCTCGGTATCCAAATGCACATTTCTGGCATATTTTGTAATCAGGATGACCGCAATCGAGAAAAAAAGCGGAAAAACAAGTCCTACCGCAGAATCCTCGCTCACTCTCCGGCTCTTAATGAGCAGCTCTATCGCCAGCGTCGTCAATACGCCGAATATCGCCGCTCCGATCAAAAGCCAGACGCTGTCGATATCCTTTACCACGAAAAATGCCAAAACGATGCCCAAAAGCACGGAATGGGAAATCGCATCCGAAACCATGGACAGACCTCTCAGCACCAGAAAGACACCGAGCACGCTGCAGGCAGCCGCAGTAATCATTAAAATATATAAGGATTCTATCATATCATTTTCCTCCGAGCTTTCTTCTGTTGATATACATCGATATCACGCCCTTGGGAGAACAAAGCACCGATATCAGCGCAATTGCCGACATCACCAATATGATGCTCGGTCCGGTTGAAAACCCTTTATATGCCGTACTGATCCATGTTCCGGAAAATCCGGATAAAGCACCCGAAATTGCCGCAATTAAAATAACCTTCTCATACCTTCTGCTCCACTGCAGCCCGGTTACCGCAGGTGCGATCAGCATGCTGCTGATCAGGATGGCGCCCACCGCTTTTAAGCCCGCCGCGATCAGGAGCATGGTAATGATCATAATCAGCATGGACATCCAGCGTCTGCGGATCCCTATCGTCCCCGCATACTCCGAATCGAATACATAGACTTTGATTTCCTTGTAAAAAAGGAGAAATAAAAGCAGAGATACGAGCGAGACCGCTGATATAATGATCACGTCTTCCCTCAGGATATACGCCGCCTGCCCGAAGATATAGCTTGCCAGTCCGGACTGGGAAGCCTTCTGGTAATTTGCATTTCCCTGAATATAACTCTTGAGCACCATGCCGAGTCCGAACATTGCGGAAAGCATGATTGCCATCGCCGTATCCGCTTCTATTTTTGAGATATCCGCCGCAAGCTGGATCAGCACAAAGGCAAGCACACCCGAAAGCAGAGCGCCGCCCATTAAAATAAGAGAATTCTTTTGCCCGGATATCATAAATGCCAGTATGATTCCCGGCAAAGCCGCATGACCGACGGCATCTCCGATCAGACTCTGTCCTTTCAGGATGCTTACCGTCCCGATGATTCCCGTTGCCATGGCAAGCAGCATCGTCCCTGTCGCAACCACAATAAATGAATATTCCGTCATATTTTTAAAGATCATCATCATTCTCCATATGCAAGCCGAATATTATGCTCGGTAAAGACCTCATTCGTCCTTCCCGCAGCAATCAGCTGCTTATTCACTATTACCACATGATCAAAGTATTTCTTCAATGTATTTAAATCATGATGCACTGCTATGATTGTCTTTCCCTCTCTTTGGAACTCCTTCATCGTTTCCATGATCAGATCTTCGGTCTTAATATCCACGCCCTGCAAAGGCTCGTCCATGAAGTAGAGTTTTGCATCCTGCACGATAGCTCTGGCAATAAATACTCTCTGCTTCTGACCTCCGGAAAGTTCCGATATCTGCCTGCCTGCAAATTCCTTCATCTTCATTTTTTCCAATGCCTGCATGGCAAGATCTTTTTCCTTTTTTCCTACCCTCTTAAACACTCCCATATGAACATATCTTCCCATCGCAACCACATCGAGCACGGTTGTCGGGAAATTCCAGTTCACGCTTCCCGATTGCGGAATATAAGCAATATCCTTATATACCTCCTTATATTCCTTTCCCATAATTTTTACCTTACCGGAAATCGGCTTCATCAAATTTAAGATTCCCTTCATTAAGGTTGATTTTCCCGCTCCGTTCGGTCCTATGATCGCCGTGATGCTCTCTGCATAAATGTCGAGATCGATATCCCATATGACGGGAATATCCGTATATGCCATCGTAAAATCTTCTACATGTATTATAATTTTCTCTTTTGCATTCATCATGCTTCCTCTCGAATTGCCGTTCCGGCCTTAACATGCCAAAAATCCGCCGCATCTTGGGCTTTTTCCCATTCTGCGGCAGATATTGATTCTGCTGAACCGATATGCCGATTCAGACTTTTTTCGGGTTCTATTTTAAGTTTTCTACAATAAGGTCTACATTATGGCGATACATATCGATGAAGGTATCTCCCGAATGTCCTTTCGGCGCAAGAGAATCCGAAAAGAGCTCATGACCCTCTCCGCTGACAATCTTTACCTCATGCCCCTTTGCTGCTGCTCCTTCTTTCAGCTTTTCCATACGCGCCGGATCCGTTGTTGATTCCGCAAATACCGCTTTGATCTTATGATCTACGATGAAATCTATCGTCTCCTGAATATCCTGGTTGGAAACCTCGGATTCCGTGCTCACGCCCTGCGGTGCCTTTACCGTAATATTATAGTTCTTTGAGAAATAGTTGAATGCATCATGGGGAGTAATCAGATATCTGCTCTCCTCCGGAATCATTTCCATCGCTTCCTTAATATACGCATCCAGATCCTTCAGCTCGGATTTATATCCGTCCCTATTGCTCTCATACATTGCCTTATTCTCCGGAGCCAGTGCGATCAACGCCTCTGCCGCCTCGTCTACAGCCATCTGATAAAGCTCAAGATCAAACCAGAAATGCGGATCCGTGATCATCTCTCCGTCCTGATCCATCTGTCCGAGTCTTTCCGCCGGGAATTTCTCGCTGACCGAAACACCTCTCTGCTCAAGCACCTCTACCATTTTGCCTTCGAAATGCAGTCCGTGATAAAGAAGAAGATCTCCTCCCTCTATTTTCTTATAATCTTCCGGCTTTGCCACATAAAGATGGGGATCTTCTCCCGCAGGTACGATCAGATCTATGGAAACCGTATCCTTGGCAATCTGCTTTACCATATCTTCCAGGAAAGAAGTGGTAACCACTACCTTAGGCAGCTCTGCATTCGCTTTCTGCTCCATGCTCGCTTCCTCCGCCGCGCTGCTTGCCGGTTCGGATTCTTTTGCTTCTTCCGCCTTGCTCTCCGCCTGCATGGATGTTTCCGCCATGCTGCTCTCTTCGGTCTTCTGCGTATCCGCCTGCTTCTGGCATGCGCTTATTGCAAAGAATACACATAATACCGTGAAAAAAAACGCAATTTTTCTTGTCAATACTTTCATTATGTTTTCCTTTCTATAGGTTACTCCGTTTTTTGTATTAGGCTTGCCTAATATAGATATATATATAACCTAATGTTTTGAAAAAATCAAGCATTTTTTCATTTTCTTTTCTGATTGCACAAAAAAAAAGATTCCTCCCGCAAAGCTGCGAGCCTCGGAATCTCCTTTATTTTTATTATTTTGCCCATCTCTGCCGAAAAATCTCATATGCCAGCACAGCCGCCGCAACGGAAGCATTCAGAGAATCGATATCTCCCTTCATCGGTATGGAGGCGCAAAAATCGCATTGTTTCTTTACCAATTCGCTGATTCCTTTTCCCTCCTTGCCGATTACAAGCCCTATCGCTCCCTTCAGATCCAGCTCATACATCGGGCTTCCCCCCATATCGGCGGCAACGAACCAAATTCCTTCTTTTTTAAGTTCCTCTATCGTCCTTGCTATATTGGTAACCTTGGCTACCGGCGTATAATTCAAGGCGCCCGCGGAGGCCCTGGCAACGGCTGCGGTCAGTCCCACCGCTCTGTTCTTGGGAATAATCACTCCATGTGCACCGCAGAGATTTGCGGTTCTTATGATTGCTCCGAGATTATGAGGATCCTCTATTCCGTCCAAAATAAAGAGAAAGGCATCCTCTCCCTTTTGCCTTGCCGCCTCAAGGATATCCTCCACTTCGGCATATTCATATGCGGCAATCAGCGCGAGCACTCCCTGATGCTTTTTCTCCGGGCTCATATAGTCCAGCCTCTCTTTGGGCAAAAACTCCGCCTTGATTCCGAGTTTTTTCGCCTCCCGCAGTACGGTTGCTATCGGTCCTTCCCTAAGCCCCTCCTGCACATAGAGCCTTTCTATCGTTTTGCCCGATCTTAGCGCCTCTATTACGGCATTTCTTCCTTCTATCGCATTCTCGTTCATTGATAACCAACCTTATCTCTTGATGATTCCGCTCTGTTTTGCGCTTTGCAAGAGCCGGCTTCAGGATTTCTTCTCCAGACCCTCCAGACCGATCCGGATCAATTCCAGCGCCCTCCTCTCTTCTCCCTTCAGGTAAAGATAACCGATCAGCGCCTCAAATCCCGTAGCATGCCTGTAATCACCGATGCTTGCATTCTTTGCTACGGTATGGGAATGAGCGTTTCTTCCCCTCCTGTAGATATCGGCTTCCTCCTCGCTCATCAGGGGCAGAAGATATCTTCCCAGATCCGCCTGTGCGCTTGCCCTGACAAAACCCGCGCTATAACGATGAAGCTTTTCCACCTGCCGATTTCCCTCGGAAAGCGCAAGCGATCGGATCACGGTCTCATAGACCGCATCCCCTATATAGGCGAGCACCAGAGGAGAATACTGCGCAGCCTCCTCTATCTCGATGCCGAATACCTCCCGGATGCGCCTTATGCCCTCTTCCATTTCACGCCCTCTCTGGTATCCTCGAGAATGATACCCATAGAGGTGAGCTTCTCTCTGATTTCATCGGCTCTTGCAAAATCCTTTGCTTTTCTGGCTTCCTGTCTCTGCTCGATCAGCTCCTCCACTTCCTTGTCGAGGCTTCCCTTCTCTCTATGCGTAATAATTCCCAGAACCGAGCAGAGTTCCTCCAAGCCCTCTCTGATCTTCTTTGCGTATTCTCCTCCGGAGCTTTCGTTTACCGTCGTATTGGCAAGCTTGACCAGATCGAATACCGCGGTAATCGCGTCCGCCGTATTGAAATCATCATCCATGCTCTCATTGAATTTTTCTTTGATCTTGGCAAGCGCGAGCAGATTCTTTTCCTCTTCCGGGCTGAGCGCGCTCTGTGCAAGCAGGGGGATATTCTCCTCCAGGCGTTCCGCCGCGGTCAGGATTCTGTTCAAAGCGTTCTTCGAGCTTTCCATCAGTTCCGCCGAGAAATTCAGAGGGCTTCTGTAATGCGCGCTGAGCATGAAGAAACGCAGAACCTGAAGA
Organism: Johnsonella sp.; assembly: GCA_030529445.1. GTDB lineage: Bacteria > Bacillota > Clostridia > Lachnospirales > Lachnospiraceae > Johnsonella. Next base: position 37,431 of record JAUMWW010000005.1, on the reverse strand, counting down.
TCGTATTTTTCACTGATATCCCTGACCGTGAAGAAATTGCCCTCCGACTTGCTCATCTTCTTGTTTTCTATATTCAGAAAGGCATTATGCATCCAGTATGTCGCAAAGCTCTTGCCGCTGCATGCCTCGGACTGCGCGATCTCGTTTTCATGATGGGGGAAGATCAGATCCTCTCCTCCTCCGTGAATATCGATCTGCTCTCCGAGATATCTCTTGCTCATGACCGAGCATTCGATATGCCAACCCGGTCTTCCCTGCGACCACGGAGAATCCCAATAAGGCTCTCCCTCTTTCTTCGGCTTCCAGAGCACGAAATCCGCCGGATCCTCCTTGCCCTCTTCTCCGCTTACCTTCAGCTCCCGAAAGCCCGACTGAAGCTCATCCAGGTTTTTATTCGAGAGCTTTCCGTATCCCTCGAAGCTCTTTACCCGGAAATACACCGTTCCGTCCTTTGCTTCATAGGCGTGCCCCTGATCCAAAAGAGTCCGTATCATCTCCTCCATTCCGTCGATCTCTTCCGTTGCCAGAGGATGCTTTGTGGCGGGCATGATATTCATCCCCCTCATATCTTTTTTGCATTCCTCTATATATCTTTTCGAGATCACATCGGCATCCACACCCTCTTCTATCGCCCTGTTGATGATCTTATCATCCACATCCGTAAAATTCGATACGAAGTTCACCTCATAGCCTCTGTACATGAAATATCTTCTCACCGTATCGAAAAAGATCATCGGTCTTGCGTTTCCGATATGGATCAGATTATAAACCGTAGGACCGCAGACATAGATCTTTACCTTGCCCTCTTCCAGCGGTACGAATTCCTGTTTTGTTCTTGTCAGTGTATTGAAAATTTTCATTTCCTTCATCCCCTCCCTCTGTCTTCTGCTGGTTTTTCTCTATCTTTCTCTTATCTTCCGCAGCCCCGGCAGCCTCCGCAGCCCGATCCGCTGACCTCGGTGTAATCGGCATCTCTGACGGAAGTAAGCAGGCATACGGCATGCGCCGCGATTCCCTCTCCGCCTCCCGTAAAACCGAGTCCTTCCTCCGTCGTTGCCTTGATATTGACCTGGCTTATATCAATACGGAGCAGCCTTGCGATATTCTCCTTCATCTCTTCGATATAGGGGGCGAGCTTCGGTCTTTGCGCAACAATCGTTGCGTCTATGTTTTCGACCAGGAAGGTTTTCTCATCCAAAAGCTCCGCCACCTTCTCGAGCAGGAGCATGCTGGATACATCCTTATACTGCGGATCCCGGTCCGGAAAATGCTTTCCTATATCTCCCAGTCCCGCCGCCCCGAGGAGCGCATCCGAAACAACATGTAAAAGCACATCCGCATCCGAATGACCCAGAAGCCCTTTTTCAAATGGAATATCCACTCCGCCCAAAATCAGCTTTCTGCCTTCCGTCAGCCTGTGCACATCATATCCGTGCCCTATTCTCATAAGCATCCTTTCTCAATTCTTTACCTGATAAATCTCAGCTTCTGCTTAATACAGCGCAGCTCTATTTTTTCAAACATCCCGAGTATCTCCCCGTCCGTATGCAGGGCGGCCGGTGTTTCCGCATGTATCGTCAATTCACTGCATTCATAGCTTCTTACCCCGGCATACTTCATATGGTTTCCGAGCAGGGCGCTGACTAAGATCTTGGCAAGCTTAAGCTTGGATTTTTGATGAATGATACATACCGATAATTCTCCGTCCTTATTATCCGCCTTCGGCGCAAAGCGAAATCCTCCTCCCTGTGTAGGATGGATATGGGAGGCGATTAATACGAGGTGATTGAATTCCACCCTCTTGATTCCGTCGAGGATGATATGCCCTTTAAATGGCTTATGCAAAAAAATCTGCTTGATTCCCAGAAAAACATAGATGAATTTCTTCAGCAGAAAATTCCCCGAAGCCCCCTTCATCCGTCTTTCATTTAAAAAATAACAGATCTGCCCGTCGAATCCGATTCCCGAGCTCACCAAAAAGCGCCTATGCTTCCCCTCTCCGTAACTGACCACTCCGTAATCGATGAGCTCCACCGACCTCGGTCTTAAGATGCGCTTGAGGCAAAGTCTCGGATTTTGCGGAAGCTTCAATCCTCTTGCCAGATCATTGCCCGAACCGGTCGGAATATAGCCCATGGTCAGCAAAGGGCTTATTCTTACCCCCTCCAATACCTCATTGACCGTTCCGTCTCCGCCTACGGCAATGATGCTCACCTCTTCGTCGTCCTTCGTCAGATCCGCCGCGATACGGGTCGCATCCAAGGGACCGTCCGTTATATACGACTTATATTCAATCTTTCTTTTGATCAGATAATGCTCTATATTTTTCCAAAGCTTATACCCCCGCTCGGCTCCCGAGTTGGGATTTACAATGAAATGTAACAAATTTCGCTCCTTTATTTCACTTGATATTATCGTCCGACCGGCAAAAGAGAGAGTTTCCCCCTTTATTCCTCCGAATTTTCCGATTCTTGCGGCGATCCGGAGCAGGATCGAATCCGATACATGGAGAGTATATCATATAAAGCGCGAAAAGCGAATAAAGAATTTTAAAACCTCTTGACAAGGAGAAGTTTTTTTCATATACTTACAGAGCGTTAAAAGTCATGGGATCTTAGCTCAGCTGGGAGAGCATCTGCCTTACAAGCAGAGGGTCATAGGTTCGAGCCCTATAGGTCCCATTTTTCCGAAAAAACGCAAAATATGGCGGAATAGCTCAGTTGGCTAGAGCACACGGTTCATACCCGTGGTGTCGAGAGTTCAAATCTCCCTTCCGCTACTGAAAAGCCTTGAAAAATCAAGGCTTTTTTTTATCCCAAGAGCAAGCTTTCCTTTTGTTTTTTGAAATTTTGCTTTTCGAAAGATTAGATTAATCAATTATTTATTGTCTCTTTCTTCTTTTAAGTATATGATATGCTTATATTCTTATCCAACCTAAGATCATGAGGTAGATTTATGAATGAAAAAATTAGAAAGATTTGGAAAAAATACAGCCATTCCTGGGTCTTTCTCTATACTCTCGTATATGTATCATGGTATCTGTATCTCGAACGAACGGTGGTAAGATCCTATAATCTGATTCACTGCAAGCTCGATGATCTGATTCCCTTTAACGAATACTTCGTCATCCCTTATTTTTACTGGTTTATTTATATGATCGTCGGATGCCTCTTCTTTTTTTTCAAGGATAGGGATGAATTTTACCGATATGCATTTTTTATCACGATAGGAATGAGCACCTGCCTGCTCATCTGCCAGATTTACCCGAACGGGACGAATCTTCGCCCCGCATTGGATATCGAAAAAAACTGGGCAACGAAGATGGTCGGCTTTATTTATCGGGTCGATACCGATACCAACGTCTTTCCCAGCATACATGTATATAACTCTATCGGCACGCATATTGCGATCATGAAGAGCAAATACTTTCAGCATCATTTTCGGGTACGCCTGTTTTCAGGATTTTCCTGCATCATTATTTCCTTATCCACCGTTTTTCTGAAGCAGCATTCCGTACTTGACGGATTGGCGGCATTCCTCCTCGCTGCGATCATGTATGCTTTAATCTACGGAGGGGTTTCCGAAACGGAGGAGAGCACCGAAAAAGGCAGGGAGCCCGCAGTCTGATTTCTCTTTATATTTAGAAAAAAATGCGTTTCTCAGGGAATCAAGCCCTGAGAAACGCATTTTTAAGATATGCCATCCAACGCGCTTTTTAATTAAATCCGTAAAATTTCTGCGCAATCTTATAGCCCATGATGGAGACGCTTCTTCCCGCCTTGCCGAAGAGGTTTACGCTCTGTCCCAGAAATCCCCATCGGATTCTTAAAAAGAGCTTCGGATTATGCTTTCTCAGATGCCTCCATATTTCCTTCTTTTTCTTGAGATTCTCTTCCGTTCCCGATTTGATCGCAAGTATGGAGCAGATCACCATCATAATTTCGAGATAAAGTATCATATACCTTCTGAGCTTCCTGTTTTCGATCTTATACGGGTTATAATAATCCAGCATGAGCTTGGTTACCGTAAGCTGCTGATCGATCCTTCCTATCATGACTTCCTCATTGACGGACTGATCTTCCCTTCCTATATGGTATCTGTAGAAATTTACATCCATATAATAAAGCGTCTTTACATGGGGCAGCGGGTAATACACAAATATATTATCGACATAGAAGGTATGCTTGGGGAGGCGAAGATCGCATTCCAGCAGAAGCTCTCTGCGATAGATTACGGAATGCATCAGGATATACTGCCCCGGCAGGAATCTTCCGATATCCTTCCAGCCGATTACCTGATCGATCGGGAGCACCTTCTTATAGCTCATCACCTTCTTATTCTCCGCTCCCTCTTTTTCATAGACGAAATTGCTGATCATCATATCCAGCACCGTCTCGGACTGATTGGCAAAATATCTGAGCTTTTCCAAAATCTTCATATAGGAATCATAATCTACCCAGTCATCCGAATCCACTACCTTGAAAAACACTCCGCTTGCAGCCTTCAAGCCCTCATAGACCGCATCTCCGTGCCCTCCGTTTTCCTTATGTATCGCCTTGCAGATCGTCGGATGTTTTTTTTCGTATTCATCGGCTATTTTCCCCGTCTCATCTCTGAATGAACCGTCATTGACAATCAGGATCTCCACATCCTCTCCGCCCTTGAGCAGCGTGTCTATGCATCGTCCCATATAGGCTGCGGAATGATAGCAGGGAACCGCTATGCTTAAAATCTTCAACTCTATTTACCTCCGGATATTAGTATTTTAAATCCTCTCCATTAATCTTCTTCACAAAGTCCGCTTTTTGCTTCCAAAATATCTTCTATAAACATCTCCTGCTCCTCTTTTCTTTCCTCCGATAAAATCTCCGCTTTTTTATGCCGCAGAATATGGATGATACCGAGAATCGAAAAAAGAATGCATAAAACAAAAAAAATCAGAAATGCTAGGGCATAAGCCTTGCTGAAAACCGAATCCAACGCGCTTTTTCCTATAGTTTCGGAAAAAAACGCCAAGCTGAGCGTCGCCGTATTTGCCGCGATATGATAGAGCATGCAAAGGCATATATTCTCCCATTTTTCATAAATCAGAGCAAGCAGCAGCCCGAGCAGAAATGCATAAACACCCTGAATAAGATTGCCGTGAAAAATGCCGAAGCATAAAGCGGAAATAAAGAGCGCAAAGCCGACGCCGTATGCACTGCGCAGCCGCTTATAGATCAGCGCTCTGAAAATCAGCTCTTCCGCAATCGGTATAATAACGCCTGCCATCGGCATCAGCACAATCCAGCCTTCCGCGCGAATCATTTCGCTCATCTGAGTAAAACCCTCGTCATATCGGCTGATTCCGCTCGATACGATCACCATATTGAGAACGATTGCCGTTCCCGCTCCGGCTGCCGCAATCATCAGATAATCGCTTATTTTCGTTTCTCTGAAATAATCCGAAATTCGAATCCCTTCCTTTTTATTGTCTGCCATAAAAAAACCGAGCATGACCGGAAACCCCGCCACTGCGGCAATTCCCGTTATCATCATCGCTCCCATGGCATCTTGAAAAAGAAATTCTGCGGCAAAAACCACGACAAAGGCAAGCAAAACATAAATCAGTATAGGATAAAGGCAACTCCAAATCACTTTAAACAATTTCTTCATCGATCAAATCCTTTCTGTATCCCATGATTCCGAACTCGATAAAATCTATTATACCCAATGAAAAGATTTTTTTCCAGCAAATATTAAGCGCGCTCAATCTCCCGCCTCTCTTCCTCTTCCTTTCTCTGCTTCACATCCTCTTTAATCATCTTATACAGAGCGGCTGCCGTAGGTACTCCCAAAAGCATGCCGATGACTCCGAGGACGCTTCCTCCTATGGTTACCGAAGCCATCACCCATATCCCCGGCAATCCGATCGAAGAGCCTACGACTCTGGGATAAATGAGATTGTTTTCGATCTGCTGCAAAATCATCAGATAAAGAATAAAAAACAATGCCCTGATCGGAGAAAGCGTAAAAATCATCAAAGCCCCGACGATCATCCCGATGTATGCGCCGGCAACCGGGATCAATGCGGTAAATCCGACAAGGCTCCCTATCATGCTCGCATAGGGGAATCTGAAGATCAGCATCCCTCCCATACAGAGAATTCCCAAGATCATCGCCTCAATGCACTGCCCGACGATAAAGCGGTGAAATGCGCAGTGAAAGGTTTTTGCGATATAAATCACCCTTCTCTCCGCCTTCTCTCCGAGATATACATCCAAAATCAGGCTGATCTGCTTTTTCAATTTTTCCTTTCCCATGATAAGATAAAGAGCGAAGATCAGTGCAATCAATGCCGTAAGCGCAAAGGAAAATGCGGAAAGGATGAATTTCATCAGAGAATTCATCGTTGCGCCGATTCCCGATATGAAATATTGCACCGCCTTATTGACATAGGCATTCCAATCGAGGTTCTTTGCCCCTTGCGCTCCGGAAGGAAGCCCTACCCGGACTTCTTCTCCCTTTCCGAGCAGCTTTTCTATATCGATATTTTCTTCCAGCCAGCTCTCCATCCCCGCCAGAGCCTGCGGCGCATTCCGGATAATCAGCCTGATGCTTGCGCTAAGTTCCGGGATAATCATATACATTATAATGATCACGATGCAAAAAATACTCAGCAGAGCCAAAAGTATGCAGAGCGATCTTCTGAGAGAATCCGGAAGCTTTCTTTGGAATCTGTCTTCCATTTTCCTGCTCTGCCTTTCAAAGAAACTCATCGGTATATTGATGATGTATGCGAGCACCGCTCCCAAAAAGAGAGGAGTCCCCGCCTTTACTCCGATCCAAAGAAAAGAAGCCAGCAGACTCCAGTAATGAATCGCCAGATAGGTGAGCACTGCGGTAATTCCCGCTCTTATACAGGTCTTCTTGTCCAAAATCATATGCTTGCCTTTCCGAATCTGTCTTATTTCACCGGCTCCACATCCTATAAAAGCGGAGCGAGGCTCTTAAGTACAATTCCCACCAGTTTTTCTCCCAAGCTTCTTTTGTTCAGCTCCTCTATGCCGACAAGCCGGGATTTTTCGAGAGTTTCGAGGAAATCCCTCTCGATGTCGGCTATGCATTCCGTTTCGTACATATAGCTTGCACATTCAAAATGATGGTAGAGGCTCCGATAATCAAGATTGATCGTTCCCACCACCGCCTTATTATCGTCGCTGATGAATTCCTTCGCATGGATAAAGCCGGGAGTATAGAGATAGATCTTAATTCCCGCAGAGATCAGCGCCGCAAAATGGGTCTTTGCCAGAGCGTATACCGGCTTTTTATCCGGAATTCCGGGGAGGATGATCTTAACCTCCACCCCCCTCATCGCCGCAAATTTCAATGCGTTTTCCAGTTCCGCATCCAGGATCAGATAAGGCGTCATAATATGCACATAGCGCTGCGCTCTGTTGAGCATATCGATATAAACCATCTCCCCGACCCTTTCCCGATCCAAGGGAATATCCGAATAAGGCATTACAAAGCCCTTTGCCTGCGGATGAGAGCCGGGATCGTAAGAGAGATAGCTGCCGAAATCCTCCGCTCTTTCCGTAATATTCCAGAGCTGCAAAAACATCAGGGTAAAGCTTCTTACCGCATCTCCCTTCAGCATCAGCGCGGTATCCTTCCAATGCCCGAAGGGGGATCTTTTGTTGATGTATTCATCTCCTATATTTACCCCTCCGTTAAATGCCGTATTTCCGTCTATGACCAAAATCTTTCTGTGATCCCTGTAATTATAATGGGTGGAGATCACCGGAGCAAGGCGAGAAAAGACCTTTGCTTTGATTCCCAGCGCCGCAAGGCGCTTCGGATAATCATGGGGAAGCAGCGCAAACTCGCAGGTTCCGTCATACATTACCCTGACCTCTACCCCCTCGGTCGCCTTCCTCGCAAGCACCTCCAAAATCCTGCCCCACATCAGCCCTTCGGCAATGATAAAATACTCCATAAAAATAAAATGCTTCGCCTTCTCCAGCTCTTCCAGCATGCGCTCAAACTTATCCTCCCCGAGCGCAAAAAATTCGACACTTGTATTCCGATAAATCGGATAGCATCCCGTCCGATTGATAAATCTGTGCAGTGCATAGCTCTCCGGATTTGCTTTCCGGATCTCCCGCGCGCTTTCCTCCTCCTGAGGAATCCTGTTTCTGCTGATATTCAGAATATGCAAAAGCCTTTTCTTCATCAGCCTATGCCCGAGATCCGCCTGGGTAAACCAATAAAATGCCGCCCCGAAAAAGGGCACGAGCATGACGATGATCAGCCAGGTAATCTTTCCGGTCGGGTCAAGCTCGCTGTTGACCAGATAAAGCACCATCACAAAGGTGAAGGCAAGCGTTCCTCCGAAAATCTGAGGCAGATATCCGCGAAACCATAAAAACACGCTGAAAAGCAGAAAAAGCTGCACTCCCAAAAGCAGGAGCACCAGACTCATCCTGCTGAATACCATGGCTAAAATACCGGTCTTTTTATCGGCAAGACGGATCACTCCATCCTTTTTCAGCATCTCGCTCATCTTCTTTGCCTCCCTCTCTTTCCGGTCCCGGACAGTTTGTTTTTCCGTTTTATTATATCAGAAAAGCATTAAGGAAAAAAGGAGGAAACATCCGCCGCTTTGGCAAGGCATTAAGCTTGGGGATATTTCTCTCCTTTTTTATTTCATGAATTCTTCTTATTTCTTACTCTTTCTTCCGCTCCGGATCAAGTGCCCCTTCTTCAGCATCTGATCCTATGGATGAGCATAAATGTCGCAGCCAGAATCAGCACCGTTGCAAAAAGAAGAAGCGCAAATCCGCCGATGCTCAGGCTAAAGCAATTAATCGCTACCGCAAAGACAAAAAAGGAATTTGCGTTCGATCCCCCGCTTTGGCTTCTTCCGTAAAAGAAGGGAAGCTTCATCATCCTTTCCAAAACAAATGCGATCATCGCGATGAAAAACATAATTGCACCGAGCTGATTTGCCCAGGGAAAATCTCCTCCTCCGAGGCTTCCTTCTAGGACCGGCTTTGCGATCCTCAAAAGCAGTGCCGTAAGAATGAGGAAAACTTCTCCCCTCAGCAATGTTTTGTATTCCCGGTTTTTTAAAAGTTCTTTCATTAACAATTCCTCCTTTCTCAGATTGTTCCGAAAGAAATCTTCGGTTTCTTATCTTTCTTAGTCGATCCCCAAAAAGATCAGATCTCAAACATCAGGTCTCCATAGCTGGGGATGGGCCAGCAGTCCTTATCCACCATCATTTCTAGCCGGTCGATGGGCTCTCTGAGCGCTTTCATCAGAGGAATCACCTTCGTATAGAAGGAGAGCGCTCTTTCCTTTGCGCCCGCAATCTTTGCCGTTGCCCCGAGCTCATTCTCCAGCTCCTTATACGCCTTTCTTGCAGCGGAAAGCTCTTGGCTGCAGGCAATCAAAATTTCCTCCTGCACAGAAATATCCGCCTTTTGTGATGCGCTTTTGACCGCGTTTACGGAATCCGCAAGAAAGGTGATATAGCGGATCACGGCGGGGATCAGCGATTTTCCCGCCATATTGAGCATCGTCTTCGCCTCGATATTGACCGCCTTTGCATAGGATTCAAATTCGATTTCCACTCTGGACTCCAGCTCCGCTCTGGTATATACACCGAATTTTTCAAAAAGCTTAACCGATTTTTCGGTTGCCAGAGCCGGTATCGCATGAACCGTGCTCGGTATATTGGGAAGCCCTCTTCTTTTTGCCTCCTCGACCCATTCATCGGAATATCCGTTGCCGTTGAAGATAATCCTCCTATGCTCGCAGAACATCCTCTTGATCAGATCATGCACCGCCTCTTCCAGATTCTTTGCCTTTTCCAGCTCATCCGCCGCCTCCATGAAGCTTTCGGCAACGATGGTGTTGAGCACCGCATTTGCCGAAGAAATGGATTCCGAAGAACCGAGCATGCGAAATTCAAACTTATTATTGGTAAAGGCGAAGGGAGAGGTCCTGTTTCTGTCGGTCGCATCCTTTTCAAAATCCGGAAGCGTCGCCACTCCCGTCTTGAGCATTCCGCCCCGCTTTGAATGCGTGGCAAGCCCTGTCGAGCAGAGCTGATCGATAACGTCCTCGAGCTGTTCTCCGAGAAAGACGGAGATAATCGCCGGAGGGGCTTCATTGGCTCCCAGCCTCTCATCGTTGCCAAGCGCTGCAGCCGTCTCCCGCAAAAGATCCGCATGGCGGTCTACCGCCCTCAGGATGCAGGCGAGCACGAGCAAAAACTGTATATTTTCATGCGGCGTATCTCCGGGGTTGAGCATATTGATTCCGTCATCGCTTAAGAGCGACCAGTTATTATGCTTTCCGGAGCCGTTGACTCCCGCAAACGGCTTTTCATGCAGCAGGCAGTGCAGCCCCTGTGCATCGGCAATCCTCTTCATCGTCTCCATAACGAGCTGATTATGATCCGCAGCCACATTGACCTGCTCATATACGGGGGCAAGCTCATGCTGAGAAGGCGCCGCTTCGTTATGCTGCGTCTTTGAGGGAACACCGAGCTTCCAAAGCTCGTAATTCATCTCATTCATATATGCTGCGACTCTCGCTCTGATCGTGCCGAAATAATGGTCGTCCATCTCCTGCCCCTTCGGCGGCATCGCACCGAAGAGGGTTCTTCCCGCATAGATCAGATCCTTGCGCTTTAAGTACTTATCCCTGTCTACGATAAAATACTCCTGCTCCGCCCCTACGCTGGGCACCACTCTTTTGGCTCTCGTATTGCCGAAAAGCCGAAGAATGCGCAGCGCCTGCGTATCGATCGCCTGCATGGATCTGAGCAGGGGAGTTTTTCTGTCCAAAGCCTCTCCCTTATATGAGCAAAACGCCGTAGGGATGCAGAGCGTAACCCCGAGCGCATCCTTTCTCAAAAACGCCGGAGAGGTGCAATCCCATGCGGTATAGCCCCTCGCCTCAAAGGTCGCTCTGAGTCCTCCCGTCGGAAAGCTGGATGCATCGGGCTCTCCTCTGATCAGCTCTTTCCCGGAAAATTCCAGAATCACCTTTCCTTCCGGACTGGGCGCGGAGATAAATGCATCATGCTTTTCCGCCGTTACTCCGTTGAGGGGCTGAAACCAATGCGTATAATGCGTTGCCCCCTTGCCGATTGCCCATTCCTTCATCGCATGCGCAACAATTCCCGCGATGCTCGCTTCCAGCTCCGCGCCTTCCTCTATCGTCTGCTTCAGCTTCCTGTATACCTCTTTGGGCAGATGCTTCTGCATGGCGGCATCGTTGAACACATTGCAGCCGAATAATTCGTCTACCTTCCCTGTTTCCATCATGATTTCTATGCCTTCCCTACCGATCCGAACAATTCCATCTTTTCGCGAACCGTTTTCATGATTGCATCGGTTCCCGGCTTAAGAAGTTTTCTCGGGTCGAAGCCCTTGCCTTCCAAATCCTTTCCCGCCTCTATATATTTTCTGGTCGCTTCCGCAAAACTGAGCTGACATTCCGTATTAACATTGATCTTTGCCACGCCCAGAGAAATCGCCTTCTTAATCATATCCTCGGGTATGCCGGTTCCGCCGTGAAGCACCAGCGGCATATCCCCCGTCTTTTGCTGAATCGCCGCAAGCACTTCAAAATTAAGCCCCTGCCAGTTTTCGGGATATTTTCCGTGAATATTTCCGATTCCCGCTGCCAGAAAATCTATGCCCAGACCGGCAATCTTCGCACATTCCTCCGGATCCGCGCATTCGCCCATGCCGATCACTCCGTCCTCTTCTCCTCCGATAGAGCCCACTTCCGCCTCTATCGAGAGTCCGCTCTTATGCGCCGCCTCCACAAGCTCCTTCGTCTTTTCGAGATTTTCCTCTATCGGAAAATGGGATCCGTCAAACATAATGGACGAAAATCCCGCCTTGATACATTTATAGCATCCCTCATAGGAGCCGTGATCCAAATGCAGAGCAACGGGAACCGTAATCGCAAGCTCCTCTATCATCGCCTTGACCATATCGGCTACGGTCTTATAACCGCCCATGTATTTTCCAGCACCCTCGGATACTCCCAGAATCACCGGAGAATTTGCCTCCTGCGCGCTCAGAAGAACCGCCTTGGTCCACTCCAGATTATTGATATTAAACTGCCCTACCGCATACTGTCCTTTCTTTGCCTTGATCAGCATTTCACTTGCCGAAACCAACATTCTCAAATACCTCCTTAATCAATTTGTTTTAAGTTTTACTGGTACTATTATACTATAGTTTTAATATCTTAGCCAGCGCCCCCTCGATTCCGTCCGCCTCGGACTGCATATCATGCCTGATCTTTGCGTTTCTGATCTCTTCTATTGCCGGAGGGATCTCTCTTTTGCTGTCCAGACAGAGCCGGTCGATGATCTCCCATTCATCCTTCCCCGCATTTTCTTTTCGTATCGCCTTCTCGACCGTTTCTGCAAATTTATACGGGCTCGCCGTCGCCGCGATTAAGGTCTTATGCCCGTCTTTGCTTTTCTCCCGATATTGCCGGTACACATGTGCCGCAACCGCGGTATGGGGATCAATCACATAGTCTATTTCCTCAAATACCTGCCGGATCTGCGCACTGCAGTCCTCTTCGCCCGCAAAACCTCCGATAAAATCTCCCATATAGCTTTTCATGCTCTCATCGATGCGGTATTCTCCCTTCTCGGAAAGATTTTTCATCAGCTCGGCGGTCTTTTTCGGATCCGAGCCGCAGCTCAGATAAATCAGCCTCTCGAGATTGCTCGAAATCAGAATATCCATCGAGGGCGAAGAAGTCAGAATAAACTCCCTCCTGCTCTTATATTCCCCCTCTCGGAAGAAATCATAGAGAACTTTGTTTTCATTCGAGGCACAGATCAGCTTATTGACGGGAAGCCCCATCCGCTTTGCCATATAGGCAGCCAGGATGTTTCCGAAATTTCCCGTGGGAACGCAGATATTGATCTCTTCCCCCTCCTGGAGCTCTCCCGCCCGAAGAAGCTTTGCATAGGCATAAACATAGTATGCGATCTGCGGTACCAGCCTTCCTATATTGATCGAGTTTGCACTGGAAAGCCTCATTTTTTTCCGGCTCAGTCTTTCTGCAAGCTCTTTGTTTGCAAAAATCCGCTTTACCGCATTCTGGGCATCGTCAAAATTGCCGTGAATCCCGACCACATGGGTGTTTTCTCCCTTCTGGGTCAGCATCTGCAGCTCCTGTATCCTGCTCACCCCGCCCTTGGGATAAAAAACGATGATTCTCGTTCCGGGAACATCCGCAAATCCGCTCATTGCAGCCTTGCCCGTATCCCCGCTGGTCGCCGTAAGAATGACGATCTCATCATCGACCGCATTTTTCTTCGCCGCAAGGCGCAAAAGATGGGGAAGCAGGGAGAGCGCCATATCCTTAAATGCAATCGTGCTTCCGTGAAAAAGTTCAAGATAATATTCATCCTTCGCCTTGACCAGAGATACGATTTCCTCGATATCGAATTTCTCGTCATATGCCGCCCGAATACAGTCTCTGAGCTCTTCCTCTTCGTAATCGTCCAGATAAAGCCGCATTACCTCATAGGCGGTTTCCTGATAACTCTGATCTCCCAGATCTCTCATCTTCACGGCAAGCTTCGGGATGTATTCGGGCATATAAAGCCCTCCGTCCTCTGCCAGACCTCTGAGTATCGCCTCCGAAGCGCTGACCTCTTTCCCGTTTCCTCTCGTGCTCTTATACTTCATCTTTTCTTCCTTTTTCCTTTTCTCTCATGTATTCTGCCGCAAAACTCTCCGCTTAGAATTTTCGTCCGCCTCCGCCGTGAGAAGTTCCACTGCTGGATCTATGGGTCGTGGAACGGCTTCCTCCGAAGGATCCTCCCCCTGAGGATCTCGAGTTGTCCGCAATGATTCTGGTCATGGTCTGCCTGCCCAGATGCTCATCCTCCTTCACCGCATAATTGAAATTGCATGCCTTTCGGTAGGAAAAGACGTCGAGAGAGCCGAGCTTTTTCTCTTTTTTCATCTTGTATTGGTTCTGTACGGAGCTTGTAAATCTCAGTCCTGCCGCTGCGGGCAGAATCATCGCCAGCAGAAATTCTGCCAAACTGATTTTTTTCGGCTTTTTATACACGCTGATCTCGCCGGTATCCCGATCATAATTATACTGATCGCCCTTGACTCCCTTATCAAAATAATATACCGCATTTTCTATGATCGAGCTCGCCGCTCCCGCATAATCATCCTCTTCCATATATGCGTAGGCATCGTCGAGCATCGCATCTATCCTCTTATCATCCAGTACTCTGATCATAAAGCCGGTCGTGGATATATGCATTTCCCTATTGTCAAAGTCGATTAAAAACAGCAGTCCGCTGTTTTCCTCTCCCATTCCGAAATCACCGTAATCATAATAATCATCCGCATATGCTTCGGCAGTCTTTCCCTGCGCATCTTCCGTCGTCACGATCACGATATCCATCCCGATATGGTCCTTCGCCTTGGCGATTTCCTCATTCATCTCCGACTCCTGACCGCTTTCAAAGACATCCGCATGGTCAAATACCCTATTATTCTCCGCCGATACGGACAGAGAAAAAAGAGGAAGCAGGAAAAGGAATATCGAAAATATTTTCAACATAAAATCTTTGGCTTTTTTTGAGTGTCTCATCTTCTCCCCTCCTTATATAAAGAAATATCCGATCAAAAGAATAAGGAGCATTAAGGGCATAAAAATGCTTAAAAATGCCATAAAAAGCTTTGCGCCGTCGATCGGCAGTTCACCGATCACCTTCCCGCTGTGTCCGTTGATCGAAAAATAATAAAGCTTGCTCTTATGCTTATCTCTATATGTTATCGTCCACACCGGCATCAACGCATACTTCCATGCCCCTTCTTTAAAATGCAGCTCTTTTTGATGAAGCGCGACCTCAGTATATCCTGCAAGCACCGCATCCAGCCTCTGCACGGCAAACTGCTCCGCCTCCATATAGACCTCCCGCTCAAATTCCGCCTTATCGATATCCTTTACTTCCGCGACAAAGCCGGAGAGATAAGCCATATCGAAATCCTGAATCGCCGTATATTCGAAGGGCATCACTCCCTCCGTCAGAATGCGGTTTGCTTTTTTCAGGGCGTTTCTCGTAATATTGCTGATCTCTATCTCCCCCTCTCTTCTGATATGATAAGAGTCCTTATAGGTATATTCGGTATTGCCGGAAACTCTCTTGCTGATCCTGACCGCATTCGCATCCAAGAGCGCATCCGCCTTGCAGCTGTAAAGCCAGTAGGGGAAATAAACTCCGCTGAGCTTATCCACCTGCTCCCTGCTGTAAAAGGATTTCGGCACAAACTTCTTTCTTTCCAGCCATTGAAAGAAAATTTTCTCCGCCTGCGCCCGGTCTATTCTGAAGGGAATAATGTAATCAGGCGTATCCAGTCCGTCCAGCCTTCCCGAAAGCACGACGGGGCTATGACAGTAATAGCAAAAGGTTGCGGCTGTCGTTTCATCCGTAACGATCTGTGCCGCACAGCTCGGACAGGTATAGAGCAAACCCTGCGCATCCGCCTGATAATATGCCGCCTCTTCGCCGGAGACCTCCTCTTCCTCGCTTTTGGTAAGCGTTTCCTGATAAAAGCGCTCCAGCTCCTCCTGCGTGAACAAAGATTCGCAGTACTCGCAGATCTGCTTTTGCGTGGCAGGGTCAAATTTTAAGGGACCCCCGCAGCTCGGACATTTATAAGATATAACTCCCATTATTTCTTCCTCCCGATCTTCCTGATGAATAAAATCCTGTTAAGCTTCGGTGTGATATTCCATGCGGAAAGCAGGGTGAATATAATGCCTGCCAGAAATTGAAATCCTATCCCCACCGCAAACCAGTTTTTATATAAAAAACTTCCCTCCGCTATGCCCATGATTTCAAGAATGCCTGCAACCGCCACCCGGTTTCCGATCACCTCGTTTACCGTGATATAAAATATATTGATCGGATTGCATACATAGAACCAAGGGAAGAGCAGCGCCCCCTTGCTTGCCGCGACCAAAGATTCCATATTTGCGCTGATCGTCCGGGGAGAAATCACCGCGATATTGCCGGGTATAAATTCTTTTATAAATGCTCCGGGCACAAAAGTCAATAAGCTGAGCACCAAAATTACCGCATAGCTGAGCACCGTCGCCATCGTGCTCTTCTTAAAGAGAGCGGAAAAAAAGATTCCTACGCTGCCGACAAAAAACGCCGCCGAAAAATAAGGCAGTATGAGCATGGGAATATCCCTTTCCAAAACCCCACCGTATACCGGAATCATTGCAAATACCGGTATGCCGGAAAGCACGAGCAGCATGATGGTGCTGACCGCAGCAAGCAGCTTCCCCCCGACCAGATCCAATCTGCCGATCTTTGTGCTCAAAATAAGATCCATGCTCTTATTTTCCCATTCGGAGCTGATCGCACCGGAAGTAAATGCCGGAGTAATCAGATAAATCATCACAAACTCAAGCAGGGCGATCAGCCGGAAGATCAACAGAAAACTGCTGTACTGTGCTTCCGATCCCATTCTCGCTCCCTCCGCCGCGGCGCTCATCTGAGCGAGTGCGACAAATGCCAGAAAGGCATTGAAGACGGATATCGCCACCGCAAATTTTATGCTTTTAAATCCGCTGATCACTTCCCTCCTGTATACGGGATTAATAATCATTTTCAAGAATCGTCCTCTCCTCTCTATGGTTAATCGTCTGCATAAAGAAAGACTCCAGATCTCCCGGCTCGCGGACAAATTCTCTGACCGGAATCTCCATCTCGATCAGCTCCCGCAGCAGATCCGCCTCATCCTTTCTGTCTCCGTCAAAATTGAGCATGAAGGTATGCCCGCTTCTCGAAATCGTCCTGACTCCGGGATTGTTCCGGAATACGGCAAGCGCCGAACTCACACCGTCCAGGATGCTGATCTTGATCGGATTGGAATACTCCACCTGCCTTAAGATATGGTTTAAGCTTCCCGAAACGATCATCCGCCCGTGGTCTATGATTCCGATATCCGTGCAGATCTCCGAGAGCTCGGCAAGCATATGGGAGCTGATCAATATCGTCTTCCCCTCGCTGCCCAGACTCTTGATCAGGTTCCGAAACTCATAGCTGCTCGCCGGATCCAGACCGCTCGTCGGCTCATCCATAATCAAAAAAACGGGATCATGAATCAGCCCCCTCGCGAGGCAGAGCCTTTGCTGCATACCCCGAGAGAGCTCATCCACCGTATGATAAAGCTTATCCTGCAAGCCCACCCGCTCGATCAGACGAAGCCATGATTTTCTGCCTTTCAGCCCCTTCCATCCGTATGCGGCGGAGAAAAAATCCATATATTCCTCTACGGTGAGATTATTATAGAAGCCGCAGTAATCCGGCACATATCCTATCCTTTCCTTGATCTCTTCCGCTTCCGAAATAATATCCCTGCCCCCTATTTTGACCTCTCCTTTGTCGGGGCAGATCAGGCCTGCCATGATTTTCATCGCGGTCGTCTTCCCCGCTCCGTTTCTTCCGACCAGCCCGTAGACCGCGCCCTCCTTCACCTCCATATCCAGACCTGATAATGCCGGGTTTTTTCCGTATCGTTTTTCCAGTCCTCTGATCTTTAACATTATCTTTCTCTCCCTATTACCCGCAGCATGGGCAGCACGACTTCGGCATACATATTATCCGAGCTCTTATAGACATATTTAACCCTGATCGAGTTCGGAGGCGTCAGATAGTTTTTCAATTCCTCTTTGCTATATTTCTTAAATTCCTTTTCTTCAAACTTTCCCGTCGAATAATTATAAAACGAAAGCTTTCCTTCAAATTCCTCCAAGCCTTCCAATGCGGGATCCGCTTTGAGCTGATCGGAAACAAACTCGAAATCCAGCTCTTCGATATCGATATCGTCTCCGAGCTGATATTCCAAAACGAGAGGCTCCATCGCATACATCGAGTTTGAATTCGATACGAAGAATCCGCTCAGCAGATCCGGCATCCTCGAGAGCGCCGAGCGATACACCCTGTCCTCCCTGCGGTTATCTGTCGGCAGGGTGGAGGAAAGCAGGGATACTCCGCTGTTTTCCATGTTTTTCCCCGGCAAAACCGCCTTGAAGCTCTCTTCCCCGGCAAAGCCGATCACCTTGGCATCCGCAGTATAGGCGCTGCTTGTCATATGCATATAAAAGGACATGATATTGGTTTTATCCGTCACCTTCTGATAAAACTCTCCGGAAAAGAGCTCGCTCTCCCTGCTCTTCTCATGATTGATGAAACCGGATACCATATAATGATGATTCAGCGGAATATTATAGACCTCCAGACCCGAGAGATCCTTTGTCTCTCCCGTATCGAAATCGCCCAGCAGAATCAGCTTCCCATGCATAATGACGGCGGCATCTTCCACCGGATGATGGAAATTATTTCGAATATAGCCTCTGAGTTCTCCTCCGAAGAGACTGATCTCTCCCGAAAATCCGATATGATCCCTGTTTTCATCACTGCTCTCGAGACTGAGCAGGCTCGAGTGAAAAGCTCCCGCACTGGCGATGCCGACCCTTGTCGTATCCTTCAGATAACTCAGGCTCATTCCGGTCTCGCTCGTCTCGTCAAATTCTTCTTCATTGCTTCCCTGTAAATATTCCGTAATCGGATAAACACTGTATTCCGGAGATATATTCACCTCATAAGGCTGCTTATAGGGATTTCTTATATTGATATAGGTCTTCTCCAGTATATTGTCCTCATCCGTATCCATAATCGTCAGATAATGGATAAAGCTTCCCCGAAATCTCGTCTTTCCCCCATAAGCATAGATGATGATGCCGAAAAGAGCCGCACTCAGCAGAATGGATTTGCGATAGAGCAAAGTCCCCCTCCTCTGCTTGAGAAAGATGAAGACTCCGGGTCCGACAATCATGATATAAATCAGGATCATAAATAAATACATGCTCAGGTTCGGTATTCTGTTTGCCGTTCCGGAATTGATGAAGGGCTGCATTTCCCAGTAAACATCGTTTTCCAGCCCGTATATTCCGGAAGAAATATCGTCTATTCTCTGGCTTCCCATCACCTTATAGACTATCGCATTGACAAAAGCTCCCTCATCGAAGCTCTCTTCCTTCAGATCCGCAAAATCAAACGCCGCCACTGCGATGATTCCCCTCTCCTTATGCACCGCACTCAGGAGCGTCGCCATATCCGAACGGATCAGGGCATTGCCTCCGTGAAGGCTGATATCGACACAGTCCAAAAAAAGCAGGGTCTCCCCCGGTTCTTCAATGCCGAAATCCTTGTTTAGGTTGATCTCCATCTGCCGCGGATCCTCGTACATATCATCCAGAAGCTCCGGTGCATATCTGCCGAGGGTATCATTGACGCGCATGCCCGTTCCCAGAACCATGATCCCCCCGTCCTTCACCCATTCCATCAGGGCTCTGGACTGTGCTTCATTGAGGTTTCTGATTCTGTAATTGCTGATAATGATCATATCGAGCTGGGAAAGCCCTATCGCATCCTGAGGGAAGCTCCCCGCATCCAGATTCACGGTCTTGCTGAAGATGACTCCGTAGTTGATCGGCGCCTTGTCAAAATACTTGAGCTTTTCCGGAGTATCGCTCAGGATTCCTATCATCAGATCGGCTCCGTCCCCCCTCGTCCCGAGCTCGATCTTTCTGCTTAAAACCGTATTTCCCTGCGGGTCCGAAAGATAGATGAGAATGTATTTTGCGCCTATGCCGAGCGGAATATAATAGCTCTCCCGGCTTTCTCCCTCTATCTCCAAAGGATAGATATATTCATAGATTTCGCCGTTTGACTCTCTGCTCTTGATATGGAGCTCCCCGGCAAAGGCTTCTTTTGTATTCTTAAATTGAATATGTATCGGGAGGTATCTTCCCCCTCTTGCCGTATTATCATAACCGTAGCTGATATCCATGCTTATGGAGGCGGCATCCCCGGCGGGAGCCGAATGCCCGGCGCGCACTCTCCCCGTCAGAAGGAATGCCGCAAGAAAAAGAAGGATGCCCGCCAAAAATATCAGCGCTTTTTTTTGTTTAAACATTGCTGAAGTCTTCCTTATCTATATCCAGATCGTTTTTTAATTTTACAATAAATGCGGTTCCGTCCAGGTCGCTTTTTACCTCTATGCTTCCCTTATGCATATCCACAATATTTTTTGCAATCGCAAGCCCGAGCCCGGTTCCTCCCGTCTCCGAGGATCTGGACTGTTCCAGCCTGTAAAACTTCTCAAAAATCAGGGGGAGCTCCTCCTTCGGTATGACTTTGCCGTAATTAATCACATATACCGTGGTGTATTTTTCCTCGCTCTCTATCCTGACATTGATCTCCTTTCCTTCCGCGCCGTATTTGATCGCATTGCCGATCAAATTATCGAATAATCTCGCAATCAGATTCGGATCGGCATAAACAGGGGCGCTGGGCTGGTTGCTCTTTAGAGAAAAGGACAGGTTTTTTTCCGAGAAATTCGGATAGAACTCTTCCATCAGCTGGCTGATCAGCTTGACCAGATCGGTTTTTTCCAGCTTCATCGCAATCTTTCCGTAATTGAGCTTGGTAAAGCCGAATAAATCCTCGATCAGTTTTTCCAGTTTTTTCGCCTTTGCATATGCGATCTGCGTATATTTATTTCTTGTCTGCTCGTCCAGCTTATCGTTTTTTGACAGCAGCTCAAGATATCCGATAATCGAGGTCAGAGGAGTCCTCAAATCATGAGCGACATTGGTGATGAGCTCGTTCTTTGTCTTTTCCGCCTCTCTCTCCTTATCCATCAGCGATCGGATATCCGAAACCATGGAATTGAGCGTGGCTGCCATATCCGAAAATTCATTATCTCCCTCCACCTCGATTCTGGTGCTGAGATCTCCCCCCGCTATGCTCTTCATCGCCATTGAGATATTTTCTATATACCCGAAGGCCTTTCTCTGCAGGAGCCAGAAGATCAGAGTAAACATCGCGATCCCGATCAGCGCAAGCATTAAAACAATAACAGCCTCAAAACGGGCAATCGCAAGGATTACCCCATTTTGAGACTGTTTCATTGCCAGAAAATCGGATATCTTAAAGAGATTATTCACCAAAAACCACTCGAGCAAAGAGCTGATAATCAGACTGTATATAATATTGGAAAGAATCTTTGTATGAAACTTTTTCTGTGTATAATTTTTCATATCACTTTTCAATCTTATAACCCACTCCCCATACCGTAGTAATGATCTTATCTACACGCTCGTCCTCGCGCATCTTTCCTCTGAGCCTTCGGATATGCACCATCACCGTATTATTGGCTTCATACACCTTCTCGTTCCAAACCTTTTCAAAAATCTCATCCGTGGAAAATACCTTGCCCGCATTGCTTGCCAGCAGGTATAAAATATCAAACTCTATGGGGGTCAGCTTAACCTCTTCATCATAGACGAGCACCTTATGATTGTCTTTATTAATGCTCAGCCCCCTGATCGTAATCTCATTTTTATCACTTCCCTGTACGCTGTTCGGGTTAAACTGCGTATATCTCCTGAGCTGAGATTTTACTCTCGCCGTCAGCTCCAAAGGATTGAAGGGCTTGGTCACATAATCATCCGCTCCCGTTCCCAGACCGAGAATCTTATCCAGATCCGTTCCCTTTGCAGAAAGCATAATGATGGGAATATTCCTGTCCTCGCGAATCTTTTTGCACATATCCAGCCCGTTCATTCCCGGCATCATAATATCCAAAAGCGCAAGATGAATCTCTTCTCTTTCCAGAATATCCAATCCCTCTTTCGCATTGACCGCCTTAAACACCTTATATCCGTCGCTTACCAAATGAATCTCGACAAGATCGGCAATTTCCTTTTCATCATCCACTACAAGGACATTTACTTGAGACATATATAACTCCTCTCCGCCACAGCTATGATCGGCTGCCTCATCTCTTGCCGGAAGCTTCGGCATTTGCTTTGCCGGCAGGCAGACGCGGCAGGTCAGATCGCAAATTTCTTAATTTTTAAAGCTATTATACCATATAATCCCGTGATTTACTTTAATTTTTCGTTACCTAAACTTTAAACCTGTATCCGACGCCCCAGATCGTCTCGATGTACTGCGGCTTTGAGGTATTAAATTCAATTTTCTCTCTGATTTTTTTGATATGCACGGTGACGGTCGCAATATCGCCTACGGACTGCATATCCCAGATCTGCCGAAAAAGCTCCTCCTTGGAAAATACATGGTTGGGATTTGCCGCCAAAAAAGCGAGCAGATCAAATTCCTTTGCGGTAAAATTCTTCTCCTCCTTATTGATCCACACCTTTCTTGCGGTCTTATCGATCTTGAGCCCGCGGATCTCTATGATCTCGTTATTCTGCTGGGCATTGCCCAAAAGCCTCTGGTATCTTGCCATATGAGCCTTTACCCTTGCCACCAGCTCGCTTGGCGAGAAAGGCTTGGTGATATAATCATCCGCGCCGAGCCCGAGCCCTCTGATCTTGTCGATATCCTCTTTTTTCGCGCTCACCATAATAATCGGGGTATCCTTGATCTCCCTGATTTTTTTGCAGATATCGAATCCCCCTTTATTGGGCAGCATCACATCCAGCAAAATCAGGTCATACTCGTTCTTGAGCGCAAGCGCCTCTCCCTCTTCTCCGTCATTGCAAATCTCCACCTCGAACCCGGATATTTCCAAATAATCCTTCTCCAGCTCCGCTATGCTGATTTCATCCTCCACGATCAATATCTTAGCCATCGGCTCTCACCTCCTGGTATTTCCTCAGTACAATGATAATATGCGTTCCTTCCCCGAGCTTGCTCTCCGCCCAGATCATGCCGCTATGCGCCTCTATAATCTTCTTGACGATAGAAAGCCCTATGCCGCTTCCTCCCTTCGACGAATTTCTGGAATAATCCGCCCGGTAAAAGCGGTCGAAGATATAGGGCAGGTCTTTTGCTTCGATTCCCCGTCCGTTATCGCCGATATCAATTCTCACAAAATCGCCCTCGTCCGCAAGCTCTATGCTGATGCGTCCCGGCTTTTTATCAAGATACTTTACGCTGTTGCCGATGATATTATTGACGACTCTTCTGAGCTGCTCCACATCGGCAATGATCAGAGTATCCTCATGGAGCCTGTCGATAAAGGAAAATTCTATATTGGCGGATTCCATATCCAGACCGACCTCCTCCGCACAATCCCGGAAAAAATCGCTGATATGTATTCTGTCATAATTATACGGCAGCTTATTGGTATCTATCTTTGTATAAAAGGTGAGCTCGTCAATCAGCCTGTCCATATCATTGGCTTTATTATAGATGGTTCGAATATACTTATCAAGCTTCTCCGGAGAGGATGCCACTCCGTCCATAATTCCTTCCACATAGCCTTTGATCGCGGTAATCGGGGTCTTCAGATCATGTGAAATATTGCTGATGAGCTCCTTGCTGTCCCTGTCCGCCTGCAGCTTCTGTGCTTCGTTTTCTTTCAGGCGAATGCGCATCTCCTCAAAGTCCATGCAAAGACTGCCGATCTCATCATGCTCCTCATAATCGAGCCTAAAATCAAGATTCCCCTCCTTGATATTTCTTGCCGCCTCCTGAAGCTTGCTCAGGGGCTTCAATATCGTCGCATAGACCCAGATAATCATCAGAAAAGCAATACAAACCAGCACGGCAATCGCCGTGATCAGCATTTCCATGAGCTTTTCTTCGCTATGCACATATTTTCCGAGTAAAACCAGAGTAAGGATAATCAGGCTGACTAAGAAAAACATGCTGATCAATCCCGATTTCAGTTTCATGACCTCTCCTTATAAGTATTTTTTCAATGCCTCCGCCTTATCCAGCTTCTCCCAGGGCAGATCCAGATCCTCTCTTCCGAAATGCCCGTATGCCGCCGTCTGCTTATAAATCGGTCTTCTCAAATCCAGCATCTTGATGATGCCGGAGGGGCGGAAATCAAAATTCTCCTTGATGATTTCGCATAATTTCGCATCCCCGAGTTTTCCCGTCCCGAAAGTGTTGACACAGACGGAGGTCGGATGCGCCACTCCTATCGCATAGGAAAGCTGGATCTCACAGCGCTTTGCCAGCCCGGCAGCCACGACATTCTTTGCCGCATATCTTGCCGCATACGCCGCGGAGCGGTCCACCTTCGTGCAGTCCTTTCCGGAAAACGCTCCCCCTCCGTGACGGGCATATCCGCCGTAAGTATCTACGATGATCTTCCTTCCCGTAAGCCCCGAATCTCCCTGCGGTCCTCCGATGACAAAACGTCCCGTGGGATTAATGAAAAACTTCGTCTGCTCATCAATCATATGCTTGGGCAGAACCACATCAAACACATGCGCTTTGATATCCTGATGAATCTGCTCCTGCTCCACCTTTTCATTATGCTGAGCCGAAAGCACCACCGTATCGATTCTGAGGGGATTTCCCTCCTCGTCGTATTCTATCGTAACCTGGGTCTTTCCGTCCGGTCTGAGGTAGGGAAGCAGCTTGTTTTTTCTGACTTCCGAGAGCCTTCTTGCAAGCTTATGTGCCAAAGATACGGGATAGGGCATGTATTCCGCGGTCTCATCGCTTGCATAGCCGAACATCATTCCCTGGTCTCCCGCACCGTTATCTGTTCCTCCCTTTTCTTCTCCCCGCTTCTGCTCGAAGGAGCGATCCACTCCGAGCGCAATATCTGCGGACTGCTCGTCCACCGCAACCAGCACGCCGCAGGTATCGCAGTCGAAACCGTATTTTGCCCTGTCATATCCGATCTCTCTGACCGTCTCTCTGACGATCTTTTGGATATCGACATAAGCCTCCGTGCTGATCTCTCCCATTACAAGCACGAGCCCGGTCGTCACGCAGGTCTCGCAGGCAACACGGCTCATGGGATCTTTCTCCATCAATGCGTCCAGGATTGCGTCCGATATCTGATCGCACATTTTATCCGGATGCCCCTCCGTAACCGACTCCGATGTAAATAATATTCTATCCATTTTTCCCTCCAGGTATCTTTCTCTGATCATTTTTTTGATAAAAAACAGCCTGCATAAGCAGACTGTTGATTAAGTCCTCTTATTGCTCGATTGCTCGCTTAGGTTGGCACCTTCCTTCCTCAGGGGTTGCCGGGCTTCACAGATCCTTCTATCTCCGCCGCTCTAAATAAGGGGTTTTATTCCGTTTAAAATGAAGCATCAGTTCCGCGCCCACGCAGTCTTTCCTGCCCGGTCGGGAACTGATACAACTATAATACTAAGTATAGGAATATGTCAATAAAATAAGACAAATCAAACTATAAATTATTTATGAATTCATGAATCTCGTCAGGAACTCCTTGGTCAGAAGCCTCTGCGGATCGTTGAAGATCTTTGCCGGCTCGCCCTCCTCTTCGATGATTCCGTTTGCCATAAATACGATATGATTGGAAACATCTCTGGCAAAAGCCATCTCATGGGTTACGATAATCATCGTCAGCCCCTCCGCGGCAAGCTTGCGCATCACCTCGAGCACCTCTCCCACCATCTGAGGATCGAGCGCGGAGGTCGGCTCATCGAATAAGATCAGCTGAGGCTCCATTGCGAGCGCTCTGGCTATCGCAACTCTCTGCTTCTGTCCCCCGGAAAGCTGTCTCGGCTTTGCATTGATATAGGGAGACATTCCGACTTTTTCAAGGTATTTCATCGCCTTGGCTCTTGCCTCCTCCTTATCGCGCTTTAATACCTTGAGCTGACCGACCATGCAGTTTTCCAGCACGCTCATATTATTGAAGAGATTAAAATTCTGAAAGACCATGCCGACCTTTGCGCGATATGCGCAGGGATCGTTTCTCCTGTCCGTAATATCCGTATTCTCGAAGATGATCTCTCCGGTAGTCGGCGTCTCCAAGAGGTTGATGCAGCGCAAAAGCGTGGATTTTCCCGAGCCGGAAGCCCCGATAATGCAGGTTACATCTCCCTCTCTGACGGTAAAATCGACATCTTTCAAAACCGCATTGCTGCCGAAGGTCTTGCTTAAATGCTTGACATCAAGAAGCACCGCTTTTTCTCCCATCAGTCCTCCTCCTTCCTTCTTCTGTCCGGAAACTTCGCCAGACCGCTCGTATAAGCAAGCGTATCCGTCGTCGCCAGATCATAATTATCCGGTCCGTCCATCTTTCCTTCCCAGATTCTCAGAAGTCTGGAGCATGCGAAGGTAAGGATGAAATACATCACCATCGCTACCGTGAAGGACTCGAAATAAGTATAGTATGCGCCCGCCACGCCCTTTGTCGTATAAAAGAGCTCGACGATGCCGATGATCGAAAGCACGCAGGTATCCTTGATATTGATGATCAGGTTGTTTCCGATCTGGGGCATGATATTGCGAAGCGCCTGCGGCAAAATCACATAGAGCATGGTCTGCACATGATTCATTCCTATGGCTTTTGCGCCCTCGGTCTGCCCCTCGTCTACCGAAAGAATGCCGCCTCTGACCGTCTCCGCCATATAGGCGCCGGTATTGATCGAAACAATGAAAAATGCGGCAAACCACATCGACATATTGATGCCGAAAAGCACGGAGGAGCCGTAATAAATCATCATCGCCTGCGCCATCATCGGCGTTCCTCGGAATATTTCCACATATGCGTTCAATATCCCCATCAGGCTGTAAAGCAGAACCTTTTTGACCGGCTTATCTCTCTTATGAATCGGTATGGTCTGCAAAATACCGACCGCAAACCCGATCACGCAGCCGATCAGGGTACCCACGATGGCAATCGCCATCGTCACTCCGGCACCCCGGATAAAGCTCATTCCGTATTTTGAAAGTATAAAAGCTATGCGCCCACCAAAATCTTCAGGCATTTTTTCTCTCCATTCTATCCGTTTTCCGTATTAATTGCTCAGAGGCTGTACCGCTATCGCGTCATTCATCATCTTCTTAAAATCATCCTCGCTCATCTTCTCCAAAACGGAATCGATCGCGGTCTTTAATTCGGTATTTCCCTTCTTCATCGAAATGCCGATATTTACCTCTTCCTCCGATACTTGATAATCTCCCTCCCCGCCGCTGAAATCGAGCAGGAGAAAATCCGGATAGGCAACCACCGCAGCCATCGCCGTAGGCATATCGGTAATGACGAGGTCGCATTTATCCGAATTGAGCGCCACCAATGCCGCGGGAGACGATTCCTGCGCGGGAAGAATCTGCGCATCCTTGATCTGCGGAGCGCAAAGATCGTACCAGATCGTATTTTGCTGAGAAGTGATTTTTGCCCCTGCCAGATCCTCTATGCTCTTTGCCTGTGCAAACTTTCCGTCCTTCTTCACCAGGCTTACCACCGATGCATAATAATAAGGCTTGGAAAAATCCACGCTCTGCATTCTCTCCGAGGTAATGGACTGCCCCGCAATCACGCAGTCTACACTGCCCGACTGCACCGCCGGCACAAGAGAATCCCAATCCAGCTTTACGATTTCCAGCTCATATCCGAGCTCATCCGCAATCTTTTTTGCCATCATCACATCATACCCGTATGCAAAATCCTGACTTCCGGAAATCGGAAGCGCATTATTGGAATTATCGGGCTGCGTCCAGTTATAGGGAGCATATCCGCATTCCATCGCCACCTTCAATGTTTTTTTGCCGTCCGCCGCATTCTCTTCTTTTTTGCTTCCCGCACATGCCATAAGACCCGCAGAAAGCAAAGCCGCCATACAAAGTGCCGTTACTTTCTTTACGTTCATTTTTCATCCTCTCCTCTTTGACTGTATTAAATGATTTTTGAATAATATACATTCTACTTGATTTTTTATAAAAAGAACAGCCTTTTATTGCAAAAAGCTGTTCTTTAAGAAAATTTCCGGTTCTTTTGCCTATCCCACTTTCATGATATGCTTCTGGATCTCTCTGTCCGAATCCGAAAGATGGATCAGCGCTCCGAGCTCCCTGAGCTTTTCTTCGAAATGCTCATAGCCTCTTTGAATATACTTGATATTGCTGATCGTGCTCACTCCTTCCGCCGCGAGCGCCGCCAGAACGAGTGCCGCTCCCGCCCTCAGGTCGGGCGCCACCACGCTCGCTCCCATCAGAGCTTTGACTCCGGTCACAATCGCCACATTGCCCTTTACCTTGATATCCGCTCCCATCCGGGCAAGCTCGTCCACATAGCGGAAGCGATTCTCAAAGATGCTCTCGACAACCATGCTCGTACCGCTTGCCAAGGTAAGCGCCGCCGTCATCTGAGGCTGCATATCCGTGGGAAATCCCGGATAGGGAAGGGTCTTGATATTCATCGCCCTCTGGTTATTCCTGCCCACTACCCTGATCGAATCGTCGAACTCTCTTACCTCGCAGCCCATCTCGATCAGCTTCGCCGAGGTCGCCTCCATATGCTTGGGAATCAGATTCTTTACCATAATATCACCTCTGGTTATGGCTGCGGCACACATAAAGGTACCCGCCTCAATCTGATCCGGTATGATCGAATATTCCGTTCCGTGCAGCTTTTCTACACCGTTTATCCTGATCACATCGGTACCCGCTCCCTTGATGTCGGCTCCCATGCTGTTGAGGAAGTTTGCAACATCGACGATATGCGGCTCCTTCGCCGCATTTTCAATAATCGTCTTTCCTTCCGCCATAGACGCCGCCATCATGATATTGATCGTCGCGCCTACGGATACGATGTCCAAATAAATATGGCTTCCCACGAGATCGATCGCATGGGCAACCACCCTGCCTCCGTTCACATCCACATCCGCGCCGAGCGCCCTGAAGCCTTTCAAATGCTGGTCGATCGGTCTGGAGCCGATCTCACAGCCTCCCGGCAGGGAAACCTCCGCACTCTTATATTTACCGAGCAGAGCTCCGATCAGATAATAGGATGCTCTGATTTTTCTGATAAACTCATCATCTACGATAACGGAATTCAAGGTGGAAGCATCTATTCTTACGCTATGCCTGCTCACTCTCTCCACATTGACTCCGATATCGGCAATCGCCTCCAGCATAACATTAATGTCGTTTACATCCGGTATATTGTCTATTAATACGCTTTCATCCGTCATAATTGCGGCTGCCAATATGCCGAGCGCTGCATTTTTTGCCCCTCCCACACTGACTTCGCCTACGAGCGGAACCCCGCCCTTAATTAGATATTGAAACATCTCTCACCTCAGAACCTTAAAAGATTGTTAGAAAGATTATAACACAAAATTAATAAAAGGTAAAGAAACATGAAAAATCGTTATAGGAAGAGGAAAATACCGCCTCCGCCTCTTCGATTCCCATCTTAAATGTATTTTGATTCTCGATATCGTAAAGCGTAAGTGAGCTTCTGTCATATGCATAAATAATCACCGGTCTTTGATCCTTCAGAAAGGCAAGAATCGGAAATCCTCTGCCGATATAATAAAAGCTCTGCTTCAGGCTGATGCCTCTTAATGCCGTAAGCTGATCCTGCTCTCTTGCGCTCAGATATTCCTCCGCCTTCAGCGAGGGATTTTTCAGGCTTTTGGCTCCCAATGTAGCCGCTCTTGCATAAAACATCTGCCCCTGATGCCTTACCGATCCCATCTGGAGATACGCCTCCCGGATCGCCTCTGCCGGATCCGAGAAGCTTCCGATAAGCCTCCCCTTTCCGTATGCAAAATATCTGCCCCCGAATCCTTCCAACTCTATATTGAATGCGTTTGCATTTTCATAGCTTATGCTCTCGGGTACGCTCAGAGGATGCAGGATCGCCCCCTTATCTCCGGCTATTGTTACATAATACAGCCTTCCCTTTTCCTCGGAGATATCATAAGCGATATCCTTGATCTCTTCCGATTCCAGCTCCGTATTGCAGACTATGGTATCCTGCGTTACCTCGGAAAAGCTTCCCTCTCCCATCTTATTCAGCAGATTGAGATGGATTCTGCTTCCGTCCACCTCCACCTCAGTGATATAATTGCCCACCCTCTTATAATGCTCCTGAGACACGAGATTATCGTCAATGATATCAATTGCATTATGGGGTATGGGCATGGGCTTTCGGTTCACATTCCAAAGATCGGAGCTGTCGGAACGCCCGATCACCAGATCCGTATCGATAAATCCCTTCGTGCACAAGAGCTCTCCCTCCTGCGCCCTGATCTCCTTTTTTTCTCCGGTATCCAGATTCATAAAATTGATCGCATCCGCTCCGTCCTGATCCGGCTCCGACTGCCATGCAAAGCGTTTTCCGAGAGGGCTTACGGCATAGCTCTCGTCGCTGAGCCTGTCGGCAACGACGATATAATCGCTGCTTCTGGTATCGATTCCGTACACCGCATTGCCCAGCTTAATATAAAACATATTGTTTTCTCCGATATAGGAGAGGGTGGATACATATTCAAAAATCTCTTCCGCACTCAGGGCAAGCGGAATAAAGCATTGCTCCACGATAATGTTTTTTTGCGCATCGTACCTGTTGAGGGCGACTCCCGTCCTCCCCTCATGCGGTCCTCTGTTCATATAGCCGTATACGATGAACTCCACTCCCCCGTCCTCTCCGACACGCAGAATCTTGATCCCATGCTTGTCGAAATTGCTCCGCAGACCGGAATCCGTTCCGCTCCTAAAGGAATAGAGCTTTTTAACGTAAATATTTTGAATCTCTTTATCAATGCGCTTCTCTTTCTTTTTTTCCGCCAGAATGAGATCCCTGTTCACGACAAAGGCGATATGCGTCCCCGCCGCATTGCTCAGCGCCGAAATATCCTTCATCTCATTGATTCCGAGCAGGATTTTTTCATCCGAAAAAAGATGGATATCGCCCAGAAAAACCTCTCTCATCTCTCTGGTATAATCCATCATATAGAGCCTCTCCGCTCCCATTCGCATCGTAAAGCTTTCCGAAATCTCGTAAAACTCGGTAATCCCCTCCTTCGTCTCTCTTCCCGCAAGAAAATCGATCCTGACCTCGCCCATATTGCCGTCATAGCTGCAAAGTCTCACATCCTTGACACCTATCGGATTTAAGCCAAGTTTTCTGTAGGTCAGCTGATCATAGCTGCTTTTGAGATTGACTCTGGAAAGCGTGGTATTGTCTCCCGTCTCATCGGATTCGAGAAAGGTCGTATTTTCCCTCGCCGCATTATAATCGAAATTCCTTTCAGAAAAGCTCGTCGTATGATCCAGCATCTGTATGAGCACATCCTGGCTGCCCAGCATCAGCCTGCTGTAATAATGCACCTCTCCCTTATTTTCCGTCGTCAGCGCAAGATCCAGCCTGTACTCTTTCCACTCGCTGAGATAGTTCTCTATCGGAATGATAAAATCGATCTGATTGTTCCGGCTCGCAAAATCCGCCACCTCTCCCTTATCGATCAGATCGTTTAGGTCCGCGCTTCGAATCTCATAGCTGATTCCGGTAACCGCGATGCTTCCCTCGCTGATATGCAGCCCGAGTTTCCTGTCCTGGGGAAGCACGGTAAGCGTATCATATAAGGCGTTTACCCCGGGATCGGTAATATAACCCCTCATGCAGTTCATCCTCCTGTCCGCCATATCGACCCATACGACCGGCAGAGTGGGCTCCTCTATACTGGTATACGCCGTCACTTCTTTCTTGTTCGAGCGTATGGAGGAAAGAAAATACGCGCTCAGCGCAATGAGGAATACCAGGCTTAAAATAAAAAATTTATTTTTAATGATTTTCATGAAACCACCTTTCTTTCGAAGGAAAACGGATCGATCAAAAAATGATACTCAGGAATCTGAGTATCATTTCCCAAGTATCATTATCATAAAGTAAAGATCCGAAAACTACAACTTAATATTTTAAAGCCTGCTTTCTTTGCGCATCGCCTTATTCGGGTTTTTCAATTTCAATAATCGATTCCTTGCGCATCGGTATGCGGCAGTTCTTATTATTGCCAAATTCGACGATCACCATGTCTTCGGTAATATCGATCAATACGCCGTAAAATCCCGCTTCCGTAAGCACCGAATCTCCCACAGCCATGCTGGAAAGCAATGCCGCCTTCTTTTCTCTCGCCTTCTTCTGGGGCAGATAGGACATAAAATACATCAGGGCGCCGAAGCCGACCACATAGATAATGATGATTCCCGCATTGCCGATTCCTCCTGCCTGAGCAGCACTAATTATTCCCATTGTACATCCTCCTGAGTTTCATTTTTTTATATTCTCCAAAGCTTCCGGCTCTGATCGCCGCTCTGATTTCCTGCATCATTGTATTATAAAAATATAGATTATGCAATACGCAAAGCCTCATCCCCAACATCTCTCCCGCCTTCAGAAGATGCCTGATATAGGCTCTCGAATAGGATCTGCATGCCGGGCAGGCGCAGCCTTCCTCTATCGGAGAGGCATCCAGCTCATGCTTTTTATTGAAGAGATTTACCTTGCCGTAATTCGTATATACATGCCCGTGCCTTCCGTTCCGGCTCGGATATACGCAGTCAAAGAAATCCACTCCTCTTTCGACCGCTTCCAGGATATTGGCGGGAGTTCCCACTCCCATCAGGTAAGTCGGCTTGTCTTTCGGAAGATGGGGAACGACCGCCTCGATGATCCGGTACATCTGCTCATGGCTCTCTCCGACGGCAAGCCCGCCGATCGCGTATCCGTCCAGATCCATATCGGAAATCTCCCTTGCATGAGCGATTCTGATATCTTCGAATACGCCGCCCTGATTGATTCCGAAGAGAAGCTGCTCTTTATTGAGCGTATCCGGCTCCGCATTGAGCCTCCTCATCTCCTCCCTGCACCGAAGCAGCCACCTGCTGGTTCTTGCGACGGACGCCTCGATATAATGGCGCTTGGCAAGAGCCGGGGGGCATTCGTCAAATGCCATCGCTATCGTGGAGGCGAGATTGGACTGAATGCGCATGCTCTCCTCCGGTCCCATAAAGACCTTGCTTCCGTCAATATGGGAGCGGAAGCTCACGCCCTCCTCCTTGATCTTTCTGAGGTTTGCAAGAGAAAAGACCTGAAACCCTCCGGAATCCGTCAAAATCGGTCTCTTCCAATGCATAAACTTATGAAGACCGCCAAATTCGCGGATCAGCTTATCGCCGGTGCGCACATG
The DNA here is from genome assembly GCA_030529445.1 of Johnsonella sp. Lineage (GTDB taxonomy): Bacteria > Bacillota > Clostridia > Lachnospirales > Lachnospiraceae > Johnsonella. The sequence goes on along the minus strand of JAUMWW010000005.1, from coordinate 4,395 downwards.
GAGGTGATAGGTATTGGAAAGCTGCACCTGAGCGCCTATCTCCTCCAGATCATCCGTGGATACCGCCCCCTTTATCGCAGCCACCGTGCCGACATTCATGAATACCGGCGTTTCTATGCTGCCGTGAACCGTCTCCATATGAGCGGACTTTGCCGCTCCTTCTCTCGCAAGAATTTCGTATTTCATAAATCAGGCTTTCTTCTTATCCTTGCGCTCCGCCATCACATACCAGAATGCCGATGCAAGACATACGGAAGAATAGGTTCCGCAGATGATGCCGACCATGATGGGAAGAGCAAACTCCTTAATGCTGGTTACACCCAGAATATAGAGCACCAATACCATGATAAAGGTCGTCAGCGAGGCATTGAAGCTTCTCGTCAGGGTCTGGGTAACGCTTATGTTTACGATATCCCTTCTCGAAGTCTTTGCGGAAAGGATGTTTCTGTTTTCTCTGATTCTGTCGAAGATAACGATCGTTGCGTTGATCGAATATCCCACTATCGTAAGAATGCAGGCGATAAAGGTCGAACCGAGGCTCCATTTTGCAAGCGCATAGAAAGCCACCACGACCAAAACATCGTGGGCAAGTGCGATCACCGAGCTTGCCGCAAAGCGGATATCCCTGAATCTCACCCAGATGTATACCAGCATCAGCGCGGTTGCCAGCAAGGTTGCGATAATCGCATCCTTCTTCATCTCGTTGCTGACCGTCGCGGAAATGCTCTCCGCGGTAATCTTCTCCTCATCCACGCCGAAATTGCTGACCATCGCCTGATTAAAGCTCTCTCTTTCCTCCAAGCTAAGCGTTCTCGTCTTAATAATCACCTCCGTGCTTCCCTCTACCTTCTGCGTCTGGGTTCCGCCCTCTCCGGTAATGGATTCCACGACGGGAACGACATTTTTGGAAATCTCCTCCAGGCTCAGATCCGTATTGAAGGTTACATTGGTGGAAGTTCCTCCCTTGAAGTCTATGCTGTAATTAAAGATGTTTCCCAAGGAGGAGCTGTTCATCGCCATTCCGGCGAATCCCGCCGCAATCACCAGTGCGGAGAGAATAAAGCAGATATTCTTTTTGGAAATAAAATCTATCGGCTTTTGATCCTTCTTTATGCCGTAAAGCTTCGTTGCATCCGCACCGAGCATATAAAAGGTCTTAATGATGAATCTCGTAATAAAGATCGCGGTAATCATCGAAAGAATGATACCGAGTCCGAGCGTCGTCGCAAATCCCTTTACCGTTCCCGTTCCCATCGCAAAAAGCACGAAAGCGGCGATCAATGTGGTAATATTTCCGTCGATAATCGCAGAGAGCGCCTTATTGAATCCCGCCTTGATCGCACCGTCCACCGATCTTCCCTGTCCGAGCTCTTCCTTGATTCTCGTGAAGATGATGACATTGGCATCAACCGCCATACCCACTGAAAGAATGATGCCGGCGATACCCGGAAGTGTGAGTGTGATCTGGAAAGCAACCAGAAGGAATACCAATAAAGAAATATAAATCATCAATGCAAGCACCGCCGCAAATCCGGGAAGCAGATAAATCGCAAGTATGAATACCGCAAGACAGCCGAATCCTATCGCTCCCGCCTTCAGGCTGGTTGCGATCGCATCCTGTCCGAGCTTTGCACCGACCACATTGCTCCTGAGCTCTTCCAGCTCCAGCGTCAGAGAACCGATGCGTATTGTCGCCGCAAGATTTTCCGCCTCTTCATGGGTTTCCATACCGTCTATGCTGCAAATACCGTCTAAAATAGGCTGTCTTACAATCGGGCTCGAAACCGGTACCCCGTTATAGATAATGCTGATCGGCTGACCCAGAAACTTCGTCGTCGCATCGGCAAATGCCTGCTTGCCCTCGGGCTTTAAGGTCAGCTCCACAATGCTCTTTCTGTTATTGAGCTCATCCTGCACGGAAGCCGCATTCGCAGACTCCACCAGATCTCCGGTCAGAATCACGATTCCGTCGGGTCCGACAAAGTTGAGAGAACCGGGCTTTCCGAGTTCTTCCAAGATTGCATTCGCATCGGATACGCCGGGGATGTCGATATTGATTCTGTTATCACCCTCTCTGTATACCTCCGCCTCCGTAGAATACTGATAAACTCTCTGTTCCAGCTTATAGATCGTATCCGACATATCCTCTTCCGAGGGGTTCGGATCCACGCTCTGGTAGGTGATGCTCACACCGCCCGCAAGATCAAGCCCCAGCTTGATTTTGTTCATGCTTGTATATCCCAGATAGCACAGCGCCGCAAGTGCCGCCAGAATAACGATTAGACGTAATAGTCCTTTTTGCTTATTGCTCTTCATATCCTTCTCCTTTTTATTCGGCCAATGCCGCTTTTATCATAATTGCACATTCTATGCGCTTTTTCTGCAGCTCGCAGCCGATATCATAGGTATCGGTAATAGAGCCGTGAAAATTATACGAATTTGCCGCACAACCCCCGCTGCAGTAAAATCTGGCAAAGCATTCCCTGCATTTCGGCTTTGCGTAAACATTACAGAGTTTAAACTCATTGCAGATATCCTGCTTGATAATGCCTCTGTCCACATCACCGAGAAGAAACTCTTCCTTCCCCACAAACTGATGGCAGGGATAGAAATCTCCCCATGGAGTGACCGCGAGATATTCCGTACCCGAACCGCAGCCGGAAAGCCTCTTTGCCACGCATGGTCCCTGCTTGAGATCAATATTGAAATGGAAGAAATTAAATCCTCTTCCCTCTTTCTTGCGCTTAATATACTCCTTGGCAAGCGCATCGTATTCCTCGCAGATCTTTTCGATATCCTCTTCCTTGATCGAATATGCCTCATGATCCTCGCCGACTACCGGCTCCATACTGGTCTGTTCAAAGCCCAAATCCGCAAAATGCAGCACATCCTTGGAAAAATCGAGATTATTTCTTGTAAAGGTACCTCGGATAAAATAATCCTTGGTTCCCCTGCTCTTTGCAAATTCCTGAAACTTCGGAACGATGATGTCATAGCTGCCGCCCCTTCCCCCTCTGGTCGGGCGCATCGCATCATTGACTTCCTTTCTTCCGTCGAGGCTCAATACCACATTGCTCATTTCCCTATTGCAAAACTCCATGATTTCGTCATTTAAGAGCATGCCGTTGGTCGTCAGCGTAAAGCGGAATTTCTTATTGTTTTCTTCCTCCACGGAACGTCCGTACTCGACGAGCTGCTTGACCACCTTCCAGTTCATCAGCGGCTCCCCTCCGAAGAAATCCACCTCAAGGTTTCGTCTGTTTCCGGAATTTGCGATCAGAAAGTCGATCGCCTTCTTCCCGACCTCGAAGCTCATCAGCGCTCTCCTGCCGTGATACTCTCCCTCTTCGGCAAAGCAGTACTTGCAAGCCAGATTGCAGTCATGCGCAATATGCAGGCATAATGCCTTGACTACGGTCTTTCTCGCCTTAAAATCCTTAACGTACTCTTCGTAATCGTCCTTTGTAAAGAGCGTTCCCATATCGATCAGCTCCTGCATATCCGAAAGCGCCTCTTCAATCTCCTCCTCGGGGTAGGATTTTTCCGAAAGCTTCGCTCTGATCTCCTCCAATACCTCTTTCTTTATCTTCTCGGGCTCCGCAAGCTCTCCGATCAGCGGCTGAGCAATCTCCACCGCATCGTAGAGCAGCGCATCGGCAATATGCACCGATCCCGAATTGATATCCAATATAATATGATAACCGTTATTTATATACTGATGAATCACTTTCTTTCCTCTTCCTTAACGCTAAAGCTCCGGCAAGATACCGGATCATGCGAAAAGGGCTGAAAACGAGCCCCTATTCTTTGCTCTCCCAGCCTCTTTTTGCATACAGAAAACGCCCTGCAAATACAACGCAACAACCCCTACAATCAGATTGACCGTAGGGGTCTTGCAATAAGATATCTCTTATCTGTGAGCATTCTCGCAAGCCTGATTTCCTACCGTGCAGGAAGTCTTGCACGCCGACTGGCATGAGGTCTGGCACTCGCCGCAGCCGCCCCTCTTCATGCTCTCTTTCAATGTCTTGTCACTAAGCGTTTTTACATGTTTCATCTTTCAGATATCCTCCCTTCCCAAAACACTTGCCTTGAAAATCTCCATAAAATTGTAGCATAATGAGAGATATTTGACAAGAAGGAATAATGGGCGGGGGAGGGGGGAGCTTTCCTTGCTGCGGATATCGTTCTGTGCTTTTCTAAAAACCAAGGCGTATAAACAATATGGCATAGAGAGAATGATTCCCGCACTCGCGCAGCAGGGAATCAAAACAATCGAAAATTACAGAATCCCTGGCGCTTCACATAGAGTATGCAGAGCAAAAAGCAGAATATGGAGCCTATGAAGAAAAGTCTGTAATTAAGATTCTTCTATGATAATGAAGGGTGAAAATC
>JAUMWW010000021.1 GCA_030529445.1 Johnsonella sp. | reverse complement strand
GAGAAGAATCGGAGCGGATATCGACAGCGATTATGAATGCATTGTTTTGGGGGGAGGCTATGATCATAACTGGGTGATCAATCATCCGGAAAAGGGGCTTAAGCTGATCGCCAAGGCAAGAGATTTTGAAAGCAAAAGACTGATGAAGGTTTATTCCGATCTGCCGGGACTGCAATTTTATACCGGAAATTTCTTAAATGATGCGATACCCGGCAAGGAAGGGGCAAGATATACGAGGAGAAGCGGATACTGCTTTGAGACGCAGTTCTTCCCCAATGCGATCAATACGCCGAGTTTTGCACAGCCTGTGATCAAGGCGGGCGAGGAGTTCAGATCGTTTACGATCTATAAGTTTGATTTGGATTAAGCCGGAGAGGATTATTTTGGCATGAAAAAGCTATATATAGCCGAGAAGCCGAGCGTAGCCGCAGAATTTGCCAAGGCTTTGCATATCGGGGCTTCGAAAAAAAACGGCTATATCGAATCGGAGGAGGCGATCATCACCTGGTGCGTCGGGCATCTGGTTACGATGAGCTATCCGGAAAAATATGATGAAAAATATAAGAGGTGGAGCCTCGATACCCTGCCCTTTCTTCCCTCGACCTTTAGGTATGAGGTGATCGAGGGGGTAAAGAAGCAGTACGGGATCGTAAGAGATCTGCTCAACCGAAGCGATGTGGATACCATCTATATTTGCACGGACTCGGGAAGAGAGGGGGAATATATTTACCGCCTCGTCGATCAGATGGCGCAGGTCAAAAACAAGACCAGAAAGAGGGTATGGATCGATTCTCAGACGGAGGAAGAAATACAAAGAGGGATCCGGGAGGCAAAGGACTGGTCCGCCTATGATAATCTGGGGAAAAGCGCTTATCTGCGGGCGAAGGAGGATTATTTGATGGGGATCAATTTTTCCCGCCTTCTGACCCTAAAATACGGATCGGCGGTTGCCGCATTTCTGCGTGAAAAAAGAGCCGTGCTGAGCGTGGGCAGGGTAATGACCTGTGTGGTCGGCATGGTGGTAAGGCGGGAGAGAGAGATCAGGGAGTTTGTCAAAACGCCTTTTTACAAAGTGATGGGGAATTTCGAAAAAGAGGATTTTTCCTTTTCGGCGGAGTGGAGAGCGATTCCCTCCTCGGCATACTTTGATTCTCCGAAACTGTATCGGGAAAACGGGTTCAAGAAAAAAGAGGATGCAAAGCAGCTGATCCGGTCTCTGGAGGAAGAGCTTGCATTATCCGGAAAGCGCCCGGCAAAGGTAAAAAAGTCGGAGAACAAAAAGGAACTGAAATATGCTCCTCTGCTCTATAATCTGGCGGAGCTGCAAAACGACTGCTCCAAAAGATTTAAGATCAGCCCGGACGAGACCTTAAAAGCCGCGCAGAGCATGTATGAAAAGAAGCTGATTACCTACCCGAGAACGGATGCGAGAGTATTGTCCTCGGCGCTTGCAAAGGAAATCAGAAAAAATATTGCAGGCTTGCGCAAACATCCGTTTTTTTCTTCTTTTGCGGAGGAGATCCTGCAAAGCAGGGCGGAGGAGAAGATTGCAAAAAGCAGATATGTCAATGATCAGAAAATCACCGACCATTATGCCATCATTCCGACCGGGCAGCTCGGCGCGCTTGCTTCCCTCTCTCCCTTGGAAACCCGGATTTACGAGATGATATGCAGGCGTTTCTTAAGCATATTTTATCCTCCTGCGGAGTATCTTAAATACAGCATGGAAATTGCCGTAGGAAAGGAAGCTTTTTTTGCCGGATTTAAGATCCTCATGGAAAGAGGATATCTCAAGCTTTATCCTCCCGATCCTTCCAAGGAAAAAGAGGACAAAAAGCAGGATAATCCGGAGGCGGACGAGGAAGAGAAGGAAGAGGAGAAAAGCATCAGCTCCCCCGAATTGATTGCGCTGCTCAGATCGATAAAGAAAGGGGACTTTCTTAAGGTAAGTGATTTTTTGCTCAAGGAGGGAGAGACCACGCCGCCTAAGCGCTATACTTCAGGTTCCATGATACTTGCGATGGAAAATGCGGGGCAGCTGATTGAGGATGAGGAGTTGAGAAGCCAGATCAAAGGTTCGGGGATCGGCACCTCGGCGACGAGGGCGGAGATCTTAAAAAAGCTCTTCCATATCAAGTATTTGAGCCTGAACCATAAAACACAGATGATTACGCCGACGCTATTCGGAGAACTGGTATACGAGGTGGTAAACGCCTCGATAGCTCAGCTTTTAAACCCGGAGCTGACCGCAAGCTGGGAAAAGGGGCTTACCTATGTTGCCGAGGGCAAGATCAGCGAGGAGGAATATATGCGCAAGCTCGAGCATTTCGTGGCGCTGCGCACCCAAAACGTGATAAGGCTCGGCAATCAATACAAAATAAGAGAGCATTTTGATTTGCTCAAGCCCCATTATGAGAAGCCGCTAAAGCAAAAAAAGCAATTGAACGCGGCAAAGACAAAAGAGGCATAAGAGGCAAAAAGAATCGGAGTTGAAATAAAAAAACGGAGTTTATCGATCATGAAAAGAGAAGATATTAAAACAAAAGCTTTATTTGATCTGAGCAAAAGCATCGCGGGACCGCTGCTGGAACGAAAGGAATACCCATGGGAGGCATTGCCCGAAATCAAGGAATTCATCCTCTTCATCGGGCAGACGCTCCCGGAGGAGGAATATGAGAAAATAGGGGATGAGATCTGGATACACCGATCGGTGGTGCTTCCGCCGACGGTTTGCCTCTGCGGTCCCATGATCATCTGCAAAAATGCCGAGATCAGGCATTGTGCATTTTTCAGGGGTTCCGTTATTATCGGAGAAAATGCGGTTGCGGGAAATTCCTGCGAATTTAAGAATTCCGTGATTTTCGACGGGGCACAGATTCCGCATTATAATTATATCGGAGATTCGATTATCGGATATAAGAGCCATATGGGCGCAGGCTCGATCACCAGCAATCTGAAAAGCGATAAGAGCCTTGTCAAAGTGCATCTTGGCGAGGAGGATATCGAAACGGGCATGAAGAAATTCGGAGCCATACTCGGAGACGGGGTAGAGGTGGGCTGCGGATCGGTTCTCAATCCTGGAACGGTCATCGGCAAAAATGCCTCGATATACCCGCTTTCCAGCGTAAGAGGCTGTATCCTGCAAAACTCGATTTATAAAAAACAGGGAGAGATCGCAGAGAAATATGAGGTTAAATGATGAGGTTTCATAAAAGCAAAACGGGCGCCATCCTGAGAATGGTACTGGATTTTCTCGTGCAGCTTTCTCTCGTCATCGCCATTGCGTGGTTTGTCGTCTATTCTTTCGGTTCGAAGGCAATCAATAATGGGCAATCGATGCAGCCTTTGCTCGGCGTCGAGGAGGGGGCATTGATGAATCGGGTGATCTATGTTTTTCGAAATCCGGAGCGCTATGACATCATTGCATTTAAGTCCTCGGACGGAAGAATGAATATCAAGAGAATCATAGGACTGCCGAACGAAACGATACGGATTTCTTCGGGAGTGGTTTTTGTTGACGGAAAAGCACTGGATTCGGAGGAGGGTTTTCATATCGCAACCCTCGAGGGAATTGCGGCTTCCGATATAGAGCTTGGAGAGGATGAATATTTTGTGCTCGGCGATAACAGGGATTCCAGCGAGGATTCTCGCTTTAAGAGCATAGGAAATGTGAAGCGGGAGGAGATTATCGGAAAGCTTTGGTTAAGGATATCTCCCTTCAGCCGCATAGGATTTTTAAAATAAAAAAGGAAAGTAAAATACGGGGAAGAGTTTGATCCCTGAGGGAATAAACTCCTTTCTCCGCTTTGGGAAAGGGAAAGAAACGATGAAAATACAGTGGTATCCCGGGCATATGACAAAGGCGAAAAGAGCCATGCAGGAGGATATAAAACTGATAGATCTGATCATAGAGATGAGGGACGCGAGAATCCCTCTTGCAAGCTCGAATCCCGATATTGCAAAACTCGGAGCCGCAAAATCCCGAATTATCATTCTCAATAAGGCGGATATGGCGGAGGAGGAAATCAATGCGCAATGGGTCGCATATTTTAAGGAAAGAGGGACGGAGTGCATGCTTTTGGATTCCAGGCAGAAGCATATCGTAAAGAAACTCCAGCCTCTCATCGAAAAGGCTTCCGCCGCCAAAAGGGAGAGGGATTTAAAAAGAGGAATATTAAACCGCCCCGTGAGGGCGATGGTGGCAGGCATTCCCAATGTGGGAAAATCTACATTGATCAATTCCATCGCAGGGCGGGCAAGCGCAAAAACCGGAAATAAGCCGGGAGTAACCAAGGGAAATCAATGGATCAGGCTGAATAAGAATATAGAGCTCTTAGATACGCCGGGAATTCTTTGGCCGAAGTTCGAGGATGAGCATGTGGGAACGATGATCGCCTTTATCGGATCGATCAATGATTTGACTATTGACGTGAGGGAGCTTGCAGTAGAACTTTTAAATTTTTTGCTCAGGAGAAAACATCAGCTTTTAGAAGAGCGTTTCGGGAGCGAGTTTATCCAAAAGGACGCGCTTTCCTGCCTACAGGAGATTGCCCTGCGCAGGGGCTGTCTGAAAAAGGGAGGGGAGCTTGATCTGGAAAAAGCGGCAAATCTTTTTCTGACGGAATTCAGGAATGCAAAGCTTGGCAGGATCAGCCTGGAAAAACCGGAGGATTTTGCCGATGAGAGGGAAATAGAATAGAAAATACTCCCGGAAAGGTTGGAGATGACAAAGAAGGAAGAAAGGCTGCAAAAACAGGCAAAAAAGCTCGAAGATGAGAGGGCGAGACTGGAAAAAATGCAGGAATTTGAGCATAAATATAAAGAATACACTTATATTTGCGGAATCGACGAAGCGGGAAGAGGACCTCTTGCCGGACCGGTGGTCGCGGCAGCCGCGGTTTTGCCAAAAGAGGCGGAAATTCTCTATCTCAACGATTCGAAAAAGCTGACGGCGAAGAAAAGAGAGTCTTTATTTGCAGAGATCACCCAAAAGGCATTGGCTTACGGTGTCGGTGTTGCCTCCGCCGGCAGGATCGACGAGATCAATATTCTCAGGGCAACCTATGAGGCGATGCAGAAAGCGCTTTCAGCGCTGGAAAATTCACTGGGGGAGAAGCCCGGTCTTTTGCTCATCGATGCGGTTCATCTGCCGGATACGCAGATTAAACAGCTTTCCATTATCGGAGGAGATGCAAAAAGCGTAAGCATAGCGGCTGCAAGCGTGATTGCAAAGGTCAGCAGAGACAGGATGATGGAGGAATACGATTTGCTCTATCCTCAATATGGATTTTCCACAAACAAGGGCTACGGAACAGCGGCTCATATCGAGGCGCTCAGAAAATACGGCTCCTGTCCGATTCACAGAAAGAGCTTTATCGGGAACTTTGTTTCGCAAGAGGAAGAGGATGGAGGAGAAGAATAAGAAAAATAAGAGAGAGATCGGTGCTTTCTATGAAGAAAGAGCGGAAGAGTTTTTAAAAGAGCGGAAAGTCCTGATTCTGGAGAAAAATTACAGAACGAGGAGAGCGGAAATCGATCTGATCGGGATCGAGGGGCTTACATTGGTATTTTTTGAGGTGAAATTTCGTTCCCGTACCGGCATGGGATATCCGCTTGAGGCGGTGGATCAAAGAAAAAGAGAAAAAATCAGATCTGCCGCAAGACAATACATCGCAAGGGAAAAGAAGTACGGAATGGAGATGCGCTTTGACTGCATCGGCATCCTGGGAGAAGAAATAGAATGGATCAGAAATGCATTTTAAACAAGGATGGGAAAGAAATGCCGGATTGGAAGAGAAAACCGGCGGGAGAAAGGCTGGAAGAGAGAAGGAGCCCGGAGGGGGTGATCTATCTGGCTTTTCCGGCTTTGGAGAGACTTCGCCTCGTAAAGCATGCGTTTTCGACCAGAATCGGCGGAGTCAGCAGGGGATGCTGCTCCTCGATGAATCTAAGCTTTACGAAGGAACCGGAAAACAGGGAAAACGTACTTGAAAACTATGCCAGAATGGCGAGAGCGATCGGAGTTTCTCCCGATTCCTTTGTGCTGACCTATCAGACGCATACAACAAATATACTGAGAGTAGGAGAGGCGCAGAAGGGAAGCGGGATAGAAAGAGAAAGAGAATACAGAGATATCGACGGCTTGATCACGAATGAGAGAGGAATCACGCTGGTTACTTTTTTTGCAGACTGCATTCCTCTTTATTTTGCAGATCCCGTAAAAAAAGCGATCGGGCTTTCGCATTCGGGATGGAGGGGTACGGTAAATAAGATGGCAAAAGTCAGCATAAAAAGGATGGAAGAGGAATTCGGTTCCTCTCCCTCGGATATCGTCGCCTGTGTCGGTCCCGGCATATGCAGGGACTGCTATGAGGTCGGAGAAGAAGTTGCCGAAGCCTTCAGAGCCGGCTTTTCCCGGGAGGATACAGAAAAAATTCTGATTCGAAAGCCGGATCAAAAATACCTTCTCGATTTATGGGAAGCCAATCGGATTCTTCTTTTACAATCCGGAGTTTCGGATAAAAACATTCATATCGGTGATATTTGTACGCATTGCAATCCGGAGTTGCTTTTTTCACACCGCGGGATGGGAGAGGAGAGAGGCAATTTGGGGGCTTTTCTTGCATTGGCGTAAAAATATAGAAATAAAAAAGATAGGAGAAATATCTATATGAGAAAAAAGATTTTATTGCTTTCACTTGGACTTAGTCTGCTCTTTTGCGGACAGGTTTTTGCGGGAAGCTGGCAGAAGAGCTCTGCCGGATGGAGCTATATCAATGATGATTTGACTAGAGTAAAGAATCAATGGTTCAGGGATAAGGACGGAAAATGGTACCGTTTTAACCGAAACGGGATTATGCAGACCGGATGGTTTAATGATGCGGGAGGCAAGACCTATTACCTGAATGTTTCGGGAGAAATGCTTACCGGTTGGGTAAAGGATTCGACCGGATTTTGGTATTATCTTCTCCCTTCGGGAGAGCTTCTACGTTCCGCAAATACGCCGGACGGGCATTATGTGAATGATCAGGGAATATGGCTTGAGGGATTTAACAAGGCTGCATTTGATAATGCCGCAAAAGGTAAGGGCTGAGGGATTTTTTTTGATGATTCCGTGGGAAGCTATTGTAATTAAAAATCTTTCATACATAGAAAGAGAATTTTAGCAAAATCATTAAGAGAAACGAAGGAGGAAGAACATGAGAAACCTAAAACCGGCGATCTTTATGCTCAGCCTTGCTCTCTTTGTCGGAGCACTTCAAGGAGATGCATTTGCAAGCGGATGGAAACAAGAGGGCAGCGTGTGGAAATATGAATATGCAGACGGAAGTCTCGCAAAAAATACATGGCTTCGGAATAATCAGAACTGGTATTATTTTAATGCGGACGGAAGCATGAAAACCGGATGGCTCTCGGATAAAAATAACTGGTATTATCTTGATCCTGCGGGCGGAGCCGGAATCGGGCGCATGCTGAGCGGATGGCAGAAGATTGATTCGAAGTACTATTATTTTAATCCTGCCAAAGGCGGAGCGATGGCTGTTTCGGAAAGAACGCCGGACGGTTTTTTCGTGAATGAAAGAGGAGAATGGGTAGAGGAAAAGCAGGAAAATCAATCCGAGGCTTCCCGGGTCGAAGAAGAAGTGCTCGCAATCGTAAACAGTGAGAGAGCGAAAGCGGGGATCTCTCCTCTCACGACAGATAAGAGCTTATCGGATGCGGCGAGCATCAGAGCGGAGGAGCTGACGGTGAGCTTTTCGCATACGAGACCGGATGGAAGCGACTGTTTCAGTGCGATTAAAAATGCTTCTTTTGACATGTGGGGAGAAAATATTGCCAAGGGTTATGCAAGCTCTGCAGAGGTAATGGACGGCTGGATGCATTCGGAGGGGCATAGGAAGAATATATTGAATTCGGGATTTACCAAAATCGGCATCGGCTATTATGTGCTAAACGGTGAGAAGCACTGGGTGCAGCTTTTCGGCAGAAGATAATCGAGAATCAAAAGATAGGGAAGGGCGGGTCTTCTCTGAAAAAGCAAACCGCAAAATACAGATTCCGGAAACAAATACCTTAATTTCTTGCAGGTAAAAAAACAAAATAATAAATATCTAATAATTTATCAATTTTTCATGGGCGGTTTTATGTTATAGTGAAAAGCAGAAAAATTATTATTTCAAAATGAGGAGATAGGATATGAAGAGAAAAATTTTGGTATTACCGGTAGCCGTATTGATGATCTTTGCAGCAGCCTGTTCAAGTGCAGAAAGTACGGAGAGCGGCACAGAGGCTGAGACGGCAAGCAGGGAGCAGATGACGGAAGAGATGCGGAAGAAGGGGAAAGAGGATAAGGGGAAAAAGGATAAGAAGGAAGAAAGCAAGAACACCGAATCCGAAGATACCGCAGAGGATGAGGAGAGCGAGAAAAGTGAAGTTTTGAATCTTTTTTATACAGAGCCTTTAATGAGCAAATTGGTATGGGCAGAGACTTCGGCACGTACCAAGGTAGAGGGAGAGAATTGGACGGATGTTCTTCAGTTTTCTCCTTCGGAGGTGGGAAGTATTTTGGCATATGAAGCCGGAGCTCAATACAAAGTCTTAAAAGCAAAGATTGCACCGGAGGAAGATTGGGAGAATGAAGATATTGCCAAAATTATAGTCTATGGAGACGGCGATGTCGTGCTTTATGAGTCGCCCGATATTACAAAAGATACCGCAGCCTTTGATATGGAAGCGGATATCAGCGGACTGCAGGCTGTTTCCATCAAGGCGGTCAGTATAGAAGGCGGGAGCGGTCATGTTATTTTGAAGGATGCGGTATTTGAGTGATTTTAAAATATATTTAAGAGATGGAACGATGCCGGACGAATCGAATATCATAAAATACTGCCGGCAGCAGGACAGAATATAGCCTTTGCCGAAAAGCAAAAGAATAAATATCATGCCAAGTTATGGGGAAACTCGTAACTTGGCATTTTTTATATCGGAAAAAAATATTTTTTTAGCTTGATCGGATTTTGCATAAAATAATAAAAAGAGAATATAATTAACATATATAAGTATATTTATAAGAAAATGTTGTTGATTTTACATATATTTATTATAATATAAACGTAACGACGAGCTGATGTTTTTGTATGATCCGCAAAAACAGGTGATTATTGAAAGCAGATTGATTAAAGGAGAAACGGGAAGATGAAAAAGAGATGTATAAGCTTGATGCTGATAATGACTATGTTTTGGTCTATCTTTATCAGTTTTTATTCGTATGCCGAAAATGAAAGCAATACGATAAAGCGAGACTGCGTTCTGGTATTGGATTGTTCCTTGAGTATGAGCGAATTCCTCAAATGGAAATGAAAAAAGCCGCAAAAATGTGCTGGAAGCAAAAGGAAATAATAGGGTCGCGATGGTCGCTTTTTCCGGAGTTATTCAGGCAAATACCGACTTTTCCTCAGATTATGCGACATTGGAGAAACAAATTGATGATCTTGGTTTAGCATCAGGAACGGATATTTATCTTGCTCTGTCAACGGCAAAAACTTCCCTTGATGAGAAGAGCAGTTCTGATGCAATTAAAAATATCGTATTTTTGACGGATGGAGAGCCTTATGGAAAAGAAAGCGTTAAAGATGGTAAAAGATATAAAGAATTTAAAAATATACCGGGAGTTAATCATTTAAGCATTGAATCTGCAAATGCGGTGTTTGATTTTTATGAATCCAATATTAAGGATTCCTATAATATGTATACAATGGGATTTTTCCATTCTTTTTCGGAAGAAAGAAAGCAGTATCCGAGGCAATTTTTAAAAGATATTAATAACAAGGGATATTATGAAGTAATAAACGGAGAAGAACTTTTATTCGCTTTCGGAGAGATCAGTCAGGGTATTACGGTAGATAATACCGCTTGTCCTATCATTATAGTTCCGGGAATTATGGGGAGTCGTTTATATTCGAAGTATTCTTCTCTCAGGGACATAGAAAATATAGTCTAAGGAACGAAAGAGCAGCAAATTTGGATTCCATTTCCATTGAGAAATATTTTGAGTAGATATCTTGATATAAATAAAGACTATGTTTATGTTAAAAATATTTATGAAAACGGAGCACCACAAAATCAGTCTGCATTGGATACAAAAGATCGAGAATATGGAGCGAATAAAGTATATGATGATCTCGTAAATGCTTTAATATCCGAATTCAACGGAGAAGACGGAAATCCAAAGAAAAATGTGTACTTTTTCTCATATGACTTCAGAAAGAGTAATTCCGAGAGTGCGGAAAAACTAAATCGCTATATAGAGGATGTATTAAAAGCGAATCCCGATTATACTCAGGTGGATTTAGTCTGTCACAGCATGGGAGGTCTGGTGGCATCCAAATATGTCTCAGCGCAGGGAGCGGATAAGATACATAGAATTGTTACTGCGGGAACACCGTATGAGGGTGCTCCCAAGCTGTTTATCAGTTCCATGACGAGAGATGTAACGGAAAAATGGTACGTTGATCCTCTTCTGGTATTTGCAGGACTGAACAGAAAAACGAAGACATCATTTCCCGGCGCTGCTCAGCTCCTTCCGACAAAGGAATATTTTGAGAGCGCGAGTACCTTGTTTAAATATGCAAAAGTAAAAATTAGAGCAAAGCTTGCAGATCCGAGAAAACCGATTTTATTACCTGAAGATGTTGAATATGAAGAAGTTTTTGAATACGAAACAATGGATCTGCCTTATTATAATACATTAAACGGAAAAATCTTCCGAAGTAATGATGTCGAAGCTGCTGCCCGGTTTCATCAGGAAATAAAGGATGTCGCTTCAGGGTATAATGTGCTTTTGGGTATGGAAAATTCTTATTTTATCACGGGTGGCGGACAAAAGACGGTCACGGGTGTATCCTTTAAAATCTATGAACAATTTAATAAAGAGAGAATCGAGATCGTTCCCGAATATAGTGATGAAGGAGGGAGACGTACGGCTCGAGGCGGTGTATGAAGAGCCCAGTCTTGCATCCGGTTCCAATGCCGAATATGTAAACGTTGATTATAAACCCTTAAACGGAGGCTTTGCGATAGATTGCTGGGGAGGAGAGGGCAGCAAATATCTGGAGCTCAAGCGCTCTCTCCTCGACAACAGCGAGGACTATGTGCTTTTGCATCCCGCCGGAGACGGACAGATTCCCGATATCCAATATACGATAAATTTTGACAGAAAAAGAATGAAGGCAACCTTATCGGATGCATTGAGAGAAGAGGTCGGAGAAGATTTTTCCACGGCATTTTATCTCAATATAGGGCTTGAAAGAAGAGTGGACGGAGTCGAGAAAGAGCTGCCGGAGGAAATAAATAAAATAAACTTGGATATTTACGGGCTCTTGCATGAAGAAGATACAGGTTATAAAAATTACAGACTGTGGAAGGTGATTTCGGATGAGGACGGGGAGATCTTCCTGGAATCCTTAGAAGTAGCGGGAGGCACGAAGCGGTTCGAAGAAAAAGACTTTGGAGGAAGCTTCTCATTCCGCGCCGATATAGGAGATGAGATTGTCCTTACCTATGAAAAAATGGAAAGCAATCCGAATACAGACGGAAATGAGGATAAAGAAAGGGAAAGAAGGGAAGAGAATGGCACGGATAGGGATGATATGCCTCTAAAGGAGAAGGAGGATGGTTTTCCTTCTTCCGAGCGGAAGAGAGATGAGGCTGAGAATAAGGATAAAAGCGGTAAGACTGATACAGGGAATACCTCCCCGGGAAGAACGCATAGTGAGAGGAGCGGCTCAGGAGGAGATACAGGAAAAAGAGCCTCGGCGGTATTGCTTTATACGGGGGGGAAAGAGGGGATCTGGAAGATGGAAGATGGAAACCCTGAGAAATGGAGCTTTATCTTAAGGAGCGGAATCAGGCTTCACGATGTATGGGCGGATATCAGAGATGAAAAAAGCGGACTCATATCCCGGTATCACTTCAATAAAGAGGGATATATAGACAGCGGCTGGTATTGGGACGGCTTTGCATGGTACTATCTGAGGGAAGAGCATAAGGGAAGCTTCGGAGCTATGGTGAGGGGGTGGCTGAAGAATACAAATGATAAAAAATGGTATTATCTGGATCCGGGATCCGGTGTTATGAGTACGGGCTGGAGGCTGATAGAGGGGAAATATTATTTCTTTTCCCCGGAGAAGGCAGGGGCAAGCTATAGATATCATAGCGAATCCGGTCGCCCGGAATACCTTTCGGGAAGACCTTACGGCTCCATGTATGAGGGAGAGAAAACGCCGGACGGCTATGAAGTGGATGAAGAGGGAGCATGGAGGGAGAATGCAGAATGAAGAGAGAAATACTGAAAAAAGAAGATATATCTAATTGTATCAGGAGGCTTATAAAAAAATACGGTTTGATTGATTTTATCGTTTTTTCCGGGATAGTGGTATTTTTGCTCTTTCAAGCGTTTATATATGCCAGGGCGATGATATCCATCCGAAATGAGAGATTTAAAGTATGCGTAGGGTATCTGGGTTTCGAATATATGTTTCATAGACGATATGCATTTTTCTCGACGGATATATTTGGCTTATATGAGATTCCGAGACCGGTGATGCAGATATATTATGGAAAAGAATCGCGGTCGAATTCGATTGAATATGACCCGCATGTGGAGAGATGGACGTGTGAATTGAGTTTGTATGAGTATCAAGAAATATACCCCGGGGAAAAGGAGGTGCTTCCGCAGTACAGCGAGGATTTGCATCTGTATTGCAGTGAAAGGGGGAAACTGCAGGGCACATATATAAGCAGTGAGGATGAGGAGGCGATGCGAAAATTTGCCGGTTATGTAGTCGAGACGGCACTTCCTTCGGATTGGTACGGAGGAGAATACGTTTTTTGGATGATAAAAAATATACCTAAGGAGCGTTATTATATGGATTTGGGTCAACAATTATTTCGCTTGGAGGATGACGGAGAGGTGATCAAAGAAATAGGTATAAGGAAGGGTACAGTAGTTGATTGGTTTGCTCCCATAAATTAGAGGGAAAGCGCCTGTCTTTTCTATTAGGAGAGGGCAGGTGCAAATGGCAGATATCTTAGTAAATTCATAGCGAATCCGCTCGCCCGGAATACCTTTCGGGAAGACCCTACGGCTCCATGTATGAGGGAGAGAAAACGCCGGACGGCTATGAAGTGGATGAAGAGGGAGCATGGAGGGAGAATGCAGAATGAAGAGAGAAATACTGAAAAAAGAAGATATATCTAATTGTATCAGGAGGCTTATAAAAAAATACGGTTTGATTGATTTTATCGTTTTTTCCGGGATAGTGGTATTTTTGCTCTTTCAAGCGTTTATATATGCCAGGGCGATGATATCCATCCGAAATGAGAGATTTAAAGTATGCGTAGGGTATCTGGGTTTCGAATATATGTTTCATAGGCGATATGCATTTTTCTCGACGGATATTTTTGGCTTATATGAGATTCCAAGACCGGTGATGCAGATGTATTATGGAGAAAAGCCGCGGTCGAATTCCATTGAATATGACCCGCATGCGGAGAGATGGACGTGTGAATTGAGTTTGTATAAACATAAGAAATTATATCCCGGAAAGAAGGAGGTGCTTCCGCAGTACAGCGAAGATTTGCATCTGTATTGCGATGAAAGGGGGGGGCAGGGCACATATATAAGCAGTGAGGATGAGGAGGCGATGCGAAAATTTGCCGATTATGTGCTTGAGACGACGCTTCCTTCAGATTGGTACGGAGGAAAACACGTTTTTTGGATGATAAAAAATATACCTAAGGAGCGTTATTATATGGACTTGGGTCAACAATTATTTCGTCTGGAGGATGACGGAGATGTGATTGAAGAAATCGGTATAGGGAAGGGTACGGTAGTTGATTGGTTTGCTCCTATAAATTAGATGGACTGCGCCTGTCTTTATGGAAGGAGAGAGAATATCAGTGCATCAAATTCAAAAAGCGGCAATTGGGTTTTACTAAGAGTAGACAGCTCGATGTATCATATTCCTGTATTTATATAGCATATTTGGTATATCAGATGCTATACACAGGTCGCCGTATGAGCAGGCATACATTTGGATGGTGTTTATAGCATTTTTCCCAAATCTTTATGCCATAGTTATAAATTTAAAAGATATTCGAAAAAAGGAGTACGCGAAAGCCTCTTTGCCAATTATTTGGAGAATGAAAAGAATAATGAAATTTTAGAGAAACAAAAAAAGACGTTCCGACTAACTAAAAAATAAGAGAAATACCGGTGGAATTACCGCCGGTATTTCTTTGATCGAAGAGAGAATAATCTCGATTATCGGCATAGAGCATCCGTTCTTACTCCTTTTTTTGTTCTTTTTCTTCTCTTACCTCTTCTTCAGCTTTCGCATTCTGCCGGATCTGCTTTGTGATTACGATATAGGCGTAGATCGTTACGGGAAATGCAATATTGCAAAATACGAGCGCAAAGAGCAGAGAGGGGGATGCCCCCGAGAAAGCGGCGATGAGCGTGATCAGGGTAAGCAAAAGCAATGATGCCGCCCCAAGCAGCGCAAAAATTCTTTTCATATTTTAATCCTCCTCGGAGAGCAGCTCTTCCCACTCGATATAAGCGAGATGAAGATCGGACTGAGTCTGCTCTCTCTTTCTTTGTAATTCCAGAAGCCTCACGGCGTCGCTTTGGATGGCGGGATCGAGAAATGAAGAATCGATCGAAGCGATATCGGATTCGAGGGCGGCGATTCTTTCTTCACATTTTTCGATATTTGCTTTTCTTTTCTTTGCCCTTGCTGCCTCCTCCTTGGAAGCAAGCCAGTCCTCTTTTGTGCTTTTTTTATTTTCCGCCGGCAGTCTTTGAGCATATTTTTCCTGTTCAATTTTGAATGCCGCTTCCACATCAGCCTTTTTTTCCAGATAATAATCGTAGTTTCCGATATAATTGAGAAGGCTTTTTTCCTTGAGCTCCAATATGCGGGTTGCCGTTTTATTGATAAAGTATCTGTCGTGAGAGACATAGATCAGTGTGCCGGGAAATTCGCGGATTGCCGCTTCCAGAATTTCCTTGCTGACCATATCCAAATGATTGGTCGGTTCATCGAGGATCAGAAGATTTGCTTTGCTGAGCATGAGCTTAGCCAGTGAAATTCTTCCTCTTTCTCCTCCGCTGAGATTTTTGATTTTTTTAAAAACCTCATCCCCGGTAAACAAAAAAGCCGCCAAAATATTGCGCACCTTGGTATTGTCAAGATCCGGATAGCTGTCCTGAATTTCATCGAAAAGCGTTTTTTCCGGATGTAAAACCTGATGTTCCTGGTCGAAATAGGCGATCTGTACCTTTGAACCGAAGCTTATGCTGCCCTTATCCGGCTCGATCAGCCCGTTCAGGATTTTGAGAATTGTAGTCTTTCCCGTACCGTTATCTCCGATAATTGCCAGATGTTCTCCTTTTTTGAGTTCAAAATTCAAATCGGAAAAAAGCTCTATACAATCAAAAGATTTTGCCAGATTTTCTACCCTCAGTACATCCTTGCCGCTTTCTTCCGCCTGGTCAAAGAATAATCTCATATCCGATCTTTCTTCCATAGGTTTTTGGAGCAAATCCATCTTATCCAATTGCTTTTGGCGGCTCTGCGCCCTTTTTACAGATTTTTCCCGGTTAAAGGATTTCAGTTTTTCAATGACCGCCTCCTGATGGCGAATCTCTTCCTGCTGATTAAGATATGCCTTGAGAGCCGCCCGGCGAAGCATCGCTTTTTTTTCGTAATATGCGCTGTAATTTCCGCTATAACTGCTGACAAGCGTATTTTCCACATCGATGACTCTGTTTACGATTCTGTCCAGAAAATACCGGTCATGAGAAACAATGATTACCGTTCCTTTATAGTTAAGCAGATAGGTTTCAAGCCATTCGATACTGGAAAGATCGAGGTGGTTGGTCGGCTCGTCGAGAAGGATGATATCCGGTCTCAGAAGGAGAAGCTTTCCGAGAAAAACTCTGGTTTTTTGTCCTCCGGAGAGTTTATTGATCGGACGGGAAAATTCCTCTTCCGAAAAACCGAGTCCTTTAAGAATGCCGCTTACCCGGCTTCTGGCAAGATATCCCTCCGCCATCTCATATTCATGGGTCAGTTTGGTATAGTCCTCATAGAGCTTATCCAGCTCTTCTCCCCTATAAAGTACCATATCCTCCTGCATTTTTTTCAGCCTTTCTTCCATATCCAGGATGGGACGGATCACCGTATAAAGCTCTTCCTCCATGCTCAGATCGGAGTCGATATCATTGATTTGGCGAAGAAAGCCCAGATTGAGGTGCTTGGGGATTGCGACGCTGCCCGAATCCGGTTTCAATTCTCCCGCAAGCATGCGCAGAAGCGTTGTCTTTCCGGCTCCGTTTGCGCCGACGATGGCAAGTTTTTCATTTTCATTGACCAGCAGGTTGGCATCTTTAATAATATATTCTCCTTTGAATGCCTTGCTGATATTTGAAGCATGAATAATCAAAATTCTGCCCTCCTTACTTTTCGTATCCTTTCATCAGTATATATGAACATCTTTTCTATGGCAAGCGAAGATCTTTTCGGTTTCGGTCAAATGGGAAAACAGGGAAAATATTCGTAAGTAAATAATTAAAAGAATACTTACAAATATTCTCGTAAAAAGAATAAGACATTCGTAAGTAGATATGATATAATTTACTTACGAAAAAAGGAGGGAAGGGAGGATGAAGGGTAAAGAAAGAGGAAAAGGAATTTTCCCGGAAGAAGAGCGGGTTTTTACTACGGCGCGCCTGCTTGAAGCGGGACTGAGCAGAAAGGATATCGACCGCTGCCTGAAAGAAGGAAAGCTTGCCAATATTTCCAAGGGCTTATATATGGTGCCGGGGGAAGAGGATCAGTATCTTTATTTTTCGCATCGTATTCCCAAGGGCGTGTTTTCTCATGAAAGCGCATTGTTTTTATGGGGAATTTTGGATCAGAAACCGAAAAAATATCATATTACGGTAAAATCGGGTGTAAGCGCGGTGCGGATCACCTCCGTCAAAGATAATATCAAGCTGCATTATGTGAAGGAAGAGATTCTGCACTTGGGCAAGAGCCGATATCTGCTGAAAAATCGGGAAGAAATTGCGATTTATGACAGGGAACGTTCTTTATTGGATATTATCAAAAATAAAAAGAAAATGGAGATCAATATCTTCCATGCCGCATTGAGAAATTATTTTTCTTCTCCCGATAAAAACATCAGAAAATTGCTGGAATATGCCAAAATCATGGGCATGAAAGAAAAAATCATGCTTTATATCGATGTGCTGGTATAGAGCCTTGATTTCAGATCATATAAAAAGCCTTTTTTGATAAAGAAGATTGCATAAAAAGATTGACAAGTTAATGCAGCAGCGGATATACTAGGATTAAGTAGAATTCTTAACAAGGAGAGAATAAACAATATGGAAGAAAAAAGGATTTCTAAGGCGATTATCGCAAGACTTCCGAGATACTACAGATATTTGGGAGAGCTCGAAAAAGAGGGAGTAGAGAGAATCTCTTCCAAAGAACTCAGCATCAGAATGAAGGTTACGGCTTCGCAGATCAGACAGGACTTGAATAATTTCGGAGGTTTCGGTCAGCAGGGCTATGGGTATAATGTAAAGTATCTGTATAATGAGATCGGAAAAATTCTCGGTATAGACAGGCAGCATAATATTATTATCATCGGTGCGGGGCATCTCGGACAGGCGTTGACCAATTATACAAATTTCGAGAGGAGAGGTTTTATCATCAAGGCGCTTTTTGATATTAAGCCGGAGCTGATCGGAAAAGAGGTGCGCGGAGTAAAAACCTATGATTTGAATTATCTGGAAGAATATCTCAAGAATAATGAAATACAGATTGCAACATTGACCATACCGAAGACGGAGGCGGAGGAAGTTGCCAAGCGTCTGGTAGATTGCAATATCAAGGCAATTTGGAATTTTGCGCATACGGATTTAGTGGTTCCGGATGATGTGGTCGTAGAGAACGTACATCTTTCGGAGTCTTTGATGGAGCTGTCTTATAAAGTAAGCAATACACCGTCTAAAACGGCGAAGAAATAAGAGGGTCGGGATATGATTCTGGGGATAGGTACGGATATTATCGAGATTGCCAGAATGAAAATATTCTGTGAAAAGCCGTATTATGTATCCAAAATATATACAGAGAATGAATGCCGGCTTGCGAGGGAAAAGCTCTCTTTTCTTGCCGGCAATTTTGCTGCAAAGGAAGCGGTATGCAAGGCATTGGGCACGGGCTTTAGGGGATTTGGCGCAAAGGAGGTCGAAATACTCAGGGATGAGCTCGGAGCACCATATGTGAGGCTTTATGGAAGAGCCGAGGAGATTTTTTTTGCTAAAAATGCCTCTCATATCCATGTCAGCATCAGCCATTGCAGAGAATACGCCAGTGCATTTGCCGTATTGGAGGGGAATTATGGGGCAATGGATTGAACTCGGAAAAGAGGATCTTCGCCGCATTCCGAAACGAAAAAAAGATGCTCATAAGGGAAGCTATAAAAAGCTTCTGGTGATTGCCGGGTCTAAGGGAATGAGCGGAGCCGCTTATCTTTGCGCTCTTGCCGCATACAGAACCGGAGCGGGACTGGTGAAGATATTAAGCTGCGCCGAGAATCGTCAG
Source organism: Johnsonella sp. (assembly GCA_030529445.1). Taxonomy (GTDB): domain Bacteria; phylum Bacillota; class Clostridia; order Lachnospirales; family Lachnospiraceae; genus Johnsonella. Next base: position 11,033 of record JAUMWW010000021.1, on the reverse strand, counting down.
ATTCTGCAAAGCAGCCTGCCGGAAGCGATTATCGAAGAATATGATGAAGCGCTTTTGCAGCAGAAAGAAAAATTTGCAGAAAAGCTGGAAGCGGCGCTTTCATGGGCGGATCTTGCCGTGCTCGGACCGGGAATGGGCAAGGGAGAGCATGTGGAGGCGCTGATCGAGATCGTATTAAGGAGATTTAAAAAGCCTTTGATTCTGGATGCGGACGGCTTGAATGCGCTTGCCTCGCGCTTTGATCTGATGAATCTTTTGGGAGAGCGGATCATCATAACGCCTCATCCGAAGGAGATGGAGAGGCTGAGCAAAAAAAGCCTGCAGGAAATACTCGATGATCCGGTAGCGAGCGCCGGAGATTTTTCGGGGCGCTTTCATACGATTACCGTGCTTAAGCTGAGCAAAACGATTATCGTGGATAAGGAGAAAATCTATCGAAATATTTCCGGAAGCCCTGCGCTGGCAAAGGCGGGAAGCGGGGATGTGCTATGCGGCGTGATCGCCGGGCTTATCTGTCTCGGGATCTCTCCCGGGGAGGCTGCCGCTCTCGGGGTATACCTGCACGGGCTTGCGGGAGAGATTGCCGGAGAGATCTACGGAGAGCACGGGGCGATGGCAAGAGATGTGATTGCTGCGATTCCGGATGCGATGAGGGGAAAAATTCCGGGCGGAGTGGATTAGAAGCCGCTGTTTTGCCGGAGAAAAGAGTATCGCTTGCGAAAGCGCTGTTTTTTGTATAGAATATAGCTGCAAAGACCAAGAGCTTCCGAAGCGGAGCTTATCAGAATAAGGAGAAGATATAGTACCATGGACGATGGTAATTCGTGGAGTAGAATATTTGTTTTTATCATATTGGTAGTGATTGATTTCATCTTTTTTTCTTTCGGTTCCGCAATCCAAAATGCGAATTCCGTGCAGTTGGAAAAGGAGCTGGAGGGAGGAGATAAGCGCGCGGGAAGAATACTGCGCATCATCAACAGACCGGGAAAGTTTGTAAATGCGATTCAGCTTGCCTCAAATCTGATCGGTTTTATTACGGGAAGCATGCTTATTTGGGAGTTTGCATACCGGATTAAAGCATTGCCGGATGCGGCAGGGGGAAGCTATGCCGGATATATTGCCCTCCGCTTTTTGGTTTTCATTCTCAGCCTCGTGCTGATGGTCAGCTTGGGAATCATCGTTCCCAAAAGGCTTGCAATGAGGGATCCTCATTTATGGGCAAACCGAATGATAGGAATCATCGGATTTTTGATGATTTTTCTCTCCCCGCTGATTTTTCTGGTTAATCTGCTTTCCTTTCTCGTTCTTCGCATTTTCGGGATAGATTATCATAAACAGGAAGAGAAGGTAACGGAAGAGGATATCATGAGCATGGTCAATGAAGGCCATGAAAAGGGCATTCTGGAATCCAGCGAGGCGCAGATGATTACGAATATCTTCGAGCTCAACGATAAGGATGCCGCCGATATCATGACCCACAGAAAGAATCTGGTTTGCATCGATGCAAGCCTCATGCTCGGAGAGGCGGTGGATTTCATCCTGAATGAGGGAAGCAATTCCCGATATCCGGTTTATGAGAATGATATCGACAATATCATCGGAATTCTTCATATGAAGGATGCGCTGATTTTCTCGAATAAGGGAGATTATGCCGATACCAGGGTCGCGGAGATTCCGCAGCTTCTGCGCGAGGCATACTTCATACCGGAGACCAGAAGCATTGACAGCTTATTTAAGGAAATGCAGTCTCAGAAGATGCATATGGTCGTGGTGGTGGATGAATATGGGCAGACTGCCGGCATCGTAACGATGGAAGATATTTTGGAAGAAATTGTCGGAAACATCATGGATGAGTATGATGTGGACGAGGAAATGATTACAAAATGCGAAGACGGAAGCTATATCATGCGCGGAATGACTCCTCTTGACGAGGTGCAGGAAGCTTTGGAGATCGAGTTTGATGAAGAGGAATATGATAATTTCGATACGCTCAACGGATTGATTATTTCCAAGCTGGACAGGATCCCGACAAATGATGAGGAAATTTTTGTTTCCATGCACGGCTATCATTTCATCGGCTTGGAGGTAGATAATAAGATGATCCTCCTGATCAAGGTGGAAAAGGCGGAGGAAGAAGAAAAGAGCGAGGGGGAAGAGGAGGACTAGCAGTCTTTTCTCCCGCTGCAAAACAGATCAATATTAATGAAAAAATCAGGAGTTAAGTAAGATGTCAGGACATTCAAAATTTGCAAATATTAAACATAAAAAAGAGAAAAACGATGCGGCAAAGGGAAAGATCTTTACGGTAATCGGCAGGGAAATTGCGGTAGCCGTCAAGGAAGGAGGACCGGATCCGAATAATAATTCCAAGCTGCGCGATGTGATTGCAAAAGCAAAGGCAAATAATGTGCCGAATGATACGATAGAGAGAGGAATCAAGAAGGCTGCGGGCAATGTGGAAGCGGTCGATTATGAGCAGAATACCTATGAGGGCTACGGTCCGGGCGGAGTTGCCATTATTGTGGAGACTTTGACCGATAATAAGAACAGGACGGCGGCAAATGTGCGCTCGGCATTTACGAAGGGCGGAGGCAATATCGGAATCCAGGGCTGTGTTTCCTTTATGTTTGATAAAAAGGGACAGATCCTCATCGACAGGGAAGAGGTCGGGATGGAGGATGATGAGCTGATGATGCTTGCACTTGATGCGGGAGCGGAGGACTTTCGTGCAGAGGAGGACAGCTTCGAGATTCTGACCGCGCCGGAAGATTTTTCCGCCGTGAGAGAAGCCTTGGAGGCGGAGGGAATTTTGATGCTGGAAGCGGAGGTAAGGATGCTTCCCCAAAATACGGTGGTGCTTCGGGAAGAGGAAGAGATCAAAAAGATGAATAAGCTTTTGGATCTTTTGAATGCGGAAGACGATGTTCAGGCGATCTACCATAGTTGGGAAGAAGAATAAATAAGGTGCGAAGGGAGTCGGCAAAATGAATTTAGACAGGGAGAGAGCATATCAGCTCTTGGAGCAGTATATCACCACACCGCATATTAAAACCCATTCTCTGGCGGTGGAAGCGGTTATGCGTGCGCTTGCCGCGCGCCTTGCGCCCGACGATATCGAGCTTTGGGGAATTGCGGGGCTCTTACATGATTTGGATAATGATACGGTAGACTGGCGCGCGGATATGAGCAAGCACGGAAAAAAGACGGTCGAGATTCTTAAGGAGATTGATTTCGGCAATCAGGCGATGTATGATGCGATTCTTGCACATAATCCGGCTACGGGAAAGAAGGTAAGCAATATCTTTGAAAACGCCTTATATGCGGGAGATCCGATCACGGGTTTTATTACGGCGATCGCATTGGTCTATCCGGATAAAAAGCTTGCCAGCGTAAAGGTAAAATCGATTATCAAGAGAATGCCCGAGCTTAGGTTTGCCGCCGGAGCAAACAGAGAGGCAATGTGGTCGATCGAGAAAACCGGCATCAAGTTTCCCGAGTTTGCGGAGCTTTCTCTCAAAGCGATGCAGGAGATATCGGATCAGCTCGGTTTGTAAAAAAAGGTAAAGAATATTTGACAAATGAAGATAAAGATGATATTATTTTTCAGTATGCCGCTCAATGGGGTTTTAAGTTCTGTATGATACAGACACCGAAATTGGCGAGTAATGGAATGAGGAGGTGTCCTTATGTATGCGATTATTGCAACAGGTGGCAAACAGTATAAGGTGGCAGAGGGCGATATCATAAAGGTTGAGAAGCTCGGACTTGCCGCAGGTGAAACTTATACATTTGACCAGGTTCTTGCGGTAAACAACGGAAGTCTTTCCATCGGTACGCCGACGGTGCAGGGCGCGAGCGTATCCGCTACCGTATTAGGCGAGGGAAAAGACAGAAAGATTATTGTTTACAAGTACAAGAGAAAAACCGGATATCATAAGAAGAACGGTCATAGACAGCAGTTTACTCAGCTTAAGATCGACAAGATCAATGCGTAATATCCATGATTAATATTACTTTGTTTACCGATCGATCGGGAAAGCATATCGGAATGGAGGCATCAGGGCATGCCGGATATGCACGGAAAGGTTCGGATATCATCTGCGCGGCGGTTTCCGCATTGACGATCAATTTCGTCAATTCATTGGAGAAGCTGACCGGGCAGAGCTTTGAGAGCGAAGCGGACGAGGAGGGCAGAATCCGGGTGATCTTCAAGGAAGAGACGGAGCCGGAGGCGGTGCTTCTATTGGATTCCTATATGCTGGGAGTTCGTTCCGTCCTTGAGGATTACGGTAAACAATATATCAGAATCAAGACCAGGGAGGTGAAATAATATGTTAAAGATGAACCTTCAGTTGTTTGCTCATAAAAAGGGAGTCGGTTCCACGAAGAACGGACGTGATTCCGAGTCGAAGAGACTCGGCGCAAAGAGAGCAGACGGACAGTTCGTTTTAGCCGGAAATATTCTTTACAGGCAGCGTGGCACAAAGATACATCCGGGCAATAATGTGGGACGTGGCGGAGACGATACTTTATTTGCCATGGTTGACGGAGTTGTTCGCTTTGAGAGAAAGGGAAGAGACAAAAAGCAGGTTTCGGTATATCCCAGAGCTATCAATGAATAAGGATTTTGAGAGGCTTCATACGCTTGTATGGAGCCTTATTCATTAAGTGCCGATATTTTTTTATACCGGAGGCGGTCCGGAGAAAAGGAAGCAGGCTATGTTTGCAGACAGTGCGAAGATTTTTATTAAGTCCGGAAAGGGCGGAGACGGTCATGTCAGCTTCAGGCGCGAGCTTTTCGTCGCCGCGGGAGGACCCGACGGCGGAGACGGAGGAAGAGGCGGAAACATCATCTTTGAAGTGGATGAGGGACTGAATACCTTGACGGATTTCAGGCAGAAAAGAAAATATATTGCGGGAGACGGAGAACCGGGGTCCAAAAGGAAATGTCACGGAAAGGATGCAAAGGACCTGGTGCTTAAGGTTCCCGAAGGAACAATCATCAGGGATTTCGAATCGGGAAAAATCATTGCGGATATGTCGGGAAAAAATAAAAGAGAGATCATCCTGAGAGGAGGAAAGGGCGGGCTCGGCAATATGAACTTTGCAACGGCGACGATGCAGGTTCCGAAGTTCGCCCGTCCCGGACAGGCGGGAAAGGAGCTTTTTGTCTTGCTGGAGCTTAAGGTGATTGCGGATGTGGGACTGGTCGGTTTTCCGAATGTGGGGAAATCGACACTGCTTTCCGTCGTCAGCAATGCAAAACCGAAGATTGCGGACTATCATTTTACCACGCTCAATCCCCATCTCGGCGTGGTGGATCTTCCCGAGGGCAGGGGATTTGTGATGGCGGATATTCCGGGTCTGATCGAGGGGGCCTCCCAAGGCGTCGGTCTGGGCTTTGATTTTCTGCGCCATATCGAAAGAACCAAGGTATTGGTTCATGTCGTGGATGCCGCGGGAATCGAGGGAAGAGATCCGGTCGAGGATATCCGTCTGATTCGTGAGGAGCTAAAGGCATATAATCCGGAACTTCTCGAAAGACCTCAGCTGATCGCCGCAAATAAGACGGATCTTTGCTATGAGGGCGAAGAGACGATAGAGCGGCTCAGGAATGCGTTTGAGCCGGAGATCAAAGTCTATCCGATTTCGGGAGTCAGCAAAAAGGGAATCGATCAACTTCTCTATGCAATAGGGGATCTGTTGAAGAATACGGATAGGGCGCCGAAGATTTTTGAAAAGGAATTTGAGATCGATTATTCCTCGGAGAGAGATCTTCCCTACACGATATCCATAGAGGAAGGAGTCTATATCGTAGAAGGACCGAGGATAGAAAAGCTCCTCGGCTATACCAATCTGGATTCGGAAAAGGGCTTCGACTTCTTTCAGAAATTTTTGAAAAATACGGGGATTTTGGAAAAGCTTGAAGAGGCGGGAATAGAAGACGGAGATACCGTGCGCATGTACGGGCATGAATTCGATTATTATCGGTAAATTTAAGGAAAGAGATAACGAGGAAGAAAAGATGACAAGCAAACAAAGAGCATATCTCAAGAGTCTTGCGATGAATACGGATGCTCTGTTTCATATCGGCAAGGCAAGCCTGACGGAGGAAATCGTTGCCGCTTTGGAAGAGGCGCTGGAGGCGAGAGAGCTGATCAAGGTTTCCGTGCTCAAAAACTGCACGGATGATCCCAAGAGCATCGCCGAAGCGATAGGAGAACATACCAGGAGCGAAGTGGTACAGGTGATCGGAAGAAAGATTGTGCTGTATAAGCAGGCATATGATCCGGCTAAAAGAAAGATCGTCCTGCCCCGGGAAAAATAAGGCTTCGGAGTGCGAAATGAAAGAAATAGGAATACTCGGCGGGACTTTCGATCCCATTCATAACGGGCATATCAAGCTGGCACAAAATGCAAAAAATCAGTTTTCTCTGGACGAAATATGGTTTATTCCGGCTCCCTCTCCGCCGCATAAAAACGGAAGCGATATAACAAAGATAGAGCATAGGCTGAAAATGGTTCATCTTGCAATTGATCGGATCTTTGGATTTTTTTGCTCGGAGACGGAGCTTAAAAGAGAAGGCGCCTCCTATACTTATGAGACCTTGCAAAATCTTTCGGCGGATTATCCCGAATACAGATTTTCCTTTATTATGGGAGCGGATTCCTTATACGAGATAGAGAGCTGGAAGAATCCGCAGCTCATTATGAAGCTTTGCAGACTTCTCGTGGCTGCCCGGGATTATGAGATCGCGGATAAGAATCTCCAAAAGGAAGCGGATCGGCTGAGAAGGGAATACGGGGCAAAGATCGGCTTTATTTCCGATGAAACGGTGGATATTTCCTCCAGCAGGCTCAGGGAGATGATCCGGCATAAGAAAAACATCATTAAATATGTACCCCGTGAGGTAGGGGAATACATCTTGGCGCATGGCTTATATATGCAGGGGGAGGATGAGCTTGGACAGAGATAATCTCAAAAAAATCAGGAAAAGACTGGAAAGCTATCTTCCGGCAAAAAGATATGAGCACAGTCTGGGCGTGGAATATACGGCGGCAGCGCTTGCGATGAGGTACGGAAGCGATATTTACAAGGCGGAGCTGGCGGGGATTTTACATGATTGTGCAAAGCATTTTTCCGATGAGGAATTAATCCGGCTCTGTAAAAATGCCGGAATAGAGACGGGAGAGGAGGCGCTTAAAGCCCCCCAGCTCCTGCATGCCATCTATGCCCCCCATATGGCAAGAGAGGAATTCGGAATAGAGGATGAGGAGGTTTTGTCCGCGCTGCGCTGGCATACCACGGGTCGTCCGAAGATGAGCCTTTTGGAAAGCATCATTTATGTAGCGGACTATATCGAGCCCGGCAGAAAGCCGCTTCCCATGATGAAAGAGATCAGAGAGTGGGCATTTCGGGATATTGATTTTTGCGTGTATAAAATTGCGGAAAACACTATTGACTATTTGCGTGAAAAAGGGCAGTATATAGATAAGATGACTTTTAATTGCTATGATTCGCTGAAAGAAAGGTACGGGTATGGAAAAGAGCAGAAAACTGGTAGAGAAAATATATAAGGCATTAGAAGAAAAAAAGGGAGAAAACATCAAAGTTCTTGATATTTCGAAGGTTTCTACACTTGCGGATTATTTTATTCTTGCGGACGGCAATAATATCAATCAGGTACAGGCGATGGCGGATGAGATCGAGGTGAGTCTTGAAAAAGAAGGAATGAGACCGAAGCAGATCGAGGGCTATCGCAGCGGAAGCTGGATTCTTATGGATTATCACGATGTCGTTGTGCATGTATTTACCAAAGAAGACAGGCAGTTTTATGATCTCGAGAGAATATGGATGGATGCAAGCCTGGTAGAAATGAAGCAATAGGCTTATTCAGACAAAGAAATAAAATAAATCGGTAGATTTTATTAATAAAAATAAAAATGCTTTATTTTGCTCTTTCCTTGTGCTATACTCCCCTTAACGAAAATGATTGGAGGGTATTTCAACATGAGGAAATTATTCGGATTATTTGCAATGATATTCGTACTGTCTCTCGGAATCGGCATTACGTCTCACGCCGATGAATGGAAGAGAGATACCAACGGCTGGTGGTATGCTTACAGCAACGGTACTTACCCCACGGCACAGTGGCTTTTGATTAACGGAAGATGGTATTATTTTGAAGATGACGGCTATATGGCAACCAACAGATGGAAAAATAATTATTATCTCGGAAAAGACGGCGCTATGCTGGTGAGTACGACGACTCCCGACGGCTATAAGGTAGACGGATCCGGAAGAAGAATCAATGCGCAGTACAGATAATGCAATCAATCTGAAAGTGCAAAATTCAAAATAGAGAATCAAAATAAAAACTCTGAAAAGATAAAAGCACCCTGCTCCGGGAATGAGATTCCTCGGGATGGGGTGCTTTTTACCTGCCGAACTTTACATCATGCGCAGAAGACCGATCACTTTGCCGAGAATCTCAACCTGATCGACGATGATCGCTTCCATGCTGACATTTTCCGGTTGCAGCCGGAAATGACCGTTTTCCTTATAAAATCTCTTGACCGTCGCGCTGTCTTCAACCAGGGCGACGACGATATCTCCGTTGGAGGCGCTCGGCTGCTTCGAAACAAGAATCTGATCGCCCTCGAAGATGCCGCAGTTAATCATGGAATCTCCGCGTACCTTCAGCATGAAGGTTTCCGTATTCGGAAGCATCTCGGCGGGAATCGGGAAATAATCGCTGATATTCTCCTGCGCAAAAATCGGTTCTCCCGCGGCAACCTCGCCAAGGAGGGGAACATTGACGATTTCCCTTCTCGTCAGATTAAAACTTTCATCTACAATTTCTATCGTACGGGGTTTGGTCGGATCTTTCCGGATCAGCCCCTTTTTTTCAAGCGCTTCCAAATGAGAATGTACGGATGAGGTGGAACGCAGATCCACGGCTTTACAGATCTCTCTCACGGAAGGCGGATAACCTTTTTTCAAGATACAGTCCTTGATATAGCTTAAGATTTCTTCCTGTTTTGCGCTGATATTGTGATTCTGCATAGGAACCTCCTCTTCCTTTTTCTTTCTTTTCTTTTTATCATACTAACATATGTTCGAAAAAAAATCAAACCTTTGTTCTGTATCGCCGGGATCCTTCTTTTTAAGAAAATCCGGATTCGTTCAAATCCGGATACAGTCTTTGTTTATCTGTGAAAATATCTTATAATATAGAATATGAGCAATCAAAGGATATTGGTTGAGGGGTTTTGGCAAGGGGATATGATATGAGAAAGAGTATGGATGCAAAATATATTGCAAAAGGAACGGAAGAATGTTTCAAGTGCGGGAGGGGAAGGATTCATTCCCTCTATCATTCGGCAATCAATCTCTTATTCGGAGAAAGAATCATAACATTGCTTTCGGAAGGAAGGAGTATTCTGCCCTATGGCATCGTGCTCAAAAAAGATTCTGCAAAAGCGAAAGATTTTACGGATATCGGCGTTGAACTTTCTAAAAATGATCCTGTTTTTGCGGATGATGAGGGAATCCATCTTCCCAATCTATTGATACGAATCGCTCCGGCATTGCCTGTAAATCTAAACATGATAGAGCGCGTGGGAAAGCTTGAAAAGCCGGAAGATATCAAGTCAAGGTTAAAAAAATTTGCCGATATCATATATGATATCGGCAAAAAAGAAGGCTTATCCGTATTGCTTTCCAAGGAGAGCCTGCCTTTTCATATTCAGAGGGAGTACAGCCCGAATGTATGGAGTGAATTTTTGGCGGAAAGAATAAGAATATTTTTAAGCGTATTGGAATCTCTTCCTCCCAAAATAAAGCCGGCGGATTTGATTTCCTGGGGAGAAGCTTTAGCCGGGTGCGGTCCGGGCTTAAGCCCCGCAAGCGATGATTTTTTGACGGGAATCTTTGCCGGTCTTTACGGAAAAGCGCTTTCGGGAGAGCTGGCTTTGAGCATGGCGGAGGAAATATGCAGATATATTTCAGAGGGAGCGATTCCGAAAACGACATTTATCAGCGCCCAGTTCCTGCGGCAAAGCGGAAAGGAAAAAATGTTTTCGGAGGATGTGATTGCTCTGATAGAAAATATTTATCAGGGCGATGAAAAAAGCATTGCGGAAAGTGTCCGCAGAGTGGCTGCATTTGGCAGTACTTCGGGAAGCGATATAATGACGGGAATTTATTTTGCATTATCTCTTAAATATTGATAGGGATATCTGTAAATGCCAAAAAAATTATGCTATAATATTATAAAATCAGAATCGGCAAGGCTTTGAATTCTGAGAGCTTTATCGGGTGAAAATCGGGAGGATTCTCCTCTCTGAAAAATAAGAAAGGAAGAATGTATGAAACGTTGTAAAAGCTGTGGTTCGGAGCTTGCTGATCATGTGAAATTCTGTACGGAATGCGGAGAAAAATACGATTCAACCGAGGATTTTGCGACTTCGCAGCCCTATGAGGATATCACAAAGCATGAGGATATCACCAAATATAACGATATTACGCGCCATGAAGAAGTTCAGCTGGAAAGAGAGATGGCTCGCTCTATGGAGAACATTGAAACGGATATCTTTCCTCCGCATCGGAAAGAGCCTCTGGAAGAAGCTTCCGGATCTTCTTCATCATATCAGGGGGGTGAAATCCCTCCGGCGGGAAATATTTTCCCGGAGCAGACTTTTGCCTCTGCAGCAAAGGAGGAAGCCTCCGCTGCTCAAGGTTTTGAGCAGAGAGCTTGGAGACAGGATATGAATACCGGGGAAAGAGGAGCAAATGAAGAAGCGACTGCTTATCATTACGGCTATGGAGCGGGCTCGCCCAAAAAGAGAGGAAATAAGACCACATTTGTCATTATTATCGGAATCATAGCCCTTCTATGCTTGGGAGGAGTGGTTTATGCGGGGCTTCAGATCCTCAATTCCTCGCGTCATATGATCACGGAAAGCAAGGATAAGAATAAGGACAGAAAAAAAGACAAGGATAAAAAGGATAAAGGCGATAAAAAAGATAA
>JAUMWW010000004.1:32487-112006 GCA_030529445.1 Johnsonella sp. | reverse complement strand
AATACCGACCTCCAATCGTTAGATTTTTTGGTCTAACTTTTGGGGGTCGGTACAATTTGAAGATAGCATGCACCTTTTTCATTTCTATAAAAAGCGAAAATGCACCCGACATTATACCGAATGCATTTTCCTACTTTCCGAACAGATCGCTGTGCGTTCCTGTTCGCACCAATGTCAATATGAGCAAATCATTCTCTATCCGATAGATCAATAACCAATCCGGTTGAATGTGACATTCACGGTATCCGACCCGGTTACCCGTCAAACTGTGATCTTTGTTCTTTTCCGGAAGCTGTTCACCATTTGCCAGCTTACGGATAATATCATCAAGAAGCTCAATCTCCAAATGACGTTTTATTGCCAACTTGTAATCTTTCTTGAACCGGCTTGTCCAGATGATATCGTAATGTTTGTTTTTCATTCTTTTAACGCCCTTAACGCTTCCTCAACATTAGAATAGCGTTTTACAGAGGGATCTCGGGCAATGCGCTCTGCTTCGAGTATTGCCGCAATCGTCTCCTTGTTCGGTTGTTCCACGCGAACATCAAAAGGAAAACCGCCGACACGAATCGACTGACGGAGAAACACATTAATAGCGGTAGTCAGATTGACACCCAATTCGCCATACAGAGCTTCGCACTGCTTTTTAATATCGCTGTCCATACGGACGCTGAAATTAGTAGTAGCCATACTTATTAACTCCTTTCCTCTCTCTTGCACCCATATTATATACTCTTTGCAATGCAATATCAAGGTATTAGACGGAAAATTTACAATTCAGAGAGGAATTACAATCCGAAATTCCCGTTTGTAATGCAAGAGTTCCGTTGACAGGTTACCCTCAGGTATTCCAAACATTATGCAGTTACTCCCTTGGCTTAATAAGTAATAACCTTAGCAAAAGAACAAATCATGATGTCAAGGAAATAAGAACCGGATTTCAAACGTAAGATCGTCCGCCTGCATCCTGAAGAGGGCGAACCTACAAAAGCATTACTGCGGAATAAGGTATTTCAAAAACTGCCGGCTCTCATTGGTGAGAAGAGTTCAGCAATGAATGCCAATCCATAAGCCAAAAGCTATACAGAAGCCCTCTGACTATCCGGGAGTTTGCTATATACAAAAAGACCTCTTACGCTCCCGCATAAAAGGTCTTTTCTCTCCTACAAACTCCCTATCTCCTTACTTCCTTCCAAGCTCTCTCACAAAATTCAGCCTCTTGATATCGATATCCGCCGGCACCGTGCAGTCCGCTCCGAAAATCAGTCCTTTTCTTCCCGTTTCTGCGATCAGCTTCTGCACAAACTCCCTGATCTCTTCCTCCGAACCGGAATCCAGAAGTGTGCCCTTATTATTATCGAAGCCGCCGATTACCGCCGCATTAAAGATTTCCTTGCCTTCCTTAAGCGAAATCTTATCGGTATGCACCGCCCAGTTATAGACCTTGGTCTTATACTTCTGATAAAACTTCACATCGTTTTCATAATGCTCATAGCCGCAGATATGGAGAATATTATACTCCCAAAGCGCATTGATCTTATCCAGCACATAGAGATCCATCGGAACGATATAGCGATCATGATATGCCGCATCCGCATCCTTATGCTGAATGCTCTGTACACTGTAATAAATACCGTCTATCTTCGTCTTGTTTTTCAATTCCTCCAGAAGCAGTATCGTATCATCCGCGATGATCTTTGCCGCCTTGAACACTTCCTCCGGATATTCCATCATCATCTTCTGGAATGCGGGCACATCGTGCTTGAGATATTCCACATAGATCCTCAGGTTCTGAACGGGGGCGAAAATATTATAAAAGCTCATGACCTCGCCTTTGAAATACTCGTTGATTTCATTAACCATGCGAACCTGCTCGGTGATCCAGGGATGATCCTTTGTTATCGGCTTGATTTTTTTCAGATCCTCTACTGTCCGCACATCGTTTTCCAAGATCTCCGGATGCGCAAAAAATCCGTCGGACATGATCTTTACAAAATCGGGCTGAAATTCATCATACATTTTCTTATGCCCATCTACCGCTCTTCTTATGATCCCGGGATCTTTATAAGCATCAAACTGCTCATCCCTTCCGGTAAAATGCCACCAGAATCCGACCGGAATACGATCTCCTTCTTCGTTGTTCATAACCTTTCTTACAAGCTCTCTTTTATTCTCTTTCATCTTCTTCCTCCTTTTCTTTTCGTTCATAGGAATACATCGGATTCAGTGTGATGGCTCTTCCTCCCGAAACCTCTATGCTCTCCCCCGTCATATAGGCCGAAGCAAAGCTTGCCAAAAACACGACGGGCTTTGCGATTTCCTCGGGTGAGGCAAGCCGTTTTAATAAGGTTCCTCTCTCATTGCGAAGCAGCTCTTCTTGGCTGATGTTTTCTTTTACCAGCTCGGTCAGGGTAAAGCCCGGCAGAACACAGTTTACCCGGATACCGTATGCGGCAAGCTCTCCGGCAAGCGTTATCGTCAGATTTTGAATCGCCGCCTTCATCGGTCCGTAAATCGTGCTCCTTCCCGCTGAGGGGCATCTTGCAGCAAGGGAGCTGATATTGACAATGCTTCCTCCGTGTTTTTTCATCTGCTTCGCGGCTGCCTGTGCCCCGAATACCGCAGATTTAAAACATTGCGCATATACCTCGTCGATTTCCTCCCCCGTAAAAAACTCTCCCCGGCGGCTGCCGATGGAGCCGGAGTTATTGATCCAGATATCGATTTTTCCGAATCGTGCGGTGACCTCATCCGCAAATGCATAGACTTCTTTTTCAACACGCATATCTACGCTTTTTGCAAAAATACGCTCTCGGTGAGGAAGCGCCTGCAGCGCCTCTTCGATTCTTGCGCCGTCTCGGGCGCAGAAGGCAAGGAAGGCACCCTCGTTCAAAAGCTCCTTTACACAGGCAAAACCGATTCCCCTGCTTCCTCCCGTTACAACCGCAACCTTATCCTTCAATCCCAGATCCATAAAGCTTCCTCCTTATTTGATGAACAGGCTGATAATGATTCCCGCGATAATAACCGATCCCGATGTTGCGCTGACAAAGCCGGCGACAAGGGTTTTGGGCAGGAGGTGATCCTCGAGAAATTTATATTCCTCTTCCGAATTCGAGCTGACCTTTGCCGCCTCGACACTGAGCACATAGCTTGCCGGGAATCCTCCCGCAATGCTTGCAAGCCCAAGCGCAAAGGACATCGGTACGCTCATTCCAAGCGCCTTGCCGGCAGGAATGGAAAGCACTCCGATTCCGACCACCGAAAGGATGATGAGGATCGCAAACTCCCTGATCAGGTTGCCCAGAGTCTCAGGCGTGATGGCATTGAGTCCCGCAAACACAAACATCATGATCAATGTATAAACAAATCCCATGCTCTTGGAAGCTTCCAGCGGTTTTGCCTCTATCATGCCGGTTTCTCCCGCTAAGATACCGACCAGAAGCGCCCATACAAATTTGGAAACATAGCCTCCGAAAAACTTCTCTAGATAGCCCGAAAAAACAACCAGCGCCGCCATCTGAAAGAGCACGAAGGTATTGCTTCGGTATGCTGCCGGGATATATTCAAAGATCTTTTTCTTTTTTTCTTTCTTGACTTCGACGGCAGCCGTCTCTATTTCATGCTCTCCCTTTCGATACAATGCGATCAGTCTCCGGCTCTCCCGTTTAAGCGAAATACTCGTCAGGGGATAGCCGATGAAGCCCTGCAATACATATACCGCCATCGCAAGCACATAGAGACGGGTATTGTCTCCTGCCGCCTGCTGCATCATGAGCGCCGCAACAAAGCCTCCCGTAAGCGGAGGAGCCGCGATAACCGCCGTATCGAAGCCCAGAATCATTGCTCCCAGCGTCAGGATGATGATCAGGATTCCGAACATTCCGGTCAGAGTGATGATGACCGTCTTCCACTGCGCCTTCAGCTCCTGCAGATCCATCATCGTTCCCAGATGAACGACCATCAGCATGACGAGGAAGGAAGGCAGATTGGAAGCCACTCCTCCCATCTGAAGAATATCCTTCGGAAAAATCGTCCAAAATCCGATGACGAAAAGAGCCGCACTGATAAACATCGCAGGCACGAAAGCCTTCGTCTTTGTTGAGATCACCTCTCCCAGCACGATGCAGAGCGCCATCATCATAAATGCCGTCTCCGTATTATATGCCTTCTCCGCCTGTGTGGTCGGCAGATATACCGCATGATAGAGCAGCAGGATGGCAATTACCGCGATGCAGGCGACGCCGATTAAAAACAGCAAATCTTTTTTTGGTTTTGACACCTTTTCCATAAATCCCCCTTCTGAAACTTTTTACTTACAAAAAGTTTCAATTCCTTTCTTTTTTTTATATGTTACCTCTTTTTTTGTCCTTTGTCTATAGTAAATTTTGGTTAAAATAGACAAGAGGCACCCTCCTCGGATGCCTCTCTAAAATAAATGCTCTATATTCAGATCCTTTATCGTATTGACGATATCTTTGGTTCTCGTGCTGCCGAATTTCCGCAAAAGACCGCCGATCTGCGTCTTGATCGTACTCGCCTCGACGCAGCGAATGCCTGCAATCTCGTTGACCTTATGTCCCTCCAGCAGAAGTTTAATCAGCTCTTTTTCCGCCGCGGTCAGCTTAGAAATATTATTGATAAAATACAGCAAACTCCTCTCACTCTTTTGCAGTCTCGCATATTCCTGCATAATGGTTTCCTGTATCTTATGCTGCATGATGGAATTACCTGCCATCACACTCCTGATATGACGCAGAAGCTCCTCATCCTCCAGCCCCTTCACAATATAATCCACCGCTCCGGCTCCCATCGCCGTCAGTATCATTTCCTTGGTTTCATGTGCGGTTAAAAAGATAATCTTATCCTCGGGCAACTTACGAAGTATTTCATCCGTTGCCTGAATTCCCGAATTCATAACCTCCATCTCAATATCCATCAGAATGATATCGTGTTCGATGCTCTCCGCCAGTTCTATGATTTCCTTTCCGCTTTTCGCCTCGCCGACCACTTCCATGTCTTCCTGCCCGTTAATCAACTCCGCAATATCCTCGCGGATCAGATCCATATCCTCGGCAATCAGCACTCTGTACTTTTTCTTTTTCACGGCTTTTCTCCTTGTTTTGGCTTCCCGGATTTCTTTGCCCGGGAATACTCGAGGTCGATATTTCCCTTTTTATTAAACTTATGTACCGCAGACTTTCCTCGCCCTGCAATCTTTTTGGTTTTACTTAACCGTATCTGGGAAGCAGTACAAAAAAGCTGCTTCCGACTCCCTCCCTGCTCTCCACTCTGACCATGCCGTAATGACTCTTCACGGTCTCTTTCACATAATGCAGTCCCATTCCCCAGTTTGTCTTGGAATTCTTACTGGAATAAAAGGGCTCAAAGAGCTTTTTGAGCTCCTCCTCCTTAATCCCGATTCCGTTATCTCTGATTTCAATCACGGTATAAAGCCTCTCGTTATGACAGATCAGGGAGATTTCACAGCGATTTTGCCTTCCTGCACAGAGCACCGCCTCGTAAGCATTGACTAAGAGGCTGCTGAGAGCTTCGCAAAAATGCGTCTTATCCACAAGGACATTGCTTTCGGTACGGAATTCCTGTTTCACTTCGATACCGGGATATTTTTTATGAAATCTTTCCACGGAAATTTCCGCAATTTCCCGCAAACCCACCGGAGTCATATAAATCGAGTTCTGCCGTATCGTCTTATGCAGATCCTCTATTCTTTCATACATCGAATTATTGATTTCTTCCAATGCGGCAATATATTGCCTGACCTTATCCCAATCCGTATCCTGCCTGCCGTAGAGATTATGCAGTCTTTTAAAAATGATTCTTCCGGCAAGAAGCTGATTTTTCATCCCGTGAACAAACATGGAAGCACCGACTCGCGCCGTATCGAAGCGCCTCTGCATCACGAGATTTTCCTTATCCACGATATAGCTTCCCGCCGTAAAGTTCAGAAGGCTGTAAAATCCCAGTATGCAGCAAACTATGCTGATAATGACCAAAGTCCAATAGCTCCAAAGCGAAGGCTTAATCTGCATATATCCGATATCCCTGCTCCAGGAAAATGTATAGTCATAAAAGAGGTAGACCTGCCCCGGATCCTGGTGATGGTATAAATAATAAATTCCCGTAAGCGCCGCCATGCTCACCATGATATGGCTGAACTGCCTCCTGCAAAACTGCATTGTAATCGAAAAATACTCATAGATCAAAAGCCCGAGTGCTGCCAAAAGATAGGCGCTGATCCATACCTTGCTGGAATACAGGATCAGCTTGGCGAGTCCTATATTGCCGTTTGTAATGATTCTGTAAATATGCGGCTCATAAATCAAAAGATTTGACAGAGGAATCAGATATACCGCCTTCTTGATCAACGTATTCTTTTTCAGCCAGTCTATCATCGAATAACAAAAGGCGAATTTCAGCAGAAAGAGAGGATATAGCGTCCGCCCCAAGGCAATGATATATCCCATTTGGGAAAAGGTGAGATACATATAGCGTATCCTGTTTTGGAGATCTTTGGAAATAAACAAAAAGCGCATCACCTCGTTGGATATTCCTCCCTTTTTGGCGATGAATACCATGACTCCCATGATCTGTAGCATCAGACTGAGGCATATGCCGAATAAGTATATGGATTCTACCGTTTTTTTTGCAAACAAGATATGCACGGATGCCAGCACCAGCGCTATCGTCAATACAATCAGCATATGCCCTCCTCTTTTTATTTAATATTTTTCTTTCCCCGGCAACTCTTTATGCCTCGCACTCCCGGATTTTTCCTTTGACAAAAACCCTTTCCATGCGATTTTCTTCGTTAAGAACGATGAGATCCGCATCCTTGCCCTCCGCGATCGATCCCTTTCTGTCAAATATTCCCAAAAGCTTCGCCGGATTTTCGCTAAATAGGGGTATCACTTCTTCCAAAGCAAGCCCGGTAAAGCGCATGATATTTTCCAATGCGCGCGGCATGGTCAATGTGCTGCCCGCTCTCACTCCGGTATCCGCAAGCTTTGCGTCCGAATCCTCAACCACGACATCGTTTACTCCGAGCTTATATCTTCCGTCCGGAAGCCCCGCCGCCATGATGGAATCCGTGATGGCGATCACCCGCTCCGGACCTTTTGTTTTCAAAAGCAGCCTGACCGTTCCCGGATGAAGATGCTTACCGTCAAATATCGCCTCGCAGTACACATCGGATTCGAGCACCGCTCCCATCACGCCGGGATAATGCTGATGCAAAAGCCCCATGGCATTAAAAGTATGCGTACTCGCCTTAACTCCCTTTGCAATCGCCTCCATACAGCTTTCGTAAGTCGCCCCCGAATGACCGATCGAGGGAATGATGCCGAGTGCCAAAATATCCGGAATCATCTCAAGCACGCCCTCCACCTCGGGAGAAATTGTAATATAACGGATTTCTCCCTCTGCAAGGGATTGATATTCTTTCAGGAGAGAAAGATCTCCTTTTTTCAGGAATCGCTCCGGCATTGCACCCTTATATTCTTTTGCAAGAAACGGACCTTCCAGATGGATACCTAGAAGCTCGGCACCCGGAAAGTTTTTCTTTTTAAAAGAACGATATGTTTCGATGCATCGCCTGGTGCTTTCCCGGCTGTCCGTCAGCACGGATATCAGAAAAGAGGTGCTTCCGTTTTTTGCAAAAAATTCCGCAATTTTTGCCAAGCCCTCTTCATCCGCCGCATTGACATCGATCCCCGCAGCTCCGTGCGTATGAATATCGATAAAACCCGGAATCAGCTTCTTTCCCTTCAGATCGATCTGCTCTCCTTCCGGGCATTTTCTTTCTTCGGTCAAATGTATTATACCATTTTTTATCTCTATTGTCTTTTCTTCAAATTTCCCCTCATTATATACCTTTGCATTCCTCAGGAAAAGTCCTCTCTCCCCCATCAATTCACCCCCAAATCGGCAACAAATCGGGTGATTCGGATATTAATATCCGAGTGATTCTGCAGCAGGCTGACCGGAAATGCCGCTGAAGCCTCTCCGTGCGCCGCCCTGCGGACTACCGCCCTATGCCAGTCTCTGAAACAGGCGAGGCGGATTTTTTTCGCCCCCGCGATCTCGCGCATGCCTATCGTCACGCAGTAGCGCGGCATATCCTCTATCGCCCCGTGCAGTTCCATAATCGCATTGCTCACCCTCGTCTCCCTTGAGATCTCAAGCACTCTCGTCTTTAAATTCAGAAATTCCTCCGCAGTAAGCTCCGGCTCCGCTTCATTGAATGCCACATGCCCGTTGATTCCTATCCCTCCGAAACAAATATCCACTCCTCCGAGCTTTTCTATCAGGGCGGCGATTTCCTCCGTTCTTTCGGGATGAGGAAAGATCCTTTGCTCCTCGGGCATCAGCAGCTCCCGGTCTATTTTTGCATATACCTCCCTTTCCATAAATCCTCTGAAACTGAGTTTATCTTCTTTATCGATCCATTTTTGATCCTCATCGAGATATTCATCCATATTGATGAAATAGGTATTCTTCAGTGAAATTCTCTCCCGGTTGATTTCTTCGACAAAATACGGATACTGTCCGACAGGACCTACCGGGCAGATAAATACGGCAGGTTCCTTCCTTTCATTCTTTCTTCGGATCTCCTCTATCATCTCTCTCGCAATATCCTGAAAGACCGTATGATTATCCTCCATCAGTAAAATCTCAATCTTCGGGCTGCGCAGGAGTTCCTCTTTGGTATATGTATTATATGCGTGCTTCATCTTCCTTCTTCCTTTGATTTCATAAACTATCCGATTTAAAAATACAAGGGCTGTTTTGAGGCAGCCCTTGGTTTAAGTTTAGTATTTTCCGGCTTCTATCATGTTCTCAAACATCACATAATCCGATACGGGGGGATTAACTTCAACGGCTCCCGTTTCGATAAACTGCTTCTTCTGCAGCTCATAATAGCCCTCTATCGTTTTGTCCGCAGCACCCTGTGCAACCTCTTTTCCGGTAAACCATTTTGCATCCGAACGCTGTGCATAAACCACTTCCTTATCCTGTGCGATCTGTGCAGCGATAATCTCGGAAGTTTCTTCGAAATGATCATTTGCGGCATAATCCATAGCCTTGAATAATGCTCTGGTGAATCTCAAAATCTTATCCTTATTGTCCTTTTCGTATGCCGGTACTACGATCCAGCTTGCAAGAGATACAGTCTCATCCGAAAACGTCATATTGTCGGTAAGCTTCGTTGCATCGCTCATCTCTTCCAGTATCTTTATCGTATTCGGCGACCATGTTGCGCATGCATCCACTCCGCCCGAAAGCATTGCTGTTACGATTGCCGAAGCATCCATATCTACCGCTTTGATATCCTCCATCGTCATATTCGCTCTCTTCAGGGAGTTTCTCAGGATGTCTTCACTTGAGCTTCCCGACGAATACGCAACCGTTTTTCCCTTCAGATCTTCCACCTTGGTGATTCCCTTGCCGCCGATCAATGCATCTCCGTTTGAAATATGGGAAAGTGCAAAGATTTTCGCCTTGCCGTTGATGCAGAGCTTATGTGCTCCCTGTCCGATATAACCGATATCTATGCTTCCCGATTCCATTGCGGCAATAATCGTCGGTCCGTCCTGGAATTCCACGAGATTTACCTTAATGCCTTCCTCTTCCATATAGCCTTTTGCAATCGCATTCTGCACTGCCCAAAGGCTTCCGTAATTCGGCATATATGCGACATCGAGCTCTATACTCTCAGGCTTTTCCTCCGCTTTGCTTTCTTCTGCCTTGCTTTCCTGCGCTTTTTGCTCCTCCGAGCTCTCCTGCGCCTTCGTCTCCTCCTGCGCCGCCTGTGTCGTCTCCGTCTGAGCGGGCTTTGAGCTGCAGCCTGCGAGCATTCCCAGAGCAGCGACTGCCGCAACCAGCATAATACTTATTTTCTTCCTCATTTTACTTCTCCTTTGCTTTTTCTTTTATTTTCTTACTTCAAGATATTCCTGATATACCTGACTCCAAATATGATTTTTCAACTCAAGAAATCTGCCGCTCATCTTGGTCTTTTGATCTCTCGGATAAGGTATGTCAATATTTACGATTTCTTTGATTCTTCCCGGTCTCGCGCTCATGATGATGACCTTCTGTGAAAGAATGATCGCTTCATCCACATCATGGGTAATAAAGAAGCAGGTCTTTTTTTCCTTCTCCCAAGTCTCTAAAAGCTCCTGCTGAAGCTGGGTTCTGGTCTGTGCATCCAATGCGCCGAAGGGTTCATCCATCAGAAGTACCGAGGGGTTTACCGCATATGCTCTGGCAATCGCGACTCTTTGCTTCATTCCTCCTGATAATTCCTTGGGATAATGATTGACAAAATCTTCAAGCTGCACCATTCTGATGTATTTCATCGCGATATTCTCCGCCTCTTCTCCCTTGATTCCTTTCAGGCTCAGCCCGAACATCACGTTCTTTTTTACCGTCATCCAGGGAAAAAGCGCATACTGCTGAAAAACAACTCCTCTCTCGGTTCCCGTTCCCTTTACTTCTTTTCCGTCGCATAAAACCCTTCCCGAACTGGGCTCGGAAAGTCCGGCGATGATATTGAGCAGAGTCGATTTCCCACAGCCGGAGGGTCCCACCACACAGATAAACTCGTTTTCAAGGATATCCAGGTCGATGCCGTTTAAGGCGATCATTTCTCCATTTCTGGTATTGAACACCTTGCGTACATTCTCAATCTTCAGCTTTATACTTCTCTCTTCTCCTGCCATCCCGTAAACCTCCTTTCCATAAACTTCACCGCATTCTCGATCAGCATTCCGATGATGCCGATGATGATAATATAAAGGAGCATGGGTTCGGCTTCAAAGCTGTTATTGAGAGAACGGATCCTCATGCCCAGTCCCGCGATCGCGCCGGTTGATTCCGCTGCAATCAAGGTGGTCAATGCCGTCGAACTTCCAAGCCGTATTGCCGTGATGATAAAGGGCAGCGTCGCCGGGGCGATGACTCTTAAAAAAATATCTCTATCGCTTGCTCCCAACACTCTTGCCGCTTTGATCAGCGTTTCATCGACATTGATCACGCCCTGATACACGGTAACCGTCATAATCAAAAATGTTGCGATCGTAATGACAATGATCTGGGGTCTGCGCCCGACTCCCGCCGAAATAACGACCAGAGGAACATATGCCAGAGGCGGGATATTTCTGATGAACTGTATCCAGGGCTCTATAATATTTCTTACAGGAGCATACCATGCCATCAGTATCGCAACCGGAAGAGAAAGCATAAAACCGAGGGCGAATCCCGCAGTGACGGAGATCAGGCTGCTTTGAATATCCTCAAAAAATACCCCTCTCGAAATCATTGTCTGCATGGATCGAAAGGTTGCCGCCACATTCGGAAAGCTCCTCATCGTCTGCGGATTAATGGACAAAAGATACCAGACAATCATCGCCGCAATAAAGGATAGAATCAGCCATAATTGCTTCGGTATATTGACAATATGATTTTTATTTTTCATATTCTCCCCTTTCGCTTCTTCTTATTGTATACTATAATTCTATCACCAACTAAAAATTTGATAAGGTTGATTTATTTTCATACTTTTTAAATATCCGCTTAGGAGGAGTTATGAATATCCGATTGCAGTCCGAAGGCTTTTCCGCCTTGATCAGCACAAAGGGAGCTGAACTCAAATCCCTTAAAAATCCTGAACAGAAGGAATTTATGTGGCAGTCCGATCCTGATTTTTGGAGATTTTCATCTCCTCTTCTCTTTCCCCTGATCGGAAATGCACGCAAGGATCGTTGCCTGATCAAAGGAAAATCCTATTTTATCCCAAAACACGGCTTTGCAAGGCATAAGGAGTTTTCTCTGAAAAATCATTCCGAAAGCCGGGCGGTTTTTTCATTGACTCCGGATGAGGATATGCTCTCCTGCTACCCTTATCCTTTCCTCTTGGATGCCGAGTTTTCTCTGCATAAACATACTTTAGATATCTCCTATACCGTCTATAACCGGGATATCGTGGATATGTACTATCAAATCGGAGCACATCCCGGATTTGTCTGCCCTTCGGAAACTGAAGAAAGCTTCGACCAATACAGTCTTTGCTTTGAACAGGAGGAGAGCTTCGAATCCTATCTCTACGATATTGAAAAAGCGCATTTTTGCTCCGAACCGGTGTATCCGCATAAAAGGGGAAAAACAATTGCCTTGAGTAAAGAGCTCTTCCTCAATGATGCGCTTTATTTTCCGAGGATTCTTTCCCGGAAGATCACGCTCAGAAATGCGAAGGACCTTCCTCTTCTTGCGCTCGAATTTGAAGATTTTTCTTCGTTTGCACTATGGACGCCTGCCGATCCGAGAGCCGAGTTTATCTGCCTGGAACCATGGAACGGTTCTGCCATACTGGATAAGGAAGATGATCTTCTCTCCTCCCGCCACGATATCCAGTCCTTGAAGCCGGGGGAGCATAAAACTTACAGACTTCGTATCGAGCTCCTGTCTTAAACTTCGATATAAAATCAAGCGGCATCGCCCGGTTTTTCCGGAGCGACGCCGCTTCTTTAATTAAAAATTAGGATATCCGCTTTTTCTTTTACCCCGAATTTTTCTATATATGCATTTTCCTTCGGTATCCAGAGGCTGAAAAATTTCTCGGCATCCTCTGCTTCGTTTCGTAAAAGAATCCTTCTTCTCTGCTCCTCTTCAGATATTTCCATAAATATTTTTAATGCATATGGTGCAGAGAAATACGGATGGGTGCTGTAAATCCCCTCGATGATATTGATTCTTTTATACGGCTTGATCCCGAGATCCAAAATCCGCATTTGGGAGCAGTCAAATTTTCGACAAAGCACTTCTCTTCTTGCCAGAAGTCCTCGCAAAACCTCCTTTTCAAAGCGCTCATAATCGACATTTCCGCCGATCTCCTGCAGTCTCTCGAAAGTCCTCTGTTCCGACTGCAAAAAGAAATCGTCCATATGCCAGAGGTTGGCATCCAGACTCTTTGCAAGCGCTCCCCCGAAGCTCGTCTTTCCGGCCGCCGCTCTGCCTTCTATCGCAATCAGGAATGGATCCGCCGCCTCCTCCCGCAAGGAAGCCGAAACGGCTTCTTGTACTCTTTCCAGATTCCGCAAAAACTTCTCTCCTCCAGGATAACTCCGATAGGACTCCTCCTTCTTTTTTGTTTCCATCTTTTTGATGTCTAGACCTGCTCTGCGGTTTTTGATTTATCCAAAGCCAAAATCAGCGCAGGAATGAGCACGAGCTGCAAAATAATGCCCGGTATGGAACCGAAGAGCACCGCTCCCAAAAATCCTTGTAAACCAAGCGCATTCCCTGCGATACCGAGTAAAATCGCCTGCACGATTCCCCATACGATTCTTCCCGCAATCATTGAAACGACCAGGCTGATATATATTGCATAAATCTGCTTCATCTGCTTGAGATCCTTCAGCTTAAAATAAAGGAATCCTGCAACCAGACCATAAACCGCCATCTCAAATGCCATTGCAAGCGCGACCGGATACATCGGCGGCATCCCGAAGAGAGCAGAACGCAGTGGAGGAAGAATCAGCCCCACAACGAGCCCGTACTGCCATCCGCAAAGCAGACCGCAAATAAATACCGGTATATGCATTGGCAAAAGCATCCTGCCGATCTGCGGAATCTGTCCGGTCAGCATCGGAAGCACCATTCCCAGTCCGATCATCAAACCTGATATCGTTAAATTTCTTGTCTTTTTCATCTCTATCTTCTTTCTCCTTTTCTATGATTTTATCCCTTGACTAGATCCACCTTTCGGCATTAACGCATAAAATGATATAAATTATATAAATTAATGAGAATCATTAATATCATCAGGAAAATAAATAGCCGATGTACGGTCTCCTCTTTTATCGTCTTATTGACATGCCTGCCGAGAATCCCTCCCGCAAGCCCTCCAAACGCCATCAGAAGAAAATACATCCTGTCAAACTCGGGAATCCTCCCCGTAATCACAGCAAGAATCAGGCTCGCCGCCTGAGAAAACATGATGATGTAGAGAGAGTTCTCCGCTGCCTCCTTTGTGCGCATTGAGAAAAAATAATATAATACGACGAGGTTCATCGGTCCGCCTCCTATCCCCAGAAAAGAGGAGAGCATGCCGAGTACTCCGCCGATCAGAAAAGCCGGCGCAATATGATCCACCCGCCTCGTCGCTATTTTATCCTTAAACAGAGTATATAATAAGGTTCCCAGCGTGAGCAGCAGAAGGCAGAGCGCCTGTATTGCACCCACCGTGCGCAGATCTCCTCCGAGAGCGGAAAGTTTGGAAAAAAGAGCTTTTCCTCCGATTCCTCCCAAAACCGCTCCTATGGCAAGCGGCGTTCCTATCCGCCCCTCCACGGAAGAACTCTTGCTGAGCCTGCACTGCACGATGCTGTAAAAGGACATGATAAAAACGGTAAAACCGGATAAAAAACTGATCGCCGCCACATCCATCACGGAAAGCGCATCGAGGAGCGGTTTGATAATAATTCCTCCTCCGATTCCGCAGATCGCTCCCACAAACGAGGCAAGTAAACAAATTAGAAATATGATTATGCTCATTTTTTACTCTCTTCGGTTTCCATATGCGTCCATGATATCATCCTCGGGGTTCTCCATACAAAGATGAACCGCCGCCCTCTTAAAGGTCAGAGGCAGAGCCAAAATATTCGGATCGCTTCCGACATATTTCTTCTTCGCGTCCTCCAGCGCCTCCTCAAAGCTCGCTCTTGTCTTAAATCCCATTCCTCTCGCATATCCCGGCTCATTGGCTCCCACGATATAGATCGCGCTCGTATTCATCTCCGCGATATGGGCACAGGACATCATCGAAAAGCCGTGAAAAGGATGGAAGGCATTGGTAAACCTGTATTTGCGAATATACTCCTCATTGGTAGCAAAATACTCTCCGAGACGGTTCATATCCGGCAGGATATTCATATAGTCTTTTTGGAACATCGCATAGAGCTCCCTCATATAAGGCCAAAGCTCATCATGGAAATATCCGTTGCAAAGAGAGGAGCAGATGATTACCGCACGATCGCTCATAACTCTCTTGAAACGCAGCACCTGTGCGCTGATTGCCTGCATCATCATGATGGGATTGGTTCCCATCCCGTCTCCGTAATGGAATTTCTGGGGCATTCCGAATACCAGAACATCGTATTTCTTCTTTGCCCAATGCACATAGGTCCGCTTATCCGCAACCTCCCAGCTCATCGGCATCATTTCCTTTGCATATCCCGAAAAAATGGCAATCTGTCTGGAATAGGTATCCAGTACGGCATCGCAACAGAAAAAGGGATGCCCCATTTTTTCCTCGATATGCATACTGATCTCATCGAATTTATTTCTCATCAGACTCTTTCCGTTCACCGGAGTAAAATCCTCCCGATGCATTACCTTCGGAACATGATGAGAGGCGATAGACTGCCAGTTCGTGATTCCGGTCGCACTATGCTTATAGCCTCCCGAATATCCGCCGTAGGGGTTTCCCTGCACATGCCCTATCAGGATCGCAATATCCGAGTCGAATACATATTTATTGACCGATACCGAATCTCCCCTGCGGGTCGTTCCGAGATAAACCATATTCTCCTTATCCTCGCTGTCATGGCTGATAATCTGCTCGCAGAAGTCAAAATACAGCGCATCGCCCAGAACCGCTCTGGTATCCTCTTCCTTGCTTCTGGGATGAAGCCCGTTGGAGATGATAAATAAAATATCCTCTTTCTCCACTCCGGCAGCATACAATTCCTGCAACACATATTTTATGCTCAGCTTCCTGTGGCTAGTGGGCTGCTCTCCTCCCTTCACTCTGTCAGGAATAATGATCGTCACCTTCGCCCCCTTATGACCGAGCTCTCTGAGCGCAGGCATGCCGATAGGGTTTCTCAGACTTTTAAGGTATTCCTCTTCCAGCTTTTCTTCGGGAATACATGGCGGATCCTTTACGGTTTCTCCCGGAATAAACACATCCGTGCTATCGGGCAGATTCGCCTGCATCAGCCCGTGCCCGTATTCAAAATCTATCTTCATCGCTCACACATCCTTTCTCTTTTATTTTACCGCCTCCAGATAAGATCTCACAATGGCAAGATACTCATCCGGATAATATCCTATTTCTCCGCTAAATCTCGTCAGTGCAATCAGCCCCCCGTCTATCTCTCCGATCGAAGCAAGCATGGCGGCATTATCCTGCTTAAGTCCTCCACCGTAGACCACCGGCACGCCTCCCGTTTTTTCTTTGATAAAGGAGGCGATTTTCTCAATATAGGGCTTATCCGCCGGCTGCTTTCCCGGACCGATTGACCAGATCGGCTCGTATGCGATAACCAGTTTTTCCAAATCTGCGCCCTTGAGTCCTATCTCGAGCTGCCTGCCCAAAACTCCCTGCCAGTTCTCCTGTTCCTCGCTTTTTTCTCCAATGCAGTAGAGCACCTTAAGTCCTCTTTCCATCGCATGAACGATTTCCCTGTTGAGAATACGGCTCACCGCTTCAATATCGTTTCCGCCTCCCTCTCTGATCACATATTCCAAATACTTTCTCTCTTCGCAATGCCCGATTATCGTATACTCGCACCCTGCCGCAAGCATAGCCGCAGCCGGTCTATGTGTGGTTAATGCGCCGAAATTCCCTCCCTGTGAAATATCTTCGCAAAATACCGCCTGTGAACCCGTGCGAATATGAGATTGATTCTTTAAACGCTTTGCCGCTTCGAGGATATGCAGTTCCGGCCAAAAGATCGTAAACTCCGCCAACTCCTCCTTATAAGAGGAAAGCTCATTTTCAATACCAGAAATAATATGCTCCGCCCAGTTCTCCTGTGTTGCAATGCGGTTAACTCCCCCGAGCTTTGCCGGCACATCGAAACGCTTCAGATTCAAAAAAATATGCTTCATCTTCTCTCCTTTCGCTGCAAAAAACATTATATTCCCTGTTTCTTATATCTTTTTGCCATCTCTTCCAGACTCAGCGCCTCCACCCTCGGCGCTTTTCCGTAGCTGCCGAATTGTACGATCAGGGTGCCGACGACCTCCTTTACTCCCGCCTCTATGCAACCGCAGATCTTTTCCACATCTTCGTTTTCAATCTCTCCGTACATCACGGTATTCATGATCGGAGTGATAAATACCCTCGGGTCGAATGCGGATTTGTTCTTTTCCATCAGCTCATAGATCTCTCCTATAAAAGCGCTGTTTCTGAGCGCGGGCTCCCGGATGAAAAGCTCTTTTAAATTTCTGGTTACCGCAAGCCGGATATCCGTATCAACATTGATTTTATTGATTCCGCAGCGCGAAACCTCCACAAGCTGTGCAATATCAATTCCTCTTGTGTTTGCCAGTTCTCCGCCCATCGCATTGATTTCTTCTACGATATACGCGGGCACCGTCGAAGAACCGTGACTGACCAGATATCCCTCTATATTTTCATGACGCATGCATTCCTTGATCGCAACCGCAATTTCCTTCCTGAGCATGGGGCGGTTTCCCTTATTTGCCCCGTGCATCGTCCCGTAGCTGATCGCCAATGCATCAACTTTGGTTTTTTTGAAAAATTCTATCGCCATCAGCGGGTTGGTATAAGTGCTTTTTTCAAAGCTGACATGATCCTCCGTTCCTGCCAGTACCCCGAGCTCGCCCTCTACGGTGATTCCTCTCTCATGAGCGTATTTCACCACCTCTCTGGTCAGCTCCAGATTTTCTTCAAAAGGAAGCGAGCTTCCGTCTATCATGACGCTGGTATAGCCTCCCTCGATCGCAGCCTTGCAGGATTCGAAATCTCTTCCGTGATCCAAATGCAGCGCAATCGGAATATCCGTTTTCCCGGCATATTTTTTTACGGCGGCGGCAATATTCTTTGCACCCTCCTTTTTATCCGAAAGATCCGCATTGAGAAAATCTTTGCGTCCTCCCATGAAGCCGTTTGCAAGATCCGCCCCCTGCAGTATGGCAGGGCTCCTGAATATATTATGAATCCCTATCACCGCCTTCGCCTGACATACGGCATTGACGTTAAATGCTCCCTGTGCATAGCCATAGTGATCTGCCGCCTCCAAAATTGCTCTCATTGGTACCAACATCGTTTACCCTCCTTGATTTTCCTGCTTCTTTATTCTCTGTAATCGTCTTTTTCTCCCCTATCGCCGCCTTATTTCTTCATTCAGATAAAGCATCCGGCTGAGTTCTCTTCCCAAAAGCGGTCTGCACCAGGTCTTGAATTCCTCGCTGACGCCGTTTTTCTGCAAATTGATAAATTCTTTCGGCATCTTTTTTTCGTGCAGCATAACCTCATCGATATCCGCAAAAAATGTTTCACAGTGATAAGGGGACGAAGATATTCTTCTGAATGCAAGCATTTTTCCGCTTTCTTTTTCAAGCACCGCCCTGCATGCAAGCTCTCCCGCCAAGACCGCCTCATCCCTGTCTATGCAGCTTTGAAGCGCAACAGAAGCTCGTCCCAGCAGACCCGGCTTTTCTCCCCTTGCCTTATACCCGAGTTCCTTGATAATCAGGAGCGCGAGATGAGTACTCACATCTCCGAAATATTTTGCCCTCTGCGTCTCGAAAATGGGCTTGACGATATTATTTCCCTCCTCATCGCGAAGCCCCTCTCCGACCACGATGACAATTCCCTTCTTCTCCTCTATCTTGCGTTGAACCGATTCAAGAAAATCATCCTGCCGAAACACGGTTTCCGGAAGATAAATCAGATCGGGGCCGAGCCCCTCCCCATCTTCTGCCAATGCGCTCGCTGCTGTGATCCATCCCGCATTTCTTCCGCATGCCTCGAGCACAACCGCATGAATGGGAAGAGAGCGCACATCCATGCAGAGTTCCTTTACGCTCTGCGCAATGTAGAGCGCAGCACTTCCGAAGCCCGGGCTATGATCCGTAATCGCAATATCATTATCCATCGTCTTTGGGATTCCCATCACAAAAAGATCCGCATTTTTTTGCGATGCAGCCTTATAGAGCTTTCCGCAGCTGTCCATCGTCCCGTTGCCGCCGTTAAAAAGAACATACCGTATCTTCTTCCTCAACAGGATCTTGACCATCCTATCATAATCTTCTTCTTCAATCTCATCTCTTGAGGTACCGATCGCGCTCCCGGGCGTCTGCAGCAAAAGCCGGAGCCTCTCTTCCTCAATCTCTCCGAGATCGATCAATTCTTCTCTCAGCAGTCCTCCCGTTCCGTTTTTTGCCGCATAAATATGTTTGACTTTCGCATGCCTCCTTGCTTCCCGAACCGCACCATACAGGGAAGCATTGATGACTGCCGTAGGACCTCCTCCATGAACAATCAAAAGATTTTCTTCCATCTCTGCCCTCTCCCGCTTTCCATCGCTATATTAGTTAAAACTTTTAAGTAATATAGTACTACCTCTTTATCATTTTTACAATAGAATTCGATAAAATGATCCGATAAAATCAAGAAAGCTCTCCGGCAGGGGATCAGATCTCCGATTCCAATAAAAATTCCTTGATAATATGATATGCCGCACCCTTTGCTCCCCGACTCGCCTCATAGGGAACGAATGCGATGCTGACCTCATCTTCGTTTAAGCCGTAAAAATGCTTTCTTGCGGCAATTTTGAATTTTTCCCGGTTCTCCTCTCTGCTGAAAAGATGGGAATCCACGACCACGAGCCCCGGATTCATGAGATTGACCACATGAGACAGACCGAGCCCCATATATTCGATCGCATTCGAAACAATTCTTTCCACCTCTTCATCTTTTACCTGGTATCTGAGCACATCGCAAATATCCCAGTCCGTCAAATCTTCTTCTCCAGAAAGCAGCCTTCCCTGATCGTTCATACTGCGGCATGCTTCCAGGATCGCCTTCTCGCTGCCCAAATCATCCAAGGTCTTTTTCTGACCGCCCTCCACGGCTAAAATATTCTGCCCTATCTCTCCCGCTCCTGCGGTAAATCCCGATACCATATCATTTTTCATGATCAGCGGGCAGGCGATTCCCTTTGACATATAAAAATAAGCGAAGGTATCAAATCCTGAATTCTTAACCGACATATCGTATCCGAGAGCCCGGAGTCTTACATTATTATCGATCAGCACCGGGTAACCGACAATTCTCTGCAAATCCTCGGACAGATGCCTGCCCGTCCAGCCTTCTCTGAGATTGCTTCGGATCACCCCCGTCGAGCTTTCAATAAAGCCGGGCAGGCCGATTCCTATGCCCAGAATCCTTCTCCCCGGCAAAATAAAGGAAGAAATCTGCTCGGACAGACTCTGAAGCATCTTAGAATAATCGTCCTTCGCTCTTTCCCCCTCTCTTTCCGCAATAATATTTCCCTTCATATCGATCATGACGATATGCGTCGCATAGGGACCGAGCTCTACGCCTATGGCATAGGCAAGATCTGCCCGGAAGGAGATCGCGCTCGGCTTTCTCCCTGCCGTCTTATATCCCGAAGACTGAAAAGGAATCTCTTCCAGCATTCCCTCTGCCATCATCTCGTTGATATTGGTCGTGATCGTCGGAAGGGTCAGCTCCAGAAGAAGAGAAATATCATTCCTCGTAATATTATCGTTTCTGAAAATAATATTTTTAATCAATATCCTGTTGATTTTTTTGGTTTCCGCAAGACTGTTGCCCTTATTCTTAATCACCGCTTTGCTCATCTCTCTGTCTTTTTTTCTTTGCTTTCATCTTCTCTTCGGCTTTCCTGCAATATGGGCAGAATATTTTTCCCAGAGAGGGATTAAAGCTGTATTCCCTCCCGCATACCGGGCAGTTTCTTTTCATCGGCAGCATGCTCATCGATTTTCCTCCTTTCTCCAAAACGCCTCATCTCCCAAAACAAAAAGCATCGTCCGCGCTCTTGTGGAGGCGATATATAAAAATCTCTCAAACATTTCTTCCATGATGTATTCGGTATCAATCAGCACAGCAACTTTCGAATCCAATCCCTTAAAGCTTTGTATCGTGGAGTATAGGGGAAGCTTCCCGGAATTTTCCTGATCCTCCTTATAAACGCAGACCTTGATTTCAGTATCCGAAAGCTTGGACTTCTCATAGGTTCTCGGAGAAAGAAAAACGATATCCTCATTTTGTATCCCTTCTTTTTTCATATTTCTGAAAATCTCCTGCACTCTGCGCTGAAACTCATCCTCATTTGCATAGGATATTTTTTGCACATCTTCTCCCTCTTCCCTCATATAGTAATCGGGAAGGCTGCGGTATCCCTTTGAGCCGAATCTTCCTATTCTTGCCGTATTTCTGCAATTGATATGAAGCTTAAATTTTGCGCAGGGATAGGAGCGGATCAGTTCCATTCCTTCTTCATAGTCCGGATTATATATGTTTTGCTTTTCATCATAAAACACCGCCCATGAACCTTTCTCAAGCCCCTTATCCAAAATAATATCCAAAGGATATAGATATTCCGCCCTCAGAATATCCTGTCCCTCATCCATGATAATCACATCATAGGAAAGACTCTTTCTCTCCTCCTCACCGAGCGCTGAAAGATATTGATATGCCGCCTCGGGAAGCTGCTTCGAAAAATAATTCTGAGCCTGCTCTCTGACCAGTTTTTTATCAATTTCCACATACTCGCCGAATAAGGCGTGAAGATTGATCACCTTCAGACTTTCAACATCAGCCAATCGTTTTCCGACGGCGAATGCAAGGTTCGTATTATAGCTCAGATAAAGAACCTTCTTTCCCTCCAAAGCCATCTTTTTTGCAAAATACGATGCCATCAGCGTCTTACCCGTCCCTGCAAAACCCTCGATCAGAAGCCTTTCATTATCCGCCAGAGATTCCATCAGCTTAGACTGCTCATTGGTCAAACGGATGATTTCGTCTTCCGCATGGGAGAGCCTGTTTGCCAGATTCGGAATAAAATCAAATTCCCCTCTCAGATAATCCGCAATCTCTCGAATATCTCCGGGCGCAAGCTTTGCAGGCTTTCTATGCTGCCTTCCTTCCCAATAATCGAAGACTCTGTGCATATATTCCGTAATATCTTTTGTGTTCAAGTCAAATATTATTTCGGATATAATCTCCTGAGAGTTCGATTTGAATTCTATATCCGGAAAAAGCACTCCGCAAGCGAGAAGAAGATCTTTGATATGTCTGTTATTCGGAAACTTCTTCTTCAGTATTTCTTTCAGACTGAACATATTTCCCTTTACCTGAGCAAAGGGACCCTCCGTTTTTTGCCTCTCCACTCCGTATCTGTCCCGAAAGATCCATACTCCTTCCCTGCATTCCACTCCCCCTCCTTTTACCTCAAGACAGGCAACTCCTCTATCGCAGATCACCACGAAATCGATCTCTCCGTAGATCTTGTTATTATGCTTGGGAAGCCCTAAAGAATGCAGAACATATCCGTTTTTCAGAGTAAGCCCTCTTAAAATTTCAAAAACCTTTTTTTCCGCGTTGCTCTTTACCTCTTCCCCGCAGTACGAGGGAATCATCTCTACCATGCCGCTCTCCTTTATCATAATTTTCCGGATTATCTCCAAAGAATAAGACTTTTTCTATGCCTATCATATCCCTTTCCTCAGCTTTTATCAATCATAAAAATAAAGCGCCGGAGAAGGAATGTGCTTCTTCCTCTCCGGCGCTTTGTTCGAATTTTATATCAAATCATTCTCTAACTTACTTCAACATCATAAAATTCTATGATATACCCTCTGCCGTCATGCTTTACACCTCGAAACATTCGTCCCTCTCCAGAATCTCTTAAGTCGAAATACTCTTCTATGCTAAGCTGATCGACGGTATCGCTGTATCCGCGTACAACATTCACTCTCGCTTCTTTTGCTATCCTTCCGACCGCTTTAACGCCTTGGCGATCCCCTCCGGAATTTACTTCCCTTGCATAATAATTGTCTATGATTTCCAGATCCACCTCATAATAATCGCCCTTATCCTTTCGGTTTTTAAAGAAAACCACCCCTCGATTATCATAAGCCTCATCATAAACATTACTGCAAAAATCGCTTATCTTCTGCTCTTTTCCGTTTATTTCCCATGCTCCGGAAGCATTTACCTTATAGCCGTCCGGGCTAATCGTATCCAGCAGGCAATAGCCTTCCTGATCAAAATAATAGCATTTTCCTCCTATCCACTTCCAGCCCTTTGTGTAATACAGAGGAGAATCTTCTCCCCCCTCTTGGGGGAAAAAGCTCCATCCGTATTGATACCACCAGCCTTTTGCATCTTTATGCCAGCTTCCCGCATAAACTCCGGTTTGGAGCAGAAGGGAAAAGAAAACCGTAAATATTAAAATCCCTATCTTCTTTTTTTCTTTCGGCATATGCTCCTTCTTTTTTCTCCTTCTTAGGGGATCCATGCTCCGTCCGCACCGAGCTTCCAGCCCTTTACCTGCGTATTGGAAAGCATCATTCCGTTTTCCGCTCCTGCGGCTTCATTCAAATAATACCATTTTCCGCCGCTTTCCAACCAGCCTGTCTTCATCGCTCCGCTTGCTTCGAAGAAATACCATTTTCCGCCTAATGCAAGCCATCCCGTCTTCATCTTTCCGTCATCCGCTCCGCCGAGATAATACCATTTTCCTCCCTCGTTGAGCCAGCCGGAAGCCATATAACCTTCGGAACCGAAATAATACCAGGAGGACTGGATCTTCTCCCATTTTGATGCCGGCCAGCTTCCGTTCTCATGCTTAAACCACCAGCCTTTCGCATCGCGCTGCCAGCTTCCTTTTGCCGATCTCGGTCCCAAAGATCCGCCGCCCGAATGTGAACCGCCACCTCCGCCACCGGAGCCGCCTCCTGAGCTGCCGCCTCCTCCGCCGCCGGAGCCGCCTCCCGAGCCGCCCGAACTTACGGTCGTATAGATGGGATTCATAATTAAATCCGTTATTTTTACGGCACTTCTGTTGCTGATATTATTCTTTCCGACATAGCCCATCTCACTCTTATAAAACGCAAGATTTCCGATCGCTGTTACGCTCCTGGGAATATATATGCTTTCTGCCGCGTTCACATCCTGAAATGCAGATGCACCTATGGTTTTTAATCCCTGAGGCAATACAATATCTCCGTAAAAATTACATTTCCTGAATCCTCCTTCCAGAATCACCTCAAGACCCGGATTTAATACCAGCCTGCAAGGTTCACCTCCCGAATTGGAAAAATTAAATGCATTCTCCGGTATGGCCTTTATCTTTTCCGGAATCTTGAGCTCTCCCGGGAAATTCGAAAACTCAAATGCATTTTTTTCGATCCTGTTCAGGCTTGAAGGAAGATTTCCCTGCAGATTCGCGTACTTAAATACATGCGATCCTATCGAGGTAATGCCTTCTCCTATATTCACATAATAACCTTCTCCCAAATCATAGCTCTTCAACGCCACTTCCCAAGGTGCAGGCGTGCTTTCCGAAAGATTCGGCATATCTCCGCTTCCCGTTAAGGTCAGCGTGCTTGCATTCTGTACTGCAACACCTCCTTCTATCTTAGGCTCCAATCTCCAGTGTATGCCGCCCCAAGTACCTTCCATCGGTGTGCTCAGTGCCTCGGGCAGTATGGTAAATGTTTCCACATTGCTGATCAATACATTGCCCGGATGATCCCTTTGCTCCGCGACACAGAGCAGGTGACCGTATTTGGTGAAGCCCAGTCTCCAGCTTGCTGCAAAACCGTATCCGATCTGTCCGGAACTGATGACATCAAGAAACTCTACATTCCCTGCGGAATCATATATTTCTCCATACTCTTCTCTTATTCCTGTCGCAATCAGTTCATATTCGTCTCTAAAACTTCCGTCCGTATTCTTAAAATCCGCCAGCGCCGAGGGAGTCGGGCTGCTATTGGTAATCAGGTAATATTTATGTACGGTATCCTTATACCAGTTTTTATCCGAATGCACGACCTGAAATCTCAGCGCCCCCTTATCCTGATAGAACTTGCTCAGCTCTATATTTCTAATTTGGATGCTGCCCGGCGCATAAAGAGGATCCAGAGTTTTCGGCATATTTACGCCATTTGTATACATCGTATTATAATGATAATATCCGTTATCCGGCAGTTCCGTCTGATCATGCAGCTTTACTGCCGAGAGGTTGGTAATGGTGTTTTTCGTTCCGTCCGATTTCGCTTCATCTTTATCGAAAGCCTGATTTCCCACTATCTTAAGCGATGCCGGCAGGGTGATATCGCCAAGCTCGTTACAGCATCCGAATGCATTATCTCCGATTTCCTCAAGCCCTTCGGAAAAAATAACCTTAGTGAGTTTGGAATAGCTGTAAAACAGCTCTTTGGGAACTTTCTTTACGCCTTCTCCGATAACTACGGTCTTAATCGTCCCGGCATAATATTCCCAAGGATAATAGCTGATCTTCTCAATCTTTCCGCTTCCTTTTATGGTCAGCGTAAGATCATCATCCGGTCCGCTCAGCTCGTAAGTTACCCCGTCTCCTATTCTTCCGCTATACATGGCATCCTGCGCGAGAACTTTGATCTGGGAAAAGCTGCCGTCTGTAAAATTAACCCGAAAGCTCGTATTCATTTTTTTCTTTAAGGTCACTTCATAATTTCCGCTTCCGTCGCTCTTGATCTCCAAAATATCAAGATCGGCAGGAATAACGGACGCGATTGTTTTCGTATACCACTCGTTTCCGAGCACGCTCCGAAGAATTCTCTTAAGCTTTTTGGGGGTTCCTACTGCAAAACCTCTGGTTGCGGTCGTGCCGTTTCCTTTATTTTTCCCGATAAAGCTGATGATAAAAAGCGAAAAATGCTCTGCTTTCACATCGAGTTTTACCTCCTGCGGCTCTGCGGCAATCGTTTCCAAAAGCCGTACCTCGCTTTGCAAATCTTCCATATGAAAGACCTGTATCTTGTTTTCCTCCTCGGGAAGTCTTTCTTCCGAGACAAGCTCCTGAGCCGGGATCTCCCTCACCTGATCAAAGCTTACGATTACTTCTCCTTTTGAAATATCGGGCTGAAGTTCTTTGCCCTGTGCATCTCTGATTGTAATATCAAATGCAATCTTTTGCTCCAGACTTTCTTCCTCCGAAAGTTCCGCTTCGATCGCCTCTTCTATTTTTTGCGTGCTGGAAAGGTCTTCGACCGTCTCAACATGGAGCTTGGCCTCCTTCGGAAATACTCCGGCATTTGCCCTGACCTGAATCAAAATCCCCTCTTTGAGCATGCTCTGATTAAATTCCTCTTCCTCTTGAGGTATTTATTGGGACTCTTCTTTTCCTTCCTGCCCCTTTGCTTCAAGCGCTTCTTCCGGTATATTCTCTTCGTTTCGATTCTCTTCGAGCTCCGTTTTCACTTCTTGTGCGCTTTCCTCCTGCAGGATAACAAGATCCTTTTGTGCTTCTTTCGGAATATCCCCGATTTCCTCCTGATAAAGACTTTCTCCTTCATATGTCGACTCCCGGATTTCGAAAAACTCGTCCGCATACGAAGCATAGCTCAGCTGACCGGAAAAAAACAAGGTCAGCGAAAGCAAACATGCCAATTTTCCCTTAAAGCGTTTTATCATCTTAAACTCCTCCTTTTTCCAAGCTTGCATTCAAGGTATGCATGACCCGTCCCCGCTAAGCCTTAAACCTTTCTTTCTCATTTCCTCAATACAGCTTACCTAAATTCTTGAAACGCAGATAGCTGTCTCCTCCCGCAAGAGAATAGATTCTGCAGATCACCGCCGCGCTCCCGTCCTCTCTCAGAAGAAGGACGGAATCCTCTATATTCTCCCAAGCCAGGGTCTTATTCCTCTGCTCCGCAAAAAAATCTCCCCAACCCGCCTGTTTTGCGCTTTGATAATTCTCCTCGCTGAACTCCTTTTCGAAAAGATCTTGGATCCCCATATCAAGCCTTGATCTGCTGATATGATTCATATGGCAGAGCGTATCATTGGAGATCCTTTCTCCGGTGTCCACATGTACGCGAAAGA
The DNA here is from genome assembly GCA_030529445.1 of Johnsonella sp. Taxonomy (GTDB): domain Bacteria; phylum Bacillota; class Clostridia; order Lachnospirales; family Lachnospiraceae; genus Johnsonella. The sequence goes on along the minus strand of JAUMWW010000004.1, from coordinate 85,089 downwards.
TTTTAAACTCATCCATACCGTAATCGTTCTTTATATGAATAACCAAAAAAAGAATCTTTCTGTACATCCAGCTGTAATACTCGTTTCCCGCACAATACGGAGAGGCCTTTCCTTTACAAGACCTCTTGGTATCGCTGATCCTATCTTCTAAGCAGAGAGAAATTTCTGCATTGATCTCTTTCGCCCAATCTGCATTGATGGTAATCTCCGGGCGCTTAAATCGGATATCCCAATTGTTTCCTACTCCATCCTTCCATTGAAAATGTTCTTCTTTTGCTGTTTTTACATATTTCCCCGCCTCATTATACTCGGCAAGATACCCCCTGGCATCAAAATAATAAGGACTTTCGGAGCCGTCTTCAAACCACTGCGAATAGGGATAAGTGCCGTCATCATAGCGGTACCACCAACCCACCTGGTCTTTGATCCACTCTTCTGCCCGCACGGGCATACTCATGATCTGCATGAAGCTTATACCGAGCATAATACAGATTAATTTCCTTAGCATCTTTCACCTCCTGAATCTTTTCTCAAGCAATTTAAAATTTACGCTTTTTTCACGCTTATATTATAATCTAATCAAGAGAAATCCTACCCCACCCGTTCGGGTGGCAAAAATTAAATAAGTATAAAAAGAAAAGGAGAGTATCTTAATTTTTTAAAAAGCTCATCGAAAGAGTAGGAAAACAGATTCTGATATGATAAGATGTCCATATACGATCACGAATGTCATATCTTAGCCGCATAGCTTCGCTCTGCCGCTTCCGTCGTTTCCATCAAAAAGGAGGAGAGACCGTGGAAAGTGAATGTTTTCTCCGGTCAAACAACACAATGATAAAAAACACATTGGAAATTTTTTATGATTATATCTGCCCCTTCTGCTATCGGGGACTTCATGAGTTTTTCGAGCTTCTTCCCGACTATCACCATGTGCATATCGATTTATGTCCCTGCGAGGTCAATCCCGGTGCCCCTTTATCCGCCGCCTCCTCTTATCGGGCAATACAGCTTGCATATTATCTGAAAAGCCGCAATCTCAATCTGAAAAGATATAACGATCTTATCTTTGAAGAATATTTTGAAAATCAGGGCGATATCAACAATGTCGAAGTTTTAATGCGTTTTGCAAAGGAAAGCGGTGCAGACCTTGAGGATGCCGCTTCCGTTTTTGACAATGCTTCCTATGCCCGGAAAATACAGGAAGCAAATCACCTTGTTTGGCAAAAGCTTCGGGTTCCCGCCGTACCGGCATACCGACTCGGCGATATCGTTCAAAGCTCCTCCGGAGGGCTTTTAATCAGCCGTGCGAAGCTGATCGCGCTCCTTGAACTGGCAAATGCCGAAAAGAAATAAATATTCGCCGAAGAGTGCTGTTTTCTTTATCGATCCGCTTTTTATCAATCAAATAGAAAAAACCATTTGGCAGGGAAATTTTCTCTCTTCGCCAAATGGTTTTTATTTTTTCGAGAATGCATATCCCTGTCGGATCGGGATTCTCTTTTGCTTTTTTATTAATTTTCCGCAAATTCCGGCTCGATCGGAGTGATGAATACGCCCTCTATTCCTTCCGCAGAACCGTCTATATGAGTCAGCACGCCGCTTGCATTGGTCTTGTACTCAACCCTGTCCCCGTCTTTTACCTTGCCGTTCTTGGATATCTTGCCTGCGGTATTGACTACATAATTGGTTACCTTTCCGTTGGCTCCGGCAGGTATGGAGATGACCTGATACTTCGTTCCCTTATCCGCCTTCTGCAATTTTCCCATATAGTAGAGATAGGAATCCTTCACTCCCGTATAACCTTTTCCGGTAGATTCCATAAAGTAATAAACCTCCTCATGGTTTCCGGCTTCCTTGATCCTGATCTTTCCCTTTTGTATATGGCTTTGCTTTTGCGTCCCGAAATAATATGCGCTATACTCTTCTCCGTTGCCGGTATAGACCTTTTGCATCCCGTAAACGGGATTTCCTCTTTTATTGAATAAATACTGTCTTCCGTTCAGCCTGATGATATCGGAGGATTTAAGCCTCTCATCGGAAGATGCCCTGGGAACTCCCGAAGCATTAAAATAAAACCACTCCACCGTATTATAATAATTCTCGAAGGTATCCTCCGGGGGCTCTATGGAATACCAGCCCGTTCTGAGCGTACCGTCCTTATTATAATAGCGGAAATCCTGAATGCTTGCGGATTCCTTATCCGTTCCCTTGATATTGACCCAGCCGGTCTGGAGCTCGCCCTCGGCGGAAAAACAATATCTGACGCCGCTGATCCGTCCTTCGCCGTACTCCGCTCCGTTTTCCAGATGCGGCACAAATTTTTTTCCGTTATTCGAGAAAAAATACCATCTTTTCTCTTCGCTTCCTTCATCATCTCCGGGAGCAGGCAGCCGATCGTCCGTATCCGTATCGGAATCCGGCGGAACGAGATGATGCCAGCCCGTATGCATTACGCCGTCTTTTCCGCAATAATACATATTGTCCAGCAGCCATCCGACTCCCATCTTTCCTTCATCATCAAAATAATACCATTTATTATCGATTTTTTTCCATGTCTCTCTCGCCGGCTTCCCGTTTGAAGTGAAATAATACCAATGATCTTTGATCTTCTTCCATCCGCTCTCCACATAGATTCCGTCGGCATCCACATAGTACTTATCAAAATCCACCCATTGGTCTCTTGCCATATCGCCCGCGCTGTCGAGCCATCTGTATTTTCCGTCTGCGCCTTTTCTCCACTCGTTGGTGATTCTCTGACCGTTTGCATCCTTATAGATCCAATTCGAGCCGATCTGCTCCCAACCTTCGGCATGGGCAGCCACGCTCATCCCCAGACTGATTCCCATCACAAGCAGGGGAAGCAGTTTCTTTCTTTTCTTCGTAAAAATCATAAAAACTCCTTAGTATTTTACTGTTACAATACCGCTTTTTTACAAGCCGTATGTTTTAGCCCCACCTTTTATCCGTTTTATTTTACCACATACAGATTATTTATCAAGCCGCAGCGGCAGGAAAAAATCTTTACAAATATTTTACATCGCTTATAATATATAATGCTTTTAATCTATAATACTTTCTCGGCATAGGATATCCGAACGCAAATGCAGAGCCTTCGAATCCGAAACCGAAATTTTATCGTATCGCAAGGATGGATTTGATATGTGGCTGGCAAAAAACTGGAAAGACTATGAAATATATGAAACCGGAAAGGGGCAAAAGCTCGAACGGTGGGGAGACTACCTCCTGATTCGTCCGGACCCCCAGGTTATCTGGAACACTCCTCGTTCTCCTTTGTGGAAGAAGGCAAATGCGATCTATCACCGGAGCCAAAAAGGCGGGGGAGAATGGGAGTTTTTTTCCCTCCCCCAACAATGGAGCATAGAATATGAGCTCCCCGAGATTGTTTCCCAAAATAAAAATACACAAAAAATCACCTTCCATCTCAAGCCTTTCAGTTTCAAGCATACCGGTGTATTTCCCGAACAGGCGCTGAATTGGGATTTCAGCTTTGAGCAGATTCTTAAACGACGCCAAAGCGCAGGAGAAGTAAAGCTCCTCAACCTCTTTTCCTATACCGGAGGAGCCACTCTTGCCGCAGCCGCAGCCGGTGCAAAGGTTACCCATGTGGATGCCAGCAAGGGCATTATAAACTGGGCAAAGGAAAATGCCTCCTCCAGCGGATTGGAGCATGCCGGCATACGCTGGCTCGTAGATGATTGTGTGAAATTTGTTGAAAGAGAGCTCCGAAGAGGCAACTCTTATGATGCCATCATCATGGATCCCCCCTCCTACGGAAGAGGACCGAAAGGGGAGATCTGGAAGATCGAGGACTGCATCTATCCGCTCCTGGAGCTTTGCGCCAAACTTTTAAGCCCGAATCCGCTCTTCTTTTTGATCAGCTCCTATACTACCGGACTTCAGCCTGGTGTGCTCAGCTATATGCTCTCCTGCACAATTGCATCCCGAAAAAGCGGGGCAATCGTCGAAGCGGACGAGATCGGAATTCCCCTCAAAAACAGCCCGCTCGCACTTCCCTGCGGCGCGAGCGCAAGATGCAGATGGGAGGCTTAAGCCCTCCCTCTTTTTTCCAATATCCTTTTTACCGCCTCATCAAGATTTTTTGCCGAAAAATCGGGCTTTGCATCATATTTTCCGTCCCTTCCCCCTTCTCCGCTCTCCAGAAGCACGGAACGCAGACCGGCTCTCTTCCCCAGCTCAATATCCAGTGTCGTATCACCGATGATCCATGAGCCGGAGAGATCAATATGATACCTTCTTGCCGCCTCCTCAATCATTCCCGTTTTGGGCTTCCTGCATTCGCATTCTATCTTATATGCCGGGTTTTCCTCGGGAAATCCCTTATCCGGATGATGGGGGCAGTAAAACAGCCCGTCTAAAAACGCCCCCTCTCTTCCCAGAAGCGTTTTCATCTTTTTATGGATCTTCTCCACATCCTCGGGCTCGCATAAACCTCTTGCGATAACCGGCTGATTCGTCACTACGATCGCAAGCATTCCGGAAGAATTAATCCTCTTGATCGCTTCGATCACTCCCTCTTCCAGCTCGAAGTCTTCTTCCCTGTGGATAAAGCCCCTGAGCTGATTGATGGTCCCGTCTCTGTCCAGAAAAATCGCACTCTGGAGATATTCCAGGTTCTTCGAGGCAATAAAGCCGCTCTTGATCTCCTCCATCGTCTTTTCTATCCGTTCAACCGTTCCCACATCCTTGACGAATTCCGGCGAAGAGTACGCATATATCGCTTCTTTTTGCTCCGCCATGGGGGCAAGCAGCTCTTTCTCCAGATCCGTCTTCCTTCCCCGCTCCACCCGCTCACAGAGCTTTTTATCGATAATATAAAGTCCGGCATTGACTATATTATCATACCAATAATCCCTCTTATTATGCTTCGAATCAAATCGAAGCACCCTGCCTTCCTTATCGCTTTCGATCAGATCGGAATCGAAGGGGTGGGAATTCGGATGCACGAATAAGGTCGCAAGTGCCGATTTTTCGCGATGAAAGGCTTCCATTCTTCTGATGTCGATATCGAAAAAAATATCTCCGAATACCAGCATAAAATACTCATCTTTGATTTTTTCTTTCAGGTAAAAAAAGGAACCCGCGGTGCCGAGAGGTTCTTCTTCGACAATATAATCTATGGTACAGCCGAAGGCTTTTCCGTCCTGAAAATATTCTCTGATCTTCTCTCCCAGATACCCTGTCACCATCGTTATTCTATTGATGCCGTATCTCTTCAGCTGCTCTATCTGCCATACAAGCAAGGGCTTGCCGTTTAGGTTAACCATCGGCTTCGGTATTTCGTCTTTCGTAATAGAGATCAGCCTGCTTCCTTTTCCTCCCGCCATGATCACAGCCTGCATTTTCGATACTCCTTTCCAACGGAAAAAAGCTCCGAAAATTAATCCGAAGCCTTTTTGTACATTTGGTTTACATCTGATAAAAAACTAAGCAATCACTGTAACATTAACAGCCTGGATTCCTCTGTTTCCCTCCGCAGTATCAAATGTAACCCTCTGGCCATCCTCCAATGACTTATATCCCTCGGAATTAATTCCGGAGAAATGTACGAAGATCTCGCTCTGATCCTCTTCATTGGTAATGAAACCGTATCCCTTTGTTGCGTTAAACCATTTAACTGTACCTGTATGCATCTTGGTACCCCCCATAAAATTTTTTAGCATTTCCTTGTAACTTAAAAATCACATATTTTTGTAAATCATAGTAAATAATACGCAAGCTCCATGACTTACAAAAATATGTGAATCAACAGCCCAACCGAAATACTATTAAATAATAGCAATTGGTCATATTAATGTCAAGCCGCTCTTGCTTAATTCTGAGCGTATTTTTTCTTAATTTTTTGTATTTTTATAAAAAAACTCCCGAAAAAATATATTTCGGGAGTTTTTTTCATTTTTTTATTTCTTGGAGAAATCCGCTCCGATTACTTCAGGGTAACCTTTGCTCCTACTTCCTCAAGAGATTTCTTAAGCGCCTCTGCCTCATCCTTTGCGATTGCAGCCTTAACAACCTTCGGTGCGCCGTCAACGAGATCCTTTGCTTCCTTAAGACCGAGACCGGTTGCTTCACGAACCACCTTGATTACCTTAACCTTCTGCTCGCCCACTTCCGTAAGCTCAACATCAAACTCCGTCTTCTCCTCTGCAGCTGCGGCAGCGCCTGCGCCTGCTGCGGCAACTACCACGCCTGCGGCTGCGGATACGCCGAACTCTTCTTCACATGCTTTTACAAGCTCATTTAATTCAAGAACCGATAATTCCTTTATTGCCTCAATAAACTCAGCAGTTGTTAACTTTGCCATTTTTCTTCCTCCATTATTTTTCTTAATCGTTCTCTGTTTTTATTCTCTATCTTCTCTTTTGTACTCTATGCTTCCTGCTTCTCAGCGATCTGGTTCAGCACGCGTGCAAAATTGGTAATCGGCGACTGGATACTTCCGAAGAGTCTTCCAAGCAGCTCATCCTTCGACGGTATTGCCGCAATCTCCTTGATTCCTGCCGCATCATACGCCGTACCCTCTACGATACCGGCTTTGAGCTCCAATGCCGGAGCCGTTTTGGAAAAGTTATAAAGCACTCTTGCCGGAGCCGTTGCATCTTCCTTGGAAACCGCAAGAGCGGTGGGTCCTTCCAAAGACGCATCCAAAGCTTCGAAAGCAGTACCCTTCGCCGCCAGGTGAATCATCGTGTTCTTATATACCTTATAAGTAACACCGGCTTCTCTGAGTTCCTTGCGCAGCTTGGTGTCCTGCTCCACGGTGATGCCGCGATAATCCACAAGCACTGCTGACTGCGCACCGTCAAGAAGCTCTGCGATTTCCTGAACGATAGGCTGCTTTAATTCAATTTTTGCCATCTTTATCCTCCTTTGTTTTTATTCAGTACCACTGCACAAAGTGAATATATAAAAAGCCCTCCTGCTGCGGAGGGCGCAATCTCACTTACCGGCACCGCAAGCTTCTTTTGCGATGCTGTGGATCCACTTCCTCGGCAGGCGTAAAACTTATGCACAAGGCACCTGCTGTCTTTGGCAGTTCATACTTATTGATGATTTATTGATAAAACATTATGAAATGTTTCAACCAATCCTTTTTTTGCCGCTCTTAAGCCATGATCTTCGCCGTATTGAGTCTGATTCCGGGACCCATACTGGAAGCGATCACGATGCTCTTAAGATAAGCACCCTTTACCGCGCTCGGCTTAGCCTTAAGCACCGCATCGATAACGGTCTGGAAATTATCCTTAAGCTGCTCCTCCGTAAAGGAAGCCTTTCCGAGCGGAACATGAATAATATTTGTCTTGTCCAGACGGTATTCCACCTTACCGGCTTTGATATCCGCTATCGCCTTGGTTACATCCATGGTAACCGTCCCCGCTTTCGGGTTGGGCATCAGTCCCTTCGGACCGAGCACCTTTCCGAGCCTTCCGACAACGCCCATCATATCGGGAGTTGCTACAACCACGTCAAAATCGAGCCATCCTTCGTTTTGAATCTTCGGAATCAGCTCCTCTCCTCCTACGAAATCCGCTCCCGCAGCAGTTGCTTCATCCAGCTTCGATCCCTTTGCGAAAACAAGAATGCGCACTGTTTTTCCTGTTCCGTGCGGGAGTACAACCGCTCCTCTGATCTGCTGATCCGCATGACGTCCGTCGCAGCCCGTGCGGATATGCAGCTCTATTGTTTCGTCAAACTTTGCTACTGCCGTCTTTTTTACCAGTTCAATTGCTTCCGCCGTATCATAGAGGTTCGCACGATCAACTAATTTAGCGGCCTCTTTAAATCTCTTTCCGTGTTTCATCCTTATCTCCTCCTAAATTAGTCCTCAACGGTAATTCCCATAGAGCGAGCGGTTCCCGCGATCATGCTCATCGCCGCCTCTACGCTTGCCGCATTCAAATCGGGCATCTTGGTTTCTGCTATCTTCTGTAAATCTGCCTTGCTGATCTTGGCAACCTTAGTCTTATTCGGAGCACCGGAACCCGCGCTGAGCTTGCATGCCTTCTTTAAAAGAACCGCTGCCGGCGGAGTCTTCGTAATAAAGGTGAAACTTCTGTCCGCATAAACCGTGATCACAACGGGAATGATCAGATCTCCCTGATCTGCCGTTCTCGCATTGAACTGCTTGGTAAACTCGACGATATTGACTCCGTGCTGTCCCAAAGCGGGACCTACAGGCGGAGCCGGTGTCGCCTTGCCTGCCGGAATCTGTAATTTAATAAATCCTGTTACTTTTTTTGCCATAAGGCACCTCCTAGTGGTAATTTCGGGAATTTCCCTCCCACGTCCCGGTCAAGCCGGAACTGCATTCTTAGTTTCTATTGCGTATACATCATAAATCCGCTCGATGATTTATACCTTTTTTACTTCGGAAAAATTAAGCTCGACCTTGGTTGCTCTTCCGAACATATCCACATTGATCGATACGGTCTTCTTATGTTCGTTAATCGCAGTAATGATACCCGAGGTATCCTTCCATGCTCCGCCGGTCACGACCACATTGTCTCCCGGAGCAAAATCCATGATCAGCCTTTCCTTGCGTGCTTCCCTTTCTCCCTCTCCGAAGCCGAGATTTTCCATCTCTTCGGGAGTCAGAGGTACGGGCTTGCTTCCCGGACCTACAAATCCGGTTACTCCTCTGGTATTTCTAACGACGTACCAGGTTTCATCGTTCATAAACATATGCACGAGTACATAGCCGGGAAACATCTTCTTATCGGAAACCTTTTCTTTCCCGTTTTTAAGCTCGATTACCGACTGCATAGGAACGCAAACTTCAAGTATCTGATCCTGAAGCCCGCGATTCTCTATGGTCTTCTCAATATCAACCTTTACTTTGTTTTCATAGCCCGAGTAAGTATGGGCTACATACCATTGTGCTTTCGCCATACACTCACCAATCTACCTAATTATGAAGCCGAATCCCATCTTAAATACAAAATCAATCAAAGCTATGAGAATACCGAGTGCAAGAGAGCATACAGACACGGCTATGGTCTGCTTAACCAGAGTTTCTTTATTCGGCCAAATAATTTTAGCAAACTCTGCCTTAAGCATATCAAAAAAAGACGGTTCTACTGCCTTTTTCGCCTTGTCCGCTTTTGCTTCCTTTTTCTGCGGCATCGGCTTTGTTTCCGTGGATTCTACCTTGTCTTTTCCTATACCAGACATATCAACCTCAGACATCTCAATCTCTCCTATTTTGTTTCTTTATGCAAAGTATGCGTTTTACAGAATCTGCAATACTTTTTGGTTTCCATACGATCCGGATGCGTCTTCTTGTCCTTGGTCGTATTATAATTCCGCTGCTTACATTCCGTACAAGCCAAAGTGATCTTCGTGCGCACGTCATTCACCTCCATCAATATTTCTCAGTAGCATAGTTTGAAGCCAAAAAAAAAGACCTCAAAAACCTTTTGTCACTGATCTACTATAGCATACTGCAAAAATCTCGTCAATGCTTTTTATGCATATCCTTACCAGCTTTTTCCTATTTTATATTTGACCTGAGAACCCGACTGTATTATAATCAGAGAAAGTTTTTATGATTTTGCCTGAAATTATCGTAAAAACTTAAGCTTATCTTAACTTATTAAATTTATAGAATGGAGTACGCAGTAATAATGAAACAGAAATTGAATTTTTCTTCCTATCTTGTTATCGGTTCCATGCTTTTCGGACTCTTCTTCGGCGCGGGCAACCTGATTTTTCCGGTACATATGGGACAGGAGGCCGGAAGCAAGCTCCTGCCTGCCATCATAGGATTTATTATAACCTCGACGGGGCTTCCCTTCCTGGGAACGATTGCGATCGGCATTTCCGACAGCGGCAGCCTGATGGGGCTTGCTTCTAAAGTAAGCAAGTTCTGGGCTTATCTTTTTACTCTGCTTTTATACCTTACGATAGGTCCGCTCTTTGCCCTTCCCAGAACCGCAACGGTTTCTTATGAGGTCGGCTTTACGCTTTTTATTCCGCAGGAGCATGCAAGACTCAGTCTTTTCATCTTCTCTCTTGCCTTTTTCGGAGCGGCTCTCTTTTTCTCGCTCTATCCGCAAAAGCTTCTTTTATGGATAGGCAAGGTGCTCAATCCGACCTTCCTCGTCTTAATCGGCATTGTTTTTGTCGCATGCGTTCTTTCTCCGATGGGTTCGGTTTCAGGCACTCCCGTCGCGGAGAGCTATGCAAATAATGCATTTTTCAAGGGCTTTACGGAAGGCTATAATACGATGGATGCTCTTGCCTCCCTTGCTTTCGGTGTGCTGATCGTGGATGCGATCAAGAACTTCGGTATCCGCGATCAAAAAGAGATTACGCTGCATATGGCTAAGACGGGAGCGGTCTGCGCCGCACTGATGGTCATCATCTATGCCTTCCTCTCTTATATGGGAACTTCAAGCTTGGGCGTATTTGAGCTCTCCGCAAACGGAGGCATCGCTTTGGCTCAAATCGCCGGGCATTATTTCGGCTTCTTCGGCAATATTTTACTTGCCCTCCTGGTTACCGTAGCCTGCATTAAAACGGCAATCGGTCTGATCACCTCCTGCGCGGATGTGTTTGTGGAGCTCTTTCCCAACTCGCTTTCCTATAAGACCTATGTCTTTATTTTTACCTGTGTGAGCATGATCATCGCCAATGTAGGATTGACGCAGATTATCCAGCTTTCCATCCCGATACTGATGTTCTTATATCCTCAGGCTATCGTGCTGATCCTGCTGACCCTATTTTCCAAAACATTCAGCTTCGGATCTCTCGTTTATAAGACTTCCATGTTTACAGCCGCCCTCTTCAGCTTCGGCGATGCCATAGCGGCGTTTCCGCCCTATCTTGCAAAAATCGCCGTATTTGAGAAGCTGCTTTCGCTTTATCAGCTTGCCCCCTTCTTCAATCTCGGAATGTCATGGGTCATTCCTTCTCTGATCGGGCTTGCTGCGGGAGTTCTGCTTTCAAAGCTTTCGGGCAAAGAGAATGCCGCCCTATAAGAGCGGCTGCCCGATACAGACGGCGAGGTAATAGACCTTTCTTGCACCTGCGGCTTTCAGCGCAAGCGTGCAGGCTTCTATCGTGCTTCCCGTCGTATAAATATCATCAATAATAATCAGGTTTTCCAAATCTGTCGGAAGCTTTTCACAGGTAAAGGCTTCCGACAGATTTTTTAATCTCGCCTTCGGATCGAGCTCCTTCTGCGCTCTCGTCTTCTTTTTTCTTTGCAAAAAACCGCATTCTACGGGAATCTCCAGAGCCTCCCCTATTCTTTTTGCCAGCAGCGCGGACTGGTTAAATCCTCTCTTTCTTTGCCTGCTCCTATGCAGAGGAACCGGAATCAATGCATCCGCTTCCATCTTTTTGATCTCCTCCCCATATCTGAGCACGATCAGATCGGCAAAGATCCCGATATACTCTCTCTTATTTCTGTACTTAAGCGCACTCATCGCCTCGGATGCCGCCTCGTTATAATTCAAAAGCGCAAATCCGTACTCGAAGCTCTTGGGCAGATTCCTGCAATCGGAGCAAATCGCGTCCCCCCAGTCAAAGAGAGACTTTCCGCATTTTAAACAAATCCCCCCTCTTACAAAGGAGAGTTTTTGCATACAGTCCCTGCATATCCTGTAGCCCGGCGGATGCGGCGGGCGATGGCATACCGGGCATCTGCGCGGAAAGCTCCAGTCGATCAGCGTTTTTATCCATTTTCGAACTCCCACTCTCCCTCCAATCCTTTAATCTGCCCGCAAAGCCCGGAATATCTCTTGATCTCTGCGGTATTTGCCGCCATCTCAAAAAAGCACTCCGCCTCTCCCACCAGGACAACGCAGCTTCTTGCTCTCGTTACGGCGGTATAAATGATGTTTCTCGTCATCAGCATCGGAGATGCCCTGTACAGCGGCATAATCACCGCCGGATACTCACTGCCCTGAGATTTATGCACGGTGATCGCATAGGCATGTTCCAGTTCGGAAAGCTGGGAAAATTCGTATTTCGCCCTTCTTCCCTCGTCAAACTCCACGCTCAAGATCTCCGAAAAGGAATCAATCTCCCTGATTATACCGATATCTCCGTTATAGATACCGCTTCCCTTCTCCGTGCTCATCCCTTTTTCGTTTCCGCTCTCCCATTCTATCTGATAATTATTTTTGATCTGCATCACCTTATCTCCGACTCTGTAGATAACGCTGTCCAGAGCTTTTTCCTCCTTATCCGCATCCGGAGGATTCAGATGCTGCTGCAAAATCTGATTCAGCCTTTCCACCCCGAGCGCTCCCTTGCGCATCGGCGTCATCACCTGAACCTGCATCATATCCGCTCCGACATAATTGGGGATCTTCTTTGCCGCCAGGGTCAGCATCGCGGCGATGATGGCATCCGCCCCTTCTCTTCGGATAAAGAGAAAATCTCTGCTTTCTTTAAACAAATCGATCTTTTCCCTGCGGATCATCTTATGTGCGTTTACCACGATATCGCTCTGCCTCGCCTGACGGTAAATCGTAGAAAGCTTGACCGTAGGAAAGCAGCCCGCTTCTATCATATCCCTCAGGACGTTTCCCGGACCGACCGCAGGAAGCTGATTGGTATCTCCCACCAAAATCAATCTCGTCCCGACCGGAACCGCACTGAGCAGAGCGTACATCAGTCTCATATCCACCATGCTCATTTCATCTATGATCACCGCATCCGCTTCCAGAGGGTTCTCTTCGTTCCTCTCAAACCTCATGAAGGAGAGCTCCTCCTCCCCCTCCCTTCCCGGCAGGACATTGATTTCCAACAGCCGGTGTATCGTCTTCGCCTCGTGACCCGTCGCCTCCGTCATACGCTTTGCCGCCCTTCCCGTAGGCGCTCCCAAAAGAACTTCCATCCCTTTTTTATGAAAATAACGGATCAGTATATCTATCGTGGTTGTTTTCCCCGTACCCGGTCCTCCGGTGAGCAGGAGCAGCCCGTTGCAATATGCCTCGATGACCGCATTTCTCTGCAGCTCGTCCAGGCTCAGCCCGCATTCCTTCTCCGTCTCCAGAATTTCTTCCTCTATCTTCTTTCTGTTTTCATCCGAGCTGATATTGAGATCATGCAGAAGCTTTGCGCAGTTAAGCTCCATATAATATGCGCTGCTTAAATAAACCGGGCATTCCTCCTCCAGGGGCTTTACGACGATTTTCCCTTCCATCTGCATATCACCGAGCTCTTCCTTGATTCTTTCCTCCTCTATTCCCAGAAGATTTGCGCTGCGCTGTGCCAAGCTCTCCATGGGCAGATACATATGCCCCGCTCCCGCCGCCTGCGAAAGAATATAAAGAATCCCCCCTCTTGCTCTGTATGCGCTGTCCACATGAATCCCCGCCTTCAGCGCGATCTCATCCGCGGTCTTAAATCCTATGCCGCCGATATCCTCGGCGATCCGATAGGGATTGCTTGCGATGATGCCGTATATCTCCTGCCCGTAAGTCTTGTAGATGCGCATTGCGAGACTCATTCCTATGCCGTATTTTTGCAGAAACATCATCGCCGCGCGCTGTTCCTTCTTTTCCTCCACCTGTGCGGATATGGACAGGGCAAGTCTTTCGCTGATTCCTTTTACCTGAATCAGCCTTTCCGGCTCCTCCTCGATGACGCGCAGCGTATCCTCATGAAACTTCTTGATCAGACGGGAGGCGAGCGCTTCTCCTATTCCTTTGATCGCGCCCGAGGAGAGATATTTTTCGATGCTCTTGATATCGCTCGGCTGCTTCAATTCATAATGCTCAACAAAAAGCTGCTCTCCATAGATCGGATGCAGCTTTAATTTGCCTTCGGCCTCTATAAAATCGCCCTCATTGATATCATTGAAATTCCCTACGAGAATATATTCCTCGCCTTCCGCAGAAACCGAAAGAACGCTGTATCCGTTTTCCGTATTTCTGTATTTTATCTTTTCAATATACCCAGATATCATTGCCCCTTAATAATCCCTCTTCGAATGCCCCTCATCTCCGTGCCTGAACTCGATAAAGCGTCCCGTGCCGATTGCCACCGCCGTCAGCGGATCATCGGCAATTGCCGTATGGATTCCGGTCTTTTCCTCGATCAGCTGATCCAGTCCCGAAAGCAAAGCTCCTCCTCCGGTCAGGACGATTCCTCTGTCGAAAATATCCGCCGCAAGCTCGGGGGGAGTACGCTCCAATACGGAATGCACGGCATCCACGATCTGCATCGCCGGCTCCAGAAGCGCTTCCAGGGTCTCGTCCGAAGTAACCACGATGGTCTTTGGCAGACCGGTTACGAGGTTTCTTCCCCTGACCTCCATGCTCAGAATCTCGGGTCTTCTGTATGCGGCTCCTATGTTGATCTTGATCTCCTCCGCCGTTCTTTCTCCGATCAGCAGATTATGCTTCTTTCTCATGAAGCGCACCAAAGCCTCGTCGAAATCATCTCCGGCAACCTTAATCGAGGTGCTTACCACCGTGCCGCCCAGAGAAATCACGGCAATATCCGCCGTACCTCCTCCGATATCCACAATCATATTTCCGCATGCCTTATGAATTTCGATTCCCGCTCCGATCGCCGCCGCTACGGGCTCCTCTATGATGGAAACCTCTCTTGCTCCCGCCTGCTCCGTCGCATCCTCTACCGCCTTTTTTTCGACCTCCGTCGCACCGGAGGGAATACATACCGCAACTCTGGGCTTTCTCAGCGTCCTTTTTCCGACCGCCTTATTGATAAAGTATTTCAGCATTTTTTCGGTAACCGTATAATCCGAGATCACGCCCTGCTTCAGAGGCCTGACCGCTATGATATTGCCCGGAGTTCTTCCGATCATGAGCCTCGCCTCTTCTCCGATCGCCATGATCTTATTCGTATCCCTGTCTATCGCAACCACGCTGGGTTCCTTTAATACGACTCCCTTTCCCTTTATATATACAAGTATGCTCGCCGTACCGAGATCAATACCTATATCATTCGAAATCATACCAAACATATTCTTCCTCCGCACTGTATTCTATCCTTGCCTCTTATCAAGCTTTATTCATTATAAACTACTATTATTATAAATTCTATAAGATATATTTTAAAGTTTTTTTTCTGTTCTTTATACTTTTTTTATTCTGAATCCATACTTTCGACACAATTATATTTTATATTATATACACGTTAATCAAATTAACGTAACGGTTTCAGAAATACCGAAACTGCAAAGCTTTTTCATACTCATGCCGGATGGCTGAGCCATCCGGTCCCCCTAAAATTTTTCCTTTTTATAGACCTACCATTCCCTAAGACGAAGTTCGGCTCGCAGCGAACTTCGTCTTTTTTTACCCCTTATTTTCAATGCGATTCTTCCTCTTTTTCCTTCCCCCCTTCTTTTTCTTCTCTTTCCTCTCCTTTTTTTCTTACATAGAATTAAGACTTTCGTAAACTGCACATCATCTCTTTCCTGTATAATAGCTCTTAGCTTTTCAAAAAATCCTATTTTGAGGTGTTTAATGTTTGAATACAGTTATCGCGAATGGCTGATATTCTTTTATATATATTCTTTTTTGGGCTGGTGCTTTGAAAGCGCCTATGTATCCTTAACCGAAAAAAAACCGGTCAACAGAGGTTTCCTCAGGTCTCCCCTCCTTCCGCTTTACGGGAACGGAGCCTGCATCATGCTCTTTATCGCCATGCCGAGCCGGAGCAGCCATCTTTTGACCTATCTCATCGGCGCGCTCGGAGCCACTTTGCTCGAGCTGATCACCGGAATCGGAATGGAAGGGATCTTCAAGGTCAAATACTGGGATTACTCGAATAAGAAATATAATTATAAGGGAGTTATCTGTCTTTCTTCCTCTTTGTTTTGGGGGGCGCTGACCCTCATCCTGATCGATGTGATGCAGCCCCGCGTGGAAACTCTGCTGAGATATGCCGATCCCGCCTTGCTGGACAGGGTCCTGAAGGTGCTCAATATCACATTTGCCCTCGATTGCATCCTGTCTACGAAGGCGGCTCTGGATTTTGCAAAGGCGCTTTCCGCCCTGGACAGGGTAAAAAGCGAACTCTCTCAGCTCCAGCTTCGCCTTTCCCTGCTGCGGGAAACGGTCAGGGATTCCGCCGCCAATACTCTGCTCTCCGCCGGAGAGCATATCGGTCAGATGGCGGATAATGTGCTCAGCTTGCGTCCTCCCGCAGAGCATCTCTTTGCGGTAAAGGAAAGAGCATTCAATATGATCGCCGCGATAAAGGCGGAGATCGAAACCAGGCTCAGCCAAAACGGTTTCGAGCCGAAGATCTCCATGGAGTATAAAAAGATCTTGGAAGTTTTGAATTCGCTCAAAAAGAGTCTCCCCTCCTCCAACCGGGTGCTGACCTTCTTCCGAAGAGGAATGCTTAAGGGAAATCCCGACGCAACCTCTCCTTACCCGGAAGCATTCGACGAATTTAAGGAAAATGAAATTCAGGCAAAAAAATTACAGCGGGAAAAGCGCAGACAAAAAAAGCGTAAAAAATAGCGGGAAAGCTCATTTAGTGAGTTTTCCCGTTATTTTTATGCAAAACCTCTATCTTTACCCTGTCTACCCTTGCCTTATCCATTCTTTCCACAATCAGACGAAGATTTCCTATCGTCACCTCTTCCCCGATCTGCGGGAGATGATCCAATAAGCCCATGATCAAACCTCCGACGGACTCGTAATCGTCCGAGGCAAGCCCCGAGCCCAGCCTTTCGTTGATTTCATCCAGCTTCATCGAACCTTCGGCGAGATAGCTGTACTTTCCCGTCTTGATGAAGCTCTCTTCCTCATCGGTATCATACTCGTCCCTGATCTCGCCGACGATCTCTTCCAGAATATCTTCCATCGTAATCATTCCCGCCGTTACGCCGTACTCGTCGAGCACGATCGCGATATTATTATAGTGCTTTTTCATCTCTATCAAAAGCTCGGCGGTTTTCTTATATTCATAAGTATAGATCGGCTCTCTCATATATTCCCGAAGCGAAAATTCCCTGCTCTGATCCGCAAGAAGCAAATCCTTGACATTTACGATGCCGATCACATTGTCCCTGCTGCCCTCAAAGACCGGCAGCCTCGTATATCTTTCTTCTCTGTAAATCTCTATGATTTCTTCATATCCCGCCTCAATATCGGCAAATACCATATCGATGCGGGGGATCATAATATCCTTTGCCAGAACGCTTCCGAAATCGAAAACATTATTGATCATTTTCTTTTCTTCGTTTTCTATCACGCCCTCTTCATGGCTGACATCGACGATGGTTCTGAGCTCCTCCTCCGTCATGCTCTCCTTTTTCCCCTCCGGATCTATTTTCATCATCCGGAGCACGAAATCGGAAGCGATATTGACGATGCTGATCACGGGAGTCAGCACGAAAATCAAAACAAAAATGGCGGGAACATAGGCGAGCGCCATTTTATCCGCCGCCTTCGTCGCCATATTCTTGGGCGTGATCTCTCCGAATACCAGCACCAGCAAGGTGAGTACTCCCGTCGCCACGCCGATTGCCGCACTTCCGAAAAAACGGATTGTGAGCATCGTCATCACGGAGGATGCCGAAAGATTGGCGATATTGTTTCCGATTAAAATTGCCGAAAGCATTTTTTCGGGTTTTTCCTTGATCTTGATCAGCATAAGCGCCCGCTTATCCCCCTTGCTTGCCGCCGTCCTCAGCTTCATCGGATTTGCGCTGAGCAAGGCAATTTCCGCAGAAGAAAAAAAGCCGGATAAAAAAAGGAGGAATACCAGCGCCGCCAGCTGAATAAAAGCCCTTGTGTCCAAATCAGGATCTCTCCTTCCCTAAAACCGCATAGATGACCGCTCCGACAAAGATATACATATCCGCAAGATTGAATATGATTTTTTTGATCGGACTGAAGTCAAGATGAAGATAATCGACCACATAGCCTCTTTTCATTCTGTCGAATACATTGCTTAAGCCTCCTGCAATCAAAAGTACAAGAGCGATTCGGGTTCCCTTCTTCTTTTTGCCTCCCGCAAAAAGCGAGCCCGCCAAAAATCCGGTTACCGCCGCAGGAAGGATCTTTACCGCCTCCGGATGGTTTTCCAATATGCCGAAGGGAAAGCCCTTATTCCTTCTTTTATAGATTTTCATCCTTTTTATCGGAGAGGCTTTCGGAAAATCCTCTCCCGCTGCCGCATCGATCTGATTTTTTATGCCGATATCGATGCCGGCAAGCAGCAAAATAAATACAAGCAAGCCCATATTTCCTCCTCTTAATAGTTCCGATATCTGATCTTCGGTCCGCCCCTCTTTTCCAGATATTCTCTGTTGATTGTCACCTCTCCGATATTTGCATCTTTCGGAATCTCATACATGATATCGAGCATAAAATCTTCTATAATCGAGCGCAGCGCCCTCGCTCCGGTATCCTTCTTCAACGCCTCCTGGGCGATCCAATCCAATGCTTCTTCATCAAAATCCAGTCTTACCTCATCCAGCTGAAGCAGCCTGATATATTGCTTTAGAATTGCATTTCTCGGCTCTTTTAAAATTCTTACCATATCCTGCTTATCCAGCTTCGTGAGGCTGACGATGATGGGGAGCCGCCCGATGAATTCCGGGATCATCCCGAACTTTCGAATATCCTCATTATTCGCATAGGAGAGCAGATCCTTTTCCTCGTCATAATGATCCTTCAGCTGAGAGTTAAAGCCCATCCGCGTTTTCTGATTCATTCTTTCTTTGATGATTTCCTCAAGATCCGGAAATGCACCTCCGCAGATAAACAATATATTATCCGTATTGACGGTAGCCATCGGCGTCAAGGCATTTTTCTGATTTGCCCCGACAGGCACCTCGACCCTGCTTCCCTCCAATATTTTCAGCAGCTCCTGCTGCACGCTCTCTCCGCTTACATCTCTGGAATTCATGTTTTTCTTTTTGGCTATCTTATCGATCTCGTCGATGAATACGATTCCGCATTCCGCTTTTTCCACATCATTGTCCGCCGCCCAAAGCAGCTTGGAGATGACGCTCTCGATATCGTCTCCGATATACCCGGCTTCCGTAAGTGCCGTGGCATCGGCAATCGCAAGCGGCACCTTTAGGATCTTCGCAATCGTTTTCACCAAATAGGTCTTCCCGCTGCCGGTCGGTCCGAGCATGAGAATATTCGATTTTTCGATTTTCAAGCTCTTATCTTCATGGGGCAGATCTTTTTGCTCCTGATCCAGAAAAATTCTTTTATAATGATTATAAACCGCCACCGCCAAAACTTTTTTCGCCTTTTCCTGCCCTATCACATACTCATCGAGCATGGATTTGATGATATGGGGGAGGGGAATATCCTCCATCTTAATTCTCCCGCTCTCCTTATCCTTCTTTTTGATTTTTTGTTTCTGCGAAATCGGTACGGGATTGATTTTATTCCAGTCTCCGAGATTTAAATTCATAATCGGAAGATTGGATAAATCGCCGGGATCAAAATGACCGCTGTTAATGGAATCAAATGCTCTCTGCATGCAGTCATGGCATAATTCCATCTTCCCCGGCATGCTGATCATATGACCCGCTATATGCTCCGGTCTTCTGCAGATATAGCATATCTTTTCGTATTCCCTATCCTCATCCTGTTTTTTCTCACCCGAGCTCTTCCCGCTTTGTTCTTCTTTTTCTTCGCCGCCTTCCCTGAGCAAATCTTTCTTATCGTCCTGCATATAACTCCTCTAAAAAGATTTTAAACCGTATTGCTGTCTTCTGATTATATCATAAACTCCCTGTTTTGTCGCGTTTTCCCTCTCCCCTCTTTTATCCCCCTCTTCTTATCCTCCCTCCTTTCCCTGAAAATGGGGAAAGCCCGCTTTTTGCTTCCTTCTTTTGCGGGGAGAACACAAAAGAGAGGAGGGGAAATGACGCGCTTTCCTCTCCTCCCATATCAAAGGCTCTGCATTTTGTGCAGACCTGCCGACAGAGCTTTACCCTCAAGCCGACTCCCTTCATCCTTGGCGGGAGTCTTCCTTGATTATTCGGTTTTCATCTCGCTGCGGTATCCGAGGGTGATCTCCACCTCTCGCTCTTTATACTCGCTTCCCTCCAATCTCTTGATGGTCAGCAGCACCTCCTCGCCGCCGGAATAATAGCTCAGCTCCTTTTTTAAATCCTCCATCGTTCTGACGCTCTGCCCGTTGAGCTTTAAAATCACATCTTTTTCCTGAAGCTCGGATTCACTCGCCGCTCCGCCCTCGACGATCTTATATACATAGATTCCCTTCGGCATATCATAAAGCTGTGCGGTTTCGGCATCGATATTCTGCCCCTGTATGCCGAGGTATCCCTGATTTTCCTCATCGACGACAACTCTTGTCTTCTTATTGGAAAGCTCGGTAATGATATCCCGGATCGCACTGATCGGTATCGCGTATCCCATGCCCTCTACTTCCTTTGCCGAATACTTCGCCGAATTGATTCCGATTACTTCTCCTTCCATATTCAGAAGCGCTCCTCCCGAATTACCGGGATTGATCGCCGCATCGGTCTGCAAAAGATTTTTGATAATCCCTTCTCTGGTTTCCACATCCCTGTTCAGGGCGCTTACATAACCGACCGTCACGGACTGCCCGTATCCCAGGGCATTTCCTATCGCGATCACTCCCTGTCCTACCTTGAGCGCATCGGAATCCCCTATCGTTGCGATATCGATCTGATTCAGGGTTTCCTCTTTGATATCACTGATCTTTACGGCAATAATTGCCACATCGCTTTCCGAATCTCCTCCCTTTACGCTTGCCGCTACGGATTCCTCATCGATAAACACCACGCTCAGAGAGTTTGCATCATTGACCACGTGATTATTGGTCACGATCAGAAGCTCCTCATCGTTTTTTCCGATAATGATTCCCGAGCCGCTGGAAGGGCTCTCTATCTCCCGGCTCTCTCCGAACCAGCTATAGGTCTTGAGCTTTGTCGTTCCGTTGATCGCAACCACAAAAGGCATCGCTCTTTCTACGATTCCCGATACATCTGCGGAATGCACATAGATTTGCGAATCTTCACTGCTTTTTGTCGGTCTTATCGCCTCGTTGAGCCGAATCTTCGATGCCATCGGCTCTCCCTTCGTCTGCTCCGTGCTCCCTTCTCCCATGCTCTCTCTGGCGAGCCGGGAAGCCACAAAGGAATTTACCGTCGCCATCGCAGCTCCGGAAACCGTACCGAAAAGCAGCCCCGCGGCAATCAGCGCCGCTATTCTTCTTCCTTTTCCTCTTCTCTTTAATTTCTTTACCGGAACCCTTTCCTCAATATGCTCCGCTTCCGCCTTGGGCTGCTCGTTTTCCCCGTATGGGTATGTATTTCCTGCGAATTCGTTTTCTTGGTGATCCTTTCTTTCTTCGCCTCTGTTTTCATCATAATCCTGATACATCTGTTTTACTCCTTGCCGCTTTCTCTATGCCGAAAGATTGCTCTTGGAAAATCCTCCCTGAAAGGCTCTCTATAGAAGAGGCTCTGTCGGAAGCCATCCCTTCTCTCTCATCAAAAAAGCATTGGTATTTTTGTTGTACTCAGTCTACCAATGCTTTGTGAAGAAAATGTGTATTAAATTCGTAAAATTTGTGATTTCAGCAATTCTTTCCCGGAAGGATGCTTACTGCGGCTTGGGCTCCCCTATGATGGCATCCTCTCCTCCCGGACCGGATCCCGGCTGAGGCTGCGCCTGCGTTGTGGGTGCGGAAGCCGTCGGTGCGGGAGTCGTCGGCGCGGGTGCCGGATTTGTCGGGGAACTCGGTCCTCCCGGCGATGAAGAACCGCCCTGGTGATTGCCGGGCTGCTTGGATCCCGTGCTGCTTTCCGCCGTCGGCTTATTCGGCGCCGTCGTGGGCGCATTCGGTCCCGTCGATCCCGAATTGCCCGGCTGAGGCTGCGCCGTGCTCTCCTCCGAGGGTCTGCTCGGGTGCAAGGAGGAAGAAGGCTGCTGCGATGCGCTCGGTCGGGAAGGTCCGCTCGGCAGGCTTCCTCCCGCAGAGCTATGCTCACTGCTTCTTCTCGTGCTTCCCGGCTCCTGTAAGGAACCGCTCTCCGTAAGGCTCTCGTTAGCCGGCCTCAAGGTCTCCGTCGGCAAGGTCTCCTCATCGGAGCCTTCCAAAAGATTGCCCTCCTCATCCGTCTCATAGAGCCATATCGTCTCTCCCTCTTCATCCGTTTCATAATGCACGCCGTATTCGGGAGTGCTTTTCTTTTTCGTGGAGGACTTTGAGGAATCGCTCGAATCCTCATCCTCCGTCCTGCTCTCTTTCTTTTTATCCGAGTTCGGGATATAGCCCTTATCCGTCGGAACATGATCGATGTATTTACCCTCTTTATACATTCCGGAGTCCCCGGCTATTCTGTTGGATATTTTCTTGACCGTGTCCGAAACCTGATAATCGGCATCCGCAAAAAGAAATTCATGCAAAACCTTTACATTGCTCTCAAGTGTCTGGGGAATGATGCACTGCCCCTTTGAGCCCATATTGGCAACTCCTCTGGCGGCGGGAAATCCCATCGTCTCAACGATGCGATAACTTCCGACATCCGCGATCGCATCCAATCCGTCCTGCCAGGTGAGGTTAGTTCCTATCATCTCCAGCATGTTTCCTAACAAATCATTTAAGGTCTTCAGATCCGCCTTTTTTGCCTTATCCAGCGCAAGCTCGATGATTTTCCTCTGACGCTCGGTTCTGGCAAGATCGCTGTCCATATAACGAAGCCTTCCGTAAGCTACCGCCTGCACTCCGTCCAGATGATTCATTCCCGGGCTCTTGAGCTGCACCGATCCTATCTTCGTCGACTTCACCGTTTCCGTGATATAGGAGTTGATATACCGAAACTCCGGCTTGGAGATCTCCACATCGACTCCTCCCAGTATATTAATGCCCGTAGCCACCGCTCTCCAGTTAAAGGTGGCATACTGAGTAATATTCAAATCCAGATTCTTATTAATCGCCTTCAGCGCCTGCTCGGGTCCTCCCGTAGCATATGCATGGTTGATTTTGCTGTATTTATCATTGCCCAGATTCAGATAGGTATCTCTGAAAATGCTGACCAGTCTGACTTCTCCGTTGGCAAGATTCAGGCTCGCAATCATGATCACGTCGGAATTCCAGCCCTTGCCTACGGAATTATCTCTGGAATCGACACCGAAAATCGCTATTGTTTTATAGCCCTCCATGCGCTTAATGCTCTCTACCGCAAGATTCGTATTTTTCACTTCCTGCTCGTTAAAATCCGGTCTTTGTATCTTGCTGTACTGATTCAGTGCATAGGCATAGAAAAATATCATGCTCAGCACCAGAACCTCGGCAATCGCAAATCCGATGATGCGTCTGAGCCTGGATTTCTTCCTCTGCGACTCCGGATCGTAGAGCTGCTGCCTCGTCTCCGCCTTATCCCCCTCCGCCGGCTTAAGCATGTTTTTCCTGCCTCTGGATCTCGGCGCCGTATAGCTGTCTTTTTCTCCGTTCTTCATCATAACTTCTTTCCTTTAATTAATACGCGTTCTTGTTGATAAACCCTTTAAATATCGTTAAAAACATAATCTTGAAATCAAAAATCATCGTCCAGTTTTCTATATAATACAGATCATGCTCTATTCTTTTTTGTATCGAGGTATCCCCTCGATAGCCGTTTACCTGCGCCCATCCGGTCAACCCGGGGCGCACCTGATGCTTAATCATATAATGCGGGATCTCTTCCTTGAACTTTTCCACATAATACGGTCTCTCCGGTCTCGGACCGACCAGGCTCATATTGCCGATCAAAATATTAAAAAACTGCGGGAACTCATCCACGCTCGTTTTTCTGATAATTCTTCCGATCCATGTAACCCGGGGATCTTTCGGCGTCGTCCATGCCTTCGCCTCTTTCTTATCATCCTGCACCAGCATGGAGCGAAACTTATACATCTTAAAGGGCTTATTATGGAGCCCCACCCTCTCCTGAGAGAAAATAATCGGTCCCTTGCTGGTCAGCTTGATTAAAATCGCCACCAAAAGCATCACCGGAGAAAAAAACACAAGTCCGGTGATTCCCGCAGCGATATCCACCATCCTCTTCATTACCGAATTATGCCAGCTCGTCAAGGGCACATGGCGAATATTGATCACCGGGAGCCCCTGCAAATCTTCTATATAAGGAATGGTCGGAATCATATTATTATAATCGGGGATGAATTTCGTATGAACCCCCGATTTCTCACAGGATTTTACGATATCCTCCAGATGCTCGTATTCCTCCAGACCGAGGGTGATCGCTATTTCGTCCAGTACATTCATCTCCAGTATGGATTTTAAGTTATCTATCCTGCCGATAACCCGCACGCCCTTGTATTCAAAGCCTCTTGCCTGCTTATTGTCCAAAAGTCCCCTGATCTTATACCCCCACTGCGCATTTGCATTGACCCTGTCGATATAAGCCTCCGCCGCCCTGCTGTACCCGATCAGTAAGATATGCTTCTGATTATATCCCTTTGAGCGCATCTTTCTGAGCAGATAGCGGATCAGGTTCCTTTCCATGGTCTGGATTAAAATTCCCAGAATATAAAACAAGACCACGAGTTTTCTGGAAAAATGGTATAAATACTGGTTTTTCGAACCGAGGAAGAGAATCAGCGTAAAAATCAGGAAGCCGATGGAATTCGTTTTTAAAATTCCTACAAATTCGGTTCCTATCCCCGTCACTCGCTTCGGCGTATAAAGCCCGAAGATTTCATTTAAAATCATATAAAGCGGCACGATCGGGACCAATGCCGCAAAATATACATTCGGCGGAAGTGCCGAACTCGCATTTCCGAAGACGAACATCACCCAGTATGCGAGAAGATAGCTCAGTATGATACATGAAGCATCAAGCACCATATGCAGCCTGTTAAATTGTATCTGATTTTTTTTAATCATAATCCGTCATCCATACCAGCCGGTCATATCTCATGCGGCAGAAAACCGAAAAGTCAAAAATCCGCATACAGTATTATACAATTTTTTCAATTTTTTTGTATTAAAAAAATCTTAAGTTGAAATATGGCTTTGCTTCCCTTTCTTTGACATCCTGCGCCCGATAAAATGCCCGATATAGGCAAACATTCCCAAAATCATTTCCCATTCCAGCCTCAAAAGCCTTTTTATCGGCAGGCTTTTAAAATCTGCTCTTTTACATCGCCCGCAGGTGGAAAAGCCCTCCTTCAGCCCGAAGAGATAGTCCTTAAAAAATCCTTTTTTCAAAAAGAAGAGCGCCTTGATCAGCACCCCGCACAGGAGGGGGAGCGCATTGAAACAGAGCTGGATATTCGATTGATTCTTATAATTAAGATAAATCGTATTTCTGGCGGAAAGCCTCACCTTAAAGGAATTATACTTCGAGCCGGAAGTTGCGCTCCCCAGATGATAGACCCGCGCTCTCGGCTCATAGCGGTTTTCATAACCGAAGAGCCTTGCCCTGTAGCCGAGGTCGATATCTTCCAGATACGCGAAATGCATTTCGTCAAAAAATCCTATCTCATCCAAAACGCTCTTTCTGTATATCGCGGCTCCGGCGCAGGCGGAAAAAACCGCCCGGGGCTTTTGATATTTTTCTATCCTCTCTCCGACGCCGATCTGGTATGCCCAGCCAAGGATGCAGAACCCGTCTCCCGCATCATCGATCAGATCCCTGTTCTTTGCCTGAATCATCATGGAGCTGACCGAGAAGATATTTTCGGAAAGCTCTATCGCTTCCCGAAGCCTTTCGACATAATCCTCAAACACGATGGTGTCATTATTGAGCAAAATAACGTATTTTGTATCGACCGTTGAAAGCCCCGCATTGACTCCGCCCGCAAATCCGAGATTTTCCTCCAGAAAGAGGCTGCAAATCCCATTCTTTTGCAGCCATTCTCTGCTCCCGTCCGAGGAGGCATTATCCACAACCAGTATATCGAAGTTTCTTACACTCTGCTTTCTCAGCGATTCTATGCATTCCGGCAGAAACTTCATTCCGTTAAAATTCGGTATGATAATCGAGATTTCATTTTTCATCATCTAAAAATACTTCTCTATCCCTTTAATATGGTATTGCTCCCCTATCTTTTCCTTCAGGAGATCTCTCAGGGAGAAATCGGATTTTCGCAGCGTAAGATTAGGATTATAATAAGGATCTCCCTCTCTTAAAATATCCGGCCATTTCTTGATAAAGGTCGCCGTCTCCCGGTTAAATCTCTCCATCTTCTCCGGCGTATCTTCCAGCCCTCTGGATTTCGACTCATAGTGGTAGAATACCGCGTAAGGCGTGTATACAACGAGCTTTCCGAGCTTCCTTACCTTCATGCAGTAATCGATATCGTTGAATGCCACCGCAAGCTCCTTTGAGAAGCCGCCCGCCTCTTCAAACACCGTTTTCTTTGTCAGCATGCAGGCTGCGGTAACGGCGGAATAGTTCTGCGCCGTCATCGCCCGGTGAAAATAACTGTTTTGGGTATCATGCAGCCCGATAAAGGTATGCCCCGCAATTCCTCCGAAGCCGACCACGACTCCGGCATGCTGGATGGTATCGTCCCTGTACAAAAGCCTCGCTCCGCAGATTCCCACATCCTCTCTCTGCGCATAGCCGAGCATTTCTCTCAGAGAATCCTTCTGCTTAAGCTCGATATCATTATTCATAAAGAGCAGGTACTCGCCCCTCGCGTATCCGACGCCGAAATTATTGATCTCCGAGTAGTTAAACTCTCTTTCCCATCTTACGATCCGGATATTTTCCCCTCTTTTTTCAAGCTCCCGATAATACTCCCAGGTTGCATCCTCTACGGAATTGTTTTCCACGATGATGAACTCCAGATTTTTATAGCTTCCCTCCGAAAGCGAGCGGATTGCCAGATCCAGATCCCGGATATGGTCCTTATTGGGGATGATTACCGAAATCAGCGGTTCCTCTTCTATCTTAAAGACGGTATGGTAAATACCGTAATCTATTCCTTTTTTGATCTCCTCGATCTTAAGCTTGGGGTGCACCCTCTCATAATGCGCTCTGATCGCCCTTGCCCCCGCTTCAAAGGCATAAAGCTTGCTTTCGGGATTGCCTGCCGTCGAGTTCATATGGCAGCGCCAATGATAAAGCACCTTCGGAATATGCACGATGCGCTGCGCTTTTTCACAGACCCTGAAAATAAAATCATAATCCTGGGCTCCGTCAAACTCCGCCCGAAAACTTCCCGCAGCCTCGATCAGAGATTTCTTCGCTACAAAAAGATGGCAGATATAATTTACGCTGCGCAGCATATCGATATTGAAATCCGGCTTGAAATGCGGATCGAATAAGGAACCGCCGTCCATATCCAGCTTATCTTCATCACTGTAAATACAGTCACAGACCTTGTTCTCGTTGATCGCCTTTGCCACCTCATAAAGCGCATGCTCCGGGATCAGATCGTCATGATCGCAGAGCACGATGAAATCTCCCTTTGCCATCTCCAGAGCCTTATTGGTATTGCCCGCAATTCCGAGATTCTCGCCGATCAGGCAATATCTGATTCTTTCATCTTTTTTGCCGTATTCCTCTAAGATCGCTTCTTTTGATTTCCCCTCCGGGCTGCCGTCGGCAAAGCAGAGCTCAAAATTTCCATAGGTCTGATTTAATATGCTTTCGATCAGTTCTCTTAAAAAATGGTCCGGCGTCATATAAAGGGGAATGACGATAGAAAACTTCGGACGATAGGCAAAGGAAGCCTCTCTCTGGCGTTTCAGCTCTTCCTGCGAGGGCTTCGTCTTTTCATACCATTCCGCATATTCGTAATCGCTGTCGATTCCTCTGATTTTTCCTATCGATTTTCTCAGCAGCGCTCTCAGCCCGTGTTCCTTTAAAAACTGCAAAGAAACTCTGATTGTTTCCATATTGCAAAGATCCTTGATCTTTTCCATCCTCTTATGCGCCACGCTGGAACGCTTCGCAATGCTTTCCTCATTAAATCGGATCCTTGCCGTCCTTGATTCCGACTCGATCAGCAAGATGTAATCCCCGCCTCTGATATAATCGAAACGGATATCAAAGCCGAAATCCTTATCATAAATCTTCTTAAAATAAATATTGCTGACGTCATCTCTTCTGGTCGAAACAAAATCAAATGCAAGCTCTGCATTCTTCTCATCCAATACTTTGAATTTTACATCCGATTCCGGTCTTTTTCCCACCACCCATCCGTTGATGGTGATCCGGTTTTCCCGTACCCTGACGATATCTATTTTATATTTCATCGCTTTTCCTTGCGCAAGGAGGCGTTTGCCCCTCCTCATCAAAATTAATCCTTTCTTCCTCCACAACCAGAGGGCGTTTCATCACTCTTTGATTGATCGTAAGCACATATTCCCCTATCATTCCGATAAAGAAAATCTGAACCGATCCCAAGAAGAGCATGCCGATCAGTATGGGAGCCATTCCTGCCGGAAAGCGTTCCCAATAAAGCAGCTTTAAGACCAAATAAACAAATGCCGCCGCCATGCTCAGCATACAGGAAATCCCTCCGACGAAGGTCGCAAGCCGCAAACCGAATTTGGTATAGGAGGTCACCGAAAGCATCGCGGCATCATAGAGCCTGTATAAATTATTGCTGGTCTTTCCGGCTCTTCGCTTCGGCTGCTCATAGGGGATCTCCTTGCGCCTGAAGCCCAGCTCCGCAACGATTCCGCGCAGAAACGGCGTCGGATCCCCGAGATCTCTGAGCACCTGAATAAAACTTTTGTCATAGAGACCGAAACCGGTAAAATGCTCTATCTGTTCGATATCGGAAAGCTTTTTGATCATCTTGTAATACAGGCTCCTGAGCTTATACATGAAGATATTTTCCTTGCTTGCCTTTTTTATACCTATCGCGATCCGATATCCCTCTTCCCAGGCTTCCACAAATTTCGGAATCATCTCTACGGGATCCTGAAAATCCGCCGCCATCAGCATGGTCGCATCCCCGCTGCTTTGCAGCATTGCGTGATAGGGCGAATTGAACTGCCCGAAATTCTTCGCATTCAGAATTCCCTTGATATCCTTATCTTCCCTGCAAAGCTTGCGGATCAGATCCCTTGTTTTATCGGTGGAATCATTATCGATGAAAATCATCTCATAGCGATACCCCAAAAGCTCGGCGGCAAAAATCTTTTTAATTTCCCTGCTTAAGACCTCAATATTTTCTTCTTCATTATAGCAGGGGATGACGATGCTTATTTTCTTGCTCATGATATGCCTTTCCCTATTCTTTCTTTATGCGGCAGGCTCCGAATATATTTACAAAAGCCTGCGGACAGGGCTTTCTGCCCCTATCCGGGCTTATTTTGGACTATCCGCTATTATAGCACGGGAAAGAGGGGAATAACAAGAATAAGCCTCAGATTCTTTCCCCCTCCTTACACGGAAGCTGATATGCGATCCCCCATTCCGGAACGACCTTGGTTTTAATCACCGTATTTTTCTTATCCCTCATCAGCTCCAGAGCAAGCTCTAAGTGCTCAAATCCCTCGAATCGGTGCGTGATCAGCTCTCCCGGACTGATTCTTCCGCATCTGACCAGCTCCATCAGCCTCTCAAGCCTCCTTCTTCCTCCCATGCCCAGTTCGGTATAGAAGGTCTTTCCTCCCATTCCCCTGCCTGCATGGAACTTCGGGATTCCCATCTCGCCCTCTCCCGCAAAATGCTTGAGATTGACAATTCTTCCTATCCCGTATCTGCATGCTTCATAGGCGATGCCGAGCGTCTGATCCCCTCCTCCGCAAATCAGTACCGCATCGGCTCCCTGCCCCTTCGTCGCCTCTTTTACATAGGCTGCGATATCCCTATCTTTATAGGAAATCACTTCCGTCGCTCCGTATTTCCTTGCCAGAGAGATCGAGACCTCCCTGCTTCCGACCGCGATAATGCGCCCCGCTCCCCTGAGTGAAGCTCCGGCGATTGCCATCAGCCCGATCGCTCCTATTCCGAGAACCAGCACCGTATCTCCGAAGCGGATATCCGCCGCCTCCGCCCCTCTAAAGCCTGTGGTAACCATATCCACACACATCAGCGCGTCGTCAACCCCGACTCCGGGAGGAAGCTTTGCCAAGGTGGTATCCGCATCCTCAATCATAAAATACTCCGCAAAAACTCCGGATATGCTCCTGCCCAATGCAACCGAGGAAAACGGGCTTCCCGCATGCAGACAGTTTCCCTCCTGCACCGAGGGATTTCTCCAATCCGGCGTCATCGAAGGAACGGCGACGATATCGCCCTCTTTAAAATCCCTCACCTCCGAGCCCGTGCGAGCAACAAGCGCAACCGCCTCATGACCCAGAATCAGACGATCCGGCTTTTTGCTCCCGCTCCCGTATACCGTATTGACATCGGAGGTACATACGGACATTGCGATCGGACGCAAAATCGCTCCGTATTCGTTTTTAAGCTCGGGAAGCGGCATATCGGCAAATCCTGCCCTGCCGGGGGCTTCCAGTATAAACGCTTTCATTCTCTCCTCGCTTTCTTATCCTCCTTAAGCTGCTTTACCAAAGCCTCTCCAAGCTCTCGCTCATCAAGGTATATACGGAAATGCTGGAAGCAAAATCACGCCGGATAATCGCGGCGATCTCATCCGTATAGCCCGGTGCGACGATGATTATGATATCCGGAGGATTTTCCTTAGCCTGTTTTGGGGAAACAATCGGGATATGGGATGCCGGGGCATATCTTCCCTGCTTGAATTTTGCCGAATCTATAATATACAAAATCTCCCCTTCTCTGCCCTCGCTTTGACCGAATCCTCTCTCTTCCTCTGAGCGCTTTTCTCCCCCACGGGAGGAGAGCAGGGTCGCACAGAGCGTAAATCCCTGATGGCTCGCTCCCCATATCGCAATTTTCCTCTTTTCTTTCTTGGCAAGCTGCAAAAGAGCCGATACCTGCTCTCCGATCGCTTCTTTTTGCCGCAGGATTCCTCCGATATCCGGGAGCGCTCTCTTTTTGAGGATCAGCTCAAGCGTATCTCTGTTTACCCTCTTTTTGCCGATGATCTCAAATCCTGCGCTCTGCGCCGTGAAAGCGAGGCTCTCGAAAGTATAATAGGCGATATGGTCGGGAATGATCTCATAAAAACTCTTTTCTTCCAGAATATATTCAAAGCTCGGCACGGTCAGCAGCCCGAATCCTCCCTCTTTGAGGTTCTTGGCAATCGCCCTGAGATAGCTTACCGGATCCGGCTGATGCTCCAGAAAATTAAACGAGCAGAAGGCATCAAAGGGAGCATCCGCAAAAATCTCCTCCTCGGATTCCGGATAAGCGATGCTGACCGAGAGCCCTTTTTCTCTCGCCTTCCTTGCCAGCTCCTCCTTATGCTCCATCCCGTATGCCTGCACAGGATATCTTGCCAATATCTCCAAAAACTCGCCCGCTCCGCAGCCTGCCTCCAGTATTTTTTTGCCCTTGAGATCCCCGATTCGGATAAATTCCTCATACTGGCTCATTCTGAGCGCTTCCATCGTGCTTGAGCCCCCGCCTGCCCGGATCACATCTCTGAAATAATGAACCGGTTCGCTCTCCAGCTGCACGAGCCCGCATCCTCTGCATGCACAGAGGCGGATATCCGTCGCTCTGTCCCTTTCGAGTTCCTCCCGGCTCGGTATATCCTGCGCGGAGGCGGGCATGTTTTCTATCCTAAAAAGCTCTTCCAGTTTTGCCTTGCAAACGATGCATCTTTTCAATGCCTTCTATTCCTTTCTCAAATTTTGTTTTGGGACGGAAGCCGGTTAATTTCTTCAATTTCTCTATTGAGGGATTTAAAAACGGCGTTCCCTCTGCGCCCGGCAGCCTTTCTTCGAAGCAGAGGCAGTCCTCCCTTTGATAAATGCGCTCGATTTCCTCTGCAAAGCGATACAAAGCTCTCGTATCCTCTCCCGCAATATTGACAATGCTCTCTTTTTCCTGCCCGAGCGTACAAAAAGCAAGATCTGCGATCGCCGCCGCACAGTCCTCCACATAGATATAATTCCAAAGCTGCCTGCATGCACCGAGCCTGAGCTTCCTCCCCTCCCGCATCGCCGCAACGCAGGACGAAATCAGCGAGGTCGAATGATCCTGAGGTCCATAGGTGCTGAATATCCTCATGTGAATATACTCCATCCCCTCTTTTTTACAAAAAGAGGATGCCTCCTTCCATACCCTCAGCTTTGCCTTTCCGTATTCCGATATCGGATCGCAGTCCATCTCTTCGTGCAGCAAAACATCGGGTCGGCAAGCTCCTTCTTCAATCTTTTCCAAAGTCATCCCGTATTCCGCCTGCGATCCCGCAAAGAGGAATCTTTTGCATCCGCTCGCTGCCGCCAGCCTAAGCAGCACTCCGGTGTTTCTGATATTGCGCTCCTGTATCGCCGCATCCATTCTGCCGGCTGCTCCGATGCCCTCCCATGCAAGATGTATGCAAAGATCGAAGCCTTCGTTTTCTTTCTTTTCCGAAAAGCATCCTGCAAACCGGCTTTCCAGATCGTTGATATCCGTGCTCAGGATATGAAAGCCCCCCTTCCCTTTGCAGGAGGCTTTATGCTCCGAACCGGGGCGGATGAGCGCATATACCTCATGTCCCCTCCCGATCAGCTCACTTGCGAGCGCATTGCCGATAAAGCTGGTCGAGCCGCTCAATAAAATCTTCATCCTATTCTTTCATCCTCTGTACAATCATATTTTCATCCATTTCCTCATCGGAAAGGAAGGGAGTCAGATCCTCCAGCGGGGGGCTGACCATGCGCCCGTCGGCAAGCTGCTTTCCGGAGGATTTCGGCTCAAAATTCTGATCTCTGCTTACGATCGCCTCACAAATCACCGGACCCTCGGTTTCATACGCTCTCCTCACCGCCTCTGAAAGCTCCGCATTCGAATGCGCTCGGATAAAGGGAATACCGTATGCCGCCGAAAGCTTTTCCATATCCGGAAAGCTTAAATCTTTGCTCTCCTCTCCGATTCCGACCATTACCCTGTCCGAGAAAAACTTCGACTGCGTTTGGCGGATGCTGTGATACCCTCCGTTATTGATCAGGAAGATCTTGATCGGCATCTTATGGTGCAGTATCGTCTGCAATTCCTGCAAATTCATCTGTATGCTTCCGTCTCCGGTCACCAGGATAATATCTCTTTGATAATCTCTTCCCTCCGCAAACACCGCCGCTTCCTTAAGATCGTCCCGATTTGCCATATGTACGCCGATGGCTGCCGGGAGATCGTATCCCATCGAAGCGATTGCGGAATTGGAAATAAACCTCTGTCCCCTTTTAATGATATAGGAATGCCCCCCGACCACACAGGCGGAACCGTTTCCCACTACGGTAATCTGGTTTTCCTTTGCCTGATCGGAAATCTCTCTGATAAAGGCATATACATTTGCCGGAGCACTCTCCTCCTTATGCAGAAACTCCTCCCTGCATACGGGGTATTTTTTCTTCCAATACTTACAGGTATCCGCCCAGTTCATCCCCTTGATGCCCTTGCCTCCTCCCTTCCAGATCGGGAGTGTTTCGCCTTCCAGCACCTTCAGCATTGTCTGCATGAGATCTCTGCAATCCGCATGCAGGGGCATATCTACATGGAGGGTGGGCTTTTTTAATTCCTGCTCGTCAATATCGTTAATGATCGTATAAGCCTCTCTTGCCCATCCCTTGCAGTTAAATCCGACTTGGCGCAGGCTCAGCCTCGAGCCGACGGAAAAAACAAGATCGGAGTTTTGAACGGCAAAATTACCCGCTCTGTCGCCGAAGTTTCCCGGTCTGCCGACATAAAGAGGGTGATCGTCCCAGATACAGTCCTCGCTGTTCCAGCCCGTGCAGACGGGGATCCCCAGTTTTTCGGCAAGCTCTATAAACTCCTTATGCGCGCCTCCTATGCGGATTCCGTTGCCCGCATTGAACACGGGGCGCTCTGCCTGCCGAATCTTTTCGATGATGCGCTTTGCCTGCTCCCGGCTCACCTTCGGCACCGCGATCTCCCTTCTCTCCCCTCTTCCCTCCTCGTCTTCCTCTATCTCTACGCCGGAGGGCGCCGCCCATCCATTTCCTCCCTCCATATAATTTTTGGGATCAAATCCGATCAATTCCTCCGTTTCGATAAAGGATGACTGCACATTGAGCGGGATATCCAGCCAGACCGGTCCCGGTCTTTTGCTCTGCGCAAGAAAGAGCGCCTTCTCCAGACAGTAGCGGATCCTTTTGGGCTCTATCACCATTTCGGAATACTTTGTCATACAGTCTATCGATTTGCAGATATCAAATTCCTGATCTCCCATGGAGCGAATCGCAAGCCCCGAGGACCTTGCCGTCCAGTCATAACGAACCTGCCCGGAAATCACGAGCATCGGTATAGAATCCAGCCAGCCTCCCACCACTCCGGTGATCGCATTTGTCCCTCCCGGTCCCGTCGTGACGCAGAGCAGAGCCATGCGGTTATAAATCCTTGCATACGCCTCCGCCGCAATCGCGGAAGCCTGCTCGTGATGGTTATATATGGTATGCAAGCCTTCTTGATGCCCGAAAGCATCATTCAGATGCATTGCTCCGCCTCCCGTGACGGAAAAGCAGTTTTTGATTCCGTTTTCGACCAGTTTCTCTGCTATATATTTGCTCAATTTCATTTTCATTTTTCCTGCTCCTTGATTCTGAACCCTTAATTTTGTACAAGTATACCATAATTATTACATAAATCCTATAGTGCAGAAAATCCGGTTACGTCTTTCTTACAATGTTCTTACTATCGGTGTCGAGCTCTTCTCATATCAGGAAATTCTGTTATAATTAATCTATCGATGGAACATTATTTCAGTTCCGATCAAAAGATTGGTTGGAAGTAGAGGAGATGAACGCAATGAAAAACAATAAAAGAGTCGGATTTTTTATCCTTGCTTTATCTGTCACTCTGCTCCTTGCATCAACAGCCTTCGCTTCTGTGAAAACTCTCGATGCGGGCTCGTATAACTGGGTCAAAAATGCCGAGGAGTGGTGCTGTACGGATGAAAACGGGGATCCCGTAAGCGGTTGGATTCTGTATAACGAGGATACTTATTACCTGGATAGGAACGGCGTTATGAAAACAGGATGGATCAAATACAAGAACTCCTGGTATTATCTTGATGAAGGAAGCGGAAAGCTCCAAAAAGAGCAATGGATAGATAATTACTATGTCAATGAGAACGGCAAGATGACAAAGATCCGCTGATATCGGATTTTTCATTCAACACGGGCAAAAAAAGGCATATTCTTTCATGGAAAATAATGAAAGAATATGCCTTTTTTGGATTCTTCCCTATGGTGAAGAGGAGGAAGAATTTTAAAATTCTCTAGTTATATGCCTTTCTGTCTTTTAAATCCTTATTCAGATAGGGAGTTGCCGTCTTTGAAATATCTACGGCTTCCTGATCGGATATGCCGTCGATTTCTTTTGCCTTATTATACCAATCTTCAAAAGTCATCCCTATCGGGGTCACCGGGTCTATTTTTTCTTTTATAAACTCCTCAAAGGACTCCACTCCCGCATCCGCGGAAATCTCCGTTGACATAAACTTGCTGACATCCTGCACCTTCGGGATTTCCTCTTCCGGGATCTGGGGGTACTGCGTGAAATATCCCTCAAAGTTTTTGATGTTCTGCTCCGTAAACTGCCATGTTATGGTTCTTCCCTCCGCCACGGTCTTCATATAAATCGTGCGCAGCGCCACATAGGGATCCACATCGAAGCCGTCCGCAAACATCATCGCCGCATTATAGGGATGCTCATACATATATTTAATGGCAAGCTGATGTGCAAAAACCAATCTTCTGGCAAGCTCGGGATATTTCTGCTTAAATTCGTTTGACATCGCATAAATACAG
The DNA here is from genome assembly GCA_030529445.1 of Johnsonella sp. Taxonomy (GTDB): domain Bacteria; phylum Bacillota; class Clostridia; order Lachnospirales; family Lachnospiraceae; genus Johnsonella. Next base: position 49,278 of record JAUMWW010000004.1, on the reverse strand, counting down.
CATAAGCCCCTTGTATCCGCAGCAGATTCCGGATCGATTTCCGGCGATTTCGTCACATTGACCTTCAGTCCCATTGCCTCGTAGATACCGGCTTTTTCGCCTATAATCGCACCGACCATATGGTCACAATTAAAATATCCCATTCATCATCGAATATCTTTACTTCTCCCTTATTACAAAAGCTCTATAAAGGCGCCGAGGCGGGTATCTATCTGCGCCTGATCCGCCATCGAATAATCCGTATATATCGCGGTATAAGGAATATTCTTCTTTTGCGTCACGAATTTCTGTACCGCATCCGCCTCTATGGCAAAAGTATGACAGGCATGCAAAAGCACCTCTATCACCCCGTCCACCTGACATTCATTAATCTGCACATCCAATGCTTCGAATTTTCCGGGATTCAGGCTCATTACCGAGCAGTTTACCCGGAGATATTTTTCGGCGATTGCGGTTATCGGATCCTTGCTCTCATCGATGAGATCCTTCTTCTCTCTCGGACCGCAGCAGTTTTTAAATCCTACCACATCCTCACCAAGCTCCTCGATTCGCCGGATCACCTTATCCATCACTCCCGTGGTAGGGCAGCCCGTAATCAAAATGCGGGGGCTGGATGCCTTCCCCTTGCATTCTTTTTCGTAGCGCTCTTCCAGCTCCTTTGTACGCTTCTCCAAAAATTCAATTTTCTTTTCCAAATCGGGGGAATATTGATTGGAGAAAATCACGGTGCTGATCACTTCCGCCTTCCAAAATTCAAGCGCTCCTCTTCCCTGTGCTCCGGGCGGAAGCTGCATAATATGGCAATGCTTGAGCTCTCCCATCAATTCATACATCTTCTTTCCGTCACAGGTCGTCTTCGCCGCCGGGATATTATCGTCTCCCACTCCGCATAAAACGACCCAACCGCATCCGGTGGCATTAATCAGCTCCAAAGGCGTATAGGTACAGAAAACTCCGACTATCCTCTTCCTTAAGTTTACCCGTCCTTCTCCTAGCAGCAGTCCTCCATCCCTTCTCCGAAAAGATCCACGGACTCCCCGTCTATCATCCTGTATATCGCGTATCCTACCGCACCCTCTTTTTCTTCCGTAATAATAAACTCTATCTCGCCTTCCTTATCTATGTTTTTAAATTGGATTTTTTGATTTTCAATCGACGCCGGTATCGGTTCCGAAAAGTGATAGCCTCCCTGCTGCTGCCCTTCGTCTACCAATACAATGATCCTTATTAAATCACCGATTTTACATATTGCAACGAGTTCCTTTATACCGTCGTCGGTGAGATCCTCCGAGCAGGCAAGCAAAACCTTTGCCTCAGGAAACTCTTGGCGAAGCTTCAGCAAAAGCGGATTATCCTCCTCTACCGCTTTTGCATATTGTATACGGGAAGAGGAATCCTGCTTCTCTGTGTGGTTAAGCATGCTTTCTAAGCTGATCCGAACAAGAACAGCTGCGGTTCTGAGCATTTTTTTGTCGGCTTTCATCATCTCCTCATGTGCAGATTTTATTATAATGTAATGACCTGATCTATCTTTGTCGGAGCCAATAAGGCATATACGTGCCTCTCCTCCTCAAGCTGAGGAATAATCATATTCTCTAAAATCTCCCGCGCATGCGGCGACCCAAATAGATATGCTACCTTCATCGATATCTTCTCCTTTTTCTTTTATTTATTCTCCTTCTTTTGCATCCTCGATGCCGAAGGATTTTATCGCTTCTTCCAATGCTCTGTCAATATCGGCTTTAATCACCAACTCATGGTTCAGATCCATTCCCTCTATATATTGATCCAGTTCTGCACAACTGCAGAAAAAATTCATTACATTTCAGTAGGAGCCTGCCCAATTGGAAATCTCGGCAATATACTCGATTCCTAATTTTATTTTTTATATTAATATTTATTTTTTTTTACCGTTTTTTGGTAATCTTTTAATCATATATGATTTTATCCGTGATAAGATCCTACGAAAAATAAAAAGACCTTGGAGAGGGTCTCTAAATACTACTACTATAGCTATCATACGAAAATAAAATATTGAATCAACAGCAGATATCAAGCGATTAAAGGCTGCCGCAAACAGCTCCGATCAAAGTCGCTGGAGGGCTCTCTCAGGGAAAATTTGCATTGGGCTTTCCCCTCGGCATATTTATGGGATATTCTCCCCGGATTTTACAGACCTTTTCTCCCTTTATTAACTCTTTACGCCAGGTTCCTATCATGGCATGGGTGCCTTTGGCAATCGTATGGTTTGGAATCGGAGACGGTCCTACGATTTTTCTGATCGCCTTCAACGGTGTTTTTACGATTATCTTGAATACCAGCAGGGCATAGATCGGGATTTTTATCATGCCGCAAAATCGATGGGGGCAAAAAATTTGCCATCGTCAAAGATATTATCCATTGCCGGGAGTGATCACCGGCGTTCGCCTTGCCATCGGTTTGGGATGGATGTCCGTCATATGAGCGGAGTTTATTGCGACCAGTGTCGGTTTCGGCTACTGCATGGTGGAAGCACAGGCAAAAATGCAAACGGAAAAAGTCATTGCATATATGATTATTGCAGGTATTATAGGTTTTTTAATCGATACTTTGATGGTCGGTTCCGAAAAATTTTTGCTGAAATGGAAGCCTGATTAGATAAGCATAGAGGGTATGCCCACCAGATTAGCTCTTATCTTTATTCGGGAATCCGAGAGAGTAAAATCTCATCCGAAAATGATTTAAAAATGTGCCGGTTCGACTTTTCCCGACGCATTTCTTATATTTTTATATTCATACAGTGTTTCTTTAAGATCTTCAGGCTCGTCATCAGCACTCCCGTCATGATCCTTTCTTTATAATGGAGGAGATAGATCTGCCTCGTTGTATTGAGATAGGGAAATTCAAACTTAAGAAGCGTTTTTTGTTCCAATGCGTCCGCAATCGCCAGATTGCTGATAAATGCAATTCCCAAGCCCTCTTCCACTCCTTTTCTCACCATTTCCGAAGACTCCACGCAGAGAGAAATATTGGAGGGCTTGATCGAAAGCCCGAGTTTTTTTTCTATTTTCTCTGCCGCCATCCTTGTTCCGCTTCCGCTTTCCCGAACAATAAAATCTTCCTTATGCAGAGCTTCCAAAGGGAACTTTCCGTCCATTCTCCGGTATTTCTCGGTATTGGGAGCTGCCAGAACAATTTTATCCTTTAAGACAGGCTGACAAACACATTTCTCATTTCCGCAGCTTATGCTCCCGATTCCGAAATCCGACTCAAATCTTAAAATCGATTGAATGACTTTCTCACTGTCTCCCTCTATGATCTTATATTTAATATCCGAAAATTCCTTTTTCATCTCCCCGAAAAAAGAGGGCAGAATATAATTGCAGGGGACGGATGAGGCTGCAATTACCACCGTCCCTCTGATGTTCTTTTCTATTTTCTTAAATTGTGAAAGCGCCTCCGCTTCCGTTTCCAAGAGTTTTAAGGCATAGGGATAAAAAAGCATGCCCGCCTCCGATAAGAGCAGATCCTTCGTAGAGCGCACCAAAAGCTGCACGCCCAATTCAAGCTCCAATTGCTTGATATGCATGCTGATCGTCGGCTGAGATATGAAATTTTGTTCCGCTGCCAGAGAAAAGCTCTTGCAGTTTACCACTTGGATAAAGCTTCTGACATAATCTAAACGCATTATCCCCTCTCCCGTCTTCTATCAATTATGTTTTATTTCATATCATGAATCAAGTCCTTGTCGATGTAACTTTATGTTTTTTATGATATTTTCTGTATTTTATTCCTTCTTTCCCATATCCTTATCCCCGGCAAATCTGCCCGGTTTTTATAGGCATAAAAAGAACTGCCGCTTTATGACTTTTACGCCCTAAAGCAGCAGCTCTCCACCTATCTCGGCAAATTTTATTCTTCTCCTATATCTTTCCTCATCAAACAGCGCTCCAAGCCGCCGTACATCTTGCATTTCTTTTCTACTCGATATCCGCTTTGGATAAAATTACGATAACTGAAGATATTGTTTTCCGCCACTGTTGCGAGAATAATCTTCTTCCCTCTTTCCAATGCTCTTTGCTCCATCCGATTCATCAATTTTCTTTGCAGACCCCTGCCTCTAAAGCCCGGACTGACAAACACATCTTCAAAATCCGCCGCCTTTTTTTCTTCCTCTTCATCGAGTCCAAGTGCCCTCGCATACTCTCCTCTATCCAATCTGCAAATTAAACATGCCTCCAAATTTTTACCCTCTCTGTAGCCTATCGCAAATCCGTTCTTGATCGCATCTTCAATTTCCGATTCCGAAGATTTTGCAAAACAGCTTTGCTCATCCATCTTTGCTCTGATACTCCTGCGCAATCTCAGTATCTCTTGTGCGTCTTTCTCCGATAAAAAGGAAAACGCAGACTCTTGCTCTTCTCTTTCCCCTACCTGAAGTGCCGCATCCTCTCTGCTCATCTTTCTGCATACCAGAATCAGCAAAAATACAACGGCAATCAGAGGGAATCCCGCAATAATGGAAATGAGCTGTACTGCCTTAAATTCATTTGCCATACAGAGTCCTATTGAGAGGAAACAAAAAATCAACGCCCAAAGTATACGGTTCCACCTCTCCGGTTCTTCATCAAAACGTATTTTTTTTGTGGTGGATGAGGCAATGACAAAAGCACAAGAGTCGATTGTTGTTGCAAGATAAATAAAGCAAAGTACACAAAGAAAAATCATCGTAAATCGGGAAAAGGGCAAAGTTTTCAATATCTCTATAATCGCTCTTGCCTGTCCCTCTTTAAGCAAAACACTCGATACATCCAGAATTCCTCTCTTTTGAATATAAAGTGAGTAGCTGCCAAATGCCATAAAGCTGAGCGCACATCCCATACTTCCATAAATGAGTTGACCCCATACCACAGTTTTGATTGTCCTTCCTCTGGAAATTCTGGCGACAAAGATTCCCATCATCGGCATGAACGCAAGCCACCATCCCCAGTAAAATACTGTCCAATTTTCGACAAACATGCCATCTCCAAAAGGGTCCATCCAGGTATTTAATCGTATAAACTGCGAAAGATATAATCCGATAGAATTCATTTCCATCTTGAAGCTTCCCGTCATATCTCCGCAGAGCATAACGAATATCATAAATACAACGGCTATAATAATATTAAAATTGCTCAGCCTTTGAATCCCCTTATCCAACCCGAGATAAACCGATCCTCCGAAAATGCATACCCAGATTATTAAAATCAGGATGTTGACAGGAAGCTCCCAACGCTCCGACAAAGAAAAAACATATCGGATAATAATTGAAAGCACAGGAGTTCCTATTCCGAGTGAAGTGGCGATCGAGCCGATAATTCCGAATACGACCAAGCCATCGATAAGCATTCCCATTCCTTTTTTTATGCTTTCTTTCCTGATCAATTCGGTACATGCGGTGCTGAGGTTGAGTTTGTCTCTTTTTTTTACAAAAATTCCATATCCTACGGCAACCGTTGCCGGCATGTAAAAAGCCCATGCACTAAGCCCCCAGTGGAACTGCCCGTACATATGCGCATATTCATATGCTTCCCTGCTGAATGCCTCCAAATGAAAAGGAGGAGATGAGACATAATAAATCGGCTCTAAAAAACCCAGTATTACTATGCTGGTTCCCACACCTGCGGTAAACAGCATTGCTATCCATGAAAAATTTCCGTACTGCGGCTTCTCTCCTTCCTCTCCCAAGACCTTATTGCCGAAAGGATTGACCGTAATCCAGATCAAAAACACAAAACAGGCAATGCAGGCAATATAATACATCCAGCCAAACTTCTGCGTGCAAAGAGCGAATAAAAAATCAATTACAGGATGCGCAAGTTCCTTAAAAAATACGAGGCTTACGGCAACAAAGAGAGTAATGATCAATACAGGAAAAAATACCATTTTTTCTATATTTTTAAACACATTCATAAGATCTCCCTTCCTGCTGCCTTTATCTTAATAAAAGACAGAGAAACCTATTCTCCCATGATAATCAGTGCATCGGCAATTCCTACTCCATCAGGATAAACGAATAAGGGATTGATATCGAGTTCTTTCAACCTGTCCTTATGATCTGCAGCAAATTTCGAAACTTTTACCATCGTATCCGCAAAAGCCTCAAGATCGCACGCCTCCGCTCCTCTATAGCCTTTCAGCAGGCGGTATGCCTTCAATGATTTCAGCATTTCAACAGCCTCCTCTTTTTCCAGCGGAGCAGGATGCAGAGCAACATCACCGAATAATTCAACGAATATTCCTCCCATTCCTACCATCAGCATCGGTCCGAATTGAGGATCATTCTTCACCCCTATGATCATCTCTACTCCGGGCTTTAGCATTTCTCCCATTAATATTCCGTTTATTTTCGCTTCCGGTCTCTTGCTTCTTACATTTTCTATGATTCGGCTAAATGTCTCCCTTGCCGCTTTTTCTCCCATAACGTTTAGCTTAACTCCTCCTACATCACTCTTATGCAAAATATCCGGAGATTCTATTTTCATCGCATACTTTTTATCTGCATTTTTCTTTGCAAGTTCTCCTGCCTCCTCTGCATCTCTTACAATCTGCTCTTTCCCCGGTTGTATTCCGTAATCAGAAAGCAGCCTCTTGCTCTCATATTCCGAAAATGAGCGTATATTCTCGGGTTCTCTTGTCGGAAGTGCTGTTTCTAGGCTTCGCTTGGCAGATCTGAATGCAATGTATTCGGATAAATAGCGCAAAAGCTTCAAGGCATATATCGGAGGAGGAAGTACCGGGACTCCTATATCGGAAAGCCTTTTCAGATATTCCGGATTTCTTGTATTTTCAGCAAAAGGCATCAAAGCTATGGGCTTTTTGCAGCCCTCTGCCACAACCTTTTCTATCCCCTTATACATATAATGGATCGCGGGATCAAATATCTCAAAGAGGAGAGTGTAACCGATGATGACCATTCCTATATTGTTATCATTTGCTACTGTACGCAGTGCACCCGCATAAAGGTCCGCATCATAGGAAAGGCTTGCGGTCATATCGAGGGGATTATTCGGCGTAGCATATGTAGGGAGCTGCTTTTTCAATTTCTCTATCGTTTTTTCTTCAAAATCCGGATATTTTATTCCGTTTAGATAACCGACATCTGCCGATATTGCCGTCTCTCCTCCGGAGAGAGACATAATGGTGTAAGTATCCTTCTCCGGAATCGAAGGCAGCACAGAAAGCATCATAGACATTGCAATCAGTTCCTCCAAATCATCTACCCTGATTGCGCCGAATTTTTTCAGCACCGCATCAAATGCCTTATCGGAACCTGCCAGACTTCCGGTATGGGAAGCCGCAATTTCAGCACTTTTTGCGCTTTTTCCCGCTTTTAATATAATGACGGGTTTCTTCTTTTCCGCAGCCTTTCTTAATGCTCCGATAAATTTCTCCGGATTTCTTACTCCCTCGATATAGGCTGCAATTACCTTGGAATCCTCGTTGTCAATTAAAAAATGAAAATAATCTTCCGTTTGCACAATCTTCGAATTTCCTGCCGAAATAATATAGGAAAAACGCATTCCCGGGCTTTCCATCATTGAAAGACATAATTGCCCGCTTTGAGAAACCACTCCGACTTTACCCGTTCTGTCTCTCGTCTCCGAAATAAAGGCAAACGCAAAAACCTGATTAATATAATTCACAAAGCCGGCACAGTTCGGTCCCATGATTGCGATTCCTAATCTTTGTGCGGCCTTCTTCAGCTCTTCTTCATTTTCTCTCCCCTCTTTTGTTCCGAGCTCTCCGTAACCGCTGGCATAAACCACAGCCCCCTTGCAGCCTTTTTTGGCTCCCTCTTCCAAAAGCGATATCACGGTCTTTTGTGGTGTACATATAATCATCAGATCTATACTGTCCTGAATTTCCGATATGTTTTTATGGCATTTCACGCCAAATACGCTCTCTCTCTTCGGATTCACAAAATACACTTTTTCCAGATTTTTTTTATAGGTCAGTATATTTCTGCAGGTATCTCCTCCGAATCCCTCCTTTTCACTCGCTCCGATCACGGCGACCGATTCCGGCGCAAGCAGCTTGTTTAAATCCATTATGATCCCTCCTGTCTGCTGCTGACTCCCCTTCTGAAGCAGAGCTTGTTTTTGTCATTCTTTTTTCCTTTTTTCGTAAAATACTCATCAATCGCTTTTTCCAGATATTCCGGCTCAAAGAGGTCGCTACTTGCCGCAAGAGCTCCAAGCATCACGATATTGGCTCCTTTCGGATTTTCCAATTCGTTTGCAATATCTCCCGCCGCAACCTTTACGACTCTGATGTCATCCCTATACAACCTCTCCTTGGGCACTACCGAAGAGTTTACCAACAAAAGTCCGCCCGGCTTGAGCCTAGGCTCGAATTTATCTATAGCAGGAGTATTCATTGTAAAAAGAATATCCAAAGTCTTACAGATCGGACTGGCAATTTTTTTATCGCTGATCTTGACCGAACAATTCGCCGTTCCTCCTCTCATTTCAGAACCGTATGAGGGGTAGAAAATAACATGCTTTCCCTGCTCCATCCCCGCATTGATCAAAATCATACCCGCTGTCAGGATTCCCTGTCCTCCGAATCCGGCACAAATTATTTCCTTCATCCCTATCCCTCCTTTGTGCTATCCTGAAATTCTCCGACCGGAAAATACGAAGTTACCTCATTTTTTATTCTGTCTGCCACAGCGCACGGTGTCATATTCAGGTTTGTCGGACATGCCGAGAGAAGTTCCACAAAACAGAGTCCTTCATTTGCCATATGCTTTTCAAAAGCTTTCTTAATATATTTCTTGGCTTTATTGATATTGGCAACATCACATAGTGCCGCTCTTGCCAAATAGGCAATCTTAATTCCTGATAAGGCATGCTCTATGCGGAAAGGCTGACCCGATTTTTTAGGATTTTTTCCGTAAGGAGTAGATGTCGTCTTTTGATTTGGGAGCGTGGTGGGCGCACATTGCCCTCCGGTCATTCCGTACACGCTGTTGTTTACTACGATTACGACCACATTATCATTACGAATTGCCGCATGTATCGTTTCTGCCATTCCTATCGAATAAGCTGCTCCGTCTCCTATATATGCCATTACAGGGTTAGATTTTCTGATTTTTTTTGCTCCGATCGCACTGACAATCGGTCTCCCGTGCGCAGCCATAATTGTATCAAATCTCCACATATCTATGGTGAGAGAACCGCAGGCTACATCGACTACCGCTATCAACTTCTCGCTCAGTTCCATTTCCTCCATAACCTCAGCTATCAGTCTGACTGCCTGTCCGTGCCCGCAGCCGGGGCAAAATCCGCTCTGCATAAACGTAATTGTATCAGGCGCCTTTAATTTCATCTTTTTTCGCCCCCTCCCATATCCTGCAATATATGCTCTGCTTTTGTTAATATATCCTCCGTTTCGGGAATCCCGAAAATAGAACCGAAATGGATTACGGGTTTTAAGTCTCCCGTTGCCAGTCTGACATCGTCCACCATCTGACCGAGTATATTCATCTCTACCGTCATGAATGCTTTTGCCGCCCCTGCTTTTACAAACGCCGTTTCCGGGAAGGGATAGAGTGTGACCGGTCTGATCAGCCCTATTTTCATCCCTCTTTTCCTTCCTTCTTCTACCGCTTCCGTTGCTACTCTCGAACTGATTCCGTAAGCTACCAAAACGATATCTGCATCTTCCGCCATGATACTCTCATATCTCTGCTCATTTTCAGTCATCTCCCGATATTTGCTGCGCAGGAAATCTTCATAGCCGGGATTGGTATAGTACTCGTTTTGAATTTTTCTCTGGACGCTGCCTTTTTTACATCCTTTCACGCTCCATTCATATTTATTAATATCATGCTCTCGATATGCAGGAAGCTCGACTGCTTCTATCATCTGCCCTATCGCCGCATCGGAAGCAATCAGTACCGGATGAGTGTATTTTTCCGCAAGATCGAAGGCGAGCGGCATGAAATCGGCGTTTTCCTGCACAGAAGCCGGCGCCAGAACAATCGTCCTATAATCTCCGTGTCCTCCTCCCCTCGTCATTTGCCAGTAATCTCCCTGACTCTGTGCAATATCTCCGAGTCCGCTTCCTATCCTCATGACATTGATAATGACCGCCGGAAGCTCGGAGGCAACCAAATACGAAATTCCCTCCTGCTTGAGAGAAAAACCCGGACCTGCCGACGAAGTCATTGCCCTCGCTCCTGCTGATGCCGCTCCAAGCACCATATTAATGCCGGATAGTTCGGATTCCGCCTGAATAAACTCTCCTCCTACCTCCTCCATTCTCCATGAAAGATACTCCAAAATCTCGGTCTGAGGAGTAATCGGATATCCGCTGTAAAAACGGCAGCCTGCCGCGAGTGCAGCTTCTGCAAGCGCTTCATTCCCCTTCATTAAGATTTTTGACATATTGACACCTCCACTTTACCTGATTTCAAAGACATAATCGGGACATACACGATAGCATGAGCCGCAGCGGATACATTTGTCATGATCAACCTCAATCACATTATATCCTTTGGCATTTGCCATTGAAGTAAAGCTGATCGCAGCTTTCGGACAGAATTTTACACAGTATCCGCATCCCTTGCATCTATTCGTATCCGTATATACTTTTTCCTTTTCCATATTGATATCCTTTCAAAAACAATTTACTGTTTTGTACCGGGAATGATATTTTTTCCTCTTCTTCTGCTTACAATGACGGAAAGTATGGCTCCGATAAATCCGCTGATCGCGAGGAAAATAAAGATATAGGTATATCCTCCTCCTCCATGAGCATCCAACCAGCGACCGAAAATCATATTGTATATGGTATCCGGAAGATAACCGATGATTGAAGCAAGCCCTATCGCCGTACCGGTCATCACGCGAGGAATTCCGCATTCTCCGAGCGCAGAGAATATAACCCCGTAAACCATCATCGCTACGGCTCCCGGCAATAAGGTATAAATTCCCGCCAAGGTTCCGTTCATATGATTTGGCAGCAGCAAAACTCCGATAAAGGTCAAAGCCACAAAAGTAAATCCCACTGCCAACCATTTTGAGGTTGACTTAAAGACCTTATCCGCCAAAAGACCGCCAAGTGGAGAAAGTAATAGGAAAACATAATTTCTGATAATTGAAAATGCTCCCGATACGGTAGCGGAGACTCCTTTGACTTCTGTTAAATATGGTGTGAAATATGAGATACAGGAATAATAACCATATCCTGCCATAACGATGAAGGAAAAAAACCAAATAATCGGCTGACGCAATAAAAATGCGGCATCTCTAAAATTAAATTTATCCCCCTCATCCTCTTCGATTTTTTTCTTATCATCCATTAAGAAAATTAAAAGAACTGCTGCAAAGATAACGGCAATTGCGCCTACTACAATCGCTCTGAAAAAACCTCCCGTAACATTTCCTTTTGCCGTATTATAGGCAAATAATGCCAGGAACTGAACTACGGCTGCCGACACACCGTTGCAGGCATAATACACACCGTACATGAATCCCTGTTCTTCTTCTGTTCCTACAATGCGCACTGCCTTCATCAGAGAGGACCAGAAGATAAAAGCCGTCGAAAAGGATAAGCCGATCCAAATTAAAACCGCAAGATTATAATCAAAGGTAAAGGCATACAAAAGCCCTAATAGTCCCGTTGCGATGAGGGATATAATCAATACCTTTTTCGGCTTAAATTTATCCGCCAACATGCCTCCCGGAATATATAAGATAGTATTTGCAATTCCATATATAGAAACAAGGAATGCCGACTGCGTGTTCGCTATATTCATCGCTTCTATCTGGGCATCATAAAAAACGTATTTAATAAAAGGAAGGAAATATATTGATCCCCCGCTGATGCCAAGCGCAATAATCGTAAAATATTTCTTAAATTTAGAATCCATATTATAACCGCGCCTCGGATAATTTTTTTATCCAAACAGCAAACCTTAAGATGAAAGATATTTGTTTGCGCTTATCCTTTCCTTCTTTTTTCTCCCATCTTTTATAACCTTGAACATATTCCATACCGGCAAGACCATTCTCTCTTAGAAATCCGGTGTATCCGATTTATCCGGTTTAAAAAGCTCAAGAGCAATGTCTCTCGTATATCTTCCCGTTTCTTTTGCTTTTTCAAATAAAAGCTTTGTCTGCCTCCTGATGATATCCTCCGTATCTTTTACAATCGCTTCGGGAGCGGTATCACAACCTTGGAAAATAAGAGCCTCGTATATTCGTATTCCACCCATATTGGATATAAAATCTACAGCTACATCTATTCCTTTTTTCTTTAAAATTTCATCCGCTTCCGGCGTTGTCGGTATGTTCGCTGCTTCCACGATCAAAGATGCCTTTATTTTATCGGCATTATCCTTATGAATCACATCCTCCAAAGCTGCGGGCATCAGAATATCACATTTTGCCTCAAGACATTTATCGTTTTGATATTCCTCATAATCTGCCTCAAATGCCTCAGGGTTAAGTTCTCCCTTCGGCAGTTTCGTTGCTACCAGTTTTTTAATATCCAATCCTCTCTCACAATAGATAAAGCGGTTCGCATCCGCGATTCCCACAACCTTATAACCCAGCTTATCAAAGCAGTTTGCCGCGCTTGCTCCCACACATCCAAAGCCTTGTATCACAACCGAAGCGCCTTTTTTCCCTCCTTTTATTTTCCATGCCTCGTCTGCGGCAAATACTACTCCGTAACCGGTGATCATATCATACATCAAGAAACCGTCATATCTCTCCCCACAGGCAAGATCGTGATTCTTAATCCCCTGCTGTATCTTCGGGTCGTTTAGCATCTCCTTGGTCTGAGGAAAGCCGATTCCCTCCTCCTCAAATACCCTAAGCACATACCCGTAATCTACTCCGAGATCTCCTCCTATCGATACCCCCGCTTTAATATAGGGTGCAATCGCACAGAGAAACCTCCTCAGCACATCTTCCGCATCCGGCGCTTTATAATCATATCTGATTCCCGCTTTGCAGCCTCCCGTGCTTACCGACTCACATGCCTTATATTTATACCCCATCGTCGTTGCAAGCCGTATTACCTCTTCTTTTGTTACTGTGGGATGCATGCGGGTTCCCCCTCCGCTATAATGTCTAACAAAATTGTAAACACAAAGCCACCCTATCGCATCCGTCTTCGTATCATTCCACTCTACCAGCAAATATGGTTTGTTACTCATCTTTCTTTCCTCCTTTTCTCTATTACAGAACATTGTTCTTTTTGTGGTTTCTAAATAAAGGAAAACTTTGTCCGGTTTTCCTTGAACTTTCATATTTTCTATTTTTAATATTATTTTTGTTCTTTTTTATAGAACTTGGTTCTGTATTTTATTTTCTTTATTATAACTATTTATATTTTAAAAGTCAATATTCCAAAAATATTTGTATTTATTTCTTTTTTTTGTTAAATATACCGTTTTGGTAAGTTTATATCAATTATTCCGAATTTCCCTATACTGAGAATAAAAAGCCGGTTACCCGCAGGTATCCGGCTTTTTCCATGCTTTTGATTTTACAGTTTCTGACTGATTTCAGGAAGATATTTATTTAAAACACTGATCGCTTCTTCTATCTTCTCCTTCGTCATGCTCATCGCTATTCCGCTTGCACTGATTGCTCCCTCCAACCTTCCCCTTCGATTAAAAAGAGGAACTGCAACACATTTTCTTCCTAACTCAAGTTCCATATTATCGAGTGCATATCTTTTCTGTCGGATTAATTCCAATTCCTTTCTCAGTACCTCCCTGTCGGTAATCGTATACTCGGTATATCTTTGTAAGGGACCATTGAGATAGTCTTCCGCTCTTTGTCTGGACATGAACGCAAGCATTACCTTACCTGAAGCAGTGCAATGCATCCCGGCTCTCCAGTCTTTGAGTTCCATTGTAGGATAGGCAAAAATCTTCGGATATGCCGCTTCCAGATAAATCACCTCTTTTTCGTGTGGAACCGAAAGATATATTGTTTCTCCAATCTCCGACATCATTTTTTGCATATAGGGATATACCACATCCGTAATTCCGTACCCATCGCTTATCGCCTTATACAATAAAAAAATGCTGTTTCCCAAGCGAAACTTTCCGCTTTCTGCATCCTGCTCCAAGTAATTCATCGCAACAAAAGTCATCAGAATATTATGTACATTGCTTTTATATAACCCGAGTTTCTCACTGATTTCGGTAACTCCGAGGGTTTGTTTCTCAATAAAGCAGTTGAGCACGCTCAATGCCTTTTGCAGACTCTTCACTCTTACCTTAGATTCATCCATAAATCCTCCCCTCTTAACTGAGCTGTTTTTGACATATAGTATGCCATTCATTATATATTTCTTTTTTATCCGAAGCAAGAGCCCGGGTAGCGCTTTTCCGATTTTCTTAAATTATTGATGCCCGGTCATCACAGCCTTTTATTCATAAAGAAAAGGCAAAGAAGCCTCTTCGCCCTTCGCCTTTTTTCTCTAAATCTCTCTGCCCTCCATATCCGTCCAAAGCATCTGCATCGCACGGAGAGCTATGCTCCTGATCTTTTTACCCTCTATATAGAGATCGGTTGAAAGCTCTTTTTCGGCATTATTGATGATCGCAAGCCTGCCGCCCTCTTCAAATGCCGCAATTTCCGTATTGACATTGGAAACATAGTACTTTTTCATCAGATTCTCACTGCCTGCCGCAAAATACAGCGCTCTCAGAAGCAATCTGCAGTTTTGAGGAGAATAGGGCAGTCCCGCAAAATAAACGGATCTTCCCTCTCCGTAATGATTCACGCAAAGCTGCACATATTTCTGATCCATCGCCAGAACCTGATATCTTTCTCCCTCGGCATATACGCCGGGGCAGCCCTCTCCGAAATCCAATGCCTCATCGATATCCTCCAGCAAGAAATGCTGCGGATCACAGAGATTGTATTTATCCGTGCTCATCGTGAAGCCCACTTCTTTATCCACTCCCATCACATCGGAAAGCTGGAAAAATCTTCCCTGATGCTGGTATGCCGTCGCATCTCCCACGCCGATAAAGCCGCCTCCTTCATAAACCCAGCGTCTGATTGTGGTAACGATCTCTTCATCCTTCCATGCATCATGCCCGCTCCAGGAGGTACCCTGTGCTCCCGCATTGATGATGACCCGAATCTGCGGATCTATGCCCGCCTTGATCTCTTCGAAATTGATGAACTCAAGCTCTATGGGCATTCCGCTCAAACATTCGATCACACCGACATAGCTGTAAATCTCTCGGTACCAGATCGCATGATGCACCTGGTTGGACATCCATCTGCGGATAGAGCCCCAGCTGTTAAGTATGGCAACCTTGAAGGGAGCGGTATAAGCCTTGCCCTTTTGGCTCATCTCATGAATCTGCCTGAATTCGCTGACGATGTTTTTGATCGTATCGATGAATCCCGGCCACTCCAGAGCAAGCTTCAAATATCCTCCGTAACCGATTCTGTCCAGAGGGCTTCTGAGCATCGCCCTCCTTGCCTGCAGCCAATTGGTATTTGCCTCCCCTATCGGATCTCCCCCCTCTCTGAATACATCCGGGAAAAAATAGGGAAGCAGCCGCCCTTCCGTATATGAGCAGCCTTTGATATCCGAAATCATACGCATCGTCACCCCGCTTCCCACGGAACCGACGACGGCATCAAGACCGATATCGGCAAAGTATTTCCCGAAGGGTTCCGTTCCGATCCAATGGTCTCCGAGAAACATCATCGCTTCCTTGCCGTAGCCGTGAACGATATCCACCAGCTCCTTGGCAAGCGCGCTCACCTCGATCTGCTGAAATTCGATAAAATCTTTAAATTCCTTTGAGGGAGGTCTGAATGTGGAGTTATGATACCCCTGATCGACGATGAACTCCGGTCTGAACTTATAGCCCGCCCATTTTTCAAACTTCCTGAGTATATAAGGGCTTACGCTCGCGCTATAGCCGAACCACTCCACAAATTTTTCGCGCTTCTGATCGTCAAAAGTCAGCGTAAACTGATGGAAGAAGGTCGTAAAGCGGATCACGTCCACATGCGGATTTTCCTCACAGAATTTTCTCAGCTTTTCTTTTACATATTCCTGTGTCTTCGGCTGCCTCACATCGAAGGTCATCTGATGAGGGGCATCCTTCCAGTCATTGGTGATAAAATTATACATATGCACTGGATCCCAGATCAAAAACGCCAAAAAGCTGACCGTATAGACATGAAACGCCTTGCTTTTGATCTTTACGCTGCCTCTGAGGGCATCGTATTCCCAATCCTCGACCGGCACGGGCTCACCTATCGTCCTGTCCATTACCTCCCACCAGATCTTGGGATCGTCGATATCGTTAACCTTAAGCTGCTCCGTATGAAATCCCTTCATCAGAACTATCTCCAGGCTCTCTCCCGAAGCGGTATGCCTGTCGGTAATCAAATACTCCTGCTGTACCTCTTCGGGATTGGCTTTTGCCCATTCGTTATCTTTTCTCGTCGTATAATATGTTGCATAAATCTTTTGTTTTACCTCGGCGAGCTCTGCCGGCATCAGCGTTCCGTCGCAGTCTCTTATGGCATCCGCATCGAGCTCCTCGATCAGGGTCAATGTCTCATTCACCATATCCAAATCCGTAGGCAATGTTAAACGTCCGCCTTTTCTCATCCTTATTTCCTACCTGTACTGTTTATTATATAAATATAACTCCGCAATCAATCCAATCATCCCTATCACTTCCAATGCAAGACCGAAATACCCCGGCTTTGATCTTCCGTAAAAGACGAGCCAAAGCGAAATCATAAATATAAGAATCATAAA
>JAUMWW010000004.1:0-32477 GCA_030529445.1 Johnsonella sp. | reverse complement strand
AATATAATCTGAATCCTCGAATATTCTTTCATCCTTGCTCTTCCTCCTTGCTTTCTCTCAATCCTTGATTCCGCCCAAAGTCATTCCCTCGGTCAGTTTTTTCTGCACCAGAATATAAAGAATCAATGTGGGCAGCATCACGAGCACCAGTCCCGCATAGAGTATGCCGTATTCCGCCTTTCCCCTCGCCGCCTGGTAAAGGCTCACCACTCCGACCGGCAGCGTCTTGTTCGCACTCGGCATCATCGTCAGCGCAATGATGTATTCATTCCAAAATCCGAGAAAATTAAAGAGTATTACCGTAACGATCGCCGGCTTGGCAAGCGGGAGCATGATTTTAATCATCGTCTGAAAATACGAGCAGCCGTCGATATAAGCCGCCTCCTCATATGCCTTGGGCAGAGTCTTAAAATAGCTCTGCAAAAGATATATCGTAAAGGGCAATGCAGTCGCTGCGTAAATCAGAGCAAGCACGAAAATATTATTCAAAAAAAACTCTATATGCAGATAGCGGTACAAAAGATTATCCCATCCCAGCACCATTAAAAAAATCGGTACCACAATATAGTTTACATTGATGAAAAGTCCCGCCATAAATAAGCCCCTGATCAGCTTCCCGAATCGAAACTCGTATCTTGCCAGCACATATGCCGCCGGCAGGGCAAGCGCGAGCAAAATCAACAGCGAAAGAGCGGTCACGAGCACGGAACTCATAAAATACGCTCCCATATTCGCCTTTTCAAAGGCATCGATGAAGTTTTGCAGATAAAATCCCTTCGGCAGATTCCAGGGGCTTGCATAGAACTCGCTGTTTTCTTTTATGCTCGCCATAAATACCCATGCTACGGGGATAATGATCGATATCGCAAGCGCCGCCAGCACAAAATAGATAAAAAGCTTATACCAATCGATTGCTTTTTTTCGCTTCATATCCGCCCTCCTAAAATTCGATTACTTCACGCTTTGTCGCCATATTGATAATCGCACTGAGCGCAAATGAAATAATAAAGATCACGGCGCCGATCGCCATTCCGTATCCGTAGCTCGCATTATCGTAAGCCTGCTTGTACAGATAGCTCAGGACGGTTTCACTCGCTCCGTCCGGTCCTCCGCTCGTCATGACTTTTACAAAAAGAAAGCTGAGATTGATCGTACTGATGATGAAAAAGGTCAATGTGGTTCTGATATTCGTCCAGATCAGGGGAAGCGTTATCTTGAAAAACTGCGTTATTTTTCCGGCTCCCTCCAGATCCGCCGCCTCATAAAGATGAACCGATACCGAGCTCATGCTCGCCATATACATGACCATATAATATCCTATTGCCTGCCAGATCATCGCTCCCGCGATGGAATAGAGCACGATCTTGGAATCTCCGAGAAACTTGACTCCTCCCCATCCCTCGGGCTTAAAAATCGCGAGGATGCTGTTTAAAAGCCCGCTGCTCGGATCGTATATCGCGCTGAAAATCGCGGAAATCACGACTACGGAGAGGATGTTCGGAATATAAAATACGATTCTGAAAAAATTCTGCCCCCTGATCTTTTCCCTCACCAGAATCGAGGCGAATACCACGGCAAATGCAAGTGTAAACACGCTTACCACCACGATCAGAAACAAGGTATTCTGGAGAGATCTGATAAAATTCATATCCTCCGCTAAAATCTTGAAATTCTTCAAGCCTACAAATTTCTTATTCGCAGACAGACCTCCCCATTTCAAAAGCGACATCCAAAATACGTTTAAGGTCGGCAGCAGCATAAAGATGATAAATAAAATTAGAGCCGGAGCTATCGAAAAAGCGATGAATCTGCTCCTCTGCTTTGATTTCCTCATCCGTCCTCCTTTGAAAACTCTTATCAAACAAACCTGTATACGGCAATAGCGGTGTTTTCCACCGCTATCGCCCGCTTTAATACCATTTATCCGTTTTTACCGTCTAAGTCAATTTGTCAGAAAATCTTATACCTTAATTATACTTCTTTACCGCTTCGATTACTTCCATATACCAGTCTTCCACGGTCTTATCTTTTGTTACCACGGAATTAACCGTTCCGTAAAGGATTCCCTCCGCACTGGTCAGATCTACTCCCTCTACCGGCTCTTTCGCCGCAAAGCCTACGGCATTTGCTTTCGCTCCCTGATCATATACGGAATAATAGAGCTTGTTTTCATCCTCATCCTTAATTGCTGCGGAAGCGCTCAGCGTCGGCATTACCGCTTTGCTGTTCTCATAGAAGAGCTGCACCGCCTTATCGGAATACAGATAGGCAATAAACTGCTTTGCAAGATCCTTATTTTCTGCCGCCTCCGGAATATAGATCTGCTCCACAAATGTGGTTGAATATCTGTCTCCTCCGTCCTTCAGAGCGGGAAGCGCGGTAAATCCCCATTTAAATCCCTCTGCGCGAGGTGCATCCGCCATCTCTCCCGGCAGCCATGTTCCGTTCGGTACGAATAATGCCTTATTATCAAGAATGAGCTGCTGGTTCTTTGTAAATCCGTCCTTATTTGCATTTGCAACCGTATTTTCCTCCGTATAGGAAGCGAGTTTTCCTACGATCTCAAAAGCTTCCTTTACCTCCGGCATCTCCCATGCGGAAGCATCGTAATTCATCAGACGGGTGTATACCTCCGGTCCTGCCGTCTCATTGAGCAGAGCGCTGAAAAATGCATCAAAATATCCCGTCGTCGGATAGGTAAAGAGTGCGATACCCTCCGCCTTAGCCTTTTCTCCGAGCTCCCACATCTCATCCCAGGTCTTGGGAAGCTCCCAGCCCTTTTCCTCAAAAAGAGCCGCATTATAGAAGAGCCCGCAGGGTGAATAATTGATCGGCGCCAGGTATAATTTACCGTCTCCATAGGGTGAAGAGGTGAGCGCATCGGTAAATCCCGGAATAATCTTCTTTTCTACCGTCGCCTCCTCTCCGGGCACCTTCATTCCCAATACATCGCTGATATCGGAAACCTGCTTCTCGGCAATCATCGTATCCGTAAGCTTTCCTTCCGAACCTACCGATAAATAGATCAGATCCGGAACATTCTTTCCCGAGGTAAGCACCGGTCTGAGCGTTTCCGCTATATTCTTTTCGAGCGTAAGCTCCACCTTGATTCCGGTTTCCTTCTCAAACTCTGCGGCAACCGCTTCCCAGCCGCCTTTTCCGTATCCTCCGTCAAGACCGAAGAGCCTGAGCACCTGCCCTTCCCCTCCCTCTGCCTTGCTTTCCGCGGAACCGGCTTCCTTCGTCTCTCCTGCCGCAGTCGTGCTCTGAGCATTTCCTCCGCCTGCGGAGCAGCCCGCAAGTGCAAGTGCCAAAAGCCCGCTTACTGCCAATAATGAAGTTTTTTTCATCTTTCTTCCTCCTTAATTCCTGCGATATTCCATCGCATTTATCACTTTAGAGCATTTTACTGCTTTATTTTTTATGATATCAGTATAGGAAATTTGGAGGAATTAAACTACATGGAAATTGCTTTTTATTTTATATTTATTGCTTTTTATCTTTTTTTACAATATAATTATAAATTATGGCAAATAAACAGTATGATATTCATTCGGAAATATTTAACGGCATCCATGCCAAGCTGATTTATGTCAGCAGTTCAAAATTTGCAGATGACTGGAACAGTATTATGCACAGCCATCCCTTTACGGAGCTCTTCTATGTGCTCTGCGGGAAAGGACAGTTTTTCATTGAGGATAAGGTCTTTGAGGTGAAGGAGGATGACCTGATCATCGTCAATGCAAATGTGCGTCATACGGAATCCAGCAAGGACAGGGAGCCGCTGGAATATATCGCGCTCGGCATAGACGAGCTCTCCATCCTCAGCGAGGAGGAGGGAGGCGCGGGGTATTACAGCCTGCATAATTATTATGACTATAAGCAGGACGTGCTCTTTTATTTGAAAACCCTGCTTAAGGAAGCCCAAACCAAATCGAAGTATTATGAGTACATCAGCCAGAATCTGCTCCATATTCTGATTCTCAACATCATCCGGCGAACGGATACGAAGCTCATGCTTTCCGACCCCAAAGAGCTGGTCAGCAACTGCGCCTTCGTCAAGCGCTATATCGACGAGCATTTTGCGGAGGAAATCAGACTGGATGATCTTTGCAGGGTTTCCTATATGAATAAGTTTTATCTGGTTCATGCTTTTAAAAAATATACGGGCATGACTCCGGTTGCCTATATCAATTCGCTCCGTCTGGAAAAAGCCGCTTCTCTTTTAAAAAATACGGACTACCCCCTCGCCAGGATCGCGAATTTCATCGGCATGTCCTCCCAATCCTACTTTGCGCAGTCCTTCAAGAAAGCATACCGGATGAGCCCTCTGCATTATCGAAAACTCCATAAAAACAATAAAAAAGCCGAGTAAGCGCAGGGCATCTTCCCTGCCGCTCCCGGCTTTTTATTGTTTTTTATTTTATTTTTTATTTTCTGTTCTCTCTTATTTGACCCATTTTCCGTCGCTTCCCAGATAAAAGGTATCTATGACGGTATTATATGCCATATACCCGCTGCCCGGATAGAAGAAATACCAGCTATCCCCTATTTTTGTCCAGCCCTCGCACATAACGCCGTCCGAGCCCATATAATAGTTTTTATGATCCGCGGTTCTGAGCCATGCATCCTTAATCAGCATTCCCTCATAATCGCTGCCTGCCTCCGACTTAAGAAAATACCATTTCCCGCCTTCCGGCAGCCATCCCGTTTTCATATCTCCCTCCGGTCCCAGATAATAAGTATGCGCATCCTTCGTCTGCCATCCGGTCAGCATCTTTCCCTCCTGATCGAAGAGATACCATTTCTGATTGATCTTCTCCCATCCGTTCCTTCTCAGGTTTCCGTCCGGGAAACGATAATACCAGTTTGCGCCCTCCTTAACCCATCCGACCGCCTTGTTCTGGGTGCCGCTTCTGCTGTCCTTCCCCGAACCGTCGGAAACATGCTCTTCGTCCAGATAATACTCGTCGGAATACTCCCATTCCGATTTTTTTCCGTAAAGCTTCTCCTCTTCGGTATGCGGAACGCTTCTTACCTTGAATTTATAAACTCCCTTCGAGGTCATATAGGGATAGAAATTATAGCTCTCTCCGTTATATTCTTCCAGAGAATGTACCTGATTCGAGCCACGGTAAAGGACGAGATCATAATAGCCCGATGACTGCTCCGGCGCCTTCCAGCTCGCCTTTCCGATCGCGCTGAGATTGCCGTTTTCCGAAAATTTCAGATCATAGGGAACAAAAAAGCTTCCCTTCACCGGTTTCAGCCGAATACTCACGATCAGCCTTCCGTTTTTTTTGCTCGCCGAAATAAACTCTCCCCCGTTGATGCTGATATTCGATGAAGAGTAACTCCCCTTAAAGGCATAGCTGTATTCATCATCGCCTCCCGCTTCGAGCGTTACTTTAATGCTCGGTTCGCTTCCTATCTTCAATACCGTATTTGAAGAATTCAGCTCCGCTTTTGTAACGCTGTACCTCTCGGTGCTTCCCGTATACACATTGATATCCCCTCCCGAGGAGGAGCCGATATTGAGGACGGCATCCTTTAGGGAATCTCCCGCTTCCAACTGATGATTGACCTTTATATTGACATTGCTGATCGTCTTCGTCGCTGCAAAAGCCTCCGCCGAGGCAAATACGCCAAACAGCAGAGCAAGCCCGAAAACGAGTCTTATTTTTTTCATCTCTCCCTTCCTTTCTCATTGATGGTCCCGCGCTTCCATAAAATTCTCCGATCTTTATTTTTCTTCTTCCGAACACCGCGCAAGATCCTTTATCTCTCGATCGTCTTTATTTTCATTATAGTATGATTGCCCGCAATAGTAAACTTAAGAGTTTTTAACGG
Source organism: Johnsonella sp. (assembly GCA_030529445.1). Lineage (GTDB taxonomy): Bacteria > Bacillota > Clostridia > Lachnospirales > Lachnospiraceae > Johnsonella. Next base: position 26,627 of record JAUMWW010000004.1, on the reverse strand, counting down.
AAATCCGACTTTTTGCTGAGGAAAAGACCGAATCGCAAAACAGGGAAAAAATAAAAAACCCCCTCAAGGCATCAGGGGCTTTTAATGTATTCGGCGGGATTCGAACCCGCGGCCTTCAGAGTCGGAGTCTGATGCGATATCCAGCTTCGCTACGAATACGGATTGATCTTGAATGCTTTGATTCAAAACCTATTCTATCATATCCTAATCCCGCAAACAAATCAAGGAAAAAATCAAGCTCTCCTCTTTTTGCCCGCATGCGGGGGATACGGCATTTCTTCCCATTCCTTTAAAAATCCTTTTCAATCATCGGAATAGATGTTATGATACATTGGAACGATACTGCTTATTTCGGGAAGAAATCTGCTCTCCGGCTGCATCCGGATAAATTTTGAAGCCCTCGAAAAAGAGATTTTCTTCCTTTGAAAAGCATGAACTGTGAGGAGTAAACATGAAGTACGAAAAAAATCGAAAAATTGCGGGAATCGATGAATACCAGCTCTTTGGCTTCTTTAAGATTCTTGCCCTGCCTTTAATAGCGCTTATTTTGATTATTATCATTGTCATCATCGATCGGATTCCGAATAAAAAGGCATCCGTCACCACCGCAGCTTCACCGGAGATTTCCGCCGGAGCTGCCGATAATAATACCTATACCTATGATTTCAGCGAATACGGAATCAGCGCAAATACGATACCGGAAATCGATGCCCTGATCTCCCAATACCAGCAGGCGAAGGTCAAGGGAGATGCGGAAACGATTTTTCGCCTTTACGGGCGTCCCGATAATGAGGGAATCGATGTGCTGCAAACGAGAATGAATGAAGAAAAGAAATTCTACGAAGATTTCCTCGAGACAGAGCTCTATACGGCAGCCGGCGTTTCCGAGGGCTCCTATCTCGTGCTGATCAAGACCAACGTAAAATTCAAAAAAATAAGTACTCCCGCTCCGACGCTGATCTGGACCTATGTTATCCGCGATGAAAACGGAAATTACATCATGAAGGACAGCAGCGCGCTCAGTGAGGAGGAAATCGCACGCAAGCAGAAGCTTTTTGAATCCGAAGACGTGATTCTTCTTTCCAATGAGGTAAACTCAAAACTCACCGAGGCGGTGATTAACGATGTCAAGCTCTCCAATCTCTACCAGCTCCTCAACGAGGGAGGGCAGGGAATCCCCGCTCCGAACGCGACCGATGAAGAAAACACCGAAAGCACGGAAGAAAGCATCGAAGAGAGCTACGAGGATATCGATATCGGCATCGCTCCTTCCGATAACGGAGGCGCAGAAACATCCAAAGCGCCGGAAAGCTCCGTGCAGGAGGAAAGCCTTCCCGAAAGCAGCCCGGCAGCGCAAAGCGATTCTCCTTCCTCCGAACATGCACAATAAAGGATTTGATCATATGGAATTAAAAGATTTTGATTATATGCTCCCCAAAGAGCTGATCGCACAGGATCCGCTCGCCTCACGCTCCTCCTCCAGACTGATGGTTCTTAACCGGGCAGGAGAAAGCATTGCTCATCGGCAGTTCTCCGATATTCTTTCCTATCCCGAACCCGGAGACTGCCTCGTCATCAACGATACGAAGGTTATCCCGGCAAGACTCTACGGGGAGAGGGAGGGATCCCGCTCAAAGATAGAGGTTCTGCTTCTGAAGCGTTTGGAAGAAGACCTCTGGGAATGTCTCGTCAAACCGGGAAAGAAATGCCGCATTGCTCAGAAAATCAATTTTGGCGAAGGGCTTTTGCAGGGCAGGGTCGAAGAGATCAACGAGCAGGGAAGCCGCATCATCCGCTTTGCTTATGAGGGTATTTTTGAGGAGATTCTCGATCGGCTCGGTCAGATGCCGCTTCCTCCCTATATTACCCATGTTCTGGAAGATAAAAACAGATACCAGACGGTCTATGCGCAGCATAGGGGAAGCGCCGCCGCTCCGACGGCAGGCCTGCATTTCACGCAGGAGATTCTCTCTTCTCTCCGAAAAAAAGGAGTTGATATTGCGGCAATTACCCTCCATGTGGGACTCGGAACCTTCCGTCCGGTTAAAGAGCAAAATATTCTGAATCACCATATGCATTCGGAGTTTTATCATATCGGAGAAGAAGCCGCATCAACAATCAACCGTGCAAAGCAGAATGGCAAGAAAATCTTCTGTGTCGGGACGACAAGCTGCCGCACTTTAGAGAGCGCAGCCGATGAAAGCGGAATGCTCTCTGCGGGAAGCGGCTGGACGGATATTTTCATCTATCCCGGCTATCGTTTTAAAATCACCGATGCCATGATTACGAATTTTCACCTTCCCGAATCCACGCTGATCATGCTTGTCAGCGCTTTTGCCGGACGGGAATTCACTCTGCGCGCATATCAGACTGCGGTCGAAGAAAGATACCGCTTTTTCAGCTTCGGAGACGCGATGCTCATCCTTTGAGCAGTCTCTCCGCTTTTTTTATGCGCTGTTTTTCTTTTTCTTCTTTCCCTCCTCTTTTTTCTTTGTCAAGAGCATGAAGGCGGAATCCAGAATAAAAATAGCAAGCGCAATCGCCCCCGCTATGCTCAGGGTCTTCGAAAAATATAAATTCACCATGTTTTGGTTTCCCCTGATAAAATAATATACCGCTCGATAAATTGCTTCTCCCGGAACGATGGGCAGAATGCCCGCAACCAAAAAAACGGATGCCGGAGCCTTCAGAGCTCTGGCAAAAATATGGCTGATCAGGGCAATCATTAGCGCACCCATAAAAACCTGAACCATCCTGTTTTCGGTATAGAAGCCGGCAATAAACATGGCAGACTGGGCGAAAGCTCCTACCAGACCCGCATAGATCAAAAGATGCCTGGGTATCTCGAGTATGACGGCAAAAACGATGACGACGATGAAGGTCGCCGCTATCTTCAAGACCATATTATCCCTCCTGCGGCAATTCCCGCTCCTACTCCCACCGCGATCGCAAGTGCCGAAACGATGGACTCCAGTATCCTCGCCATGCCCGAGCCGTAATCCCCGTTAAGCGTATCTCTGATCGCGGTCGTAAAGCTTGTTCCGGGAACAAGCGGCATGATTGCGGCAATGATCGCCGGATCCAGATGCATGCCTTTGAATACCGTATATTTGAAAAAAATCGTAGCAAAGGTCAGCATAAAGCAGGAAAGTGCATTGGTGCAAAAAGAATTCAGACCTATTCTGTTCCCTGCAAAATGCATTCCTGCCATAATCCCTCCCACAAAGATCGAGCTGAGACAGTCCAGCCCTCCTCCTCCGAAAATATAGGTAAAGAGCAGGGCAACCCCGATATAAGAGCAATATTTGAGCCATAGCGGGTACTGTACTTTATTTTCTATCTTCTCCAGCATCCTCAATGCCTCCTCGGCATCGATTTTCCCCTCACAAAATGCCCTCGAAATATCGTTCACCAGATAGATTCTATTTAAATTGGTCGATCTTTCCCTGATTCTTCTGGTCAGCGTGATCACTTCCGATTCCGAATACAGAGAAAGCGTGATTCCCGTATACATGACCACCACGCTATGCGTTGCCGGAGAGGCGGTATCGAGAATTCGGTTCATCGTATCCTCGATACGGTATACCTCACATCCGCTCTTGAGCATGATCTTCCCCGCAAGCATCGCCGTATCGACTATCTTTTTGATTTTGATTTTTTGCATATTTCTACTCCGATTCCGCCAGGATTCCTCTGATTTGTGCAAGCCTGTCTCTGAGCTCCGCGGCATATTCAAAATTAAGCTCCGCGGCAGCCTTAAGCATATTTTTCTCGATTTCCCGAGAAAGCTTTTTAAGCTCTTTTTCATCCATCGATTCCGGATCCTTTTCCCAGCTTTTGCTGTCGCTGATCGCCGCCTTGGATATGGCGATCAGATCCCTCACCGCCTTCTTTACCGTAGTCGGCGTAATCCCGTGCGCTTCATTATAGCTTTTTTGAACGCTTCGCCTTCTCTCCGTCTCGTCGATTGCCGCGCGCATCGAATCCGTAATGCGGTCCGCATACATGATCACATGCCCCTCGGCATTCCTTGCCGCCCTTCCTATGGTCTGTATCAGAGAGGTCTCGCTCCTGAGAAAGCCCTCCTTATCCGCATCCAGTATCGCCACCAAAGTGATTTCCGGAATATCCAGCCCCTCACGCAAAAGATTGATTCCCACCAGCACATCAAAGAGATCCAGACGCATATCTCTGATAATTTCCGCTCTCTCCAAAGTATCGATATCCGAATGCAGATAACGCACTCTGATGCCGACCTCCTTCATATAATCCGTCAGATCCTCCGCCATCTTCTTGGTCAATGTGGTAATCAAAACCTTGTTTTTTCTCTCGCACTCCTTTCTGACTTCGGAGATTAAATCATCGATCTGACCTTCCACCGGTCGCACGCTGATCTCCGGATCCAAAAGCCCCGTCGGTCTGATGATCTGTTCCGCACGCAAAAGCTCATGCTCTTCTTCGTATTTTGATGGGGTTGCCGACACAAAGAGCATCTGATCGATTTTTGATTCAAACTCCGAAAACTCCAAAGGTCTGTTGTCCAATGCGCTCGGCAGCCGGAATCCGTAATTGACCAATGTCGTCTTCCTCGATCTGTCTCCCGCATACATTCCCCTCACCTGAGGTATCGTCATATGGGATTCATCGACGATAATGATAAAATCCTTCGGGAAATAATCGATCAGGGTATAGGGCGGGTCTCCGGGCTTTGTGCCCGTCAGATGCCTGGAGTAATTTTCTATCCCCGAACAAAATCCGGTTTCTCTCATCATCTCCACGTCAAAATTCGTTCTTTCGTAAATTCTCTGCGCTTCGATCAGCTTTTCCTCCCCCTTGAAATACCTCACCCTCTCTTCGCATTCTTCCAGAATTCTCTCCGTTGCGGCAAGCATCTTATCCGGGGGCACGACATAATGGGAAGCGGGAAAGACGACCATATGGGCAAGCTCTGCAATGCTCTGCCCGGTCAGCGTATCTATCTGGGTGATTCTGTCCACTTCATCGCCGAAAAACTCCACCCGATACGCCTCCTTATTCGAATACGCCGGAAATATCTCCAGGGTATCCCCTCTCACCCGAAAGCTTCCTCTGCGAAAATCCATATCGTTTCTGCTGTACTGGATATCCACCAGCTTTCGTATCACCTCATCCCTTTCCTTCTCCATACCGGGGCGAAGAGAGATCACCATTTCATTATAATCAATCGGGCTTCCCAAGCCGTAGATACAGGATACCGAGGCAACGATAATCACGTCTCTTCTCTCCGAAAGCGCAGCGGTGGCGGAATGCCTGAGCTTATCGATTTCGTCATTGATCGCCGAATCCTTCTCTATATAGGTATCCGTAGAGGGAACATATGCCTCGGGCTGATAATAATCATAATAGCTGACAAAGTATTCCACCGCATTCTCGGGGAAGAACTCTTTGAACTCGCCGTAGAGCTGCGCTGCCAGAGTCTTATTATGTGCAATCACCAATGCGGGCTTTCCCAATTGCTGGATAATATTTGCCATCGTAAAGGTTTTTCCCGATCCCGTCGCTCCCAGAAGGGTCTGGAACTGATTGCCCTCACGAAATCCCCTGACCAGGGTTTCTATCGCCTGAGGCTGATCCCCGGTGGGCGCAAAATCGGAATGCAGAGAAAATACCGCCTCCTCCTTTGCCGGTCCCCCCATGCACTTTTTCCTTTCGCAAATCGCTTCTTTTTTTGCTTTTTTATCTCCCATATCAAAATCCTTTCTCTGTATTCCTGCCTCTTTCTTTGGTTTACAAAACCCCTTTTATCGCCGAAAAGCCGATAAAAGGGGTTTTGTAAATCGCTGCCTCGGGAGAGTCTTTCTCCCGGCTTATTCGCCTATCACATTCCTGATCGCAACAGGTGTTCTGTAATTCCATGAGGAAACGATGATTCCGTTTCTCTCGTTTGAAGCGTGGATGACCTGCCCCTCTCCTATATAGAGGGCAACATGGTTGATTGCTCTCCCGTTTCCGTAAAAGAGAAGATCTCCCGGCTTTGCCTTATCGATCGAAACCGAGCTTCCCTGAGCGGATTGGCTTGCCGCCGTCCGGTTCAGATATATTCCGGCATAGTTTGCAAGGATGTATCTGGTGAATCCCGAACAGTCCACTCCGGTATGCGGATCATTCTGCCCGTATGCATATCTGTTTCCCAGAAACTGCATCGCATAAGCCACCATTCCCTGGCGCAGTTCCTTAGCGGCTTTTTCCTTCTGCTCCTTCTTATATTCTTCGGATTCTATGGTCTCTTCATAGCTGTCATAGGCTTCCAGCTTTCTGCTGATATCTCCTCTGACCCCCAAAAGAGTCGCTCTGACAAAAGCCGCATCTCCGCCCGAATACAGAGTGTTTTGATTCAGTGCCGTGGAAATCACTCCCTCCTCTTTTGGATCTGCATTCGAAGGAGAAGCCTCTCCCTCTTGAGATTCCATCCCGAGCTTTCCTCTGATCTCCTCTTCCCGCCGATTCAGCTTTTCCATCTCCTGCATGGTCAGATTGGAAATCTCCTCCAGCTCCTGCAATTCCTCTCCCTGTTGCAGATTATGCTGCCTCAGATTGAGGTTCTCGCTTACGATCTGCTCTTTTTCCGTCTTTAACTGCGATACCTCCGCCTCAAGATTTTTCTTTTCTGCCACTACCGGTCGCAGCAGCGCCGCAGAAATAAAACTATATCCTGCAAATACAAGCAATAAGAGGCAAAGCCCCGCGCAAGCCTTAATTGCAAGCCAGGAAATCCTGATCTGTATCGGCTTTCTCTCCGGATTATAGAGAAGCATAATCGTAAAATAATTGTTTTTCTTCTTCGCTTTACTGGGCTTTTGCTGCATTTTGCCTGTCCGCTGCTTTGTTTTTTTCATTTCCTTCATTTGGGTTAATTTCTTTCTCCTGGCTCTTTCCGATCTCGCTTGATTTTCCGGAAGTCATATTGCATTTGCCTTCAAATTCCGCACCTTCCGCGATGATCAGGGTTTTGGTTACGACATCTCCGCTTATCTTGCCGGATTCGGCTACTTCAAGCCTTTCCTGAACGTAAATATTTCCTTTTACCCTTCCTGCAATCAACATGGATTTCGCTCTAACATCCCCTTCTACCAGTCCCCCTTCACCGATGATCAGAAAGCCCTCGGATCTTGCCTCACCCTTGATCTTTCCGTCTATCCTCGTTGTATCTCTGGTATTAATGGTTCCCTCCAATACCGTATTCTCTCCTATAATCGTGTCTATTACGTCATGCGCAGAAACATTCTGCCTTTTACTGGAATTAAACATACCTACCCCTTTTAGATATCCCCTTTGGTGAAAAAAGTTAAAAGTTACATTTCTTTAACAATTCTATATATAAGTAATATTATATACATATTCGGTTAATATTTCAATTGCCATATTGCCCAATAAACGCGGAAAAAGCCGCATCCGAAAAGGAGTGCGGCTTAAATCATTCATATTCTTGCTCCGGCATGCATGCTATGCCCAAGGATCCTGACTGACGGGGATTCTGATGCCTCCGAGCAGGAGCTGCTCCGTCAAAAACCACTGCGAAGCGGAGGGTTTCAATCTCAGCTGTATCGGTCTCGGACTGTCCGCTCCCGAAGAACGCATAAAGAACTTTGCATGATCCTTTTGATCGTAGCTGTAGGGATTTTCCGTAATCTCCACAGTATACGGAAGCAGAGGGGTATAATCGTTCTCGGGAGAACTTCCTTTGAAATAGGACCTGACCACATAGGCTTTTCCCCTCAGCCTGTCTGCGATAAACTGTTTTTCATATACGCTCAAACCGCCGGGACCTTTCAGATAACGAAGCATCTCCAGCGCAAGCTCGGGATTCGCTTCGTATTGCGACATCGCCGCAATAAAGAGCGCCGCCGTATATTCCGGTTTTTCCAGTCCGGCATAAGGGCTCTTCATAAATTCCTCCATTGTTTCCGGCAGCTTTTCAAATACGAGCAACATTTGAACTCCTCCTTTCCTTCCGACTCTCTCTTCTCTCTTTCTAGCGGATCAGTCCACCGATTGCCACAAAGAGAGGTGCAAATACCAATGATACTATGGTCATCAGCTTAATCAGTATATTAATGGCGGGACCCGAGGTATCTTTAAAGGGATCTCCTACCGTATCTCCCACTACCGCAGCTTTATGCGCGGCACTTCCCTTTCCTCCGTGATGCCCTTCTTCGATATATTTCTTGGCATTATCCCATGCTCCGCCGGAGTTTGACATAAAGATCGCCATCAGCACGCCCGTCAGAAGCGCGCCCGCAAGCAGACCTCCGAGTGCGGTGGGTCCGAGCAGGATACCGACCGCTATGGGCGCAAGCACTGCCATCAGACCGGGAAGAAGCATCTCGTGAAGAGCCGCCGTTGTCGATATTCCTACGCATGAGGTATAGTCCGGTCTCTCCTCTCCCCTCATGATGCCGGGTTTTTCCTTGAACTGTCTCCTTACCTCCTCAATCATCTTATAGGCCGCCTTCGATACGGACTCCATCGTATATGCGGTAAAGAGGAAGGTGAGCATGCCTCCGATAAAAAGACCGATTACCACTTTCGTATCCAGGATGTCTATACTCTCCAGCTTAACCTGATGGGCATAGGAAACGAATAATGCCAATGCCGTCAATGCCGCGGATCCTATCGCAAATCCCTTTCCCATCGCCGCCGTCGTATTTCCTACGGAATCCAGCTTATCCGTAATCTTTCTTACCGATCCGTCAAGCTCCGCCATCTGTGCGATTCCTCCGGCATTATCGGCGATCGGACCGTATGCATCGACCGCAACGGTAATTCCTGTCGTTGAAAGCATTCCTACCGCCGCAAGCGCGATTCCGTAAAGCTCGAAGGCATGATAGGAAATGAAAATTCCCGCACAGATTAAGAGCATCGGAATCGCGGTAGACTTCATTCCCACCGCGATTCCGCTGATAATCGTCGTCGCCGATCCCGTTTCGGACTGTTCTCCGATTTTCTTCACCGGATTAAAATCCGCCGAAGTATAAAATTCCGTGATGTTTCCGATGATTACGCCGACCACCAGACCGGAAATAACGGCGATAGCAGCCTTGGGACCGTCAAAGAAAATGAAGCTGAATACCAGCGATGCGATAATCACAAGAGCGGAAGAAACATAGCTTCCCTTGGTGAGCGCCTTCTGCGGGTTATTGCTCTGTTGATCCACCTTCACAAAAAAGCTTGCGATAATCGATGCCAAAAGACCGCTTGCCGCAATCAGCAGCGGATAGAGAACCGCAGCGGCTCCCATATTGAATCCGTGCCCTGCTGCCGTTGCTTCTCCTACCTGATGTGCCAATGCCGCCCCCAATGTGATCGCGGAAATCAAGGATCCCACATAGGACTCAAAAAGATCCGCTCCCATGCCTGCCACGTCTCCTACATTATCTCCCACATTGTCGGCAATAACGGCAGGGTTTCTCGGGTCATCTTCGGGAATCCCGCTCTCTACCTTTCCTACCAGGTCCGCACCTACGTCCGCAGCCTTGGTATAAATTCCTCCTCCCACTCTCGCAAAAAGCGCGATGGAAGAAGCACCGAGACCGAAGCCGAAAAGCACATCGACATTAGCCGTGATAATATAGATCAGGCTGACGCCGAGTGTTCCCAATCCCGCCACGCACATTCCCATTACGGCTCCGCCGGAAAATGCAATCGAAAGCGCCTGATTCATTCCTCCTTCTTTTGCCGCGTTTGCGGTTCTTACATTCGCCTTTGTCGCAACCGTCATTCCGAAATAACCTGCAAGCGTAGAAAAGAGAGCTCCCGCCACAAAGCTCAGAGCCGTGAGCCAGCTGCGCGTGCCTATACCGATGAGAAAAAATAAAACCACTACAAAAATACATAGTATTTTATACTCTGATTTTAAAAACGCCTGCGCTCCTTCTGCAATTGCCGAGGCGATTTCCTTCATTCTTTCATTTCCCGGATCCTGGCTGTTTACCTTATTTGCCAAATACCATGCAAATAAAAGAGACAATACCGCCATCAACGGTGCCGCAAAAATCAAGTTATTCATATACTTTTTTCCCCCTTTTTTATTTACAATACCAGTTCATATCTAGCATTATAATCAGCTTTTTCATATTTTGCAATAATCTTATGCTGTATTTTAAAAAACTTTATGCAATATTAAGCTTCTTTTTCAGGGTCTCTTTTCTTTGCTGTTTTTTTCTTGCATGGCTTGATTTGGAAACAATGATTTTCTGTATTTTTTATGCAAAACTTCTTCTCTTATCTCTTTTGCGCTTTATAGAGCTTTGCCGCATATGCGCAAATGCCTGCAACGGTTTTTCCGTCTCTGATCTCTCCCCTGTAGATCAGAGCAAGGAGATCTTCAAGCTCCCATTCCTCCGCCTCGATTACCTCGTCTTCATCCGGGCATTGTGCCGTTTTCTCAAGATTTCTTGCAATAAAAACATCAATTTCTTCATTGCAGAATGCCACCGTGGTATTGACCCTGATTAAAAATTCGAGATCCTCCGGAGAAGATGCCCTTCTTCCGGTTTCCTCCTCAAGCTCCCTGTATGCACAGATCCTCTTTTCTTCTCCGGGGCTGTCCACCTTGCCGGCAGGCAGCTCCAAGGTTACTCGATCCAGTGCATTGCGGTACTGCCTTACCATTAGTATCTTGCCCTCCCGGGTAATCGGAAGCACCGCCGCCGCACCCTCATGATGGATATAATCCCATACCGCCTGATGCCCGTTTGCTTCGACATAATCCTTATATACCTTCAGCACCGTTCCCTCGTAGACGAGCTCTCTTTTTAATCTCCTGATCGGAAATACTCTGCCGCTTTCCATGTTTTTCTCCTTCTTTTTTGTTTTCTGCGGATATAAAACAGGAGGGCTTTCGCCCTCCTGCCGCAATTAGTATTTCATCTCGAAATATTTATCTAGCTATAGATTAACAGAAATTAGTATTCGATATAAGCGCCTACAAGGTATCCGCCCTTGATTACGAGCTTAACATCATATCCGTCCTTCTTCGTTCCGGTAGCAACCGATCCTGAAGTGTTCAGAACTACGATCTTATCTCCCGCGCCGTATCCGTTAAGAGAATTCTTGTCTCCCTTGTACTCGATCTCCTTGCTCGGATCATCGTTCTTATACTTGTAAACATTCTTTACAAGGCTTGTGGAGTCAAGATCCATAAGGATTGTTCTGTGGTTTGTAGCCGGATCCAGAAGATATGCTTTGTACTTATCATCCGAATCAGCCTGAACCTTACGTCCATTCATGTAGTAGCTCTTGTCAGATCTTCCGTGCTCACCCTGTCCCTTGTTTGCGCCGGATGCTCTGAACTTGAAGGTATAGCTGTCTCCGTCAACAGTGAGGTTAACAAGTCCGGTCTTCATTGCTCCGTCCTTCTCCTCGTCGCCGAAGTAGTATACGCCGCTCTTGCCTGCTGTATCAGTCCATGTTGCAGAGTAGTCCTCTGTGTAGGTCTTGATCTTGTCAAGAGAGTTGATTTCCTCGGTAGAAACGATATCGCCTGCTGCGTTGAACTCTACATAACGAAGTCCTGCAAGCATCTCGCCGTTCTCATCGAATGCATACTTCTTACCGTTGATCGTCTTAACCTTGCTTACAATCAGACCGCCCTTGCCGTCAGCATAGAACCAACGTGCATTTGCTTCTTCGTCCTCAGAATCCTTGCTGTCGAAGCGCTTGCTCGGAAGAACTCTGAACCAGCTTCTGGTATATCTAGCACCGTCTTCCGGTGTAGAGAAGTACTTGAAGTCGGAAGCGGAAGCCGAATCAGCATCTGTCCAGGATGCGTTGTTCGGGGTAGCAACCCACTCACTGAGCATCTTTCCTCTCATATCGAAGGTGTACTTCTTGCCGTTGATGGTCTTCTCATAAACCTTATCCGGATCTGCTTTCTTATACTTCTTGCCGTTTGCTCCGAAGTAGAACCAGTAATCCTGATCCTCATCCTCTTCCTGATCATCAATTACATGGATGTATGCCCAAGTATTTGCAAACTGCGCACCGTCATCAGAGTTTCCGAGATAGTAGATTGCATCTACCCATCCGCTGTCATCGGTAAGTCTGTTTGACTGCTCGCCTACCCAACCGAAAAGCATCTTTCCGTCCTCATCGAACGCATACTTCTTGCCGTTGATGGTCTTGAAGGATGTGTTGTTTGATGTGGGAGCGGTATATGCCTTACCGTTGTTCTGGAAGTAATACCATACGGTATCCGGTGCTGCATCATCCTCGTCAGCGGAGTTGTCGATCTCAACCCAACGATTTGTTACCATAACACCGTTCTCGTCAACATAGAAGATATTTCCGTTGTCTTCGATAATGCTGTTGGTAACCATCTCGCCCTCAGATCCGAGATAGAACCACTTGTCGCCTGACTTAGCCCACTCTTCTGTTACTTTTTCGCCTGCCTTATTATAGTATACCCATGTACCGTTCTCTTCCTGCCAACCTGTAGCAGCAAAAGAAGTCATAGATGCACCGATAACAAGCAATGCCGCTGCAGAAACAATTGCAGCTATTTTAGTTTGCTTTCTCATAATAAATGCACTCTCCTTTTCATTTTTACTTGAAATTCCTAATTGCATACGAGATAATAATACTACGATTTCAAGAGTTTTTCAACTCTATTTTCATTTTTGCAATACCATAATCTCTTTCACAGCCACAGTATAGAATAATTTCTTATAAAATGCTATATATTTTATATATACAATTTCTTACAATAATATTACAAAGCATCTCTTTTTTATCTTCCGTCTCAGTTTCTATAGTAAAAGCGGGGCTTTTAAGGTATACTTTATCCATCATGGCCGAAGGTCAAGGATAAAAAGGAGCTGATACCATATGGATAGAATTGCATATATTTGTCGTGAATATTTTGAAAATTCAAATACTACCCAAAGAGAACTCGCCGCAAAGCTTTCGCTTTCTCTCGGCATGGTCAATCACGCCGTTTCCGAAGCGGTGGAGCTCGGGCTTTTGGTAAAGGATAAGTCTTCCTACCGGCTCAGCGAAAAAGGATTTTCCTATCTTCTTCCTTTTCGCGTGGATCATGCGGTTATCTTCGCCGCCGGCTTCGGTTCCCGCTTCGTTCCCCTGACTTATGATACGCCGAAAGGTCTTTTAAAGGTGCACGGGATACCGATGATAGAGCGGCAGATCCTCCAGCTTCATGAGGCGGGGATCCGGAATATCACGATAGCCGTAGGCTATTTAAAAGAAAAATTCGAGTACTTAATCGATAAATACGATGTGGATCTGGTCTTTAATCCGGAATATGCCGTAAAAAACAATCTTTCGACCCTCTGGCATACCAGGCATTTATTTTACGGTAAAAATACCTACCTGCTTTCTTCCGACAATTGGATTCGCAACAATATGTTCCACAGATACGAACCCGGCTCCTGGTATTCCTGTGTTTTCTCCGAGGGAAAAACAAAGGAATGGTGCTTAAGCCTCACGAAAAAAGGCTATATCAAGGATATCGAAATCGGAGGGGAAAATGCCTATTATATGTACGGTCCCGCCTATTTAAGCCGGGAATTTTCGGAGCAATTTCTTCCTTTGGTCGAGCTTTATTATCAGAGAGCCGGCACCGATCATTATTATTGGGAAAATATTTTAATGGATCTTTGCAAAAAAAGAACCCATCTCCCGGAAAACGGCAATTCTTCTTTCCTCTATGCCAATAAACAGCCTCCGAATCAGGTTTATGAATTCGAAAACCTTGAGGAGCTGAGAGAATTTGACCATTATTATAAGACGAGATCCGACAGCCTCGCGATGGAGCTGATTGCCCGGGTATTCGGAATCAAAGAGGAGGATATCATCAATATCCATTGCCTTAAGGCAGGCATGACCAATAAGTCTTTTTTGTTTAATATCGGAGAAGCACGTTATATCTGCCGTATCCCGGGGCTGGGAACCAAGAAACTCATCAACAGGAGGCATGAGGCAAATACTTTTAAAGCCATCAAAGAGCTCGGCATCAGCGAGCATATGATCTTTTTTGATCCGGATACGGGATATAAAATTTCCAGGTTTTATGAGGGCTCCAGAACGGCAGATGCCTCCGATCCCTCGGATATGGCGGAATGCATGGAGGTTCTTCGCCGCCTGCATAAGGCAGAGATTCAGGTTGCCCATTCCTTCGATATCGAGGAGCGCATCGATTATTACGAAAAGCTCTGCCTGCAAAACGGAGAGATGATTTTTGAGGATTATCCTGCAGTCAGAGAAAAAATGAATCTCATTCTCGAAAAGCTTAAAAGCATTCCTCGAAAAAAGGTTTTATCCCATATCGACAGCGTTGCGGATAATTTTATTTTTATTCCTCCAAACAAAGAAGAGGGGAAAAAAGTCAAGCTGATCGACTGGGAATATGCCGGAATGGCGGATCCCCTGATCGATATTTCGATGTGCGCCATCTATTCGTATTATACGCGCGAAAAGATGGATGAGCTTTTGGGGATCTATCTGGAAAGAACCCCCTCCGACGAGGAAGAAAACATCGTTTATTCCTATGCCGCGCTCGGCGGTTTTTTATGGGCTCTCTGGACGGTGTATAAAACCGAGCTCGGGGATGTATTCGGCGAGTATTCGCTGAAAATGTACCGCTATGCCAAGGATTTCTTCCGCCTTCTTCAGGCAAGAGGATTTCTCTCCTGAAACCGCGGTAGGCGCCATTCTTTTAAAACGCAAAAAGCTGCGGGGAATTTTGCCCGCAGCTTTTATTTAATCGTCCTTTCCGACCAGCTTCACGTACATCGGTCTATGCTTTACCGCCGGTAAGAACTTATCGAGAATATCCTTCGTCCTGATCTTAAGGCTGGAGGTATTGATGCAGGGATGGCAGCCGATAAACTCATCCTTTAATAAATCCTTATCGATCAGAAGCTGAACCTTATTTGCCTTATCATTCATCAAACCGAGCACGCTCACCGAGCCCGGAGTAATATTAAGGATCTCCTCCATCGCTTCTCCCGAGGCAAAGGAAAGCCTCGCCGCATTGATCTGATTCGAAAGCTCCTTCGTCTTAAAGGGCTTATCTCCCGGCATCAGAAGCAGATAGAACACGGTTTTTTGTCTATTGCAGAGAAAGAGATTCTTGCAGATTTCCACTCCGAGAACCTCATTGATCGCCTCGCAGGCTTCTATCGTATCCGCATGCTCATGATCGGTTCTCATATATTCTATCTTGAGGCTGTCAAGAAAATCATAAGTCTTTACTTCTTTTTCCAGTCTCTCGCTGCAGTCCTCCGGTCTTCCGCTGAAAAGTTCCATATCCTTTATCTCCAATCTTTTCTATTCATAACATCCGCGGTTATGTTGTGATTATTATAACATAAAGTTTCCGTTTTTTCCAGCACTTGAAAAAATGATGCCGGACCGCGCTTTCTTTACCGCAGCCTGACATCATTTTTTTCTTTTCTCCCGAAGAAATTTTATTTAGCCGTAATAAAATCCACGATCTGTCCGAAGAGTCTGTTATAATGCTTCCACTCGCAGAACTCCGCAGGAGCCCAGTGCGGTGCACAGTCCGTCGTGATGACCGCCGCCTTTCCCTTTCCGCAGTCCATACATGCGATGAAGGGATCCTCTCCTATCTTAGCGACCAGAGCCGCTCCCTCCTTGAGTATGGTCTTATTATATCCCAGCACATGGGGCCACTCTCCCTCGATATCCTTTAAAATCGGGTGCGCCTTATCCACGCTTACCGGCACGATCCCCTCACAGTACTCCATTCTGTCATCCACGGTGAGCACCTCTACCGGAAGCACCTCCTGCACTGCGGTATCATGCCATTTTCCCTTTCCGTCGATTCCGGCAAAGGTCATATATCCTCCTACCATCAGAAGCGCTCCGCCCTCTTTCACATAATCTCTGAGCAGGTTGCAGCGGTTTGGCATTTTCTTGCCCTTGGAGAAGGTTGCCGTAGGAAGAAGCAGGGTATTTGCCCCGATATCCGAGAGAATGATACAGCTATACGCCGAAAGCTCCTCCGCCGTAAAGGGAAATCCGTCCAGGCAGACATGGTTCGGCATGAAATCCACCTCATATCCCGCCTCTTCGAGCGCTTTTTTAATATATTTCTCCCCCGACTCATATACCGAAGTATAGAAGGTATCAAATCCCTTTACATGTGTCGTATAACTCATCCATGACTCGCCTGCCAAAAGTATTTTTTTGCTCATTTTCTTATCTCCTTTTATTTTTCTCCCCAATTCAAAATCAGGTTTGCGTACAATAGTATGGATTTGTAATATTCCTCAATCTCAACATATTCATTGACCGCATGGCATTGTTCCAAATTGCCCGGTCCGTATTGAAGCACCTGAGATTTTGCTATATTCTTCCAGATCCTGGAATCACAGCCTGCCGGCGAGCCCACAAGCTTCACCTCGCTGCCGAAGCATTCTCTGTAGCTGTTTTTAAATGCCTCCACGATCTGCGCTTTCTCCTCCTGCTCGAAGCCGCCTCCGCTCTGGTACATCGTAATCACGGGCGGATTGGCTCTGAGCCATTCATCCTCTTTTGCAAATGCATTTACCGCCTCCCGAAACTCCTGATCCACCTGTTCAAAGCTCATGAGTCCGGGAATATAATGAATACAGGTTTCGAAACTGCATGCGCCCGCAACGGTTGAGCCCGCACTTCCTCCATGTATCGTTCCGACATTTAAGTTCGGAGGGGGAAGCAGCTCATGGCGATAAGAGGATGCCCATTTTTCTTCAAGCTTTTCCAAAGCCTTGATCAGCCCTATTGTCTTATCGATTGCCGAAATTCCGAGATGCTTCTCTCCGGAATGATTCGCCTTACCCTTGATCTCCACTTTAAAAAATACAAAACCCATATGAGCGCGGATCAGCTCTCTTCCGGTCGGTTCACAGACAATCACGGCATCGGCGTTTTCTCCGCTCATCGCAGCCTGAATCGAACCGTTGCCCCCTCCTTCTTCATCACAAACCGTACAGATTTTGATATTACAGGGGAGCTTGATCTTTGCATCCTGAAGGAGTTTCACTCCCATAAGGGATGCCATGAGTCCCGCCTTCATATCGGCTGCTCCGAGCCCGTATAATTTGCCGTCCTCTTCGGTCGGAGCATGAGGGGGGTATTTCCAGAGGGAAATATCTCCCGGCGGCATTGTATCGATATGGGAGTTGAACATCAGGCTTCTGTTCTTGTCCTCTCCTTCAAAAAGCGCATAGAGATTGTATCTGTCATCGTAATTATGCCCGGGATTGCCTTCCCCGTGCTTTTTCATGCTCTCTTGAATGCTCTCTTCCCTGAGCTCATCCTTCTTAAGCCGGCTGACGCCCATGTTTTTATAGAGCTTTTCGAGGTAGATCTGCCCCTCCTTTTCTCTGCCGCCCTCTATGCCGTGCCCCAAATCCATCGTATCGATTGCGATCAGATCCTTCAAATAAGAGAGGTATTCTTCTTTTCTTGCTTCCAAGGTCTGCTTTAGCAGCTCCACTCTATTCTCCATAATTTCTTATTCCCTGTTCTATAATATCCCAAAATCTTTCCACATCGATATCGTATGCCACGTCGCAGTTGGGCTCCTTCTTCATATAATGGAACATATCGCAGTTCGTCCTTCCGTAGCTTTCTTCCGAACGGATATCGATGCTCGCATGTACAAACTTTGTCTTCAGAAGCTTTTCATCAATGATCGCCGCACAGGTTACCGGATCGTGAAGAGGTCCTCCCTCCCAGCCGAATACCTCTTTTTGCGTTTTATTGAAGAATTTCATCAGATCGGCAAAGAGCTTTGCCGGCTTTGTTCCTATCTTCTCCATTCTCTCTACGATGGAGGGATAACAAAGCACTTTTCTGGTGACATCGAGTCCGACCATGGTAATCGGAACGCCGGAATTAAATACGACAAAGGCAGCTTCCGCATCCGCCATAATATTAAACTCCGCTGCCGGTGTAACATTTCCGTTCTGGTAGGAGCCGCCCATCAAAACGATCCTCTTGATGCCTTTCATGATCTTGGGCTCCATTCTCATCGCCAGAGCGATATTGGTCAGGGGACCGCTGGGCACGAGGATGATCTCCCCGTATGCCTTCATTACATTGTCGATGATCAGATTCACCCCATGCCTCGGATCGGCTTTTTTATGCAATGCCTCAAATTCCGGACCGTCCAAGCCGCTCTCCCCGTGAATATCTCCTGCGATGATTCTGTTCCTTACCATTGCGTTTGCGCTTCCCGCGCTGACAGGCACCTCGTCCAATCCCAGATACTGGCAGATTTGCAATGCGTTGATCGTCGTTTTCTCCAGGGTCTGATTTCCCGCCACGACCGATATTCCCATTAATTCAAGCTCGGGAGCCGCTCCCGCCAGCATGATATTGATTGCGTCATCATGCCCGGGATCACAGTCCAAATGTATTTTTTGTCTCTCCATATTTCTCCTCTGATTTATCCTGTACTTCCTCCGATTCCCTTTCGGACAGGGAGGAATTTCCTTACGCCAGAGAGGACTTGCGCCTTCTCTCGTTTGCCTGCTTCGTCGCCATCGAGATCGCAAGCACGGCTATGGTTACCACATAGGGCATCAAAAGCACGATCTGGCTCGGGAAGCCGTATGCCTGAAGCCTTGAACCCACCGAGTCGGTAAGTCCGAATACCAGACAGGCAAGAGAAGTGAATACCGGATGGGCGCCTCCGAAATACATCGCCGCCACACCCATAAATCCTCTTGCATTGGTCATATTCTCCACAAACATTTTGGAGTAGCCCATCGAAAGATGCGCACCTGCAAGACCTCCGATCAGACCGGAAAGCGCCATTGCCTGATACTTCATCATATTTACATTGATTCCCGCCGTTTCCGCAGCCATCGGCATTCTTCCGACCGCACGCAGTCTCAGGCCCCATATCGTCTTATAAAATGCAAACCAGATCAGCGTAATCAAAACAATAACAAAAAGCTCCGTAATCGACCAATCATTGAAGATTTGCCCGAACAAGGGGGTGGAAGCGCCAACTCTCGGAATCGGAACAATCTTCGGATCGGTAAATGTACCGCTCTGACCGAGCCATGCATTGAGCAGGAACTTCGTCATCGCAAGCGCAAAGAGGTTGACTCCCATTCCGATCGCACAGATATCCGCCTTATACTTGATATGCCCTATCGCCATCAGCATCGCAATAAAGAGCCCGGAAAGCATCGCCACCAAGATGGCAAGCCACCATATTCCCGTAATATAGCTTACCGCAATTGCCATAAATGCTCCGAAAAGCATGATTCCTTCCGTTCCGATATTCAAAATATCCGCCTGCTGGGTAATCGCCGCACAGAGCGCCGCATAGATGATCGGCGTTGCGGAGCGGAATGTGGCATATATTAAACTTAGATTAAATATTTTTTCTATACTCATTACTGATTCTCCTTTTTTGCGGGCTTATTTCCGTTCTCTTCCTTTTTTACAAGCTGCTTTGCCCTGCCCGATCCGAGTTTCTCTCCTATCTTAAACTTAAAGAGAAGCTCCATGCATGCAAAGATGATAAATACTGCCGTAATCGTATCTACAAGAGATTTCGGAACATGTGTTGCCTGCTGCATTCCCAAGGCGCCGGATTTTAAAACCGCAATAAAGAAAGCCATAAAGGGGGCGAAGAAAATATTGTTTTTGACGATCAGCGCCGCCAGCATTCCGTTGCTGCCCAGTCCGACCGCAAAATTATTCAGGAAATATCCGTGCACGCCCAGAACTTCTATTGCTCCTGCAATTCCGCCGATCGCTCCGGAAAGCATCATGGACTGAATAAAAACTTTCTTCGGCTTAATGCCCACATACTCCGCATTAAAGGGGTTGGTTCCTACCTGCCGCAGCTTCATGCCGAAGGAGGTCTTATACAGAACAAAAATCAGTATTATGCTTACTCCGATCGCAATAAAAATACCCGTATTGAGGGAGCTCGGCTTCATGAACTGTACGAGATTCACCGTAACCGGAAGCGACTGCGCATTTGCAACGCCTGCGCTCATCACGCCGCTGACCAGATAGCTGCAGATAAAAACCGCCACCGAGTTCATCAGGATCGTGGTACAGATTTCGGATACGCCGTAATAAACTCTGAGCGCCGCGGGAATATATGCCCAAAGCGCCGCCACGAGCATCGCGCCCAAAAAGCAGCAGATCAGGAGGATGGGCTTTGGCAGGAAGGTCCAATATATGCCGATATATGCCGCCGTAATTCCGCCCAGAAATACCTCTCCCTCCACGCCTACGTTAAACGCCCCCGCCTTGGCGGAGATAATGAAGGCAAGAGATGTGAGCAGAAGCGGGGTGAAACCTGCCAGCGTCGTACCGAATTTAAGCCTTCCGTTGAATGCGCCCTTAAAGAGGGCTCCATATGCTTCTATCGGGTTCTCGCCGATAAAAATAATGAAAATCGCACCCACCGCAAATGCAAGAAGCATGGTAAGCAGGATTTTTCCTACGCTCTCTATCGTGGATTTTACTTTATCATTCATTTAAAGCTTCCCCGCTTTCATACGTTTTATTTCCTCCCATCATCTTAAGACCTATGCTCTGATCATCCGCCTCCGAAGCATCGAAGCTTCCGGTTATCTTGCCCTCATGCATAACGATGATCCTGTCCGAAAGCGACATGATCTCTTCCAGATCCGCCGAGACGAGGAGGACTCCCAGTCCTTTTTCCTTTACATCCTGGAGGATGTTTCTGATTGATTCTATTGCTCCGATATCGACTCCTCGTGTGGGCTGAGAAGCAACCAGGAGCTTTCCTCCCAAAGAAACCTCTCTTGCCACGATTACCTTCTGTGCATTTCCTCCGGAAAGATTGGAGGTGAGCACCGAAGAATCCGCCGGTCTGATATCGAATTTTTCCACCAGATCCTTGGCATATTCTTCTTTTTGACCCTCATGCAAAATTCCCTTCTTGGAAAAAGGTTCCTGATCCATATTGACCGCAATCAGATTATCCGCAATGCTGAATTCCTTATTCAGTCCCCTGATATTTCTATCCTCCGGTATATGGGTTAAACCGGATTTGCGGATAAAGGAAACCGATTTATTGGTAATATCCGTCCCTCCGAGCCTGATGCTTCCCTTTTCAACCCTTCTGAGTCCCGTGATCGCTTCGATGAGCTCACTCTGTCCGTTGCCGTCGATACCTGCGATTCCGACGATCTCTCCCGATTTTACCTCGAGAGAAAGACCTTTGATTTTCGAGATCTCCTTTTCTCCGGATATCCAGAGATTTTCAGCTTTTAAAACCGTTTCCGCCGCATGGGAAACCTTCTTTTCGATATTGAGGAATACATCCCTGCCTATCATCAGCTTGGTCAGCTCCTGAGGAGAGGTTTCCGTTTTATTCACGGTGCCCATATACTCTCCCTGCCGCATTACCGATACTCTGTCCGATATTTCCATGATTTCATTGAGCTTATGCGAAATAAATACAATGGATTTATTATCCTTTTTCAGATTATTGAGGATCTTGAATAAGTGCACCGTCTCCTGCGGGGTCAGCACGGCGGTCGGCTCATCGAGAATAATGATATTCGCTCCCCTGCTCAGGGTCTTGATGATTTCCACTCTCTGCGCCTCTCCTACGGAGATCTGGGATATTTTCTTATCCAGCTGGATATCCATATTGTACTGCTCGATATAATGCTGCACCGATTTCCTCGCCTTATCGAAATCTATGCTCAAAAACTTTCTCGGCTCAAATCCCAAAATAATATTTTCAAGTACGGTAAGCTCCTTTACGAGCATGAACTCCTGATGCACCATACCTATCCCCAATTCAATCGCGGTTTTGGGATTGATATGGGCATAGCTCTTATCATGAATCAGGATCTCTCCCTGATCAAAGGGATAGAGACCGTACAGTATCTTCATCATCGTAGATTTTCCGGCACCGTTTTCACCGATCAAAGCGTGGATCTCGCCCTCTCTGAGATTGAATTCTCCGTTTTTTATGGCTTTGACATTACCAAAGGTTTTTTTGATGCCGCTCATTTTTACAATAAATTCTTCTTTCAAAAAAACACCACCTTCTTGATCCAAACTATAAAACAGGAGGGAAGGAATAATCCCGCCCTCCTGCAATTCACGCCAAGCACCCATGCGGCTCAATGCCGCATACTATGAATTTCAGTCCTAGTTCTGCGGACCAAAGCCTTCATAATTCTCTACTTTGATTTCACCGGAAATGATCTTCTTCTCTATTTCACTTACTTTATCCACGATATCCTGGGGGAATTTCTCGCCCAGAGCTTCCTTGATAACGGAAAAATCGGTAAGGCTTACGCCGCCGTCCGCAACGGTAAGATAAGAAACGCTTCCTCCCTTGAAGGAATCCTTTACCGCAGACTCGATCACCAGATAGCATGCATTGTCCACTCTCTTTACCATAGAGGTAAGCACATGTCCGGGCTGATCTGCGTCCTGATTCAGATCCACACCGATTGCATATTTTCCTGCTTCTGCGGCACCCTCGAGGATTCCCGTTCCGGTTCCCGAAGCCACATTCATTACGATGTCCGCGCCCTGCTCATACTGTGCAAGCGTAAGCTCCTTGCCCTTGAGAGGATCGTTCCATGTTCCCGCGAAGGACTGCAGCACCTTGATATCCGGATCGATGTATTTCGCGCCCTGCTCATATCCGATATAGAAATCATGCAGCACCGGGATATCCATTCCGCCTACCCATCCGATGATATTGTCCTCATTTACGTTCTCGATATCCGTCTTCTTGGTAAACATTGCCGCAGCCGCTCCCGCAAGGAAGGATCCCTGATTCTGTGCAAAGCTTACGGAAACAATATTCTCGCCCTCAACCGTAGTATCGATGATCGCAAACTTGGTCTTCGGATACAAAGGAGCATACTCCGATAAGTACTCTTCAAAGTTTGAGGAGGAGCAGATTACCAAATCATAGCCGTCCTCACATGCCGAAAGAAGATTTGCCTTCCACTCTTCCGCACTGGTTCCCTCAAGATTCTTTACCTCTACTCCAAAGTCCTGGTTTGCTCTCTTTGCTCCCTCATTACAGGAATCGTTATAGGATCTGTCTCCCAGATTACCCGAGTAAACCACGCAGACCTTGAGCTTCTTGCCTTCTTCGGTTCCCGCCTTTGTTTCGGTTCCCTCTGCCGCGCTCTGAGCCGTTTCTTTCTCCGCTGCCGCCGTCGTCTGCTCCGAAGCAGAATTTCCGCCTGAACATGCCGCAAGTGAAGTCGCCATAAGAATTGCCGTTACCGTACCTAATATTCTTTTTTTCATTTTTTCCTCCTGATTTTTTATTTTAAAGCTTCTGCTTTAATTTATTAATTTCTTCGAGACAGGGAATCGAATTTGCCGCACCTTTCACGGTAACCGCCAAAGAAGCCGCCAGAGCCGCTCTGTCCAAAGCCTCCTTGATTTCCTCCCCCTTAAGTATGCTCCCGATATAGAACCCGGTAAAGGTGTCCCCGGCAGCCGTCGTATCGATTGCCTGCACCTGATATGCCTCCTGTCGGATCAGCTTGTCTTTTGCGATATATACCGCACCCTTCTCTCCCAGAGTCAGCACGGTTTCCGGAAAGGGAAGCTTCTCCCGTATCGTTTTGATCAGGTATTCTTCGATTTCTTCCTCCGACTTTCCCTCCTGCTCTTCCTGCTGATATAAAGAGCAAATTCTCATTGCCTCAGTTTCATTTAAAATCATCAGATCGATTTTGTCAAGATCCAATGCCTGAATAAATTCATCCATCGGGGAGGGATTGAGTACGATCTTGAGCCCCTTCTTTGATGCCGCCTCTATCATATAGTCCAGATTGCTGACCTCGTTTTGCAAAACAATCCAATCTCCTTTTGCAAAGGCTTCCAAGGTCTCGTCGATAAATTCTTTTTCTATCGCTCTGTTTGCCCCGGCATAGAGAAGAATACAATTATCTCCCGCACGGTCGTTTTGGATAATGGCGTTGCCCGTTCTTTGGCTGCTGTCGATTCTGATCAAATCGGTATTGACTCCGTAATCCTCAAGCATTTGTTTTAAAAACAATCCGTCGCTTCCGATTTTTCCGGCATGATAGACCTCGCAGCCCGCCTTGCTCAAGGCAATCGACTGGTTTAATCCCTTTCCTCCTCCGAATATCTCCATAGATTTCGAGGAAATCGTCTCTCCTGCCCGGACAAAATGTTCCACTGCATATACATAATCTATATTAAGTGAACCAAAGGATAATACCTTCATAGCGGACTCCTTGCGAAAATTTTTTCGGAAAATCTTTTCCTGTGCAGATCTTATAATAAATATCTTTATTTGTCAAGATAATATGTTATAATTATTTATTATCTATGCCCTTCCATCTTTCCCTCTTATTTTTTTGCAGTATCCGGGGAAAGCGCGGATCCGGGCAGAGAAGATTTTATGTTTACGGCTTATTATAATAAAAAGATAGGAGCTCTTCATGACGATAAAAGAATTTGCTGAAATTGCGGGAGTATCTGTTTCGACAATCTCAAAAATCATGAATAATAAGGACGAGAGCATCAGCGCCGAGACCAGGGAGCATGTGCTCAGGCTTGCCAAAGAATATCATTACAGTCCGGGAAGATCGGCTTTATACGGAAAAAAGACGATGAGCCTCGGGCTCATCATTCGATCGGAGCAGGATATCGGCGATACTCTCGGCGGAGTCCTCCATGCCGCATCGGAAATGGGATATACTCTGATTCTGAAAAGCAGCAATCATTCTCCCGAAATCGAGAAAAAAAACATCCTCACCCTTCTGGGCATGAATGTAGACGGTATTTTATGGGAAAGAGTATCCCCTTTTGCAGAGGAAAACGAGGAGTTCCTGATCAAATCCTCCCTCCCCTATATCAAGCTGATGGAAGAATCGGAGCTTCCGATTGCAATCGATTTTCATCATATGGGCTATCGCGCGACAAAAACCCTGATTGATAAAAATCATACCGAAATAGCCTGCTTCCTGAAGGAAGGACGCAGGAGAGAAAGCTTTTTGGAGGGCTATAAGAAATGTCTTTTCGATCATCAGATTAAATTCAATGAAGAATTCATCTTTCATTCCATAGATGAGGAGCTGATCCGAAAGCTTGCCAAGCATAGCTTCAGTGCGATATTGACCTCTCATTATCACTCTGCGGCTGATTTTTACCGGATTATGGAAAAGCTGCATTATTCCATCCCCTATGATCTTTCTTTGATTTCCCTCAAAGAGGGCTCTCCCGGGGACTCTTTGCATTCTCCGATATCCGCTCTCTATATTCCGTATAAGGAATACGGCTTTCAGCTCACAAAATATTTGATCCATTTAATCGAAAAAAATGCACTCCTTCCCGTTTCGGAGCTCGATATCAGCCTGAATCACGATGCCACGATCGATATTCCGTATCAGTCAAGGCTCAAAAAAATCATATCGATCGGCAGCATCAATATCGATCATTATATGAATTTTGACGCACTGCCCAATTCGGGCATGACGGCAATCGCCCCAAACAGCTATATGTATCCGGGAGGAAAATGCATTAATCAGGCGATCGGCGCGGCAAAGCTCGGGCATTCCGTCTCCTTATTGGGCAGCGTCGGCAATGACGGCGATGCGGATTTTATCTATTCCTCCATCGCCGAATACCAGATCGACGCTTTTGCTCTGAACCGAAAAACAGGATATAAAACGGGTCAGGCATATATCTTCGTGCAAAGGGACGGCAATTCCATGATCTCCATCGTCTCCGGTGCCAATAATGCGCTGAGCGAGCAGGATATTCTCAATAACGAAAGAATTTTTGCCAACGCAAGCTATTGTCTCCTGCAAACGGAAATCCCCTTGCCTACGGTAAAGAGAGCGGCAAAAATTGCAAAAATGCACGGGGTAAAAACCGTCCTGAAGCCGAGCGCGGCAAAGCTCCTTCCCTCCTCCCTGCTCAAATCCATCAATATTATCGTTCCGAATCTTGAAGAGCTCCATGCGATCTGCCCCGAGGCTTCCTCCATGGAAGAAAAAGCGGCTTATCTTCTTTCCCTCGGGATAGAAACCGTCATCGTCACCTTGGCGGATCGGGGTTTTTACCTGAGACAAAAATCCACGGAGCTTTTCGCAGCTGCAGAGGATTTTAAATCCGTAGACAGCACGGGAGCGGGCGATGCCTTTATCAGTGCTCTCGTCTCCTATCTCTTATACGGATACAGCATGATCAAAGCCGCAAAAATCGCAAACTATGCTGCCGGCTTTTCCATTACGAGGCAGGGGGTTACCCCCTCCTTAATCGATAAAAATTCTTTGGAATCCTATATTCTGCAAAGAGATGCGGATCTGATTCTGAAAAAGAAATAAAGAGGCACAAAAAAGAACCATTCGAAAATGGTTCTTTTTTAAGGCGACAGGCGGATTTGAACCGCCGATCAGGGTGTTGCAGACCCACGCCTTACCACTTGGCTATGTCGCCGTACTAAGCGGATATATGCTTAAAAGCTCCCTGAGTAGGACTCGAACCTACGACACTGCGGTTAACAGCCGCATGCTCTACCGACTGAGCTATCAAGGAATATATCAAATCATACCTTCAAAACCGCATATCAAACAACAACCGTATAACCAATCCGACTG
>JAUMWW010000020.1 GCA_030529445.1 Johnsonella sp. | reverse complement strand
TTGTGACCAATAATATCGAGGAGGCGGTATATCTTGCGGACAGAATACTCGTATTAAAGAACTGTCCGACCGGTGTAAAAGCGGAATACATCATCGATCTTCCGAGACCCAGAAATTATACGGATCCCGAATTTCTGCGGATCAGAAGAGAGATCAACGATGTGGTGGACCATACATTATGATTAAGGAGAGAAAAGATGCAGGAAAATTATAATGTGAAGGTAAAAGTAAGCAATCTGACCAAGAAATTCGGGGATCTGCTGGTGCTCGACGATCTGAGCTTTGAGGTAAGAGAGGGAGAATTTCTTTGCATCGTCGGACCGACGGGCTGCGGCAAAACGACTTTCCTGAACACTCTTACCAGACTGTATGAGCCGACGAAAGGAGAGATACTGGTCAACGGTGTTCCCGTAGATTTAAAAAAGCAGAATATCTCCTATATTTTTCAGGAATATTCCGCCTTTCCCTGGTTAAGTGTGAGAGAAAATGTGATGTGGGGGCTGAAAATAAAAAAAGTGCCGCAAAAAGAGGCGGAGGAGAGCACGGATGAGATGCTCGATATCGTAGGTCTTACGAAGTTCAAAGATTATTACCCGAATCAGATCTCGGTTTCCATGCTGCAAAGAGTAGTGATTGCGAGAGCCTTTGCCACCCGACCGGAATTATTATTAATGGATGAGCCTTACGGGCAGCTGGATATTGATCTGAGATTCAAGCTGGAGGATGAGCTTTTAAAGCTTTGGAAAAGAACCGGAACTACGGTGCTTTTTATCACGCATAATATCGAAGAGGCGGTATATCTCGGGCAGAATATTATGGTGCTGAGCAATAAGCCTACTTCCGTAAAGACCGTCTTGAAGAATCCGCTTCCTCTTCCCAGGGATGTAATGTCTCAGGAATTTGTCGATTTGCGGGAGCATGTGACCGAATTGATTAAATGGTGGTAGACAGAAAGGAAAGAAAAATGAAAACGGTATTTATTTTATGTGATACATTAAATAGAAGAATGCTTTCCACATATGAAAATGAGGATGTGGCAATTACTCCGAATATCGAACGATTGGCAAAGCGTTCCGTGGTTTTTGATAACCACTGGTGCGGTTCTGCTCCATGTATGCCTGCCCGAAGGGATATCATGACGGGACGGCTGAATTTTTTGGAAAAGCCCTGGGGGGCGATCGAGCCTTTCGATCAAACCTTACAGGAGATTTTGAGCAGAGAGAAAAACACGCATACGCATATGTTTTCGGATCATGCGCATTACCTGATTTCGGGGGGAGAAAACTATACCAAGGGATTTACGGCGTGGGAGGTCAATAGAGGACAGGAATGCGATCCGATATGGACACCTCCGGGCAAGCTGGGCAGGCTGGAGGATAAAGCGCCGGAGGGATATAAGGGAGTGTTTACCGCTGCGGAAGAGGAAAACAGAAGGCATTTTCGGACGGAATACGACTATCCCAGCGTAAAAACCCTATGGGATGCCGCAAACTGGCTTGATCGGAATCATGAGGCGGATAATTTCTTCCTCTGGGTGGAATCCTTTGATCCGCATGAACCATATGACTGCCCGAAGTATTATTTGGATCTCTATGAAAAAGAAGGAGAATATGAGGGTTATGATTTCACCCATCCCTCTTATGCGCCGAATGAATTTGATCCGGATGAAACAATACATCTAAGGAAGCGGTGCAAAGCGCTGATGACGATGATAGACAGACATTTGGGCGAGATATTCGATGTTATGGATAAGCATAAAATGTGGGAGGATACTTTAGTTATTCTGACCACGGATCACGGCTATCATCTGGGAGAGCATGGATATATGGGAAAGAACTATATGCCTCCCTATAATGAAGTTTTTCATATTCCTCTGATGATATCCGCTCCGAATACAAAACCCGGGCGATGCAATGCGCTTACGCAGAATATCGACATCCTCCCGACGATGATGGAGTATTACGGAATAGAAGAAAAGGTGCTCCAAAACCCGATTCACGGAAAGAACCTGCTTCCTCTCTTGAGCAAAGAGAAGGAATCGCTTCGTGAGGGAATTCTCTTCGGATATTTCGGGAAACAGGTAAGCTATACGGACGGGAAATATGTTTATATGAGGTCGGCAAAGGATGAGAGCAACAGTCCCTTATATATGTACTGTGCGGTTCCTTCGCTGCTCAGGCAGTATATAGGGGCGGATGATGCGCTGAAAGTTTCTGATTATGATCAGATCGAGACGGGAAGATTTTTGAGTTGGACGAACTACCCGGTTTACAGATTCCCCGGAGCTATGGTAAACTTTAAAAATCCCTCGCAGGATTTTCGGATAAGGAACACGTATAATGAGGAGAATCTCTTATTCGATCTGAAAGAGGATTATGCGCAGGAAAGCCCGATTCAAGACGAGGAGCTGGAGAGAGACTATATCGGAAAGCTCAAAAGGGCGATGGAGGAACACCAGAGTCCGAAGGAGCAGTTTATCCGGCTCGGATTGGAGTAAGGAGGGCAAAAAGGCGTAGACGGAGCGAGACAAAAAAGATCGATCGGGAGGAATCTGATGAAAATCGAGCATATTGCGATGTATGTAAAGGATCTGGAGGGGGCAAAGGAGTTCTTTGTCCGATACTTCGGCGCGCTTCCCAATGAGGGGTATCACAATGCCAAGACAGGTCTGCGCTCGTATTCCCTTTCTTTTAATGAGGGGGCGAGATTGGAGATTATGAAGAAACCCGATATGAGCGATCCGAAGAAGGAACTGACAAGAACCGGCTTTATCCATATCGCATTCAGCCTCGGCAGCAGGGAAAAAGTCGATGCATTGAGTGCGCGGCTTAAGGCGGAGGGGTTTGAAATCATCAGCGCTCCCCGCGTGACGGGAGACGGATATTATGAAAGCTGTATTATAGCGATAGAAGGGAATCAAATTGAAATCACCGTTTAAGAGAGGCGTTCTTAAAGATTCCGAAAGAAAATATAATACAAAAAAGCAGCGCTTTGGCGCTGTTTTTTTGAGGAAAATAAGCTATAATATAATTATTTCATCGATAGCGGAAGGAGGAGCTTATGCAGGAAGAGAAGATATCGGAACTTCGCAAATGGATAGAGGAGAGCGATAATATTGTTTTTTTCGGGGGTGCCGGCGTGTCTACGGAAAGCAATATTCCGGATTTCAGAAGTCAGGACGGGCTCTATCACCGGCAATATGACTATCCTCCCGAAACGATACTCAGCCATAGTTTTTTTAAGCAAAATACAGAGGAATTTTATCGCTTTTACAGGGATAAGATGATTTATAAGGACGCAAAGCCCAATTCCGCACATTTTGCGCTGGCAAAACTGGAAAGAGAAGGAAAGCTCAAGGCGGTGATTACGCAGAATATAGACGGTCTGCACCAGATGGCGGGGAGCAGGGAGGTGCTTGAGCTGCATGGGAGCGTGCTGAGAAACTACTGCATAAAATGCAAAAAGCGGTACGGAGTCGAAAGGATCTTAAGCAGTAAAGGCATTCCGCTCTGTGAATGCAAGGGCTTGATCAGACCGGACGTGGTTTTATATGAAGAGGGTCTGGATTCCGATGTGATGGCTCGGAGCCTGCGTTATATCCGAGAGGCGGATATGCTGATCGTCGGAGGAACCTCCCTCATCGTCTATCCTGCTGCGGGCTTTATCGATTATTATAAGGGAAAAAAGCTGGTTCTGATCAATAAATCGGAAACGGCTGCGGATTGCAAAGTGGATCTTCTGATTCATGAGAGTATCGGAAGAGTGCTTGAACAGGCTCTGCAAAAAAGAGATAAAGAAAACATATAAGGAGGAGGTTTTATGAATCAAACATGCATCATCTACCATTCGCCTCATTTGAAGAATACGGAGAAGCTCTTGCTGGAAATCGCCAAAAAACATCCGCAGGCAAAACTTGTGGAAGCGGCGAAGTTCACTCCGGATATTTTGGAGCAATATGATACGGTGGGATTGGCTTCCGGAATTTATTACGGAAAGCTTTCGGCAAGGCTTTTAAAAATCATGGAGATTGTGATGAAGAGCGGGGTGAAGCGGGTTTTCTTTATCTATACATCCGGTGTCGGGGTGGTTAAAAATTATGAAAACAAGCTGGCAGAATACAGTAAAGAAAACGGCAAGGACTGCCTCGGCTTTTACGGCTGCAAGGCATTGGACAAATTCGGTCCTTTCCGTCTGATCGGCGGTCTCAATAAGGGAAGACCGAACGAGGAGGATATAGAAAAGGCGATTTCCTTTTTTGAAGAAAGGATTTTATAGTAGAATCATAAGGACA
Source organism: Johnsonella sp. (assembly GCA_030529445.1). GTDB lineage: Bacteria > Bacillota > Clostridia > Lachnospirales > Lachnospiraceae > Johnsonella. The sequence continues at coordinate 28,111 of JAUMWW010000020.1, read as the reverse complement.
GGAAAATCAGACAAAGGCTGCGGAATATCCGAGGGTATTCTTGCAGCCTTTGTTCATTATTGCAATCAAGGGTTTCGCTTTAAAAGAGATCGAAGCTTCCGTCTCCCCGATAGCGGATCTTTGTTTGATAGAAGGATTGCAGCGCGCGTATCATATGGAGAATATCCAGTTTTCCCGCGGTTTCGCAGGGGGAATGCATGCCGAGCTGGGGAATGCCGATATCCACGGTGGGAAGGGAGATCTGAGAGCCGGATATATTGCCGAGCGTAGAGCCTCCCGGAATTGCGGAATGATTATAAAAACTTTGCAGGGGGATTTCCGATTTTTTACAAATATAGGAGAAGACGCCCGCGCTCAAGGCATCCGTCGCATAACGGGGACCGTATTTGAGCGCAATTCCACGATTCAGGTAAACCGGGTTTGTCGGATCCGATTTTTCGGGATAATTGGGATGCTTCGCATGCGCATTATCCGCAGAAACCAAAAAGCTTCCTGCAAGCAGAGCGTTGATTTGCGTGCTGCTTAAGCCGGAGGATTTTCCGATGCGAAAGAGGAGCTCTCTTAAAAAGGTAGAGTCCGCGCCCTGCCTCGTCATGCTGCCGATTTCTTCACTGTCAAACACCGTCAGCATGATGCATCTGTCCGTATTTTCCGCTTCGCAAAATGCCGTAAAAGCACAAAATACGCAGGCGAGATCATCCAGCCTCGGAGCTGCGATAAATTCTTCGTCCGCGCCGAAGAGCTTACCCCGGCTTCGGCTGTAGAGATAAAGCTCATGAGAAAGGATATCCTCTTTTTTGACGCCTGCCGCCTCCGCCGCCATGGCAAGGATATCGGCCTCCTCGCTCCCGAAAAGCGGGAGGAGCTCCTTCTGGGGATCGAGCTTCATTCCCTGATTGATTTCCCGGTTCAGATGGATGGCGAGGCTGGGAATCATCATCAGCTCTCTGCGGATATCCGTAAGCTGTATCAAAACTCCCTTATCCGTTCTGAGGGCAAGCTTTCCGGCGACGGAAAGAGGGCGATCCAGCCAAAGCATATGGGGAGTTCCTCCGTAAATTTCGGCATTGAGCTTAGTATAGTTCTTTTCGATTTTTATTTCCGGAGAGGCCTTGAGCTTAAAACAGGGAGAGTCCCCGTGAGGAGCAACGATAGAAAAGCCTTCGATTTTTTTTCGGGGAAGCTTAAAAGCGGCAAGAGAGCTGCTTCCGTGCAGGATGAAATAAGACTGCCCGGGGATGAGCCCGGAGGCTTCGCCTTCGGAGATCTCGATAAATCCTCTTTCTTCCAAGACTTTTCTGATGTTTGACACGGCATGGGCAGAGGTCGGGCTCTGCTCGATAAAGTCAAATAAATTTTCTTCGATGCGCATATTTTTTCCCTTTCACTGATATTGAAAAAAGTTTAAATTTCATTATAATTGCAGCAATTTAATATAAAATTATATCAATAAGGGGGGAATATGAAAAGGAAAAGAATTTTATTTTTTATGCTCTTATATTTGATGGCATTCTATTTCGATACAAAAGAGATCGATAAAATATTTTTATATTTTTCTTGACAAATATTCCTTTATAGAATATAGTAAGTAACAGATGTTAGCACTCGATTCAAAAGAGTGCTAACAAACAAAAAAGGAGGTGAGGAAACTGGAGCTGGATGAGAGAAAGATAAAAATATTAAAAGCAATCATCAATCAATATATGGAAAGCGGAGAGCCGGTTGGGTCGAGAACCATATCCAAGCTTTCGGATCTGAATATCAGTTCGGCGACGATCCGCAACGAGATGAGCGATCTCGAGGAGCTCGGTTTCATTATTCAGCCTCATACCTCCGCGGGGAGGGTGCCCTCGGATAAGGGATATCGTTTCTATGTGGATGAAATGCTCAGGGAAAAGCAAATCGAAGCGGATGAATTCAAAGCGGTTATGCTCAGGAAGGTTGATAAGCTGGAGGTGGTGCTGAAACAGCTTGCCAAGATTATCGCTTCCAATACCAATTATGCGGCATTGATCAGCGGACCGAGCTATCACGGCAATAAGCTCAAGTTTATTCAGCTTTCGAAGCTGGAGCAGCAAAAGATCCTGATCGTAACGGTGCTGGAGGGCAATATCATCAACAATAAGATACTGGATATCGGAAGGGAGCTTTCGGAAAAGGAAATTTTCAATCTGAATCTCCTCCTCAATACCAGCCTGAACGGCTTGAGCGTGGAGGAAATCAATCTGGCTACGCTGAGCAAATTAAAAAGCGATGCGGGAGAGCTCAGAGATATCGTCGATATGATTTTATCGGAGATCGCCGCAGCCTTAAGCAATGAAAATGAAGAATTTAAGGTGTACACAAGCGGGACGACCAATATCTTCAAGTATCCGGAGCTTGCGCAGGGAGATAAGGCAAGCAAGCTGATCGATGCCTTCGAGGAAAAGGAAAAACTCAGAGAAATCTTTAATGAGGTCAACAAGGATGAGGCATCCGAATGCGGAGGCATACAGGTTTATATCGGAGAGGAGCTGCCGATTCAGAATATGCAGGACTGCTCGGTGGTAACCGCAAACTATGAAATCGGTGAAGGAATCAGAGGGCGCATAGGAATCATCGGTCCGAAGCGAATGGATTATGAAAAGGTGCTTAAGACGATACGCTCGGTGATGAAGCAGATGGATGATAATTTTAAGAAGGACGGATAGCGCATATCCGGGAAGAAGATCCCGCGATACCGACTGCGGGGCATCGAATATACAGTATCAGGAAAGGACGATCAGGACGTGAAGGAAAAAAAGCATAGTCATAAAGAGCAGCATACGCCGGAAAAGGATATGGAAACACAGGAGAAGGTAAAAGCCGAAGGCAAAGAAAATGCCGAAGTAAAAAACACGGCTGCGGCGGAAGAGGCTGCAAAGGCTGCGGCGATGGCTGCGGAGGAACTTGAAAAAGAAGACAAGGCCGAGGAAAAAGCTTCCGAAGAAGGAAAAGATCCGAAGGATCTCAAAATAGAGGATCTTGAGGACAGGCTGAAAAGAAATATGGCTGAGTTCGACAATTTCAGGAAAAGAAATGAAAAAGAAAAGGCTTCCATGTTCGATATGGGAATCAGGCATATTGCGGACAGGATATTGCCGGTCATCGACAATTTCGAAAGAGGATTTGCCAATGTTCCGGATGATATAGAGGCAAAAGCCTTTGCCGCGGGGATGGAGATGATTTATAAGCAGCTTCTGAAGACTTTGGAGGATGCGGGAATCATCGAAATTGATGCGCTGGGCAAGGCATTCGATCCGAATTTTCATAATGCGGTACTGCATGTGGAAGATGAACATGCCGGCGAGAATACAATAGTGGAAGTATTGCAAAAAGGATATATGTATAAGGACGCCGTGCTCAGATACAGCATGGTAAAGGTCGCAAATTAATCATAAAACACGGAGGATAAAAAGAATGGGTAAAATCATAGGTATAGATTTGGGAACAACAAACAGCTGCGTGGCAGTGATGGAGGGCGGTCAGCCCGTAGTCATTCCGAATGCGGAGGGCTCAAGAACCACACCGAGCGTGGTAGCATTTACGAAGAACGGAGAGAGGCTGATCGGAGAGCCGGCAAAGAGGCAGGCGGTAACCAACTCGGACAGAACGATTTCTTCCATCAAGAGACATATGGGTACCGATTATAAAGTAAAAATAGACGATAAGACCTATACTCCTCAGGAGATCTCCGCAATGATTCTGCAAAAGCTCAGAGCCGATGCGGAAGCCTATCTCGGAGAGAAGGTAAACGAAGCGGTGATTACGGTTCCGGCATATTTTAACGATGCGCAGCGTCAGGCGACCAAGGATGCGGGAAAGATAGCGGGTCTTGATGTAAAGCGTATCATCAACGAGCCTACGGCGGCGGCGCTTGCCTACGGACTGGATAATGAAAAAGAGCAGAAGATCATGGTATATGACCTCGGAGGAGGAACTTTCGACGTTTCGATTATCGAGATCGGAGAGGGCGTCATAGAGGTTTTGGCAACAAACGGAGATACCCGCCTCGGAGGAGATGATTTCGATAATAAGATTACCAACTGGATGGTAGCGGAATTTAAGAAGACGGAGGGAGTGGATCTTTCCGGAGATAAGATGGCGATGCAGAGACTGAAGGAGGCGGCGGAGAAGGCAAAGAAAGAGCTTTCCACGGCAACCACGACCAATATCAATCTTCCCTTCATTACGGCAACTTCAGAGGGTCCCAAGCATCTGGATATGACGCTGAGCAGAGCGAAGTTTGATGAGCTTACTCTGGATCTGATCGAAAGAACGGCGATTCCGGTGCAGAATGCGCTTAGGGATGCGGGGCTGAGCGCTTCCGATCTGGGCAAGGTGCTCCTTGTCGGAGGATCGACCCGTATGATCAATGCGCAGGAGAAGGTAAAGCAGCTCACCAATCAGGAGCCGAGCAAGACCTTAAATCCCGATGAATGTGTGGCGATAGGCGCATGTATCCAAGGCGGAAAGCTTGCGGGAGATGCGGGTGCGGGAGATATTCTTCTTCTCGACGTTACTCCGCTCTCACTTTCCATCGAGACAATGGGAGGCGTCGCAACGAAGCTGATCGAGAGAAATACGACGATTCCGACCAAGAAGAGCCAGATCTTCTCTACGGCGGCGGATAATCAGGAGGCTGTGGATATCCATGTGCTTCAGGGAGAGAGGCAGTTTGCAAGAGATAATAAGACTCTCGGAAAATTCAGGCTCGACGGCATACTTCCGGCAAGAAGAGGCGTTCCGCAGATCGAAGTAACCTTTGATATCGATGCAAACGGTATCGTAAACGTTTCCGCAAAGGATCTGGGTACCGGCAAGGAGCAGCATATTACGATTACCTCCGGTTCGAATATGTCCGAAAGCGATATCGAAAAAGCCGTAAGAGAGGCGGCGGAATTCGAGGCGCAGGACAAGAAGCGCAAGGAAGCGATCGACGCAAGAAACGATGCGGACTCCATCGTATTCCAGACGGAGAAGGCATTGGAAGATGTGGGAGATAAGATAGACGCAAACGATAAATCGGCGATAGAGAGCGATCTGAACGCATTGAAAGAAGCGATCAACCGCGCGCCCATCGAGGAGATGACGGACGATCAGGTGGCGGATATCAAGGCGGCGAAGGAAAAGCTGATGGAGACCGCACAGAAGCTCTTTGCAAAGGTGTACGAGAGTGCGCAGGCGCAGCAGCAGGGAGCGGCGGATCAGAATATGGGCGGAGAGGCATATGAGAGCTCCTCGCCGGTTGGAGATGATGTGGTAGACGGAGAATTCAAAGAGGTATAATAATAAAAAATTATGGCAGAGAGCAAAAGAGATTATTATCAGGTATTAGGCGTAGATAAGAATGCAGATGATGCCGCATTGAAAAAAGCATACAGAGCGCTTGCCAAGAAATATCACCCGGATGCAAATCCGGGTGATGCCGAAGCGGAAAAGAAGTTTAAAGAGGCGAGCGAGGCATATACAATCTTAAGCGATCCGGATAAAAGGAGGCAGTATGATCAGTTCGGTCATGCGGCATTTGACGGAGGAGCGGGCGGCGGGTTCGGCGGCTTTGATTTTAATACAAATGATATGGGAGATATTTTCGGCGATCTCTTTGGTGACCTTTTTGGAGGCGGCAGAAGAAGAGGGCCGAGCAACGGTCCGATGAAGGGCGCCAATATCCAGACCGGAGTAAGAATCAGCTTCGAGGAGGCGATATTCGGCTGCGAAAAGGAAATCAGCGTAAACTTCAAAGAGGAATGCGCATCCTGCCATGGAAGCGGAGCAAAGCCGGGAACGACGCCGGAAAGCTGTAAGAAATGCAACGGAAAAGGCAAGGTCGTATATGCTCAGCAGAGCTTTTTCGGAACCGTGCAGAATGTGCAGGACTGCCCGGAGTGCAGAGGCAGCGGCAAGATGATCAAAGAAAAATGTCCGGATTGCCATGGCGGCGGATATATTACGAAGAGAAAGAATTTCAAGGTAAATATCCCGGCGGGCATCGATGACGGGCTCTCCATAAGAATGGCGGGAGGAGGCGAACCCGGCATCAACGGAGGACCGAGGGGAGATTTGCTGGTCGAGGCGATTGTCGGCAAGCATCCGATCTTTAAGCGTCAGGATATCCATATCTTTTCCACCGTGCCGATCAGCTTTGCCAAGGCGGCGCTCGGCGGAGCGATCAGAATCAAGACGGTTGACGGAGAGGTGGAATATGAGGTCAAGCCCGGAACCCAGACGGATACAAAGGTAAGGCTGAAGGGCAAGGGAGTTCCCTCTCTTCGCAACAAGTCGGTTCGGGGAGATCATTATATCACTCTGGTGGTTCAGGTTCCGACCATTATGACGGGGGCGCAAAAGGACGCGCTCAGAGCATTTGACGAGGCGATGACGGGAAAGAGCGAGGAGAAGAAGGAAAAGAAAAAAGGCTTTTTTTAAAAGCCGGATAGAGTAGAACACCTCAGGGGCAAAGGAATCTGCCCTTGGGGTTTTGTTATGCGATTTATTCCGTTTTATCGTTCTTCGGCGGAAAAAGATCGATTGATTTGCGCGATATCCGCAGGAGACAAAAAGAAAAGGGCAAAAGAAAAACAGCAGAATTAAAGGAAAAGAGCAGAAGCAAAAGAAAAGAGAGGAAGGAAAGAGGGAAATGAAAAGCCGGAAAGGTTTCCGTTTTTTGAATAAGGAGAGGATTAAGAATTCATTTAACAAGATTGCGATACAGGGGCTTTCGGGCATGGCTCAGGGGCTTTTTGCCTCCCTCCTGATCGGTACGATCATGCGTACTCTGGGCAGTTTTATTCCGGGAGCGGCGGGAGAGCTTTTGATCCGGGCGGCGGATTTTACCAAGGAGGTACAGGGCAGCGCGATGGCACTTGGCATAGGGTATTCGATGAAATGCCCTCCTTTCGTGCTCTATTCGCTGGCAACCGTCGGTTTTGCGGCAAATTCTCTCGGAGGAGGAGGAGGTCCTCTTGCAGTATATATTATCAGTCTGATTGCGATATTTGCGGGAAAGCTGGTTTCAAAACGGACGGGAATCGATCTTTTGATTACTCCCTCCGTAACCATTATTAGCGGAGTTGCGGCTGCGGGGCTGCTTGCCCCTCCCATAGGGAGATTTGCCGTATCCTTGGGCGGATTGATTATGTGGGCGACGAATCTTCAGCCCTTTATCATGGGAATATGCAATTCGGTCATTATGGGAGTGATTCTTACGCTGCCGATCAGCTCGGCGGCGATTTGTGCGGCTCTCGGTTTGGTAGGGCTGGCGGGAGGTGCGGCAACTGCGGGCTGTTGTGCGCATATGGTCGGCTTTGCGGTCTGTGCATACAGGGATAATAAGCTCAACGGTCTTGCTTCGATCGGCTTGGGAACTTCTATGCTGCTTGTGCCCAATCTGGTCAGAAAGCCGATTTTATGGCTCCCGCCCGTTATTGCTTCCGCGATTACCGGTCCGATCGCAAGCGTGGTTTTTCGGCTCTCTCAAAACGGAGCGGCAATTTCCTCCGGAATGGGAACCTGCGGTCTGGTGGGACCGATAGGAGTGGTTACGGGATGGATGCATCCGAGCGAGAAAGCGCTGGAACTCGGATTGCATGCGATGCAGCCGGGGATTTGGGATTGGCTCGGGCTGGCTTTGGTCTGTTTTGTATTGCCGGCGATCATCTCCCTGAGCGTTTCCGAGCTGATGAGGAAGAAGGGCTGGATCAAGCCGGGAGATTATAAGCTGGTGTAGAGAAAAGAAAGCGATTTGAGAAAAATCAAAACATCCTGTGAGGGAAGAAGGCTTCGGCAGTTTTGCAGTGCCTTCTTCCCTCACAGGATGTTTTATATCCAAGATTAATTTGCGTTTTTATATTGATAATAAGCTTCGATTCCTTTGATGATTCCCTCAGCCGTCTCCGATTTCTTTTCCGTAAGCAGCTTTGCATCATTGATCTCATCCGAAAATCCGACCTCGACCAAGCAGGTGGGAATGCTCGAATAAGAGAAAATTCTTAAAATTGCGGAGTGGGCGCCCTTATTTAAGAAGCCGGCTTCCTTTGCGAGGTTTTCGCAGACCAAGCCTGCAAGCTTTTCGGAATCGGCGGCATGAGCTTCCAGTCCCATGATTTTTGTGTAGCCGGGATGGATCCCTCCTCCGAGATAATCCCGGTCTCCGGGATAAAAGCTCAGGGTTCCGCTAGCGCCGCTTGTCCCTCCGGCATTGGTATGGATGGAAACCATGAGATCGGAGGTTTCTCCGGCGAGTACGCTTCTTGCGCCGTTGGAAAGATTTTGGGAGAAATCGTTGCGGGTAAGAACCACGCGGTATCCCTTGGCAAGCAGCCTGTCTTTTAGGATCAGGGCAAGCTTTAAGCTGTATTCCGGCTCGGTTTCGTTATTGCTGTAAATATTTTGAAAGGATCTTGCCTCCACGCCGTAATCATAAGCATTTTCTCCTATTTTGGAGGTATTCATTTCTGCAAGCAGGGAATCGGCTACGGGGTAGACCTTTTCTCCTTTTTGTGTCACCGTAGGATGGCTGTTTTCGCCGTGTCCGGCATCGATGCAGACGCTTCTTCCGTTATGGTTCATCGGTTCATAGATATAAACCTTGAAGTCCGGGAGTTTACCCTCGGCAGAATGCCAGAGATAGGGAAGCAGCTTAGAATTTTGGCTGAGTGCGTGCTCGCGCACCTGAGCCGGAGCATCGGCTTGGGGATTTTTAGGCAAATCGGCAGACAAAGGAGAACTCTCTGCCTGCTTTTCTTCGCCGGTATCGGGGCTGTCGGGAATTTGCCTGATCTCTCTGACCGGGCGTACCGCAGCATAGGCTGTATTCGGGAAGGAAAAAGCAAGTGCAAGCAGAGCTCCCGAGACCAATCCCGGGATAAACCGCTTTGAATGTATGGGGAATGATTTTAATCTATTCAATATGTTCTAAACCTGCCTTTCATCGATTTTAGCATTGTTGCGCTTAAAAGCTTTCTGTCCGAAATTATAAGTGATATCTTTCGGATATACAAGGAACAAAACTCTTGCTTTTTTATAAAGGAAGGGAATGGAGGGGAAAATAAAGGAAAATCCGACTGTCTTTGGTTGTTTTTAATAGATTATTTTTTAAAATACAAGAAAAATCTGAAATTTATTGACAAGAAAAAGAAGAATGCGTATGATAGACGGGTTAGCAAAACCTAACATATAATACGGAAAAAAAGATTTTTTAGGAGGTCAAATGAAGAAGGGAGTATGGAAAACTGTCATGCGCAGATTGGGAGCGGCGGTTTGCGCATTTTCTCTTGCTTTTCCCGCCGCAGCATTTGCGGGAAGCAGGGGTTGGCAAAAAAAGGGGGAGATATGGTCCTATTACGGAGAGGAAGGAATAAAAGCCAAAGGATGGCTCAAGATTGAGAATCAATGGTATTATTTTGATCCCGCAAACGGAGAGATGAGGACGGGATGGTTTCAGGATGCCGGCGGAAGCTGGTATTTTCTGAATCCGACGGAGGGCTCCGAAAACGGAAAAATGCTTTTTGGATGGCAGTGGATAGACGGATACTGCTATTATCTCGGCACGGCGGATTCGGGAAAAATGCTTGCATCGGGAAAGACCCCGGACGGTTTCAGCGTCAATGCGGAGGGAAGATGGATAAACGAGCAGGGTAAGGCGGAATTCGTCGAAGGAAAGGGATATATCACGAAGAAAAACCTAAGAAAAAGCGTAAAAGCGGGAGCAAAAAGCTCGGGAAGCGGAGACGGAGGCTCCTCGGGATCCGGGAGAGGAAGGAAAGAGGATTCTCAAAAGGAGAAAGAGCAGGATCAAAAAACACCGCAGGGCGATGCACAGAGCGGAACTTCGGATGAGAAGGAGCTGCAAAAGCCCAAAGCTCAGGATGAGACTCCGGGAACGCTGCCGGAGAAAAAACAGGATGATTTTCCCGGAAACAATCCGAACGAAGGGGGAGGAAAGCAGGAGGATATCCCGGACCAAGGCAGGGAAGGATGGATGACTGTCGCGGATTATTCCAAATCCAATATCCTCTCCGTCAAAAAGACAAATGAGGAGAATCTTGCCGCGATTCAGGAGAAGGCATACCGGCTTTTCAATACGGAGGAGGAGAGGCAAAATCTCTATTTTTTGGAGCTTGCGGATCAGGTCCTCATCGTGGACTTAAACGATAAGCTGCTGGGAAAGGAAAGCGGAGAAATTACGGCGGATGTGGAAAATAAAATCTATCTTTCCACCGAAGATAATCTGCTTGAGGAGGCTTCGGAGGAAAGACTGGGAGATACCCAAAACGTAAAGAAACTGATGCTGCTTTCGGGCTCTCATACGAGGAGCATCCTGCCCGCGGCGGAATACACGCTCGGGCTTCCCGGCAGCCGCTATAACGGATCTTTGGCGGTATTGGATCCATGCAAAGAGGTGGCGGGCATTCGTTTTATTTCCAAATCATCCAAGGTAGCAAGAGGAGCAAACGGAGCGATGATCAGTCTGAAATCGGAGAGGGATGATTTTTCCTGCAGCATCGATCATAACAGCTTTTATTTTTCGGATCAGGATACGGAAACCGAGCTTTACAGGGCGGTCGGAATCTATTCCTTTGCCGGAAAACTGGAGATTATCGGGAATACATTCGAGGGGCATAATCGGAAGAACGGAATCGGAACGAGCAATTCGCATGCCGCGATCGACTGTCAGGCAAGAAGCAAAAAGAAAAATTCCTTTATTATGATAAGAGATAACCGCTTTACCGATCTGTATTCCGCAGGAATCATTCTCTATGCTTCGGAAAAAGAAGCGGTGCATATCGAGAATAATTTCTTTGCGGGAACGGGTGAAGAGGCGATCAAGCTCACTCCTGCGGTAATCGAATATCCTCAGGAGCATGATATCCTGATCAGGGGAAATACGATCAGCAGATACGGATTAAATGAAAACACAGGTTATACCGAAGGGGGATTCGGCGGACTCGGTCCCGTTAATACGGGGGAATTCGGAATTCATTTGAGTTTCTACGGAGGCACGCAGAAAGGATCCAAGGTAAACGGAGCATGGCATTCCTCGGCAGATCAGCTGAGCAGGAGACTGAAAGAGGAAAACACGATCAGTCCGAAGGCGGAAAATGACGCCAATGCGGGTGTTGTGGATTCCGCACAGGTGCTGATCGGACAAAAGGGGCTTTATCTCGATACCGCCTCCGCCATCAACCGATCCGAGAGCTCTCTGATCAAAAACAAATCTCTCGTCATCGTCAAGGAGGAAAACAAAGATATTGTCTATGGTCAGGATCCGGAGAATATAAGTGCGGAAATCAAGGTAAAGGATCTCTATATATGCGGAGAGGGCGCCGGAGTGGTTACTCTTCCCTCGACCCTGCATATTACAGGAGATCTGAGGGTGGATCTGCCCAATGGATTTGTCAAAACCGAGGCAAGAGTGGATAAGAGCAGTACAATCAATGCAGGCAGGGTGAAAAGCTCCGCAGTATTTACGGCGCTTTCCGGAGAGCCTATTCCCAGAGCTGCGGCGGAGAGTGATTTTGAGGTAAAGATTTCTCAGATCCGTGATGATGAGGGCAGGGATCTGGAGAATCCGAAGCTGAATCTTTCCGTGGTATTGGGCAAGAAAGAGCTTTCGGAGTCGGAGTTTGAATACAAGGACGGAATCCTCCGGATCAAAAAGGAGCTGATCAACGGACTCGAGAAAAGTGAGAGACTGCTGATCCGAATTTCCGCACCGGATCAAAACCTCAGTACGGTATCCTCTTTGCCGATTCTGATTGAAATTTCCAATCTTTCGAGCGCGAGCTTTGAATATTCCTCCAAGAGCTTTTCGCATCTGGATGCGGAGGAAGAGATCAGCGTAAGGCTCAGTGCGGTAAAAAATCAGAAGGGAGAGCCGGTAGCTCCCGCGGATACGAAGCTGGAAGGCAATGTGGACTTTCTGATTTTCGGGCAGCCGCAGGATAAGCGTCTGCTTTCTGTGGATGATGCGAGCGATACGATAAAAATTTCCAAGGAACTGCTCAACTATCTGTATGCAACGAGGTATGAGGCGAGTCCCGAAAGAAATGCAAACTTCGGAACTTCTCAAAGCTACGAGATCAGGATCAACGATCCCTCTCATCATATTTATGAAGTGAGGGACAGCGTCAGCTTTGAAGTCAGAGACAGGAGCGGAGCGGATTTTGTATTTGAAAAGGGAATGACCTTTACGCAGGGGCAGGCGCCGGAGGAGGGCATCACACTGAGCGTGAAGGATGTGGTCAACACCAGGGGAGAGCGTGTCGATCCCTCAAGGACAAGGCTGCAGGATGAAAAGGGCAATCTGAATATGAATGTGGAGCCCTTCCCCGTACATCGTGATCAGAGCGAGAATTCCGAAATCATCGTGATTCGGGATGAGAACGGAAATTATCTTAGGGAGGTGTTTAATCCGAAATATATCAGAATCGATGATGAGAAGGATACGATCACTTTCACAAAGGAGTATCTAGATAAGATTCATCCGGGCAAAGACAGCTCGACGGAGAACGGAATCAAGACCTTCGTCTTTAAATACACGGATACTTTTGCAAAGGTGGATGTAAGAAGCCAGAAGGTAGCTCTGCATATCAAGCTCAAAGAAAAAGAGCTGAGCAAGGATACCGAAATCTCATTTAAAGAGAATACTTACCGCATAGAGGGAGAGAGAATCATCGGTGCCGAGGGAAGCCATCCGGGCTCTCTGATGCTTGCGGGATTTTTAAAGCATGTGATCAAGAAAAATCCGAGGCAGAGAATCATCGCAAGCAGAGAAGGAAAGATACTTCGCGCTTTCGATGCGCTTTATCGGGGAGACAAAATAAGAATTATTGCGGAGGACGGAGTCAGCGAGGCGGTATATACCTTTGATATCGAGACAAAGTACGGGGAGAAGCTTTATCAGAGCTTTGACGAGAGCCTGATCGGAGAATTTGGAGAGAGCTTTATCATGGTTCGGAAAGAGGACTCGCTCTCTATCCGGAGATTCCTGGCAGCCATCGTACTCGGAGAGGGGACGAAGGCAAGGGTTCTTTCGCCGGACGGCAATGGCGGAGAGTATGAGCCGGTAATCGACTCTACCCTGACCGGGGACATGGTTTTAGTGCTTGGCAGAGGAGATCAGGAACAGCGTTTTATGATTCGTTTCAGCGACGGAACACAGTACAGAGCTTTGCTGATCGGAAACCAGAATTACGGCAATCCGAAGGCAAATCTTGCCGGTCCCGAGAACGATATTAAAATAATGAATTCCTTATTCAAAAGGGCAAGCTTTGGGGGAAAGAGCTTCGAAAAGATCCAGACGGAAAAGGATCTGAATAAAGAAGCCTTTCTGGCAAAGATTGCGGAGGCATTTGCAGGTGCGACGGATGAGGACGTTTCCTATCTGTATTACAGCGGACACGGATATCATATCAAGAGCAGGAACAGCTCCTATATCTGCACGGTGGATGCGATACCGGAGCGTTCCGCGGAGGAGGATTCCGCGGCGCATTGGGTTAGCGTGGACGAGCTCAAGCATGCTCTGGATCGGATCCCGGGTACGAAGGTCGTTATTCTGGACTGCTGCAATGCGGGGGGCTTCATCGGAAAGGAATTTACGGATGCGACTTCGGGAGCGACTCCGAGGCTGAACGCGGCTGAGGAGGCGGAAGGTTTCGTCAGCAGCGCCGCAATGCTTTTTGAGAATACGGAGGGAAATAAGAATTATCTGACGGACGGAGAATATAAGGTTCTCGTGGCAAGCTCCTCCAATGAATACAGCTACGAAGACAAAAAGAAGGCGATAGGCAAGTTTACCGTAGAGTTTGTAAAGGGAGCACAGGAGGGACTTGCCGATGCGGATAAGAACGCGCAGATCTCTCTGGACGAGATGTATGCGTATCTCATGGAGAATGTAGAGAGCATTTCCCATATCCAGGTATTCCCGCAGAAGGATGCATTCTGTCTGATCGAGAGGGTAAGCGCCTCCGAGCTCAATGCCTCTCTCCTGTTTAAGATCAAAAATTCGGCATATAGCTTTGAGAGCCGCGATCTCGGCGGCGGAAAGATCGTAGGAACGATCAAGGGCAATCTCAAAGAAATCAATGAAAATACGAGTGCTTCGGAATTCCTGCAAAATATCGAGAAGGAGCATGAGAGCCAGAGCATTGCCCTCGAAACGCAGGAGGGCAGGGAATACGCTTCCGAAGAGAAGCTTCGCAGGGCGGATGCTTATCTTAAGGTAAGCGCGGAAAACGGGAAGACCGCAAGATACCCGCTCGTTGTAGAGAAGGTGATTTCCGATGATGAACAAAAATCTGTTGTGATTAAGGGCGCTCCCGAGAAGGGAATCAGAGTAAGCGTCGATGAGTCCGCTTCGCTCTATGCGATCTCTCTGGATCGACCCATGACGGTAATCGAGTTTATCACTACGATCAGGAGGGCGAATTTAAAACCGATGAAGTATTATAAGCTCTTCGCAAAAGACGGAGAGGAAAAGAAGATGAGCAAGACGAGCTATGTCGCTTCTTTGGATAAGCTCGAGGTAAGCTCTCCGGATAAGACGGTAAAACAGATCTATAATATTACGGTCAACTCGGAAGCCGGAAATGAGGCGGAAGGAGATTATAAGGTAGAACAGAATGTGATTAAGAGCGGAGGAAAGAAGCTGACGAAACAAACGAAGGTCTCCGAACTTCTGGACTGGCTGAGGAAGAATCAGTTCGATCTCGATGCGGACAGGATGAGCGGCATCTATCCTGCCGGAATGACTCCTCCCTTCGGAAGGAAAAAGACCGGAAATCAGACTCTTGCAGAGGGAGACCGTCTCATCATCAGAGATTTCATGGGCTATACCAAGCAGATCTATACGATAGAGCTTGCAGAGGAAGATTCTGAAACAACGAACCCCGATCAGGGAGAGGAAACGCAGTTTGAGGCTTTGCAGCCTGATTTTCAGTCCATGCTCAAGCTGGAGGGTGATGTGATAAAAAGCGGCAGCCTGAAGCTCGGACCGAATACAAAGGTGAAGGAAGTGCTCGGGGCATGGACGAATCAAGAGGAGATGGCAGGGCTTATCGATTTGGAGAGAAGCGGAATTTATAAGGGAGCCGCGCAGATCATAGGAGGAAATCCGAATAAGCCGGCAAAGACCGGGGAAGAGACGATAGGATACGGAGACAGGCTGATTATCTTCGGAAAGAGCGGAAGCGGAAAGTACAAGGCATATCGTCTGGAACTGGAAGACGAGGGAGGCGGTGATGGACCGATCGTCATTCCTCCGATTGTGATCGGCTCGGAAGAGCTTTCCGAAACTGCCGCAGATTTACCGGAAAAGATCGGGGCAGAAGATTTGCAAAAAGAAAAGCCGGAGGAGGTGAATCCGGAGAGTCTTGATCCGGAAGCAGCCAATCCGGAGCTCTTTGGTTCGGAAGCGCCAAAGCCGGAGAGCTTTAAGCCGGAGGAGGTGAATCCGGAAGCGCTCAATTCGCAGCAGAAGCCTAAAAAAGAGGAGCTGAAAGAGGAGAGTGAGCCGGAAAATCCCCAAGAGGAAGAAGGCTTTGAAGATTTAGAAATTCGTTAAAAAATATAGAGAAGGACGTTGTCGAATCGCCCTTCTTTCCGGGGCGGAAAGCAAAACCGCCTCGGAAAGAAGGGAGGAACGGCAGCGTTTTTGCTTTCCGCGTTCATTTGGCGAAGAAAGCGGCTCTTTCGATAAAGCATTGACATTAAAGCCATCAACTATATAATGATAAGAGGCATATTATGCGCTTTAGAGGATTTGAGGCGAAAGAAAAAAGGACGGAATAAAGATGAAATGGAATAAGTACACGCTGCGCACGAAGACGGAGGCGGTGGATTTTATCAGTGCGGCTTTGGCGGAGCTCGGAATAGAAGGAATAGAGATCGAGGATAATATCGCGCTGAGCGAAGAGGAGAGCAGAGGAATGTTTATCGATATTCTCCCGGAGAGAGGAGAAGACAGAGGAGAGGCGAGCATAAGCTTCTATCTGGACGCGCAGGGAGAAAAAGAGGAGCTGCTCCAGGAGGTCGAGGCTGCCTTAAAGGAGATTTCTCTCTACTGTGATACGGGAGAGGGAGAGCTGATCTGCGAAGAGACGGAGGATAAGGACTGGATCAATAACTGGAAGGAGTTTTTCAAGCCCTTCCTGATCGAGGATATATTGATTAAGCCGAGCTGGGAGAGCATTCCCGAGGATATGCCCCATCATACGATGATAGAGATCGATCCGGGAACGGCTTTCGGAACGGGAGGGCATGAAACGACGAAGCTCTGTATCCGGGGACTCAGAAAGTATATAAGAGCATGCCAAAAAGAGAGACTGGGAGAGGATAGGCTTCGGGTGCTGGATATCGGAACGGGCAGCGGCATACTGGGGATCGCCGCGATCAAGCTCGGAGCGGATTATGTGTTTGCGACGGATATAGACGGGCAGGTATTTGAAAGCGTCAGAGAAAACATGGAGGCAAACGGAATTGCCCCCGAAGTGATGGAAACAGAATGTATGGATATCCTTGCAAAAAACGAGAAGGTAAAAAAAGCGCTTGCGGGGCGCTATGATATTGTGACGGCAAATATTCTTGCACCGGTTATCATAGAGCTGCAAAAAGAGGTGGCGGATTTTCTGAAGCCGGGCGGAGTATTCATTTCCTCCGGCATCATCGACAGCAAGGAGGAAGAGGTCAGGGCTGCGATAGAGCGCAATCCGGGACTGGAAGTATTGGAAGTGCTCAGAGACGGAGAGTGGGTAAGCATCGTTGCGAGAAAAGCCTAAGAGGAGAGAGGATGCAGCATTTTTTTGTGAAACCCGAGCAGATTTTTGAAGGCAGGGCAAGAATAGAGGGAGAGGATCATAAGCATATCAGCAGAGTCTTGCGGATGAAGCCCGGAGAGGAGCTGATGATCAGCGACGGGAGCGATTGGGATTATCTGTGCAGGATAGAGAGCATAGGAGAGGAGGAGATTCTGCTTAAAATAGAGGAAGAAAATATTTCTCCGAAAGAACTCCCTTCTAAACTCTTTCTCTTTCAGGCTCTTCCCAAATCGGATAAGATGGAGCTCATCATACAAAAAGCGGTCGAGCTCGGAGTTTATGAGATCATTCCCTTTATCAGCAGACGTGTGATCGTAAAACTGGATGAGAAAAAGATCCGATCGAAGCTCCAAAGATGGAGGGCGATTGCTCTGAGTGCGGCGAAACAGTCGGGAAGAAGCATTATTCCGGAGATCAAAGAGCCTATGGATTTTCAAGCCGCGCTTTGCTATGCGAAGGATTTTGACCGGAAGCTGATTCCTTATGAGCTTGCAGATGATATCCGGGCAAGTGCAAATCTCCTTTCTTCGATCAAAAAAAACGAGAATATAGCGGTTTTTATAGGACCGGAGGGCGGATTTGAAAAAGGAGAGATAGAAGCGGCAAAGGATAGGGGATTTGAAGCGATCACTCTGGGGGGGCGCATCCTGAGAACGGAAACCGCCGGTTTTGTGATCCTCTCCAATCTGATGCTCAGGCTGGAGGCGGAGAGAGGAAAAGAGAATGAGGAGAGCGGGCGTTAAGCAACTCTCCTGCGGCTGAAAGCCGCGATACTTTTTTGGATAAGGAAGGAAAGAAGAATGAAGGTGTATTTTGATAATGCCGCGTCTACGAAAGTGAGCGAGGCGGCAATAGAGGTTATGATAAAAGCGATGCGAGAGGATTATGCCAATCCTTCCGCAAGGCATATGATGGGCGTGGAAGCGGAGAGATATATGAAAAATGCCCAGGAAATCATTGCAAAGACACTCAAGGCGGAGCCTAAGGAGATCATATTTACTTCAGGGGGGACGGAATCCAATAATATGGCCCTGATCACTACCGCAGCCGCATATTCCAGAGCGGGAAAGCATATTATCAGTACCTCGATCGAACATTCCGCGGTATATGAACCTCTGGGCTATCTGAGGGAGCAGGGCTTTGAGATCTCGATTATTCCGGTGGATTCCTCCGGTCGAGCGGATACGGAGACATTGAAAAGAGAGCTGAGAGCGGATACGATCTTAGTTTCCGCGATGTTTGTCAATAATGAAATCGGCGCCTTGGAACCGATCGAGGAAATCGCTTCCATTGTCCATAATTATAATCCGGAGATCCTTTTTCATACGGATGCGATTCAGGCTTACGGAAAATACAGTATCTGCCCGAAGCGCATGGGAATCGATCTGATGAGTGCAAGTGCACATAAGCTCCACGGACCGAAGGGGGTAGGATTTTTATACGCTTCTCCGAGGGTGAAGTTAAGACCGCTGATTTACGGGGGAGGGCAGCAAAGGGGCTTAAGGAGCGGAACGCTCAATATTCCTTCCATCGCCGGATTTGCCGCCGCGGCAAAAGATGCTTATGAGAAGCTTGAGGAAAATACCGAGAAAATGCTGAGGATAAAAGACTATCTGATCGAGAACCTCGAGAAGGAAGAGGGCATCCGCATTAATTCCCAAAGAGGAAGAGAAGGCGCTCCGCATATATTGAGCGTTTCGGTAAGAGGGGTCAGGAGCGAGGTGCTGCTCCATGCCCTGGAGGAATATTCCATTTATATCGCAAGCGGTTCCGCATGCTCATCCAACCATCCGGGAATTTCGGGAACCCTCAGAGGAATAGGGCTGGATCAGGAGCTGCTCGGCTCAACAATCAGACTTTCCTTTTGCGGGGAAAATACGATGGAGGAGGCAAGGTATTTCGTCGAGGTCTTTGATCGGCTCTTGCCCAAGCTGAGGAAGTTTTCATAGCGCTTTGGAGGAAAAATGCCGAATCGGGGATGCATAGAAGAAAAAGAATGAGAGGAAGCAATGAAGTTTAAAACATTTTTAATTAAATACGGTGAGATAGGAGTCAAGGGAAAGAACAGATCGAAGTTTGAGGATGCCCTGATGAAGCAGATCAGGATAGCTTTAAAGCCGATCGGGGGAGAGTTTTCGGTAAGCAGGGAGCTCGGAAGGGTCTATGTGGATGCAAACGGGGCTTATGATGAAGAAGAGGTGCTGGAAACATTGAGCCGGGTATTCGGAATTGTTGCCGTCTGCCCTATGGTCAGAATAGAGGATAAGGATTTGGAGAGCCTGAAGGCGGCGGTGATCAGCTATATGGACAGAACTTATCCCGATAAGAAGATCAGCTTTAAGGTGGATACGAGACGGGCGGACAAGAGCTATCCGATCAGCTCGGAGCAGCTCAATGCACTGCTCGGCGAGGCGATTTTGGAAGCATTCGAGGGAATCAGGGTGGATGTGCATAAGCCGGATGTCCTCTTAAAAATAGAGATCAGAAACCATATCAATATTTATTCCGCATCCACGCCGGGACCGGGAGGAATGCCGGTAGGAACGAACGGAAGAGCGATGCTTTTATTGTCGGGGGGCATAGACTCGCCCGTGGCGGGATATATGATCGCAAAGCGAGGGGTTAAGATCGAAGCGGTTTATTTTCATGCACCGCCCTATACTTCGGAGAGAGCAAAGCAAAAGGTCATCGATCTTGCGCGCATCGTGGCAAGATATGCGGGAACGATCAATCTTCATATTATTAATTTTACGGATATTCAGCTTTATATTTATGAAAACTGCCCTCATGACGAGCTCACGATTATCATGCGGCGTTATATGATGCGGATTTCGCAGAGCATAGCAAAGGAAAAAGGAGATTTGGCATTGATCACCGGCGAGAGCATAGGGCAGGTTGCGAGCCAGACCATACAGTCCCTCGTTACGACAAACGAAGTCTGCGATATGCCGGTATTTCGCCCGCTGGTCGGACTGGATAAGAGCGAGATCGTTGAATTGGCGCAGAAAATAGGAACCTATGAGACTTCCATAGAGCCTTATGAAGATTGCTGTACGATTTTTGTGGCGAAGCATCCGGTGACGAAGCCCCTCCTGGAAGTGATAAAAAAATCGGAGGAAAATCTCAAGGAGAAAATAGAACTTCTTGTAGAGGAGGCAATAGAGAAAAAAGAAAGAGTTTTATGTGCTCCGAAATATTAGAAAATACAAAAATAAAGCTATGATTATGAAGCGCTTCCATCTCATAGCTTTATTTGCGATCGAAGTGCGAATCAGTATACCGGATTCTTATACGATATAAGGAGCGAGCGTTTCAAGAATATTTTCGGTATCGCTTTCGGCATGGATGTTCAGATCGATCGGCTTGGAAAGATCAAGACTGAAGATTCCCATGATCGATTTTGCATCAATGACATACCTTCCCGATACAAGATCGAAATCCGTGTCAAATTTTGACAAGTCATTGACAAAAGATTTCACCTTATCAATCGAATTAAGCGAAATACGTACTGTTTTCATTATTAGAAGCCTCCTTTGGTATATAAAAATTTGAGAATACAATCAAAACAGGATTTATTTTCCGTTCAGTTATGTATATCGTACAAAGAAATTTGCGTAAAGTCAATAGCAAGTATTCGGGAGGAGAGATCTTAAAAAGGGAAAGAGAAAGCGCAGGAGATAATTAAAAACCGGATTTTGCCAAAACCGGGTTTCGGCAGATCAAACTGAATTGAAGGAGGATGGGGATGTTTTGTGTTTGCGAGCCATCCCATAAAAAGATATGCAAAGTGTTGCTTTTCACACACTGGGCTGCAAGGTCAATATTTATGAGACGGAGGCAATGCAGCAGCTGATGCAGGAGGCGGGATATAAGACGGTGGAGTTTGAGGATTCCGCGGATATTTACATTATCAATACCTGCTCGATAACCAATATGGCGGATAAAAAATCACGCCAGATCCTGCACAGGGCAAAGAAAGAAAATCCGAACGCGATAGTCGTAGCAGTCGGCTGCTATGTGCAGTCGGCAGCCGAGCAGCTGAAAAAGGACGGCAATATAGATATTATCGTCGGAAATAATCGAAAGAAGGATATCGCAAAGATTATCGGAGAGTATTTTTGCAGGCAGGAACAAAGCTATATCATCGATATCAACAGTACGAAGGAATATGAGGAATTCTTTACTCTTAAACCGGGGACGCATACGAGAGCCTTTCTTAAGGTACAGGACGGCTGCAACCAGTTCTGCACTTACTGCATCATCCCCTATACCAGAGGGAGAGTAAGAAGCAGAAAAAAAGAAGAGGTACTCAAGGAAGCGGGAGCGCTGGCGGCAGCCGGTTATCAGGAGCTCGTTCTGACGGGGATACATCTGAGCTCTTACGGAATGGATTTTCAGGATAAGACGGATCTGGGAGAGCTGATCGAAGCAATATCCCGGAAGGAAGGGATCGAAAGGATACGCATCGGTTCTCTGGAACCGAGGATCATCAGCGAAGATTTCATGGAGAGGATGAGGGGGATAGAGCAGTTTTGCCCTCATTTTCACCTCTCTCTTCAAAGCGGCTGTGATGAAACCCTCAGGAGAATGAATCGACATTATAATACCGAGGAATATTACCGGGGAGTGGAGCTGATCAGAAAATACTATCCGAAAGCGGCATTGACTACGGATATTATCGTCGGGTTTCCGGGAGAGACGCAGGAGGAGTTTATCAAGAGCAGAGAATTTATCGAAAAGGTGAATTTTTTTGAAACCCATATCTTTCCGTTTTCACTCAGACAGGGAACGAAGGCGGCAAAAATGCCGGGTCAGATTCCGAAAGAGGAAAAAAACAGGCGGGCGGCAGAGCTGGCAAAAATCAACAGGAGAAACAGAGAGGCTTTCCACCGCAGGAATCTGGGCAGCAGAGCCGAGCTTCTTGTCGAAGAAAGAATAGAGATAGAGGGAGTGCACTATCTGGGAGGGCATACAAAGGAGTATATCCGCGCCCTTGCTCCCGATACCAAGGAGGGGCTGAACCGGATCCTGAAGGGAAGGCTGGTCTCCTGTCTGGACGGGGAGCATATGCTTTTTGAACCGGACTGCCCGAGCGAAGGGCAGAGCAATACAAATGGGGGAATATGTTTAGAGAACTGAAAAAATTAAACTGGTTTTTAAAAGAAAGGGCATTGCATTATGCGGCGGCGATCACCGTGCTGATGCTGACCAATCTTGTGGCGGTGCTTCCTCCGCTGATTATCGGAAAGGCGATAGACTCGATATCCGCAGAGGGAATGAGCGCCGCTTTGCTTTACCGGCTTGCCGGAGGACTGCTTTTGGTGGCGGCGGCGGATTATCTTTGTTCTTTTATCTGGACCTTTAAGCTTTTTGAAAATGCGATCATCGTGGAGAAGCTGCTCTGCGTGAGAATGATGAAAAAAATTCTTTCCATGCCGAAGACTTTTTTTGAAAAATTCGGTGCGGGGGATCTGATGACGAGGGCAAGCAGCGATATTGAGGCGATTAATGCCTTTATGGGATTCGGCGTGCTGGCTTTTTTGGACAGTATTTTTTATCTTGCCGCAGTCATCGCGGTGATGGGAATCGCAATATCATGGAAGCTTACACTGATCAGTATTCTCCCCCTGCCGATCGTAGCCTTTATGACCAATTATGCGGGCAGGTTTATCCATAGATTTTTTACCGCAAGGCAGGAGGCGTTCAGCAGGATGAGCGAGCAGGCGCTCGAATATATCAACGGAATCAGAGTGCTGCGCTCCTATGTGCTTGAAGAGCAGACGATGAAGGAATTTGAAGAGAGCACAAAGGAGGTATATCAAAAATCTCTGCTGACGGAGCTGGTTTCGGGTTCCTTTTGGCCGATTACCCATATTTTCATCGGAATCAGCTATGCGCTGGCGATCGGATACGGCAGCAGGATGATCTTGGGAGGAGATCTGACGGCAGGAGATCTGACAGCCTTCAATGTCTATCTCGGGTATCTGGTCTGGCCGATGTTTGCAATGGGAGAATTTGTCAATGTCGCGGAGAGAGGAAATACTTCGATTAAGAGAGTTTATGAGGTATTGGACGAGGAGGATCATCAGGATAAGAAGGAGCTGAGGAAACTCTCTGGCGAGGCGGGAGATATCGAATTTTGTGCTTACGGTTTTTCTTATCCGCTTTCGGATTTTGGCAATTTGGAAGGAATCGATCTGCGGATCAGGAAAGGAAGCACGATAGGAATTGCCGGAAAGACGGGAAGCGGCAAGACCACCCTGATCAGACAGCTCCTGCTTGAATATCCGCAGGGAGAGGGAGAGCTTTGCATAGGGAAGATTCCGCTTCGGGAGATCGAAAGAGAAAGTCTGATGAAAAAAATAGGCTATGTCTCTCAGGATCATATTTTATTTTCTAAAAGCATTAAAGAAAATATTCTGATGGGAAAGGAAGATGCGCAGGAGGCGGAGCTTGACGAAGTGATCCGGCTCGCGGATCTTTCCCGGGATATTGCTCAGTTTTCCCGGGGAAAGGATACGCCGGTCGGAGAAAGAGGAATTGCCATTTCGGGAGGGCAAAAGCAGAGGATTTCGATTGCAAGAGCATTGATCAAGGATCCGGAAATTCTGATTTTAGATGATGCGCTTTCGGCAGTGGATGCAAGAACCGAGGCGAGGATTATCCGCAATATTCGGGAAAACAGAAAAGATAAAACGACAATTATCGTCAGCCACAGACTTTCGGCAATGAAGCATGCGGATGAAATCATCGTGCTGGAGGAGGGGCGGATCGCAGAGAGAGGAAAGCATGAGGCGCTGATGAGCGCAAAGGGATGGTACGCAAGCCAGTACAAAGTCCAGGAGCTGGAGGAGAAAGGGAATGAAGCATAGAGCTCAAGAGAAAGAGGGAATCCGATCAGACAGAAAACGCCTGGTCTCCTATGCGCTGAAATTCCCGAAGAGCCTTTTTGTCGGTCTGCTTGCGCTCATGGTGGCGATGGTCGCCCAGCTCTATTCACCGCTTTTCATCAAAAGGATTTTCGATATCGAGCTGAAGAAGCCGCAGAGCGATCCGGAGGCGATTTTGAGCCTGCTCGCCTTCTTTCTGGGATTTAAGGCGGTGGAGGCATTATTTCAATATTTGAGTACAATTTCTCTGACCATGACGGCGATGAAAATCGTGCAGAGAATGCGTTTGGATCTTTACCGCAATATTCAGAGGCTGAGCATTTCCTTTTTTGATAATATGCCTGCCGGAAGCATCGTTTCAAAGATCGTTAACGATACCGAAGCAGTACAGAATCTCTATGTCAAGGTCATGGGGCAGATTCTGATCAGCACGATTTATATCATAGGCGTGTATATTGCGATTTTCCTGACCGATACGGGATTTTGGACAGCCTTTCTTCTTCTGCTTCCCTTGATCTATGTCCTGATCGGCTTCTATATCAAAAAAGCGAGAAAATACAATGATATCATACGCAGCAAGATAGGGCAGATCAATGCAATGATCAATGAGAGCGTTCAGGGAATCAGCATCATTCAGGCATTCGGGGCTCAGCCGAGGCTGATGCGGGAGTTTGAAGAGATCAATGAGGAGCGCAGCAGGCAGAGAGTCAATATGCTCTATCTCGAATCGGGCGGATCATATAACGGAGTCAATACATTAAAGAATATTGCGTTCACGATCATGATTTATTATTTCGGTTCTCTTGTGCTTAAGATAAAACACCCGATCGGCGTCGGTCTGCTCTATGTCTATGTGGAATACATCAATATGGTTTTTCACCATCTGACCCGCATTCTCGAACAGCTCGGAGAAATGGAGAGAGCGGGTGTGGCGGCGGCTCATGTCTTTGAAATGCTGGATGAGAGGGGGAAAGAAATCAGCGGGGAGAGGATGGAAAGGATTCGCGGAGAGGTCGTATTCGAAAAGGTCGGTTTTTATTATCAAGAGGGAGAATACGTCTTAAAAGAGATTGATATTTATGCAAAAAGCGGGGAGACCGTGGCTTTGGTCGGGCATACGGGTTCGGGGAAAAGCTCCCTCATCAATCTGCTCTTGAAATTCTATGCGCCGACGGAAGGCAGGATTTTTATCGATGGTCAGGATATCGGGGAGCTGCCGGATCAGGCGCTTCGAAGCCATATGGGGATCGTGCTTCAGGAGCCCTTTTTATTCAGCGGAAGCATCCTCAGCAATATCACGCTCGGAAAGGAGGGAATCTCCAGAGAGGATGCGATTCGGGCTTTGGAGGCGGTCGGCGCGGAAAGCGTTCTCAAAAATTTGAAAGAGGGAATTGATGAAAGCGTGAGAGAGGGGGGAGCTACGCTTTCCTCGGGGCAGAGACAGCTGATTTCTTTTGCGAGAGCGCTTGCCCATGATCCCGGCATATTGATTCTGGATGAGGCGACCAGTTCCGTAGATTCGGAGACGGAGCAGCTGATCCAGTCGGCGATGAAGGTTTTGATGAAGGGAAGAACAAGCTTTGTCATTGCACATAGGCTTTCCACGATCAGAAACGCGGATCGGATCTATCTGCTCGAGAAAGGACGAATCGCCGAGAGCGGAACCCATGATGAACTGATCGAAAAAAAGGGAAGATATTACGAGATGTACAGAGCCCAGTCTGCGATGCTTAGAGGATAGGCATAGAAACAGGGGCATGCCGGGGATGGGCTGCCGATGCCGGATAAGGAGGATAAATGTTTAATATACTGGATTATATCGATTGGAGAGGAGATTTGAGCTTTTCCCGAGCGGGCTTTAATCAGGTGGACAATGTCATTCTTTCCCTGCTTTCCTATATTGATCTGCAGGGAATCGTGCCTTGCGCGGGAGAGGAAGGGAGCATAAGCTTAGAGGAAGCCGAGCGGCTCTATGCTTTGCGGCATGGGCAGGAAGAGGAGGAGTTTTATTTTAAAACCGCAATGGATGTATTCAAAAAGGCGGCAAAATGCAAGCGCTTCGGAACTCTTCTGCTTTCCGATTATATCGAGGAAATCGATATGGAGAAGGAATCCCAGTTTTCGGCACTGACGATAGATCTGGGAAGACAGAATTATTTTATTTCTTTCAGCGGAACGGATGATACCATCGTGGGTTGGAAAGAAAACTTCAAGATGAGTTTTGTGGAGGCGACGGAGAGCCAGCGAAAATCGGTGGAATATCTTGAACGCGCAGGAAGTAAAATATCCGGAATTTTCAGGATAGGGGGGCATTCAAAGGGAGGAAATCTTGCGATATATGCTTCTGCCTGCGTCAAGGAGGAAATACAGGAAAGAATCAAAAAAATTTATAATAATGACGGTCCCGGATTTACGAAAAAGATGATCGATAAAACGATGTATTTTAAGCTCAGACCGAAAATTTTAAGTCTTTTTCCGGAGGGTTCCATCGTGGGCATGTGTCTGGAGCATGAGGGCTCCATCCTGGTAGTAAAAAGCCAAAAGGGAAAGCAGCAGCATGATCCGATCAACTGGGAAGTTCTGGGTGCTTCCTTTGTCAATGCCGGGGAGCTTAACGAATCGGCAAAACTTTTCCATAAAGTGATCAGGGCATGGATGAAAAAGATGCCCCCGGAGCAGAAGGAGGAATTTGTGGATGCCGTATTTCAGGCTTTGGAAGAGCATAATATCCTAAAGGTAGAGGATCTTTCTGCGCTTTCATTGGATAAGTTTTTTGCGCTTTTAAAATCGGGAAGCGAGATCAACCAGGAAAATAAAGATATTATCGGAAAGGGAGTAAAGCTTTTTCTCGATGAGGGAAGCCAGTCCATTCGGGAAAAAATCAAGGAGATGATAGAAAATGCACTCTCGGGAAAGAGGAAGGAGGAAAATGAAGTCTAAGGAGAAAAAAAGGAGCCGAATCAAAACGGTGTTTCTGAGGGCGGGGCTGTTTATCGCATGTATTTTTTGCGTGCTGCTTGCTTATTTTGCTTATGTCATGCTCAGCTATAAAAGGCTGCCCGATCGTATGGAACTGGAAATCGAGCCTTTGCCTGCCCGGAAAGATGAAGCTCCGCTCGTAAAGCGGGGGATGGAATACAGCATTATCACATACAATATAGGATTCGGAGCTTATACCCCGGACTTCAGCTTTTTTATGGACGGGGGAGAGAGCTCGGTTGCAAAAAGCAAAGAATCGGTAATCGAGACCGTAAGCAATGCGGCGGAGCATGTACTCGCTCAGGATCCCGATTTTGCACTGATTCAGGAGATGGATATAGGGGGAACGAGAAGCTATCAGGTGAATCAGTATGAGCTCTTTAACCGGAAATTGAGCGAATATCATAAGGTCTTTGCCCAAAACTATGATTCGGCGTTTTTATTTTATCCCCTGCATCGCCCGCACGGAAAAAACAAATCGGGCATTTCAACCTACTCGAAATACCCCATCCTCTCCGCAATGCGGCGCAGCTTTCCGATCTCGCGTTCGTTTTCGAAATTTTTGGATTTGGACAGATGCTACAGCATATCCCGGATAGAGGTCGATGAAGGAAGAGAACTCGTTATTTTCAATGTCCATATGTCGGCATACGGTAACAGCAGTGAAATCAGAGAGGCACAGGTAAGCATGCTCCTAGGAGATATGGAGGAGGAATACGAGAAGGGAAATTATATTCTCTGCGGCGGAGATTTTAACCATGAACTTAAGGAGGAGGCGGATCAGAGCAAAAATCAGTCTCTTCAGTCATGGGCACATCCTTTCCCGAAGGAAAGTCTTTCCGAGCATTTTTATTTTGGAATAGACAGCTTATCGGAGGAAGAAAGGGAAAAGCTTGCGCCCAGCTCGAGAAATGCGGATATTCCCTATTCTCCGGATAAGAGCCAGCTCAATACTTTGGACGGATTCATTCTGTCGGATAATATCGAATGCAGTCTTTATCGGACGATAGATACTGCTTTCAGCTATTCGGATCATGAGGCGGTGGAATTGAGATTCCGGCTGAAATAAAGCTTATAGCGGGTTGCACCCCGCTTATGTACACAAATCGGAATACCGATGATTGGAGCAGCAATCATAGCTTTTCTGCAAGGAATCAATGAAGCCATAAAATCAATATAAAAAATTTCATAAAAATGGTTACCAAAGGCGATAGAGAAAGCTATCGTCTTTAAATGTATCATCCCGATTTTAATTCCCCCGAATTCGAGGGAATTAAAAATGAAGCAGGTTTTAACCCTTTTATTTTGTCTGTAAAGCAATGGGTAGAAAAAAAGAAAGTAAACAAATCCCGGTTTATCTATCTATAATTCTCTAACCCCCTAAAACGCTTGGTTTTTCATAGGATT
>JAUMWW010000040.1 GCA_030529445.1 Johnsonella sp. | reverse complement strand
TCTTCCCTCTCTTTCTCTTCCCGGCTTTCCTCTTTACCTTCTTTTTCCTTTTTTCTGCCGGATTTCTTCTTCTCCTTTTGAGAGCTCTCCGTTTTCTGTTCCTTATCCGATTTTTCTTCCTTTACTCCCGAACACGCACCCAAAGAAAACAGAAGCAAAAAAAGCAGCAGATATTTCCATCTTCCTTTTATCTTCCCTCTCAAGCTCATAAGCTACCTCCTTCTCCAAACCCCATCCTTATGGATTAACTATAGCGTTTGAGCGCATGTTTTACCCCGTACATCGGGGTAGTTGTCCGATAAAATTTTATGAAAAATACGCTATCAGCCCGGGAAGCGCTTTTTCAAACCTCACCCCGTACCAATGTGCCGGATCTTTCCCGGTTTTTTTCAATGCATCCAGCACGAAATCCGCTGCCAATGCCGCCGCCGCATACATACTCTCTCCTCTGAGCAAAGCCCCGCAAAATACGGAAGCAAAGCAGTCCCCCGTACCGTGAGCGGTATCGGCATAGCGTTCTCTGAAATAATACCTCGGGCTCCCTTTTTTCGTCTCATACACCGCAACGCCGAGATGGTCGGGATCAAACATAATCCCCTTTAAGATGATCGCCTCGCTTCCGATCTCTCCAAGCCTCTCCAGCATTTCCCGAATATACGCTTCACTCTGCACTCCCTCCTGATAGGGCATAGCGCTAAGCAGCGCCGCCTCCGTAATATTGGGCAGAAGAATGTCGGCAGAGCGGCAGAGCGTTTGCATCTCTTCTACAAAGCTCTCATCAAAGCCCCGATAAAGTCTGCCGTGATCCGCCATAACCGGATCTACGATGCGAAGCCCCTCCTTTGACAAAAGCTCACGAAAAATATCCTTTACATATTCTATCTGCCTTCTGCTGCCCAGATATCCCGTATAGATCGCATCAAAACATATTCCCTCCGCTTTCCAATGGGCTGCGATCTTGGGCATTTCCTCGCTTAAATCCTTAAAGGTATATCCGCTAAATCCCCCCGTATGCGTGGAAAGCAGCGCCGCCGGGAGCACCGCGGTCTCTATGCCGCATGCCGAGAGGATGGGCAACGCAACCGTTAGGGAGCATTTCCCGAAGCAGGAAATATCCTGTATGCTCAGTATCCTGGCTTCTCCTCTCCCCGATTCGTCTTTTTCCTCTCCTCTTTCAAGCTCATTTCTCTTCATTCCTCTAATACCTCTCTAAGAAATGGTATTCCCTCTCCTGATCCTTATATGCGATAATCGCATTCAGGTTCACATTTTCCACGCTTCTGAAAATATTTTTTTCGATATAGGGATTCCTCTTGCTCAGCTCCTGAATCAGCGCCTTGATCTCTCCCCTTTTGGAGCCCTGCTCGCTGCCTCCGCAGACAGAGCAGCTCTCCGTCAGGCGGCATGCGCATTGGATGAATTGCAGATCATTATATCTTGCCCAGTGGATAATGTCTTTTTCTCTGATATGATAGAGCGGGCGGATAAGCTCCATTCCTTCAAAATTGGTGCTGTGAAGCTTCGGCATCATCGTCTGTACCTGCGCGCTGTAGAGCATGCCCATCAATATCGTCTCTATCACATCGTCGAAATGATGCCCGAGCGCAATCTTATTGCAGCCAAGCTCCTTTGCCCTGCTGTATAGATGCCCCCTCCTCATTCTTGCGCAAAGATAGCAGGGAGAGCCTCCCGCCTCCGCAACGATATCGAATATTTCTGACTCAAAAACCTCGATCGGAATATTCAGGATTCTCGCATTATCCAATATGATCTTATAATTGAACTCGTTATATCCGGGATTCATGACCATAAAGACGGCTTCGAAATTTCTCTTCCCGTGCTTTAAGAGCTCCTGAAAGAGCTTTGCCATCAGCATGGAATCCTTCCCTCCGGATATGCAGACCGCAATCTTATCTCCCTCTTCTATCAGTCGATATTCATTGATCGCCGAGGTAAACTTCTTCCAAAGCTCTTTTCTGAATTTCTTGATAATGCTTCTCTCTATTTCCTTATGGCGATCGGCGTTCTTCTCCTCTTCCTGAAAAAACCTCTCCAGCTTCCTCTTCAGGTACTGCCTGTAGCCCCCCTCTATGCTGTATGCCTCTATGCCCTCCTCTCTGAGCATATCCGCCGCTTCCTCGCTTTCATGTCCGCTGTAGCAAAGCAGGTAAACCGGTCTGTCCTTGGGAAGCTCCTCTTTCTGCGTTTTTATATTCTCCCAAAAGATATTGAGCGCTTCGGGAAAGCTTCCCTTGTCAAAATCTTCTTTTCTCCTGATGTCGATAACGAGCTTTTCTCTCTTATCCTTTTCCACTTCCTCTATACTGATATCGTACATATTATTCCTTTTCTAAATCTTATGCCTCTGCACATGCAAGCCTTACTATTTCCACAACAAGCTTGGATGCCATGACCATATCCTCCGTCGCCACCATTTCAAAGCGCCCGTGGAAATTATGACCTCCCGCAAAAATATTCGGGCAAAGAAGTCCCATATAGGAAAGCTTGGAGCCGTCCGTACCGCCTCTGATCGGCTGCACCAGAGGCTCTATCCCGAGGTTCTCCATCGCATTGACCGCCAAATCGACAATCTCCATATGGGGCTCTATCTTTTCCCGCATATTATAATAAGAATCTTTCAACTCCAGGCTGAGCGCATTGCCATGCTTCTGATTCATGAATTCTACCGCAGCCTGCATAAGCTTCTTCTTTTCTTCGAATTTTTCTCTGTCATGATCTCTGATGATATACTCCATCTCGGTAAAATCTATCGTTCCTCTGATCTCGTTGAGCATGAAAAATCCCTCATATCCCTCCGTATATTCCGGCTTTTGCGCCTTCGGAAGCATCTGTTCAAGCTCCATCCCCAGATACATCGAATTGACCATGATGTTTTTTGCCGTTCCGGGATGCACGCTCTTTCCCTGTATCTTAATTACCGCGGAGGCGGCATTGAAGTTTTCGTATTCGAATTCGCCTATGGCTCCCCCGTCCAAGGTATAGGCAAAATCCGCACCGAAGCCCTCCACATCGAAGTGATCCGCGCCCCTTCCGATTTCCTCATCGGGGGTGAAGCCCACAAGCACTCTTCCGTGTTCGATCTCCGGATGATTGACCAGGTACTCCATCGCATCCATGATCTCGGCGATTCCCGCCTTATCGTCGGCTCCGAGAAGAGTCGTTCCGTCCGTTGTGATGATCGTCTTTCCGACAAGTTTCTTCAATGCGGGAAATTCCTTCTCTCTGATCGAGTATTCCTCATTGAGCCTGATATCTCCCCCCTCATACTTGACAAACTGCGGATTGACGCAGCCGCCCTTGAGCGCGGGGCTCGTATCCATATGGGCAATAAAGCCTATCGCCGGCACCTTCTTTTTTGTATTGCTTTCCAATACTCCGTACACATAGCCCTTATCGTCCATCCTCGCCTTGAGGCCGATCTGCTCCAATTCCTCCTTTAATCTTTTCGCCAGCGGAAGCTGAATCTTGGTGCTCGGCACCGTCTCGCTCTTGGGATCGGACATCGTGTCCATCGCGATATAGGATACAAATCTTTCAATAATCTTTTCCATCTCTTTTCTCTCCTGAATATTATAGTATATCAATAGATAAACCTCTCTCGGAGGCAAAACTTCTCCCATCCTCTCGGCTCATTAAAGCATTTCCTTTCGAAGCTCCTGCGCGCTCTTATCGATCAGATATGCGGGGGCAATATCAAAAACCGTCCTCGCTCCGCTCTCCCCCTCCTTTTGCAGGCGATATGCGGCTCTCGCATAGGCAAGGAGCACCGAAGCGGTAAATTCCGGATTGGAATCCAGCGCCAAGCGGTATTCCATAAGCTGAATATTGCCTTGGTTTTCTCCCGTTTTTCCGCTCCTGATCACCAGACCTCCATGCGGCATCCCCGCATGGGCAGTTTTTAATTCCTCTTCTTCGATAAAATGAACAATGGTATCATAATCGGCAAAATATGCCGGCATCGTCTTGATTTCCTCCTCTATTCTCTCCCGATCGGCTCCCTCTGCCGCAAGCACATAGCATTCTCTGATATGCTTCTGTCTGGGGGAGAGCTTTGGCCACTCCCCGGCTCTGACTCTGCCCAGAGCCTCTTTAATCGGCACGGTGTATTGCCTTGCATCCAAAACGCCCTCCACTCTTCTGATCGCATCCGAATGCCCCTGGCTCACGCCCCTGCCCCAAAAGGTATAGTCCGCCCCCTCCGGAAGAATCGCGTTGCCGAGCAGTCTGTTCAAGGAAAAAAGCCCGGGATCCCAGCCTGCGGAAATCACCCCGATCTTTCCTCCCTCTTTTGCCGCCCTGTCCACGGCTTCGAAATGTTCGCAAATTTTACTGTGATTGTCGAAGCTGTCAACGATATTAAACCGCTTTGCCATCTGCGGACTCTGAAGCGGGAGGTCCTTTGCGCTTCCTCCGCAAAGGATCATGACATCGATTTCATCGATCAGGCGCTTTGCTTCCTCCATATGGTAAACCTCGGTTTTTGCGGAAAGCGTTTTCAATTCTTCCTTCTGCCTCCTGGTCAAAATCGCCCTCAGCTCCATATCCTTATTCTGCCTTATCGCATGCTCGACTCCTCTTCCGAGATTCCCGTATCCCGCTATCCCGATTCTGATGCCCATATTCTGCCGCCTCCTTTGCAAAGCTCTGTCTTAAATCCCTGGTCTGTATATCTTATCATATTTCTTTCAATATAAAACCGGAAAAATACCGAAAAATTACGGAATGCTTTCGGTTCCAAAATTACAAGGCAGAAAGCAGCAAAACCGAAGTCTTGCTGCTTCCCCGTTTTCTGTCCCGCTCTCCCCGCTAAAATGCGGAAAAATCCGGTATATTTAACTCTTAATATCTCCTCCGTCAAAAGGATCTCCGCATTCCGGGCAGAATTTCGGAGGATTTTCCGGATTCTGCGGCTCCCCTCCGCATTTATCACAGCGATACTGCGGCACACCTGCGGGCTTTGGAGATCCGCAATCCATGCAGAATTTTCCCTTATTGCCCGTCTGCCCGCAGCTGCAAGCCCAAGTGTTCGCCGCAGGCGCCTGAGCCTGCTGGGGCTGCT
>JAUMWW010000039.1 GCA_030529445.1 Johnsonella sp. | reverse complement strand
ATGGATAAATGACAATATGGGCTGGTGGTTTAAGAATCCGGATGGAAGCTGGCCGAAGAATACATGGCGGGAAATCTCATATAATGCGAAAAAAGACTGGTATTTCTTCAATCAGTCGGGATATATGAATACCGGATGGCTTACATGGAACGGAAACTGGTATTATCTGAATGAAAACTCCGATCAGAATGTGATCAAAGGAAGCATGGCAAAGGGTTGGCAGATGATCAACGGAAAATGGTATTACTTCTACGAGAAAACAGAAGGAAACAATCCCGCAGGCTCTATGGCAAAATCAATCGTAATACAGGGATATTCGATAAACGAAGACGGAGTTTGGGTAAAATAAGAATCGCATAATACCCTCCTCGTTTAAAGAATCAAAATACAGCAAATAAAAAGAACAGCCTTTCAATAAGCATTACGCTTCATTGAAAGGCTGCTTTTTAATAAAATCATTATCTTTAAGGAAAAGAGCTTTCTTTTAATACCTTGGATCATTCTGCGGATTGTACCTTGTGGTATATCCTCTGTTTTCCTCGGGTCTGTAGGCATTGGGAAACTGATAATCCGTCGTTACATCCAGGGATACGCGCTGTATGAGTTTATACACCTCATAGGGATCGCTGATATGAAGCAGCTTATTCTTCCATGGCGAAGAACTGTTTCGCGAACTGTTATGCGCATTTGCGGTAAGCAGAATCGTTCCCGCTCCCCTCATCTTCTCCAGCAGACCGACATCCACTGAAAGATTCTGTACTTCATAGAGCTCAAGGCTGCGAATATCGGCACCGATAAGACCGGACTTGATATATATTCGTTTATTCGTCAATAAATACTCCACCTTTGAGCTTGAAAAAAAACGATAAATCGGTCCTAAAATCGCTATCCATACCGGAGTCATATGCAGTATAAAAAAGGGAATGAGAAAAACCGTCGGAGGACCTTCTACAGCTCCCTCTCCCGCAAGCATAAACAAAAAGATAAAGCCGGTATCTACCGCTCCCCAGATCAGCGCAAAAATATAGAAAAAGGGAGAACCTATGCTATAGATCAGTTTATCCGGCTTTCCGCTCCATAAAACACTTTCATCCTGTTCAATCATTCTTTCTATCATTCATTTACTTTCCTTTCCTCTATCTCTTCTTCGAATCGATCTCCCCTCCGCCGATCCGCGCTCCCGGCACTCGATCGGCAAAGATTCCATCGCTTCCTATCCTATTTTATCATAGGTTTTTGGCTGAGAAAAGAAAAAAATGAAAATCAGGTATGCTTCCTGTTTTTAGAAGCGCTGTCGGGTAAGCTTCTTAAAAAGAAACTCCCTTATAAAGAGCGATGATACAAAGAACCAGGGCAAGCGGAACATAGATGTATTTTCCGATCAGATACCAGGTATCGGATACGGGATTTTTTCTTGCCTTATTGATTTCATCAAGCAAGTCTTCCTTCTTCATCACCCAGAACCACGATATCGCTCCTATCGTCGCTCCGATCGGAATAATATAAATGGACACGATATCCATCCATGGACCCCATTTATAAATCGGCTCGATAAAGGCGCCGATTCCCATACAAATGATAAAGAGAGCCGCGAGAATATATCCTCTTTTGAGCTTCGGAAATCTGAATCCGATCGACTCGAGAACCGCCTCGACCATATTCTGCAGGGAGGAAATTCCTCCGAATACGACAGCGAGATAAAGCACGATCGCAAAGAGGCGTCCTCCGGGCATATTTTGCAGGATCTTCGGCAGGGTTACAAAGAGAAGCCCCGGACCTCCTGCCGGATCCATTCCGTATGCAAAACAGGCGGGGATCATCACGACTGCCGCCACCAGAGCCGCCAAGGTATCAAAAAACGCCGTATCCTTTGCCCCCGTAACCACATCCTCCTTATCCGAAAGATATGCACCGTAGACGATCATGCCGCTTCCGGTCAGGGAAAGAGAGAAAAATGCCTGACCCATTGCCCATATCCAAACCATGGGATCTGCCAATTTAGACCATTTCGGCAGAAAAATATACCGATATCCCTCAAATGCTCCCGGTAAAAAAGCAATTCTGACCGCCATAATCACGAATAGGATAAAGAAAAGAGGCATCATCAGCTTATTCGTTTTTTCTATGCTCTCCGCTCCGAAGATCAGGGTCAATATCGTAATCACGAGAACCGCCAGATGAAGCGGAAGCACCGAGAAATCCTTTAATGCAAAGGAATCAAACCAGATATCCGTATCTACGCTCATCAAGCTTCCCGTTAATGCCTGCCATAAACCTTTCATTACATAGGATATGATAATGGCATATCCCAGCGCTATGCAAAGAGAGCCCGCAAGCGGAAACCAGCCTATGTTTCTGCCGATAAAACCCTCCTTTTTGCCCGATTTCCACGCCATTGCATAGGCTCCGACCGTTCCGGTTTTTGCCCGTCTTCCGACCGCATATTCGGTTGATAAACCGACATAACTGAAAATAACGATAAAGAGCAGATAAGCGATTAGAAACGCACCTCCTCCGTTAGCTCCCAGTTTATAGGGGAAGCCCCAAACATTTGCCATACCGACCGCCGATCCGACGCAGGCTAAAATAAACCCCCATTTGGATTTGAATTTTTTTTCATTATTCTTGCTCATTACTCTCTTCTCTCCTTTTGGCTTAAGATGCTTTCTTTTTGGAGCGACGGAATAAATATCTGATAAACCCCATATTTTCGCTTTCCAAACGGGATTGCCCCATGTTATGGATTCCATTCTACCGAAACTTCATGCGCTTTGCAACCGAAATATTCGGCGGCTTCAAAATTTATATTCTTAATTAAAATTTTCTCTCATACTTGCTAACTTTCGTAATATATGGGATAATAAAATAAATTTTAAATACTGTTTTTGAACGGGGCTTTTTCTTTGATTCCGCAAAGAGTCCGAAAATTTCTCCTCGTTCCAATCATAAAAATATAAAGAGAGAAGCTATGGCGAATAATCAGAATTGGGTTAAGATAAGAGATGATATAAAAAATTCCGTTCAAGACATTTTGGAAACCGGCGATTTTTCCTCCACCGTGCAAACACTTGCAGATACGGCAAGCGTAGCCATTGAGGAAGCGAAATATCAATTGGAAAAAACTTATGCCGATGCGCATAATAAAGAGCTGAAGTATAGAAATACCGAAGATTATATGGCATATCGAGGCTCTTCTTCCGGATATCGGCATTTCGGTTCCGCCCCCGCTCAGCACCGGAACATGAATCAGAATACTTACGGGGGATATTCCGTTTATCCGAACAGGCTTCGCCTTCCCAAGGTGTTTTCGAGGGCGAAAGAAATCAGCTCCGTGCTAAAGCTGATTGCAGGGATACCGATTGCCCTCGTCTTCGGTATTGCAAGTCTCGTCACTGTTCCAGCCCTATTCTTCGGAACGGCTGCCTCCGAGCTGGGAGTGGCGATCGGCGCCACTTTGATCTGTACTTCACTTTTCGGCGCTTCCATGTATATGAATATTTCTTCCATAAAGGACTTGCAGAGGATTTCTCTCGGCAAAAAATATATCGAACTGATCGGCAACAAAACCTATATTAATATATCCAATCTCGCAATGCTGACCGGCGAAGCCCCCGATCGGCTGATTTCGAATCTGAAAAAAATGATCCGGCAGGGCATCTTCCCCGAAGGCCATCTCGACTCGGAAGAAAAATGTCTCATTCTGACCAATCAATCTTATCGGGAATATCTTGCGATCATGCAGGAGAGAAGAAATCTGGAGCTGACTGGCACACCGGAGACAAAGAAAAAAGCTTTGGAAATGAACAGCGAAGCCGCCTCTCTCTCCGAAGAGGACAGAAAAAAATGGTATGATATGATCAATGACGGACAGGAATACATCGAAAAACTGCGTACCTTAAACGATGATATCGAGGGAGAGCAGATTTCGATCAAGCTCTCCAAGCTCGAATCTCTGCTGCAGAGCATCTTCAACAGGATTCGGGAAAAACCGAAAGAGACCTCCCGGATGCATAAGTTTATGGAATATTATCTGCCCACCACCTTGAAGCTCGTGCAGACTTATAAGGAATTCGATTCCGTGATCGAGCCGGATCGGGATGTGCTTAACGCAAAGCTGGAAATCGAATCCACCTTAGATACGATCAATCATGCATTTTCCGAAATGCTTAATAATCTTTTTAAGAGTTCGGTATTTGATGCCTCAACGGATGCGCAGGTTCTTCAAACCATGCTGGCAAAGGAAGGGCTGATCAACCAGATGCACCAGGTGCCGAAATAAAAAACGGGTGTTTTTCTGAAGGCTATTATATAAAAATATCATATGAGGAAGGATGATCTTATGAACGAGGAAAATAAAAACTTAAACGAATTTACGCAGGGAGAGATCGATGAGAGCAAAATCATAGACCATGTTCCCGACAGCGCGCTGCAGGAGGCTCTGCAAAGCGAAGCAAAAATAGATCAAATGCTCAATGAAGCGCCGAAGCTTACCTTCGATACAAGTAATGCGGCGACTCCCGCCATGAGTTTTGATCCGGTCGCTCTTTCCAAAAAAGAGGAACCCAAAGCTCCGGCTGAAATCGAATTGACGCCCGAAGAAAAAAAGATCGTGGATGATTTCGCAAAACAGATCGATATTGCCAATACGCAGGCAATCATACAATACGGTGTGGGCAGCCAGAAAAAGATTGCCGATTTTTCCGAATCCGCCCTGGATAGCGTAAAAACAAAGGATCTCGGAGAAGTCGGACAGATGCTCACCTCCGTCGTGGGAGAGCTCAGGAGCCTTGAATCGGAGGAGGAAGAGAAGGGACTCTTCGGATTTTTCAAGAAGAGCTCGAATAAGCTTGCCAATATGAGGTCA
Organism: Johnsonella sp.; assembly: GCA_030529445.1. Classification (GTDB taxonomy): domain Bacteria; phylum Bacillota; class Clostridia; order Lachnospirales; family Lachnospiraceae; genus Johnsonella. The sequence goes on along the minus strand of JAUMWW010000039.1, from coordinate 844 downwards.
AAATATGAAAAAGCGGAAGTAAATATCAACCGCATCTCGACGGCTCTTGAGGAGCATCAGATCACTCTGCTTAAGGATATCGCTATGCTGGATAAGATGTATGAGCTTAACCTCAACTATTTCAAAGAGCTCTCCATGTATATTCTCGCCGGCAAGCAGAAACTTGAAGAAGCGAATAATAAAGAGCTTCCCGCTCTTCTTGCAAAAGCGGAAGCCAGCGGACTCCCGGAAGACACACAAAAAGCCAAAGATTTTTCTCAGATGATCAATCGCTTCGAGAAAAAAATCTATGATCTTGAGCTGACCAAGACGATTTCCCTGCAGATGGCTCCGCAGATCAGACTAATTCAGAATAATAATACGATGATGTCGGATAAGATTCAGTCCACCCTTGTCAATACAATACCTCTCTGGAAGAGCCAGATGGTGATCGCAATCGGTCTCCATCATTCCTCGGAGGCGGCAAAGGCGCAGCGCGCGGTATCCGATATGACCAACGAACTCTTGAAGAAGAATGCGGAAAGCTTAAAGACGGCGACGATAGAGACGGCAAAGGAATCCGAAAGAGGAATTGTAGATATCGAAACACTGAAGGCGACGAACCAGACTCTGATCAGCACCTTGGATGAAGTTGTAAAGATTCAGGAAGACGGAAGACAAAAGAGAAGAGCCGCGGAGGCGGAGCTTCGCAATATCGAAAGTGAGATGCGCACCAAGCTTCTCGAGATCAGCGCGGTAAGTTCCTCCGCAGCAAAATAAGAGCAATAAAAAAGGTTAATGCAGAGATTATGATGTGACCCCAAAAAGTTAGACTTTTATTGCGTAACAGATTTTGATATCTGTT
>JAUMWW010000038.1 GCA_030529445.1 Johnsonella sp. | reverse complement strand
TTACCCGAAACACTGCCGGAGACGGGGACGGAGGCGCCTCCTCCCCGATCAGGGGGAAGAGAGGAAGATCAACATCCCGGCAGTACAAAACATGCCGAGGATACAAGAAAAGAGAAGAAGGCGGAGCTGGAGTTTATCCAGAGCAGCTCGGAGGATGCACAAAGCGCAGCGGGCGGTGCCGAGATAAAGTACGAAATTTTGGTCAGAAATAAAGGAGATCGGGAGGCAAAGGGAGTGTGGATCAGGAAATACATTCCCGATTATACCCATTTTTCGGAATGTGATGCGGGAGATTATGGCTGTATAGAGCAAAAAGAACATGTTACATGGTTTATTCCCGAGCTTGCCCCGAAACAGGAAATCATTTTGAGCTTCAGTGTCAGCAAGGATTACTGTATCGGAGGAAGAATAGAGGGAAAACTCTATTATGAGCTGAGAAATTCCGAAGAAAAACCCTACGCAAATGACAGGAGAAATCCTGCGAATCTTTATTAAAGAGGGAAGCGGATCTCACCCGCAATACGATAATCATAATCGAAGGAGAGCTAAGATGGAGAATCAAAAGAAATTGGTGCAGGAAATCACTCCGATGGAGGAGGATTTTGCACAGTGGTATACCGATATTGTAAAGAAGGCGGAGCTCACGGATTATTCGAGCGTAAAAGGATGCATGATCATCCGCCCGGCGGGCTATGCAATCTGGGAAATCATACAGCATGAAATGGATAAGAGATATAAGGCGACCGGAGTGCAGAATTGCTATATGCCGCTTTTTATTCCGGAGAGTCTCTTGGAGGTGGAAAAGGATCATGTCGAGGGATTTGCTCCTGAAGTTGCGTGGGTTACCCACGGAGGAATGGAGCCTCTCGCGGAGAGACTCTGCGTGCGTCCGACCTCGGAAACATTATTCTGCGACTATTATTCCAAGATTGTTCAGTCATACAGAGATCTGCCGCAGAATCTGAATCAATGGTGCTCCGTTGTAAGATGGGAGAAAACAACAAGACCTTTCTTAAGATCCAGAGAGTTTTTATGGCAGGAAGGGCATACGGCACATGCGACCGCGGAAGAGGCGCTGGAGAGAACGATCCTGATGCTTGATATCTATGCGGAGGTCTGTGAAAAAATTCTGGCAATTCCGGTGATCAAGGGACAGAAAACCGAGAAGGAAAGATTTGCCGGAGCGAAGGATACCTATACGATAGAGGCATTGATGCATGACGGAAAGGCACTTCAATCGGGAACCAGCCATAATTTCGGAGACGGATTCGCCAGAGCCTTCAATATTCAGTACACCGATAAGGATAATTCGCTGAAATACGTACATCAGACCTCATGGGGAACGACGACGAGGCTGATCGGCGCCCTGATCATGGTTCACGGAGATGATTCGGGTCTGAGGCTGCCTCCGAATGTTGCACCGGTTCAGGTAAACATCGTTCCGATCGGAATGCATAAAGAAGGCGTTTTGGATAAGGCAAAAGAGGTGCTGGACAATCTCAAGAGCGCGGGAATCAGGGTAAAGCTGGATGATTCCGATAAAACTCCCGGATTTAAGTTTGCCGAGTCGGAGATGAGAGGCATACCGCTGCGTCTGGAGATCGGACCGAAGGATATAGAAAAGCAGCAATGCGTATTGGTAAGAAGAGATAACGGACAGAAAATAGAAGCGAAGCTGGAGGGGCTGGAAAAAGAGATTCCAAAGCTTCTCGAGGATATTCAGGAGTCCATGTATCAGAGAGCCTTAAAGCATATGAAGGATCATACCTATACGGCAAGAAACTATGAGGAGTTTGAGGATATCATCGAAAACAAGCCGGGCTTCGTTAAAGCGATGTATTGCGAGAATCAGGACTGCGAGGATCAAATCAAGGATTTGACGGGGGCAAGCGCAAGATGCATACCCTTTGAGCAGGAAAAGATATCCGATGTATGCGTTTGCTGCGGAAAGCCCGCAACAAAAATGGTATACTGGGGTAGAGCATATTAAAAAGCATTGGAAATAAAGCTGCTGCAAATATTGTATTTCAACAAATGCACTCATGTAGATAGCATGATCATGCTTTGTGGGAAGCCGTATTTGCAGCAGTTTTTATGAAACGGAAAAGGATGAGATGAGGCATAGAATCAAGATCGAGCTGCCGGAGGATGTCGGCTGCATTATCCGAAAGCTCGAGGAAGCGGGTTTTGAAGGATATGCGGTCGGAGGCTGCATCAGAGACAGCATATTGGGGAAGGCTCCGGAGGACTGGGATATTGCTACGAATGCGAAGCCTCCGGACATTAAACGCTGCTTTGCAAGAACCGTCGATACAGGAATAGCGCACGGTACGGTCACCGTACTGCTGAAGAAAAAAAGCTATGAAGTAACAACCTACAGAGTGGACGGGGTTTACAGCGACGGGCGCCATCCCGACAGGGTCGAGTTTTCCTCCCTGCTGGAGGAGGATTTAAGGAGAAGGGATTTTACGATCAATGCAATGGCATATTCCGGGAAAGAGGGCTTGATCGATCTTTTCGGGGGCATGGAGGATTTGGAAAGAAAGCTGATCAGATGCGTCGGATCCGCGGAGGAAAGATTCGGAGAGGATGCGCTCAGGATGCTCAGAGCGGCAAGATTTTGCGCCCAGCTTGATTTTCGGATTGAGGAAGATACCTATAGCTCGATGAAGCAACTGGCGGAAGGGCTTTTGAAGGTCAGCAAGGAAAGAGTGCTTGTGGAAATGAATAAGGCTTTGCTTTCGAAGCAGCCGCAGCGACTGAAGATTTTGGAGGAAAGCGGATTGGCTCGTTTTATCTCGAGCTCGTTTTCCCTGCTGGGAGAGGAGGATTACCTGAATCTGGAGGGGATCGCAAAGCTTCCTCCGCATAAGGGGCTCAGATGGGCGGCCCTGCTTTGCAAACGGGAGGGCGGATTTGCCGGAGTGCTTCTCAAAGAATTGAAGGCGGATAATGAGACGACGCAAAAGGTGTCGCTTCTGATCAAAGAGGGCAAGGAAAGCCTCCCTCAAAGCAGGGAGGGGATTAAAACGCTCTTAAGGAAAATAGGAGCCGAAAACCTGAGAGATCTTCTCTTGCTGAAAGAAAACGCTTATTGCAGGGGGGGAGAGAGTGGAGAGGATTTGGAGAGGATTCGCCTCCTTACAGAAGAGATCATAGAGAAAAAAGAGGCATATCAGGTAAGAATGCTTTCCATCGGAGGGGAGGAGCTTAAGAGTCTCGGGCTTAGGCAGGGTCCCCTGCTCGGAAAAATTTTGGAGGAGATTTTAAAAGAGGTCATCATTCATCCCGAATACAATCAAAGGGATGTGTTGATGGAGCTTGCAAAAAAATATATTCACCGCGAAAAGGAGCAGAACAATGAGAGATTATAAGAAAATTTATCGGGAATGGCTGGAAAATCCTTATTTTGATCGGGAAACAAGAGAGGAACTCGAAAGGATTGCCGGGGATGAGAATGAGATTAAAGAAAGATTTTATACGGATCTGGAATTCGGCACCGCCGGTCTTCGGGGAATCATCGGAGCGGGAACGAACAGAATGAATAAATATATTGTAAGGCGGGCGACGCAGGGGCTTGCCGATTATATCCTCAGCAGCAGACCGGATAAGAAGGCGGTGGCGATCGCATACGATTCGAGAAATATGTCGAAGGAGTTTTCGATGGAAGCGGCGCTGACGCTTGCGGCAAACGGGATTAAGGCATATCGTTTCGAATCGCTCAGACCGACTCCGGAGCTTTCTTTTGCGGTAAGAGAAAAGAACTGCGTAGCGGGAATCAATATCACGGCGAGCCATAATCCTCCGGAATACAACGGATATAAGGTGTATTGGGAGGACGGAGCGCAGTTTACCCCTCCTCATGATCAGGGAGTTACCCGCTGCGTGCAGGCAATCGAGGATCTTTCCGCGATCAAAACGATGTGCCTTTCTCAGGCAAAGGAAGAAGGGCTTTTTGAGGAGCTCGGAAGCAGGATGGATGATCTCTATATCGAAAGCGTGAAATCGGTGGTGCTAAGCCCCGAAGCGATAAAGGAGGAGGGAGATAAGATCCGGATTGTATACAGCCCGCTGCATGGAGCGGGGAATATTCCGGTGAGAAGGGTCCTCAGAGAGCTCGGTTTTTCACAGGTATATGTGGTAAAGGAGCAGGAGGAACCCGACGGAAACTTCCCGACGGTGAGCTATCCGAATCCCGAGGCAAAGGAGGCATTTGCTCTCGGGCTGAAGCTTGCCAAGGAGGTGGATGCCGATCTGGTTCTTGCAACGGACCCCGATGCGGACCGGCTCGGTGTTTATGTTAAGGATACGCAGTCCGGAGAGTATAAGGCATTGACGGGAAATATGTCGGGCTCCTTGCTCTGCGAGTATATTTTGGAAAGACGGGCGCAGAAAGGACTGATTCCCGAGGACGCGGAGGTGCTCAAATCCATCGTGACGACGAATCTGGTGGATGCGGTCGCAAGGCATTACGGCTGTAAACTGGTCGAGGTGCTGACCGGATTTAAATGGATCGGAAGGCATATGCTGCAAAATGAGCTTTCCGGAAGCGGAAGCTATATGTTCGGTCTTGAGGAAAGCTACGGGTGCCTGATCGGAAGCTATGCAAGGGATAAGGATGCCGTATCAGCGGCAACCGCCTTATGTGAAGCGGCGGCATATTATAAAACCAAGGGAAAGACGCTTTGGGACGCCATGAAGGATATGTACGAAAAATACGGCTATTATATAGACGGCGTACAGGCGATCGGTCTTGCGGGAATCGAGGGGCTTGCCAGAATCAAAAGAATTATGGAATATTTCCGAAAGGAAGAGCCCTCGACTCTCTGCGGATATAAGGTGCTTTTTGCGAGGGATTATGCAAATGACAGCATAAAGGATATGGAAAGCAAGAAAATCTCTCCCATAGGTCTGCCGAAATCGGATGTGCTTTATTACGAATGTGAAGGGGAAACATGGATCTGCGTGCGTCCTTCGGGTACGGAGCCCAAGATCAAGTTCTATTACGGAGTTAAGGGGGAGAGTCTGAAAGAGGCGGAAGAAAAATCGGAAAGACTGGGAAGAGAGATCGAGGCATTGGTGGAGAGCATCGAATAAGCGGCGGCAAAAGCAAAGCCGCGATAAGCGATGTTTGTTGAGAGAGTAATCTCTATGTAAATCTGAATGAAATTGATATTTAAAGGAGTAATAAGATGAGTACTGCATTGATACAACCTGAAAACACATGGGTGTTATGGAGCTTTTTAACGGGATGGGCGGCAATAAGCATTTATCTGGAACAGAAATATGATTGGGCGTCCAAGGTTTCGGGAGCGATTATCGCATTGATCGGAGCAATGGTTTTATCCAATTTGAATATTATTCCCATCGAAGCGCCTGCATATGATCAGGTTTGGTCCTATGTAGTTCCATTGGCGATTCCCCTGCTTTTGTTTCGCTGCGATCTTTTGCGTATCTGGAGGGAGAGCGGAAGGATGCTCCTGATCTTTTTGATCAGTTCGATAGGTACGGTATGCGGGGGCGTGCTCGGATTCTTCCTGCTCAGAGACCATGTTCCGGAGCTGTATAAGGTTACCGCGATGATGACGGGTTCCTATATCGGAGGAGGGGTTAATTTTGCGGCGATGGCGGAGACCTTTAAGACCTCGGGAGACTTGGAGTCGGCTGCGGTTGTGGCGGATAATCTTTTGATGGCGCTGTATTTCTTCGTGCTGATCGCAATGACGGGAATAAACTTTTTTCGGAAAAAATATGCCCATCCTTATATCGACAGGGTGGAGAAGGAGGGAAGCTCTGCGGATCAGACTCTGGCGGCAAAATACTGGGGAAGGAAGGAAATTTCTTTAAAGGATATGGCGGCTTCGATTGCAAGCGCATTTTTCATCGTGACTTTGTCCACCGAGCTTGCTTCCTTTCTCGGGAAGGCGATACCTCAGCATAATGCCCTGTTTCAGGCATTGAATATGCTGCTTTCCAATAAATATATTTTTATTACCAGCTTTTCCATGCTGGGCGCGACCTGTTTTCCGAAATATTTCAGCCAATTGAAGGGATCACAGGAAATCGGAACCTTTTTTATCTATAT
>JAUMWW010000003.1 GCA_030529445.1 Johnsonella sp. | reverse complement strand
ATGCTTCCATCCGAAAACTTCCGCTTCCCGCGCTTCGTTCGACTTGCATGTGTTAGGCACGCCGCCAGCGTTCATCCTGAGCCAGGATCAAACTCTCTGTTTGATTCTTGTTCTATGTCTGCTGACATCCTTTTTTACTGTTTCAGTCCGCTCCCAAAGCTTTCGCCCTGCTTGCGGTCTGAAGGTTTTCGTTCCTTGAACATTCGTGAAAGAACATCCGGAAATCTTCATTTCCTTTATGATTTTCTTTTAGAATTTCAGGGTTATGTGTACTGTTTAGTCTTCAATTTTCAAGGTGCTTTGCTCTTTTTGAGCAACTTCTATAAGATAGCATACTCATTAATTTTTGTCAACAGAATTTTTGATTTTTTTATCTTTTTTCTTAACCGGAGTTTTTCAGCGGATTTTTAAGCCTCTTGCCGATAAGCCCCTTTTTACAGGCTCTGCCGATAAAGCCATGGCTTTTTTCTTCTCTATAATGCAAAATAAAAGAGCTTCTTGAGCACATGGCTCAGGAAATTATAGCGATATAAAAATGCCAAAATACGGCTGCCGGAAATAAGGGCAAGCATCTTTGCACCCCAATCCGTTCCCAGAGAGACGGAAACAAACATTAAAAGAATCCATAAATAACCCATCCCCTGCAAGAAGCCGATAAAGGCTCCCGCAATCTGATTCAGTCCATGGATGATGGGAAGCTTGGAAAAAATTTCCAGAAAAACCAAAATCAGCTGCAAAAGAACCCGGATCACGAAAAAGCAGAGCAAATAGCAAAACACTCTGAAAAACACTCCGCTGATATAGCTGCCCAAATAATCCTTAAACTGATCTACGCCCAGCAGCTTCCAGACCTCTTCCTTATTTTCTTCCCTTAAAATATCTCTGATTTGAGGAGGAAGATCCAGTTCCCTGATTGTTTCCTGCTGCTCCCTGTAATCCTCCGCTTCCAGACTGTCCAAGCCGAATTCTCTGTTTATTCCCGTCTTGATATTCTGCCTGAGACTGCTATGCTCGCTTAAGAACTCGGCAACATAAGGAGTTGCAAAATTGGCAAGAACCAAAGTAAGCACGAGAGCAGCCATCGAGAGAGCAATTTTAAAGAAACCTCTGTAATGACCGTAAAGCGTCATTCCGATCAAATAGAGCAAGACCAGAAGATCAATGCGGTTTTCCTTTAAGAAATCCAATATCATATGAAATGCTCTTCTTTAAGAATCAGCATCCCCTCTTTATTGTATTTCGGAGAAAGGAAGCCGAAAATTCTTTTAATGAGAGGCGGCTTCTCGGCTTTGTCCGCCGCTTCTTCGATCAGCTCTCTCGCATTTTCCACCGTAAGCGCTATCCCCTCGGTCTGCATGATTTCGGCGCGTTCCAGAAGTGCGAGCATGCTCTTTCCGTCGATCACGCAGTCTATGGACTTTGCGTAATCGCTCGCATACTCTCCGAAACGGTCCAGATCCATCTCCGCATCGAGCTGCTCCCGCATTTGATTTGCTCCGGAAAGCCTGATCGCTTTCACCGGCTCTTTCACGCCTTCTTCCGGCAGGAAAGCTCCTCTTTCTTTGAGCTCTATAATCTTATGCGGAGCTCCGGCTTCTTTGATATCCGGCTCCGCGCTTTCCTCGTCTGCATCCTTGGTCTTAATGAGAAGTTTTTCCGTGCTTTCCTGCGGCTTCTCCTCCCGGCTTTGCAGGAAAGGCTCTTCTTCCTCTTTAACCTGTTTTAGCGGGATTTCCTCTTCTCTCTTTGCTTTCTCATTTTCCCTCTCATTTTCGCCGGCAGCAAAGCTTAGATCGGCAGACCGGTTCTTTTCTTCATAACCGAAGCACTGCGCAAGCTCTGCATGCTCTCTTGCAAAAATCTCTATCTGCAAAGGATTGTCGATCAGGATAATCGCACTTTCCCCCTCCGAATTTCTGGCAATCCGAAGAAGCTCATTCGCAGTATCGGCGCTTAAATCTCCCACCTCTTCTATGATAAGATCTCTTCCCTCTATCTTATCCGCATATGCCGCAAGCCCTTTTGTATTGAGCTTTCCCGCCTTGATCCTGACAGCCTGGCTCTTTCTGCCTCTTTTGCTTTGAATTTTTTTCAGCCTTGCCACGGCGGCTTCCATCCCCTCCGCAGCATTTCTTGCCGTTATAATGAAGAGATTCTCCTCTTCCAGATCTTCGATATCAATCAAATCTATCCCTTCAAAATCCTGATTTGCCCCGCTCTTTTGCGTATTATCGAAGAGTTCTTTCTCCTGCGCGTTCTGCTTTTCAAGCTCCGGGGCATCCGGCTCTTCCGCCGCCTCCTCAATAGAGATTGCCTGCCTCAAGCTGGAGATAATCTTGGTTTTTTCCTCCTCGGAGCTTTCTTTAAATCCGTTATTCCTCATGCCGGAGAGTTCTTTTCTCAGCTTTTCCTGCTCCTCCAGCTCCTTGGCATAGGAGGGATTTTCCTCCTCCGCCTCTTTGAAAAAGCGCTGTACAAAAGCTGCGTTCTCCCCCTCTTCCTCTGCATGCTCTCCTGCCGCCCTGATCTGATCGAAAATATCCTCTTCCTCGACCTGATCCGGGGCATATCTGTAAACCCTTTGCTCTTCTTCCTCTGCAAAGGCTTCGGAATTTTCCTCCCTCGTCTTCGAAGCAAAGAAGGCTTCTTCCTCGATATCATCCGCCTCGCTCTCATCTTCCTTGAAGCCCTCGTTCTCTCTCACCTTCGGACTCAAAGCCCCAGCAAAGCTTCCGTCGCTTTGCTCCTGATTTTCTTCCCCTTCTTCCTCCTCATTTTCCCATGCATAAGGAGCTGCGTATGCATCCTCCCGGCTTTCTCCCGCACCGGTGATACTTGCCATCAGGTTCTGCTGGTATTCATTGAGCTCCCGTCCCTCTCCCTCAACCTTGAGGCGCATGGCTTTTTCGACATAATCTCCGACACCGAACATCAGCATAATATTGTCGCAGATCCTCACACAGTCATCCGAACAGCCTGCCTGATGATAGAGCTCCGCAAGCTCATACATCCATTTCTCATTGATTTCCGTTCTGTTATAATTTTCCAAAATCGCAATGAGCTGTTCTGCGGGAGCGCCCTTTTCTTTCATAATCATATAGCGAAGAATAAATGCTCTGCTGTCATGGGGCGCAATCTCATTGAACTCATTATAATAGGCTTCCGCTTCCGCAATGCTTCCCTCTTTTATGGCAAGCTTGGTAAGCCTGTAGAGCAGATGCTTTCCTACAGGCACTCTTTCATATGCCAAAAGCAGAATTTCCTTTGCCTCGGTATAATCCTGCATCCTTTCATAGATTTCCGAAACGGTCGAAAGCAGGCTTGCATTATGCACGCGCCTCCAATCGATATTATCCGCTATCTGCATAGCGTTTGCATAATCCTTTTCTTTTACCAGTTTTTTTAATTGTTCAACTTTGATGTTAAACTCATACTTATCCATCGCAAGTTTCTCCTATATGTGTTCTGCCCCAAACCAAAGGCATAATTGATCTGCATCTTTTCAAAAGCAGCTTTTCTACAAAAGAGTCCTGCCCTCCAATGCCCTGAGCAGGGTAACCTCATCAATATACTCAAGATCTCCTCCGACCGGAACTCCGCTTGCAATCCTGCTCACTCTGATTCCCGCCGGCTTTACCAGCTTGGCGATATACATCGCCGTCGTCTCCCCCTCGAGCGTCGGATTCGTCGCAATAATCAGCTCCCTTACTTCCGATTCCAGCCTCTGCATGAGCTCCTTTAATCGGATATCCGCAGGACCTATCCCAAGCATGGGAGAAATCGCTCCGTGCAGCACATGGTATACCCCCTCGTACTTTGCCGTTTTCTCATATGCCGCGAGATCTCTGCTATTTTCCACCACCATGATCGTTTCATGATCCCTGCCCTTGTTTGCACAGATGGGGCAGAGCTCCTGATCCGTAAGCGTACAGCAGTTCCTGCAATACCGGATATTCGACTTTGCACCCTGTATCGCGGCAAGCAGACCGCTTACCTGATCCTGGGGCATGTTGATAATATGAAACGCAAGTCTTTGTGCCGATTTGGCTCCTACGCCGGGAAGCCGGGAAAGCTCCTCTATCAGCTTGCTGATATGACTGCTGTAGTAATCCATCTCCTAAAATCCAAGACCTCCTCCGAATCCGCCTGAAAGCTTATTCATGGAAGCGGGATTCTCCTCTTCCATCTTGCGCAGCGCCTCATTTGCCGCCGCCATGATGAGATCCTCCAGCATCTCCACATCCTCCGGATCCACAACATCCTTATCGATCTTTACCTTCGTGATCTCTCCCTTTCCCGATACGGTGATTTCCACCGCACCTCCGCCCGAAGCCGCTGCAAACTCCTTGCCCTCAAACTCTTTTGCCTGCTCCTCCATCTGCTTTTGGAGCTTCTGTGCCTGTTTCATCAAATTATTCATATTTCCCGGCATCATTCCCCCGGGAAAACCTCCGCGCCTTGCCATCTTTCGTCTCCTTTTTTATTCGTATTCGATATTCATATCTATAATTTCAGAAAAATCCTCTTCGGAAATATATTGCCTTTCTTCTCTTTCTTCTTTCAGCCTGTAATGAAATACCATCTCCTTTTTGAAATGCAAATCCACATAGCTGCTCAACTCCTGCGCATAGCTTTTATTGTCCGCAAGCTTAAAATTGCCCGCATCGGTAAAGATCACCTCGACCTCTCCCTCTCTCAGCGGTTCTATATAGGTTTCCCTGAACACGATTTTCCCGGCACCGCTCAGACTTTCCACGGCATTCTTCCAGCTTTTTCTAAGCCTTATTAAATCATCAAATTCAGCCTTTGGCAATCTTATTTTTTCTGTTTTTTTCTCTTCCTGCTTCTCAATTGAAGTTTTTTGTTTTTTTTGAATACTCATTATATCAGCATTTGCGAGTTCGTCAAGTTTTCTTTCCAGCCCCGCAAGCCTCTCTTTGAGCGCATCGCCGTCCGCGTCCATCTGCGGCATACAGATTCTGATCAGGGTCAGTTCGATCAGCACCCTCTTGCCCGTCGCATAGCGCAGGCGATTTGAAAGCTCGGCAAAGATTCTGATATAGCGCATCAGGCTCTCTTTGGATACCGCAGAGGATGCCTTTTTGAGCAGGCTTATATTCTCTTCCGATAAATCGATCAGCGCCTCGGCGTGCTCCGAGGACTTGATGATCAAAATATTTCTCATATACCATAAAAAGTCGATAATAAACTGCCCCGGCTCCCTGCCCTGTATGAAAATCTCATCGACAAGCTCCAGCAGGGCGGTGGTATCCGCCGCCGCAAGCGCCGCAAAAAAATCGGCAAAAACTCCGATATCGGCGGTTCCCAGTATTTCAAGAACCTCCTCATATCCGATTTTTTGATGCTCGTGAAATGCGGCCGCCTCATCCAAAAGGCTCAGCGCATCTCTCATCGCCCCGTCCGCTCTTTTGGCAATATATTCCAGCGCCTTTTCTTCTATCTCAATGCCTTCCGCCTCGCATAAGAGCTCGAGCCGCTTTGCGATTTCCCTCACTCCTATCCTTCTCAGATCATACCTCTGACAGCGGGAAAGCACGGTTACCGGTATTTTATGAACCTCCGTCGTGGCGAGGATAAAGATCACATATTCCGGCGGCTCCTCCAAAGTCTTTAATAAGGCGTTGAATGCGCCGGGAGAAAGCATATGAACCTCGTCTATGATAAAGACCTTATATTTTCCCTGTGCCGGAGGATAGATCACCTGCTCTCTTATGCTGCGGATATCTTCGACGCCGTTGTTTGAAGCGGCATCCAGCTCGATGATATTCATCAGGCTTCCGCTTAGAACGGACTTGCAGGTTTCACAGCAATTGCAGGGATTTCCTTCTTCCTGCGCTTCACAGTTTACCGCTCTTGCGAGTATCTTTGCCAGGCTTGTCTTCCCGGTTCCTCTGGTACCGCAAAACAGATACGCATGCCCTATTCTTCCGGATTTTATCTGGTTTTTCAGCGTCCTGCATACCGCCTCCTGTCCGATTACCTCATCAAAAGTCCGGGGGCGCCATTTCCGATATAATGCGGTGTATGACATAATGGGCTTTCCTTTCTTTTTCGTTTTCCGGCTTTCCGGCGCTCTGCCTTGCCGCTATAATACATCTCCGAAATTGATTCCGACCAGCCTCGCCTCTCTGATGATGGAAGCCTTCGGATCTACGGTCTTAAGCTTTCCGGCAATCTCCGAGAGCGGAACGCCTACCAGCTCCTCTCCCCGCACCGCGACCATCTTTCCGAAATCCTTTTCCCCGATCATTTCTGCGCATTTTGCTCCTATTCTGGTTGAGATAACCCTGTCGGTCGAGCTTGGTATGCCCCCTCTTTGCATATGACCGGGAACCGTCACCCTGACCTCCTGCCCCGTCATTTCTTCTATCTTTGCAGCCAATTCGTAGGCAACGGAGGGGTATTTCCTGCTCTTGATCTTCTCTTTCAGCTCTTTTTTGCCCAGCTTGGCATCCTCTTTCGATATCGCCCCTTCCGCAATCGCAATAATCGAAAATTTCTTTCCCTGTCTCGTCCTCTCCATGATGGCTTCGGATACCACCCCGATATCATACGGTATCTCGGGAATCAAAATAAGATCCGCCCCGCCTGCGATTCCCGCATATAGCGTGAGCCATCCCACCTTATGCCCCATAACCTCCACGATGAAAATCCTTCCATGCGAAGCGGCTGTTGTATGAATATCATCGATTGCGTTGGTCGCCACCCTGACCGCACTGTAAAAACCGAAGGTGATATCCGTCTGATAAAGATCGTTATCTATCGTCTTCGGGAGCCCTATGATATTGAGCCCCTCCTTGGAAAGCAGATTTGCCGTTTTCTGGCTTCCGTTTCCTCCGAGCACGACCAGGCAGTCCAGTTTCAGCTTCTTATAGGTATTCTTCATCGCCGCGACCTTATCTAAGCCGTCCTCTCCGATTACCTGCATCTGCTTAAAGGGCTGGCGGCTCGTGCCGAGTATCGTCCCCCCTCTGGTCAGCAGTCCGGAAAACTGCTCCGGCTTCATCACCTCATAATCGGAGTAGATCAAGCCCTTATATCCGTCTTTAAATCCTATGATCTCGACATCTTTCTCCATCTTGTATAATGCCTTCGCCGCTCCACGCATCGTTGCATTCAGCGCCTGACAATCTCCTCCGCTCGTCAACATTCCTACTCTAAGCATTTAAGCACCTCTTCCTCTTCGATCAAAACAATAAAACGGCTTCGCATTTCTTCTCTAAAACATAATGCTCCGAATATAAGTATAATCGCAAATAAAAACACTGACAATAGGAATATTGACGAAAGATCGGGAAAAGAAAAAGACACCCTTAAGAGTGTCTCTGCATTCTTTTTTCCGCACATCCCGCTTTGAATGCTGGCCATAAACGTTACCACGGCAGTTAGCTCGACGACGGCAATCTTACGGCACACAGAAGTTCCTGCTTATTGCTGCTGCATTCCTGCCCTGACAAGGTTCACAAGTCTCTGTTGCGCAAGGACCCTCGTGTCAGCACCACTTACCGTGGGCAGCCTTACAGCCTCTCATCCGGGGCGGGATATCACCTCTGCTAAGGCGGATTGCAGATACAGGGCACCGCCATCTCCCCGGCTGTGCGGATCTTAAGTATAATCTCTATCCGCCTTCTTTGTCAAGTGCGGAAATATCCTCCCGCAGCGGGAATGCCTCCGCCCTTTTGCGCTGTTTTTCCCGAGGAGGATCTCCTTTTTTACTCCTAAGCCTCCGCTAAGGAAAATTTCAAAATGACCTTGAAGAGATCGCCGTCTATTTTTATTTCAAATTTCCCTCCTTGCAGCAGAGTCAGGGATTTTGCAATCGAGAGCCCTAAGCCGCTGCCTTCCGTCGTCCTGCTCACATCTCCGCGCACAAATCTCTCCGTCAATTCCTCCGGGCTGATATTCAGCGGTCTTTCCGAAACATTCTTCATCGTAAAAACCGCTTCCCCTTCTTTTATGACCACGGAAATATAAACCCTGGATGAGGCGATCGCATATTTATATGCATTATTGTAGATATTCTCCAGCACTCTCCATAAATGCCTTCCATCCGCCCGGATCAGCGCCGGCTGATCCGAAAAATCCGAAATAATGCTTAAGCCCTTGGATTTGTATTTTTCTTCAAACTCCCCGTTGGTCTGCTGTATCATCTCAATCAGATCCAGCTCCCTCAGATCTACGGAAATATTCCCGCTCGATACCTTGCTCGCCTCCACTAAATCCTCCGTCAGAGTCTTCAAATGGTGAGATTTTTTTTCCAGAATATCGATATACTCTCTGATCTTCGGATTCTGGGAATTTTCCCTCTTAATCAGATCCACATAATTGATAATCGAAGTCAGCGGTGTTTTGATATCATGGGATACATTGGTGATCAGATCGGCTTTCATCCTCTCGCTCTTGACCTGCTCGCTGATGGCATTTTCCAGCCCGCAGCTGATATTATTGATGTTTTGCGCAACTTCGACCGATCTGCCGGTAAAATCTTCAAGCTTGAGTTTATAAGCGATATCTCCGCCCGATATCGATCTGACCGCCATATCGAGCTTATCGTTTTGCGCGGCTTTTTTATACAGCATATGAAATGCGAATATATTAAAGAGCAAAAAGAACAGAATCAATGCGGAGGTAACAAATCTCTGTACCAGCATCGTTTCTTTGAAAAAGAGGATGCTGATTCCGAAACCGATCAGAATATTGACCAGGAAATAAAAACCGAAAGAATAAATCAGCACCTTGGAATACGAATGCTTCACCGTATACAGCTTCGTCTCCTTCAGGGCTTTCCTCATCAGGCTGTTCTTCCAGAGAATCCCCGCCTTTGCTCCCCTGACAATCGAAAGCAGGGTAAAGAGCACACAGCAGTACACCGCCACATACTGCATCATCGCCTCTCCGAATCTCCAGTCTTTTTCCGCAAGATAAATATGCAGGACTTTCGCTCCCGCCTTTTCCGCAATAAACAAGAGCACAATTATGGCAAAGATGCAAATAAGGATATTGCTTTCCACGGAAAGCCTGTCTATGCTTAAAAGCTTATAATCTTTCGACTTTCTGTACTGCTTTCCCGCCACCGCAAGCATCAGGATGAAGGTCAGCAGCATCAGAAGCAGAGCCGATGCCGCGATAATCATTCCGTAAAAATAAATATCTCTTTCCTTGAGGTAGTTCTTATTGCCGAATCGGTAAGGATCATCCTCCGTAAACCGGGTATCCACGGCGATATATATGGTATAATCCGAATTCATATATCCTTCGCTTTCGGAAGCAAGGTAGACGAGATTCGGGGGCACCATCTTCAGATTGCTTTCCGCCGTAATGATTTCGGAACTCAGCTTCAGATATTTTCCGTAGGCTCTGATGCTCTCTTCGTTGAGCTTCTTCTCATTGGTAAAAAGCGCATCCTCATAGATAATCTTAAATTTAAGATTGGAGGGTGTCAGAAAAAGCCTCCGATAAGCCTTATTATAAAGATTGAACTTCTCTATGCTCTCTATAATGAGACTGCTGAGCGTCATATACTTATCTCCGGGCTCCTTAAGCTTCTCATTCATCGCATAGCTTTTCCAGTTGACCAGATAGGAGGCCTCCGGCAGGGATTTTTCATCCTCCTGCGTCTTGTCGGATGCTTTTCCCCCTCCCTTCTCCTTCGACTTTCTGATCGTATAATCCTGATCGATATAGTATCCGGTCTGCGAAGCGATATTCATCACATCCTGCATCGTATAGCTTCTGTCATCCCCGGGACCTATATTGATATTGAACATATCGGAATGGATATTCAAGCTTCCCTCCGATTCAAATACATCCCTGAGCTGAATATAATGAAAAATATCCTCTATATCCTGCTCCATCTGATTTGAAAAGGCAAGAGAATCTTCATAAACCTCGGAGTTTACCCAGCCGATTCCCTTTTTGAAATTATCGTTGGTATAAAGAAGGGAAACCCCGGCGACAAAACATGCAAATGCAATAAAATGCAGCAGAATCAGCACCGCTTTTCCCATCATAAATTTCGTATATTTTTTCATCTCAACTTGATTTTTATCTCCGTCTTATTGCTTCTCCACTTTATAGCCGACTCCCCATACGACCTTCAGATATCTGGGCTCCCTCGGATTGATTTCTATCTTTTCCCTGATATGACGGATATGCACCGCCACGGTATTATCCGCTCCGATTGCCTCCTCATTCCAGATCTGTTCATAGATCTCGTCTATCGAATATACCTTTCCCGCATTTTTGGTTAAAAGCAGAAGAATATTATACTCTATCGGCGTAAGCTTGATCAGCTCGCCGCTTACGAGAACCTCCTTCGTATCATCATTGATCTCCAGATCTCCGCATTTGAAAATCTGCGAATCCGGCTGCACGTTGAGATTGCCGAGCTTCGTATAACGCCTGATATGGCTCTTTACTCTCGCCACCAGTTCAAGCGGATTAAATGGCTTGGTCAGGTAATCATCCGCCCCTATATTCAGACCCAGTATCTTATCCGTATCTTCTGATTTTGCGGAAAGAATAATAATCGGTATGGAGCTGCTCTCCCTTACCTTCAGCGTAGTCCTGATTCCGTCGAGTCCGGGCATCATTACGTCAATAATCATCAGATCAACCTTTTCCTCTTCAATCACCTTGAGCGCGTCATAGCCGTCATAAACTCCGATGACTTCAAAGCCTTCTCCGGAAAGATAAATATTGATCGCCTCTACAATTTCCTTATCATCATCGCAAACTAATATTTTCTGCATACCGATATACTCCTGTTTTATTTTTAGATATTATAAGCTATACTTACTACAGTATAGCACTTTTTTAGTTTTAAGTATAACAAAATCCATAAGAAATAGGGGAAAAATAATGAAAGACAAGCAGTTTATGAAGGCTGCGATCAAGCAGGCAAAAAAAGCATATGAAATCAATGAGGTCCCGATCGGCTGCGTCATCGTCTATCAGGATAAGATCATTGCCCGTGCATATAATAAAAGAATTAAAGATAAATCCACGCTCTCCCATGCGGAAATACTCGCCATCAAAAAAGCCTGCAAAAAGCTCGGTGACTGGAGGCTGGAAGGCTGTACGATGTATATCACTCTCGAGCCCTGCCCTATGTGCGCCGGCGCCATCGTTCAGGCGAGGATTCCGAGAGTCGTCATCGGCTGCATGAATCCCAAGGCGGGCTGTGCCGGCTCCGTTTTGGATCTTTTTCACGTGGAGCGCCTGAATCATCAGGTGGATTTAAAAATATGCGAGGGAGACATCCAAGAGGAATGCTCCCTGCTGATGAAATCCTTTTTTAAAAAACTGCGCCGCCTTTCCTGAGTCCCGAAAATCAGAGCACCAGTCTCGCTCCCCCGTAAATTCCCGCATCATTTCCCAGAGTGGCGAGCACTATCTTCGGATGTTTCTTTGAAATCGCCAGATATTTTGCATGCGCCTCTTCAATCTTCTCGCTCAGAAAACTGCCCGCCTTAGAAACTCCTCCTCCGATTACGAATACATCCGGATCTATCGTCAAGGTCAGATAGGAAAGCGCAAGCCCGAGAAAGTCGGCAACCGTATCCATAACCTCTCCGGCAAGCTTATCTCCTGCTTTTGCCGCATCCAGAACATTTTTTGCGCTCAGATGCTCTCCGTGCTTTCTCATCCGAGATTCCTCCGAGGGTCTTGAAGTAAGCAGTCTTTTTGCCTCCCTTGCAATTCCCGTTGCGCTTGCCACCTGTTCCAGGCAGCCCCTGCCTCCACAATTGCAAAACTCCTTCTCTCCCTCTCTGATATGGATATGACCGATCTCGCCCGCAAGCCCGTGCCTGCCCTCGACGATTTTATTGTCGATGATGATTCCTCCTCCGACTCCCGTTCCGAGAGTAACCATTACCACATCACGAAAGCCCTTCGCTCCTCCCTGCCATGTTTCCCCGAGAGCGGCGATATTCGCATCATTGCCTATTCTGACCGGAATACCTTCTAAAATATCGGAAAGCTCTCTCGCAGGATATCTGTCTCTCCAGCCCAGATTGACACATACCTCGACATAGCCGTTTGGCATTACCGGACCGGGAACGCCCATTCCTATCCCCACGCAGTCTCTCAGGCGATAGCCTGCCTTTTCCAACTCCTCTCTGATGGAAGCGGCAATATCCCCGATCACCGCTTTGCAGTTATCTTCCCTTCTCGTTTTGATTTCCCATTTTTTTATCATGCTTCCGTCTAAGCTAAATATCCCAAGCTTTATGCTCGTTCCTCCCACATCCGCACCGATACAAATCGTACTCATTTCTCTGACCTCTTTGCTTAAGTATTTATTTTAATTTCACGGTTTTAATCTGCGTTCCCCCCACAAAAATAAACTCATTGGGCAGGTTTGCCTTAAAAAACTTCAAGACCTGGAAATCCGTATTTCCCCGGTATTTCGCCGTACCCGACTTATTATAAAAAAGAGCGGAATCGCTATTGTAGAGGAATACATAACCCCCGTCCATATCCAGGTATTGGTACTCATAAGAAAATTCCTTGGAAAGCACCTTTTCTCCCGTCGCATTATATACGATCAGTCGATAGGGGTGCTCCGGCGAATCGTTATTTAAGACCACGGCGATATTCTCTCCGCTCTTGCAAACGCTGCGGATCTCCTCTTCAAATTGATGTTCCTTGATAATTTCGGGCGAAAGCAGGTTTTTCGATGAGAAGAAATACAGCCCCGTATCCGCAACCGCACAGGAATAAATCGAACTCAGATAATGCACTCTCCCGATCAGGCTCTCTCCGAAAGGATCGTCAAATCCGCCGACCAGACGGTTAAGTATGCTTTCTCCCTTATCCGAGAAATCATAAAATGCCACTCTTCCTCTCAAATCATCCCCGTCAATATATTGGAGAGAGGTCATCAGCCTGCTCCCGTCCGGAGAAAGCGCAATGTCGGTCGGATATCCGCTTCCGTTCATCAAAAACTCCAAATCCGCAATCTTCGTTCCGTTCTTATCATAAATATATACATAGGCGGCTCTTGCGCTCTCCGAGATCACGGCACAGACTCCGTTTGCAGCCGAAGTCAGCCTGGTGATCGGAAGCACGGTTTTAAGACTGCTGATTTTTTTATTTTTATCAAAAATACATATATCGTTTCCGTCCCGATCCGCTATCACGGCATAGTCGCCGTTTACCGATATGATGGGATCCTTCATCCCGTAGCTTTCGACCCAAATCTCTTTCCCGTTTCTGTCAAGCATGATCACTCCGTCCTTGGAATATTTCAGTATTCCTCCTCCGAAGCCGGCAAAACCGACGGTACTTCCCACGCTGATATCCCTGACCTGGGTCACCGTATAGTCTTTATACCTGTAAAACCTTATATAAAGCTGCCAGATTGCGGCAAGAACGAGAAATACGGCAAGAACGACAAAAAGCGGTCTAAGCCTCTCTCCCAGTCCCGGAGCGGGCTTCCTGCTTTTCTTAAGCGCCTCCTCTCTGCGCCCGGATTCCTCGCTCTGCTCGGTCGCTCCCGTACTGCTGATCATCCTGCTCTTGAGCTCTTCTTTTTTACTTTGCCTGTTTTCAAATCTTTCCATCAATTATTCTTCCGTCTGATTATTATACTCTTCGATTGCTTCGCTTAAATTGGTTACAATCGATCTTTCCATGATTTCGGATAAGGCATCGATTTTTTCCTCATCTAAAAATTCCTTCCCCAGATATACCTCAAAATGATCGGAGATATAAATATTTTTTTCCTTCAGCTGCATTCTGACCTCCCGAAGCGCTTCACTGACCAGCTTATAATCCTCATGGATGATATCCATCCTCGGTCTGACGCTTTCGTTGATCTCGTCTATGATGATATTCTTTGTCACGCTCTCAAAAGTATTGAGCGCCTCCTGCTTCTTCATGCTGATATCGGCAAGATCCTGCTCGATATGGGCTATCTCGTCATCAAATCCCGCCAGATCATACTTCTTCTCATCCTTATCATTATTGATGCTCTTGGTGATCACCATGATTTTTTTCTTATTGCTCTCTATATCGTCCCGAAACCTTCTGCCTTCTTTTAAAATCTCAAGATGGCTGATTTTCGTGATATTTCCGATCAGCATATAGAGCCCTCCGAAGAGGATCACGGCAGAGAGATAAATAATGATCAGATGATAAGTCTGCCTCTGCGGAATCAGATAGAAACTCAGGATCGGAAGCAGGGCAAAACAGATCAGAAAGATGATAAATATCGTAAAAAACTCGCCTACCCTATGGGGAAAGTAGAGGGTATAATAGAGCTTTGAATTGCAGAATCCGGGCACATTATTACGGTTAAAGATATCCTTGATATGGTTTTTCAAGTCTCTGTTCTCATAGCGAAGATCCATCGTCTCTTCCTTGATTCTGTCCTTAATCCCCTGATTCTTTGCCTTCTCTCTTTTTGTTTTCACTTTTTTCAAGTTATCTTTTGCCTTGGCGATCTCATCGTCATAGGTCTGGCTTACCTCATCACGCCTGAGCTTGATCGTGGAAGCGATCCTCTCGCTGAGCGCCCTGCTTTCATTCTCTATATCCTCCGCTATATGGGCTTCCTCGTCCGAAAGCCTCATCTCTTCCCACTGCAACTCTCTCGCCTCTGCTATTGCCTCCTTCGCTTCGGCAAAAAAGCTCTGATAGTCGGTTATGGGCTTAGTCATTGCAAGTTCTCCTTTCAGTTGCTATCCACTCCTATTTGGTTTATACTAAAAATCAGCAATTGAACACAGGGGGGTATGTATCTATGTTTAAGCTATGGGGCAAAATATTCAAAGACACAAAGCTGATCAAGGATCATGTGGAGTGCTGCGATAATTATGAAACATCCAGAACCGAACGGGTGCTTAGCTGCTTGGATAAAATCTGCGAGGAATTCGATCTGCTAAGACCAATTTGGCTCAATTCAAACATACGAGATTTTCAGCGCTATGCCAAAACTCGCTTTACAAATGACAGCTTTATTGAGGAACAGGATTTTGATTTTTTGGAAATCCAGGTTCTCGAAGAATAATCTCTCTACAGACGCTTTAAAAGTTCTTCTCTTTCCTTTTCAAATCCCGGTTTGCCTAAAAGAGCAAACATATTCTTTTTATAGCTCTCCACTCCCGGCTGATCGAAGGGATTCACTCCCAGAATATAGCCGCTCACGCCGCAGGCAAATTCAAAAAAGTAGAAAAGCTCTCCGAGGCTGTATGCGCTCTGATCCGGAAGCTTGATCAGAAGATTGGGAACCTTTCCGTCGGTATGGGCGAGTATCGTTCCGTTCATCGCCGAACGATTGACAAAATCGATATCTTTTCCCGCAAGATAATTCATTCCGTCGGTATCCTTCTCCTCTTTGCCCAGCAGAATCGAAGCGGAATTCTCCTCAATCGAAAGCACGGTTTCAAAGAGGATCCTCGCTCCGTCCTGAATATACTGACCCATCGAGTGCAGATCCGTCGTCAAATCTACGGAAGCCGGAAAAATTCCTTTCTGATCCTTTCCCTCGCTCTCTCCGTAAAGCTGCTTCCACCATTCCGCTACATAATGCAGGCTCGGCTCGTAATTTGCCATTACCTCGACCGTTTTTCCCTTACGAAGCAAAATATTGCGGATCGCCGCATACAAAAGCGCGGGATTTTCCTCGAATTTTCTTTTGAGCGCGGACTTTCTTGCCGCTCTTGCTCCCTCCATCAGCGAATCGATATCGATTCCGCTCACGGCAATGGGAAGAAGCCCTACCGCGGTCAGCACCGAGAAGCGCCCGCCTACATCGTCCGGAACGACAAAGCTCTCATAACCTTCTTCATTGGCAAGGCTCTTAAGCGCTCCCCTCGATTTATCCGTCGTCGCATAAATCCTTCTGTTGGCTTCCTCTTTTCCGTATTTTTTTATCAGCAGCTCTTTAAACACGCGAAAAGCAATCGCAGGCTCCGTCGTCGTTCCCGATTTTGAAATAATATTGATCGAAAAATCCCTGCCCTCCAGGAGGTCTTTTAAATCGGCAAGGTATTTTGAGGAGATCGAATTGCCGCAGAAAAATATCTGGGGATGCTTTCTCTTAGCTTTATCCAAAACATTATAAAAGCTATGCGTCAGAAATTCTATCGCCGCCCTCGCTCCGAGATAGGAGCCTCCGATTCCGATTACCAGAAGAATATCGGAATCCGATTCGATCTTCTTTGCGGCGACTTTAATTCTTGCAAACTCTTCTCTGTCATAGTTTTCCGGAAGATCCAGCCAGCCCAGAAAATCATTTCCCGCTCCTTTTTTCTCCACCAGGCTTTCCTTTGCATTTTCTGCGATGATCCGAAAATTCCTGATCTCTTCCTCCGAAATAAACTCTCTTGCCTTGGAATAGTCAAATATCAATTCTTTCTTCATCTTTTTCTCCTGTGTATTCTTAAAAATTTATCCCGGTAAACAGTCTCCGGTAAAATATATTTTTTCGTGCTTATCATTATAACATAGGAAGAAGTTTGATTAAAGACTTCTTTCTTTTTGCTTAAAACTCCGCGCTCCGAAGCAGTTCCAGGGTCAGTCTGCTGCAATTGCCTATTGCGGCGGCTTCGAACTCGCAATAATCGACGGATGCCGAACCGTCCGCCTTATCCGATATCGCCCTGATAATGAGAAAGGGCACCTGATTCAAAAACGCGGTATGCGCGATTGCAGCTCCCTCCATCTCGGTACAGAGCGCTTTAAATTCTTTTTTTATCTTTTTTTTCATGAGCATATCGGATACAAAAATATCTCCGCTCGCAATTCTGCCGATAAAGCAGGATATCCCGGGATTTGCCGCCAAGCAGCAGCGCTTTGCCAGCTCTCCCAGCGCCTGATCCGCCTCAAATGCGATTCTGTCCATTCTGGGAATTTCTCCGAGCGCATATCCGAAACCGCTCGCATCCATATCATGTTCTACCGCATCGGATGAGATCACGATATCTCCGATTTCGATTCTCTCATCCAAAGAGCCGGCTATTCCCGAATTAATCACCCTGTCAACGCCGAAAACGGAAATCAGTATTTGCGTGCAGACTGCGGCATTGACCTTGCCCACTCCGCTTCTGACAAGCACAACCTCTCTTCCTTCGATCTTTCCTTTATAAAAGCACATTCCTGCGATATTTCTGATCTCTGCTTCTTCCATTTTCTCTCTGAGCAGAGTAACTTCCTCTTCCATCGCTCCTATAATCCCCGTCATTTCCCATTCTCCTTTCTCCGGCTCTCCCTGCCTCTGCGGGCATGCGCTTAAATTGGATTGTATTTGTTTTTCTTCTTTGCTAAAATATCTTATATACTTATAATATAATATGACCAAAACCGCAAGCCGACAAATCTAGCAGAAAGGTAAGATTAAGATGAAAAAAATCGTATTGACCGGCGGGGGAACGGCAGGTCATGTCACCCCCAATATCGCATTGATTCCCCGTCTCAGAGAAGAAAACTACGGGATCCTTTATATCGGCTCTTACGAGGGCATAGAAAAAAATCTTATCGAAAATGAGAATATCGAATACAGGGGCATTTCCTCCGGAAAGCTCAGGAGGTATTTCGACCTCAAAAACTTCATCGATCCTTTTAAGGTCATTAAAGGAGTCTTCGAAGCAAAATCCCTCTTAAAGCAATACAGACCCGACCTTGTATTTTCCAAGGGAGGTTTTGTTTCCGTACCCGTCGTGCTGGCTGCGCATTCCTTAAACATTCCTATCATTCTGCATGAATCCGACCTCAGCCCGGGGCTTGCCAATAAAATCGCCCTCCGCTTTGCCGATAAGATTTGCTGCAATTTTCCGGAAACCTTGAATTATCTTCCGAAGAATAAAGCAATCCTGACCGGATCCCCGATCCGCAAAGAGCTTTTTTCGGGCAATCGCGAAGAAGCGCGAAAAATCACGGGATTTTCCAAAGAAAAGCCCGTGATTCTGGTGATCGGAGGAAGCCTCGGCTCCATAAAAATCAATCATGCACTGCGCTCCCTCCTGCCCGAGCTCCTGCCGAGATTTCAGATCATTCATATCTGCGGCAAAGGAAATACGGATGATTCCCTTCTTTCCGTTCCGAGCTATATTCAGTACGAATACGTGGACTCCGCCCTCAAGGATCTTCTGGCACTCGCCGATCTTATGATCAGCAGGGCGGGCGCCAATGTCATTTCAGAGATCCTCGCACTGAAAAAGCCAAATATTTTAATTCCTCTTTCCGCTTCGGCAAGCCGGGGGGACCAGATCCTCAATGCCGACTCCTATAAAAAGCAGGGCTTTTCCTATGTGCTTGAAGAAGAAATGCTCTCTGACGAAAGCCTGCTCGCAGCCATCTCCTTTGTGCAGTCCAATAAGGAAGAATACATCGAAAACATGAAGAGATTCTCAGGTGAAGATGCGGTGGAAAAAATTATTTCCCTGATTAAAGAGCTCTCCTGAGCTCAAAATAAAACCTCCGAGTCTGCATAAAAAGAGGAAGCAGGAAGCTTCCCTTTTTTATGCACTGCATTCTCAATTATTTCTCTCTTCTTTATCTCCTCGATCAACGAAACTGCGAAAACTGATCCGAATAGAACTCAATACCCTCCGGATAGAGCATTCGCCTGCGCGGCTTCCTGTATAAAATCATAGAGAGCAGAAAACCGATTATCGCTCCGCTGATATGCGCCGCATTATCCACCCCCGAAGAGGTAAATCCGAAATACAGGGTTAATACCAGAAGGATGATCAGCCTTTTCGTCGTAAGATCTTCCAATCTCCCCCTGTTTCTCATCACCGCCCATAAGAGCCCTCCCACAACGCCGAAGATCGCTCCGCTCGCCCCGGCATTTACCGTCATGGGATAACGATCGATATGAAAGAATAGAGAAGCGATATTCGCACCGACTCCGCAGCAGAGATAAAAAATCGCATACTTCAGATGCCCGAGAGCTCTTTCCATATTATCTCCAAGCATAAAAAGAACGAGCATATTATTGCTGATATGCGAAATTCCGAAATGCAGAAATACCGAGGTGAGCAGTCTCCAATACTCCTTTTGCTCTACGATGTAAAACATGTTTCCTGCACCGTACCTGAGCATGGTATGCGCCGACTCGGTAGAATCCACCGCCTCGATGAAGAGGAAGATCAGGATGTTTAAAATAATGATCATCCAATTGACGAGAGCAGGCTTTCTCCTGCCGCCTTCACCGCTCCTATAAGGCATCTCTCATCGCCTCCAGAGCTCCCTCCTGCTCTCCCATATTCTTAGGCTCCCATGCCACGATTTTTTCTCCGTTTTCATATCTCGGAATAATATGTATATGACAGTGAAAAACCGTCTGTCCCGCACTCTCTCCCGTATTCATCAGGATATTGTATCCGCTCGCTCCCAGAGAGCGCTTCGCTGCTTCTCCTATCCGGGAAGCAAGTGCCGGAATCTTTGAAGAGAGATCTTTCGGCAGCTCGCTGATATCCTTAAAATGCTCCTTCGGCAATATCAGCGTATGCCCCTTGGTCGCAGGACTGATATCGAGTATCGCTCTGAACTCCTCATCTTCAAAGACCGTCGACGAGGGGATATCTCCGTTTGCTATCTTGCAAAAAATACAATGATCATCCCTCATGATTCTTCCTCTCTTTCTCATACATGATTGAATTGCTTATCTTTTACAGTATAGCATTTTCTCTCTTTTTTTCCTATCAAAATAATTTATAAATCCCCATCTCTTCTTTGCCTCCTCAAAAAAGGAAATCCGAGCGAAGCCTTCCGATCCCTCTCCGCTTTCTATTTTGCTTCTTTGAGTATTCCGGAAAGTACATATCTTGCATCCGCAAACTCATAGCTGCAGGTCGAAAGCGTGATAATCCGATCTCCGAGCTGAGGAAGAGTCTCGGGCTTAAAATCCGATTTTTCGATCAGAGCCTTTGTCCATTCCAGCAGCTCTTCATCGGAGGCAAAATCCATCCTCCATGCATCCGTATAGACATCCGATACATAGCCCGCAAAGAATTCTATTTTATACTTCTTTTCTTCGGTCAGCAGATATGCCGATTTATGCGTTTTATAATACTCCTCATTTTTAAAATCGCTTAGGCAGGCAAACATCGACCCGTCCTTCATATGGTGACCGTAAATAATGCTGTGCCTATCCGAAAAATTCCCTGCATTATTTTTATCCAAAAAAATGCTCCCGCAGGAATTTCCCCTTTTATCAAAAAGGCGATGCAGGTAATAGGAGTTATCCTCCGCCTGTACGATGGGGTAATTGAGCGCGCTCTCCTCCATCAGAATCCAGCCCACCACATCCTCATTAATCTTGCGAAGAGAGGAAAAATCGACCTGAAACGCAGCCTCCTCTGTATGCATTTGCGCATTTTTTTCATCCGCTTTCCCTTTGGAGGAATTTTCTTCCCCGGGCTTTAAGGTATCGGCAGCCTCCCCTCCCGACGGGCTTTCTTTTTGTACGAAGCGCTGCAAACTTTCATACTCCTGCGCGCCCTTCCGATATTCGGAAAAAATGCCATAGAGCTTATACCCCGAAAATAACGCAAGCAGAAGGCATAAGACTGCCATTCCCCGATAGATATTCTTCTTCATTTTCCTGCCTCTCTTTTCCGCTTTGTCAATCTCCTTTTTAATCAAAGGGATTTTATCACAGCATGTTTTTAAGATGCAAGAGAATTTCAAAACAGCATGTTTTCTCTCCGAGGCTTTTTAGCTGAATAAATACTTTAATCCGGCAATTTCTATGATATCCCCCTTCCGGATCACGGCGCTCTCCTCATTTTCCAAGAGCCTGCCCCCTATCTTTGTTCCGTTCAAAGAATTTAAATCCGTCGCAACGAAATCTTCTCCATCCCTGTCCAGCCTCAGATGCAGCCTGCTGACCTCCTCCAGATGAAGGACATAATCACAGACTCTTTCCTGCTTTCCTATCACGAAAGGAAAATATCCAAGTTCGATATCCTCCATATTTTTTTCCAGACTTCTTAGCCTATGCTCCGCCTCCTTTTCTTTCCCTTGCTCCGACAAGAGTACCGTATGCGTATGCAGTACCTTTCCCTCTTTATCCTCAGCCTCTTCTTTTGTTTCCTCCCCGGCTTTCGACAAAGAAAAATAATCTTTCCACTCGTTTTCCTCTCTGAGCGCCGCCGCTTCCATCCCGTTAAAATAAAAAAACTCTTCACGGTCCTTTTCTCGAGCTGCTTTCTCCCAAAGCGCCTTTTCTCCACTCTCTTTTTTTGCCGCTTCGCTTTTTTCACTTTCCTCCCTGCTTCTCTTGGCAAATAGTTTCTTAATGCTGAATCCCTCTTTTTTTAATGCCGAAATCTCCTCGGCTTCTTTACCGCACTCCTTTTCCTCCTCTTCCTCCTCCCTCTGCCTTTTTATTTCTTCTTTTTCAAGTCCGTCCCGATGAATCAGCCGGATCAAATCATCGATAATATAATTTTCTTTAAGGCTTTCCTGGTACAGAGTATAAGCAAAAACCACGCCCTCCCTGTCCCGGTGGTCTATCTTGGAAAGCAGCATCGAAAGAAGCTTGGTCAGCTCCGTGCAAAAATCCCTTTCCCATCCCGGAATATAGCATAGCCCCATCTCCAAAGTCTCGGGATCCGCGTAAACATACTCCGGTTCCAGACAAATTCCCCTGTCGCTCAAAAGATATTTTTCTATCTCACCTATGATTTTTGCAAGCCTGATCAGGATTGTTTTGATTTCCCCGGCTCCGATCTGCCTCAGCTCCAAGATCCTGCTCAAAGACTGCTTTGAAGTAATATCATACTCCAGCATTCTTTCTTCTTGCCCGGCGCTGACCCTGAGTTTGAGCAGACCCGGGATATCATTGGATTCCAGCATTTTAAATTCAGAGCGATATTCCTTCCTCACCTCGTCAAATTCCTCATCAAAACTTAGGATCATACGGTTATTCCTCAGGCTCCTCCTGTATTCCGTCTTTATTTTTTTCATAAATCGCCTCCAATACGGTAATTATTCTCATGAATCTTTCCGGATTGCTGATCCTGTATTCTATATCCGAATCGAGCTCCCCCGCCGAAAATCTTGACCACGCCCTTTTCTTATCCCTGCCTATTTCAAAGCTTCCCCCCTCGAGCGCCGAGACCCTTCTTAGCCCCTGCAATGCATAAGCCTCTATCGTACCGACGGCAAACTCGTCCTTTTTATATTTTTCCTCGATATGCGAAGCCTCCTCGACTGCCGTATGATTGACAAAACCCGCAAGCACTCTCGCATTTTCCCGGTATGCCATGAGAATTAGGTTCGCTATGCAAAACATCGTGATTGCCATAATATACGAAATCTCTATGGTAAAGCTCGCCCTCATCCTGTGCCGCCTCTTTTCTCCCTTCTTTTTTCTCATTTTTTCCTCCCCTCCTCTTTCCCGATTTATATGCGGGATTCTTCTTTTCTTCCTCTCAGCCCAGCAGCAGAAGCGCCGCCGGGAGGGAAAATACGAGCATCGCAATCGTTGTTTTTTTGCTGCTCCTATGCTCAAAAAAATTTTTCACAACGATGCATAAAGAAGCAAGGGCAATGAATATCATGCTCAGGATAAAGAGCTTCAGATTATCCCTCCCTCCGACCGCCGCCCCCGTCGCAATAAAATAGAGCGCATCTCCTTCTCCCAATGCGGAGCTTGTTTTTGCCAAAACCAAGAGAAACAGACCGAGACAAATACCGGCGGCAATCTTTGACCATGCAATCTCCGCACCGAATGCCAGCATGCTCATATACCATACCAGCTCCATAAAATACATCAGAATAAAAAATCTCAGTTCTATGCTCCTATGTTTAAAATCCTCATATGCACATATTGCGGCAAAGGTAAGAATCAGCACCTTCCCCGCCGCAGATTCATTCATCATAAAAAGCCCCCCTTCTTTCTCCTCTATTCTCTAGGCTCTGTTTTTTCTTCTTTTTCTCATCCTGATTTTCCAAAAGCCCCCGAACCATCCCCCTCCTAGTGAGAAGCCCCGCAATAGGAGCAGGCTCCGAGATGCTCTACCTCCGAAAGCTTTACCGACCTTACATAGGAAAGCATCGCCGAGCAGGATCTGCTCGTATGATAGCTGCTGCCGGAAGAGAGAATATAGACGGTCTCTCCTCCCGCCGAGCCGCATCTTGCACATGGCTTATATTTACCTCCCTGATGATTTCTATGATCGGATATTGCAAGCAGAGGCACGGATTTCATATCATTATATAAGTAATGACATTGCCTACTTCTATGATATCTCGTAGAAGTCTTTCCGATATAAACTCTCTCTTCCTCTTCCTTTTCGCTCCCGCCCTGCTCGTCCTCTCCCTCGCTTCCTATCCAAGCTCTTCTGCTGCTCATCACCCCCTGCTTGATGCTGCCCAAGCCCAGCACCGCAAAGGGCAGCCGATAACGGTAATGCAGCCGTATCACGATCATCTCTTCATCCTGCATGCATTCCGTCATCAATCCCGACACATCGAAGATATGCGCGTCATCGACCATTTCCTCGGCTTTCTTCGCCGTATATATACCGAGTGCTCCGGAGCCGAGCAAAGACCGGAAAAGTTTTGTATCCTCGGCAGACTCCTCCTCTTCCTTATCGATTCTTTCCCCCTCTTCTTTTATTTTTTCCCCTCCCTTCTCCTGATCCATCTTATACATAAGATAAGCATATTTGCATGCCTCTTTATTGACCGCCTCGCATATGGACTGCATTTTTCTTGCGCTGTCCATCATCTTAAAAGGCAGCATGAGCAGAACCATGAAGAAAATAAAGAGGCTCAGGGAAAGCGCCGCTTCTATGCTTAAGGAGGCCTTCATAGCTGCCCTCTTCAAAGAAAAAAAATCATTCTGAATGGATTTATGGGATAAGCGTACTTGGAGAGCTGCTTTTATTTTTAGACTTTTGATATGATTTATATTCTTCGATTTGTTTTTCTTCCCTGAAAAGAGCATGTATCAAGACCTCCTTCCTTTTTTTGAAAATATGAAAAAGCCTGTCTTCTTCTTTTTAGCTTCCTCACGGCTTTTTCCTTCGGCAAATCCTCTTAATACGCCCTCAATGTCTCTACCGCAATGCGGTAATCCGGGCTGAGTCCGAAAAATTCCCGATTCACGGCTCCCAGTCTGCTGAACAGCCTCTCCGATTTGCAGCTTACGCTGCAGCTCATCGCATAAATCATATGCCTCATCCGAAATTTCTCCTCCGTATATCTCATATTGGTTTCGATGATATCCATCATTCTGTAGTTCTGGGTTTTCTGATCCTGTGTAAGGAGAAGAAGTCTTAAATATGCCTGATAATCTATTCCTTCGCCTTCTCCCTCTTCTTGGGGAAACCCTTCTTTTCTTCCGATCTTCATCAAGCCGTCCAGACTCAGCTTCCAATCCTCTGCAGTTTTAAATATCGGCACTTTCTTTCCTGCCAAGAGGCTTCGCAGATCCAGTACGGATTCTCCCAGCGCCCAGATCCCGACAATCAGACAGACAAATAATATAAGGAGTCCCGGTACACCGAAGGCACCGGCAATCGTGGAAGCGAGTGTATTGACTTCTTTCATTTTCTGACTGTCCGTTATGATATGCATATAATTGAGCCCCTCTCTGATCGCCAATATTTTCCACAGCACGGTACTGAGATTATTCGGCTCCTTCTCTTCCCCGTTGATAATATATTCCAGCTCATAGCGAATCTCTTTTTCCGATTGATCCGTAAAATCCGCAAAATATCGACAGGCATACTCATCGATGATCATCCCGTCCAAAAGGCTGATTTCTTCCTCTCTTCTCGGATTCAGGGCTGCTGCCGAGGGCAGATCCTCTTTGTTTACCACCCCATAGGAGATCTCTCTGCCTTCGGGAAGTACAAGCTCGAGCAGGCTTCCTCCTAAAATATCCCCGGCAGTCTCCAGAATTTCTTCTTTTTCCTCATCTGCAATGCCGTGAGCGCTCTCGATCAGCGGTATCTTTATCCCCGTCCACAGCTCGGAAAAATCACCCCAAATCATATCGATCTCTCCGTCCTCTTCTTCCTCATCCTCCCATTCCTCTATCTCTTCCAATATTCCGAGAGCCTCATCCAGATCGAATATATTTTCCTTCGCCTCCCGAACCTTTTGCTCCGTCTCCCTCCTCCTTTCTCCGTCCTGCTCGGTATATTCCTTATAGGAATCCGTCTTTGCCTTCAAGAGTTCCCTGTTCTCGGGAGAAAGCTTTTCCCATTGCTCAGTATATTTTTCCTCCGTCCTTGCCAGATTGCGGCTGAGCTCATCCGCTCTTTTTATATAGCCCGCAAGCTGATTGTCCAGCTTATGGATATTGCTTTTGATCCTGCCGATATGCCGGGAGGCTTTGCCGGTATTTTCTTCCCCCGCCGACCTTTGCACTTCCTCATATAAGAGCTTCTGCTCGTTCAGATTGGCGCTGATTTTGGAAAGCGCTTTTTCCAGCTTTGCCGCTTCTTTGGAATGTTTTCCGTATGCATCGCTGATCTCCTTCATCGCCTCCGCCTCCTCTATTCCCTTCAGGAGAGTCGCCGAGGTATCCGGATCATGCTCGAAATCGACGATATTGTATTTCATAAAATCCAGTATTTCCTGCTCAAACCATGCTCCTCCCTGATCCGTAACATACTGTATATCCGAAATCGCGATATCGGGTTCACCGAGCCGATACCATGAGGACTTTTCCAAATAGGGTAAAAGGTAATGCTCCAAATGCGCTTTTGCCCTTTCTTCCCCGCTGCACTGCCATAAAATCAGCCCGTAATCCTCCCAGATCCTTCTGTGATAATTACTGAATACGGAATCGATGGCGGAATCCGCCGCCGTCTGCAGGTAAAATCTGACTCCCGCAGTACGGGCGGATTCCAAAAGACCGCAAATCAGTGCACTCACAATAATAAAGACGAGACTTAAAAACACTGTGATCGAGCCTTTTTTCTGCATACTAATACACCTCTCCGGATTTTGAATTAATTTCCTGAAAAATATTATCCAAAAGCTTCCTGATCTGCTTTTTAAAGATAATCACCAGACCGATCAAAACGACCAGAATCAGGACGACCTCAATGACTCCGATGCCGGATTCATCCCTGAGAAAAAGCCCTATTTCTTTCATCATCTCCTTCATCCTCCCCTCCTCCTTTCTTTGCAAATTTCAATGCAAGAGCCTCCTTTCTTCATTTATTTGAACGCCATCATCGCCGGGATCATCACCATTGCCATCACTATGCCCAGCATGATGAAAAGCGGCAGCAAAAGCTTGGTGCTTGCCTCTTCTCCTGCTCTTCTTGCCATATTGATTCTTTCCTCCCATGCGCCTGCGGTTTCCATTCCCAATATCGTTTTAAGATTTGCGACTCCCGTCTTTCTGTTCTGCTCAAGGAGGCTTGCAAGCTTCATATACTGTTTTATCCCGCAGCTCCTCCCGAACTCCCTGTATACCCTGGACTCATGCATCCCGGTCTTTAGCTTGCCCAGCGCCGCCGCCATTTCCTCATAAGCATATCGCTTTATTCCCTCCCTCTCATAATCGGCAACGATGTTTTCCCATGCCGATCTTATCGAAAGCCCCGCTCCGATAAACACCATCAGCTTGGATACAATGTCGGGATAATCGACCATCATCTGCCTGCTGCGGCTTTCTCTCCTGTCCTTGGCTTCTATGATTTCCTTAAGGTATAATAAAACCGCCGCAAAAATTCCCAGCATCCATAAAATATTATAATCCTTTGCCGACTTCTGCCTGTAGGAGAGATCTTTTCCCTCCCAGCTCTTCGGCAGCAAATATCCTTCTTCATAAACCGTATTCCTGTCCAATTCCTTCAAAGCATCGCTGAAGAGCTTGCGTCTGCGTTCTTCCGTACCGTATTGCTTGGGCAGGATTCTCAGATTCATAATATAATCGGCTCTATGCTTCTTATCCGTCAGACTGACTTTTAAAGAAGTATCTGCTCCCTCCTTAAGCTCCTCGTTATAAACCGTGCCGAAGGCATCCAGCAGATCCGGATCTTCCGAGGAATACATGACTCTGATGCCGTACTCCTTGATGAAGCCGATCAGGTTCAGATCGGAGCTGATTTCCTGCAAAGAGGGGTTGGAGTTTAAGATATTCTTTTCCAGATACTGCATGGATTTTTCAAAGACCTCCTCAATTTGCTCATCGCTGTATTCTCTGTGAGAAACCGGAACCTCTATCTCGATCTCCTCTTTTTCCAGCCCTTTGACAAATAGCTCATAGCTCCTGTCATATGCGCCGTAGCCCTCTCTTTTTACAAAATCTCCCTCTATCATTTCTTCCCCGCCTCTCATGTATTTATCGGCAAGAAAAAACAATATAAATCCGCATAGGATACAGATTATCTGAACCTTTCTTCTCAGCAGCAGCTCCCCGGCTCTTCTCCATCCTCTCTTTTTCATATTTCCTCTTTTCTAAACTTCGATATTCAGAATTCTTCCGGAAAGATAGAGCGCAAAAAGATACGCACCGAGGCAGACGCTCATCATAATCCTCCCGATAAAGCTCGTATACATCAGATCAAAAAATCCGGGCGAGCTGGCATCCACATAGATGACGATAAGAACCGGCAGCAGATTCATGATCTTTTGCTCATAGCGCTTTGCCGTCGTCATCGTCAGGATCTCCTCCTTGATGCGGATCTTGTCGCTGATGACGGAAGCGGTATGGGCAATTACCGATACCAGCTCTCCTCCGCTCCTTTTGGCAATCTTGATCACTCTTGCAAAATTTCTGATATCCTCGGATCCGCTCCTTTCCCCGAATTCTTCAAATGCTTTTTCCACCGGAATATTCATACGGATTCGATGAGAAATATATTCAAACTCGGATATAATGCAGACTTTCTTCCCATATAAAAGCCTTAGCTCGGATACGCTCTCTTCTACCGCGTTTTCGATCGAATATCCCGCACTGAGCAGGGAAGAGAGTATCCATATTCCTTCCTTAAACTCGGCTTCCAGCCTCTTTCTTCTCTTTTGTATCAAATTCTTTTTGATCAGCTCCGGATAGAGGAGAGAAAATGGTGCAAGAATCAGAAAAATCAGAATGCTTCTGTAAAAAACATAAGAGATCACCGCCTCTGCGGCAAATGCAACAGAAATGTATTTCATTCTTTCCGGCACCGAATAATGATAAATACTATAATCCGTCACCGGCTGCGAAGAGCTTTTCTTTCTTTTTAAGCTCTCCGGTTTTTTTAAGTTCACCCTCCACACGCTCTTTTCTCGATTTTTCATCTTCCTGAAATTCAAAGAGCGGATTAAGTTCAATCGTTCCATTTACACAATCACCTACCTCCACAATCGCCAGCACCTTTCTGCTCCTGTCTCTGAGCCGCCCCAAGTGCACCATGATATCTATTGCGCTGGCAATCTGTCCTCTGATTGCCGCAAGCGGCAGCTCCGCGGCACTCAGCACCATCGTTTCTATTCTCGAAATCATATCCTTCGGACTGTTCCCGTGCCCCGTGCTCAGGGAGCCGTCATGCCCCGTATTCATCGCCTGAAGCATATCCAGCGCCTCCTTCCCCCTCACCTCTCCGACTACGATGCGCGAGGGATTCATCCTCAGCGATGCGCGAATCAAATCCGCAATGCTTACCATCCCTTCTCCCTGAATATTCGCCATTTTCGCCTCCAGGCGGACAAGATTTTTGATTTGTCGAAGCTGCAGCTCTGCGGAATCCTCTATCGTAATGACTCTTTCCTCCTCCGGGATAAATGCGGAGAGCGCATTTAAAAACGTAGTCTTTCCGGAATTCGTCCCTCCGCTGATGAAAATATTATATCCCGCTCTTACCAGCTTCTTCAAAAATCCTGCCGCTTCGCTATTGATCGCCTTCAGTGCAATCAGCTTTTCCATGCTGATCACCTCGGGAAATTTCCTGATCGTAATCACCGGACCGTCCAGGGATACGGGAGGCAGCACGATATGCACTCTTGACCCGTCCTTAAGCCTTGCATCCGCTATCGGAGAAGAAACGTTGACCACCCGGTTCACCCGGCTCACGATCTGCTGTATCATATCCTCCAGCTGTTCATCGCTCTTAAAGCTCTTGTCCCAGCGCAGCACCCTTCCCTTTTTTTCTACGAAAATGCAGTCCTTTCCGTTGACCATGATTTCGGTAATCTCCTTCGCATCCAGAAGCTCCTGAAGGATATCCAGCCGACGGAAAGAATCGAAAAGAGCGTTTCTCAGTGCAAGCTTCCTGCAAAGCGGCAGATAGCTTTCCCTCTCCTCTTCCCCTAAGCTCTCCTCGATCAGTTCAAAAAGCTCTTCATCGGTAATATTCCTGAGATCGATCAGATTCTGAGAAAGCCTCTCCCGCAATCGCTCAAACATTCCCTCCTCATGACTTACAGACTCATGCTGCATAATACATATAACCTCCATATAAGAAATCCCGCCAAAAAATAAGGCGCAAGTGCAATACCCGGGGCTTCCTTCCCCTTTTTCTCCTCATTGTATTGGTGAATGGAATTTGTTTTCAGCGATAAAACCAGAAATTGCCTGAAATATAAAAGACGTTCCCATAATATGCCCTTTGAATACAGATAATAAAACGAATACAGAGCGGCAAGCACCATCCCTATGCCGAGCACATATGCCGCATCATAAAATCCCAGATATGCATATAGCAATGCCGCAAGCTTAATATCCCCCGCTCCTATGACCCGGAGCAAATGAAAGATAAAGAGCGCCGCTCCCGCAGCAAAAACATTGGGAATAAAAAATACTCCTCTTATCAAAATTCCGACCAGGATCCATAATCCTATCCATATATTATAAATCTTCTTATACCGTATATCGGTATATGCCGCTCCTCCCAGCATCAGCGCCGTGCTCAGCTGAACATACGCACTCATCTCTCACCTCCCGCAAATCTTTGCCTCCAGTATTCCGTGAGCCGGGAACAGGAAATATCCTGCAGATCTTTGGGCTCCTCCCCGTTCATAAGAGGGGCCCGGTAGCTTTCAAGCTTCTCTTTTGCTCCCTCTCTCCCGCTCAGCTTCAGGTACTGATAAAACTCCTCCTCTTTCTTTCTGCTCCTTTCATCGAAGGGCTGCGGCATATAAATTCTGTCACAGAGTTCAAAAATCTCCACTCCCCGCTTTCCGAGCGCTCCGAAATCAATCACCACCGCTTCATAATCGCTTTCCGAAGCGATTTTTAAAATGATCTCCGATAATTCCGCAATCGAAAACTCCGCCAGATCCTCCGCATACCTTGCCGGAGGGATAAAATTCAGTCCGCATTCGCTGTACGCCGCCTTGCTCAGCTTATCCCAGCTGTAATTCCCCTGCTTAAAGCAGTACAACAGATCGGAAAGATCCGCTTCGTATTCCCTCCCCGAAAAAATACCGAGATACTCGTCAAAGCAAAGCAGGAGCGTTTTCTTGCTCTGCTGAATCACCATGCTCAATGCAATGGCATTCTGCGTCTTCCCGCAGCGATTGACCGGAGAAAATACGCCGATGAGAGCGGATTTTTTTCCCGCAAGCTTCAGGAGCGCATGCTCTTTTTGCGGTTGGTAAAGCCTCAAAATATCCCTGATGATCTCCTCCGCCGAATTATATTTTAAAATCATCGGAGGATAAGGCTCTCCTCCCTCTCTCTCCCGGATAAATCCCTCCTCGCTCAATAGCATAATATTTTTCTCCGCCCGCCTTTCCTCATATTCCCGATACTCTTCTTCGGAAATGAGCAGAATCTCCGTATCGATTCCCCGGTCTTTCTTTGCATATCTTTCTGTTCCGCCGTATGCCATCGCCTTAAAGGGGAGGCGGTTCCCCAAATTAATATAATCCGCAAGTCTCTCGGCATATCTTATATCTCTATCCACAATCGCCAAAATATGCCTCATAAGCAATTCCTTTCTCTATGCCTAAAAGCTGAAACGACAGGTAACAATTTCCTAAAAACAGTTTCCTTCCGGGTCAAATCTCCCCTATGCCGAAAAATTCGTACCCGAAAAAATCGTCCTAAATAAAAGCCGAATCCGTCGACCGAAATAAAATATAGACTGAAACAGACTATGGATTAAAATAAAATATGGAATGAAATAAATTGAATCAGGATGAGGCATCCGATGAAAAACAGATCTTCCCTTTTCGGGTTTTCTTCCCCGAAACATGGGATGAGAAAAAATATATTCAGACAAAATCTTAAGATCAGAAATACTGCTTGAAATCTTTAACTGACTCTATCATATGCTCTCCTCTCTTCTCTTGTCAAGAAGATTTTTTGATTAAATTTCAATAAAAAAATCTGAAAAAATTATATTTGAATTTCTTTCCGTTTTTGCCCTCCTCTCAACTCCCCGCACCGGGTTCTTTTTCCTTTTTCTCTTTTCCTTTCTTTTTTCGGACAGGATTTTTTATAAAGATTAAATTTTTGACCGTATTCTAAAAAAAGAAAAAGAAGCAAATCCGGTGGGCATAAAACCCCTCTCCATATTCGCTCCTTATCTTTTTTTGTATCATATCCGCCTTTATTAGCTCGATCTTTGCGGTTCCAAGCGGATAATCTCCTCCGCAATATTCATCGTGGACTTTCGGTGAGAAACAAGAACGATGCTGCGCTGCTCGCTTTCCTTCTTCAATGCCCTCAATATAATGCCTTCATTTAAGCTGTCCAGATTGCTGGTCGGCTCATCCAGAAGCATGAGAGCGGCATTATGTAAAAACGCTCTTGCAAGCCCTATCCTCTGGCGTTCTCCCCCCGAAAGACTGCTTCCCAGCTCCGATGCCTTGGTATCATATCCCCGGGGCAGAGAAAGAATGAACTCATGCACGGAAGCTTTTTTCGCCGCCTCCATAATTTCTTCCCGGCTTGCATTGGCATCCGCAATCCCTATATTCTCGGCAATCGTATCATGAAAAATCACGGTATCCTGTGTCAGAAAGCTCTCCATTCCTCTGAGATTTCTGGTATTGATTTCCTTTACATCCCTGCCTGAAATTAAAACCCTGCCCTGATCCGTATCCCAAAAGCGCATAATCAGTCTGAGCAAAGTAGACTTTCCGCTTCCGCTCCTTCCCAAAATACCGATAATTTTCTTCGGCGCCAGAGAAAGCGAGAGACGATCAATAATCTTTTCTTCCTCGTAAGCAAAGGAAACCTGATCCAGCTCCACTCCCGAAAAATCGATTTCTTCCTTTCCTTCCACCTCTCTTACCAGCGGCTCCTCCTCCAAAAGCGCAAGCACTCTTTCTCCGCTTGCCAAAGTCTGCATCAAATTATTGGACAGGGAAGAGAGCGCGGTCAAGGGACCGAAGGAGGAAAATACCGCCAGGCTGACTAAAAGCGCCTCTTCAAAGCTCCTTCCGAGCAGGATGCTCACAAAAAGAACGGAGAATGAAAATGCGGAAATGCATATTCCCGTATATCCCGCAGAAGCTCCCTCAAGCTTTTTTAAGTTTTCTCTGCTGCGTGCAAGTTCCCGGCAGCGCCTCTCCAGTTCCTGCAAGCGTTCCTTTTGCGCCCCGTATTGAAGCGTCTCCTTCAATCCCCTCAGGCTCTCGAGGATATAACTGTTAAGCTGTGCAAACTGCTGCCTGTACTGCATTCCCTCCCGGGCTCCCTTTTGGGAATTGACTATGGGAATCAAGGCCCCCACAGAACAATATCCGAAAAATGCAATCAACGCATAGAGAGGATGGTAGCTCCCGATAAAACCGAGCAGCAGCCCGGAAGTAATGATCGCAATCGCAATGGGAGAAATCGTATGTGCATAAAAAACCTCCAAAAGCTCTATATCTCCGGTGATCAACGCAATCAGATCCCCTTTATCGCGAACCTCAAGCTTTGCCGGGCAAAGCTCCCGAAGCGCGGAAAAAACCTTATGGCGAATCAAGGCAAGCAGCCGAAAAGCAATATAATGATTGCAGGCCTGCTCGATATATCTGAGCACTCCTCTCATAACCGCCATCAGCCCCATAAGCAATGCGATTTTGGAAAGGCTCCCGAAGATTCCCTCCATGGGAGAGACTAAGCTCAGCAGCCCCGCCCCGGCGACAACGGGAAGAAAAATCGCACAAAGATAGCCGAGAACTCCTGCGGCTATCGCAATACACATAAAGAAAAGCAGAGGTCTGATCAATATAATCAGCCTGCTCATAATATCTATTCCCGATCTGCGATTCATATCAAACCTCCTTTTGCCTCGGCAGCCTCTCTGCCTTCAAGCCCGTATTCTTCAAGCTCTCTTTGCTCCCGATACAGCCTTGCATAATGCCCATCCTTTTCCATCAGCTCCTCATGGCTTCCTTCCTCCGCAATGCGCCCCTCGGAAAGCAGACAGATATAATCCGAACAGGCAACCGGAGCCAATCTGTGGGAAATAAAGAGCACGGCATGGTTCTTTGCCAGCTTTCTGATGACTTCATTAATCTTATTCTCGCTCTCCACATCGATATTGGACGCCGCCTCGTCAAAAATATACACCGCCGTATCATGCAGCAGGGCTCTGGCGAGCGCGAGCCGCTGGCGCTGTCCTCCGGAAAGATTGGCTCCCCCTTCAAGAAGCTCCGTCGCGAGCCCTCCCTGCCCCATAATAAAATCATAGAGCGCAACCTCCTTAAGCGCCTGCAAAAGCTCTTCCTCCGAAGCCTTCGGGGCGGCAAGCCTGAGATTCTCCTCCACGCTTCCCTTAAAGATATAGCTGTTATGGCTGACCAGGGTAATATGGGAAAGTATATCGCAAGAGGGCAGCTCTGAGAGTTCGTAGCCGGTATTCTCATCTGTAAAAAGCCTTATGCTTCCCCGATAATCCCTCCTGCCTCCGCTGAGCAGAGCGGCTATGCTGCTCTTTCCGCAGCCGGATACTCCGACCAGGGAAGTGAGCTTACCAAATGGAATCTCCATCGAAACTCCTTTTAAGACTTCTTTTTCTCCCGTATAGGAAAAACCCAGTCCCTCCAGAACCAGCCCTGCTTTCTTTGCTTTTTTCTCTCCTTCCTCTATTCTCTTTTTCGCCTCAAATTCCTCTATATCCAAAATCTTAAACAGCTTATCCGAAGCTGCCGCTCCGTTCATCGCAATATGAAAATAAGAGCCGAGTAGGCGCATCGGGATAAAAAATTCCGCTGCAAGCAAAATAATGAAGATCACTCCCCAAAGCGGGACCCTGCCTGCCGCATATTCATAAAGGACGATGATCATTCCGAGGGCGGAACCTCCGTATGCGACCAGATCCATAATAATAATCGAATTCAGCTGCATCGAAAGCACTTTCATCGTAATTTTCCTGAAATGCTCCGCCTCCGCATCCATTTTCCTTGCCCTGGCTTCATCCGCCATATAAATCTTAAGCGTCGTCATCCCCTGCAGATTTTCTAAGAAGCTGTCTCCCAGCCCTGTATAAATCGACCAGTATTTGCGCAAAAGTCTCTTGGCGATCTTTTGCACAGCCATAATGCTTATCGGTATCAACGGTACACAAATCAAAAGCAGAAGCCCCGCCTTCAGGCTGATAAAGGAAATCATGATAAAAAGCGTCAGCGGAGCAAGCAGGCTGTAAATGAGCTGAGGAATATAGAGCCCGAAATAGGTTTCCAGCTGCTCGACTCCCTCGGAAGCAAGCTGCACCGCCTCTGCCGTAGGCACCTGCTCATGGTAGGATATTCCCAAATGAGAAAGCTTCTCATAGAGCAATGCCCTCAGCCTGCATTTCACATCTCTTCCCGCCATAAACGAGGCTTTCGTGGCATTGCGCACAAAGAGATTCTTTGCGGCAAGCAAAGCTCCGATTAAAAGAGCCGCTTTTACGAGCCGGCTCGGATCGGCAAATACAGCCTCGCTGCCGAGCCTCTGTGCATTTTC
Source organism: Johnsonella sp. (assembly GCA_030529445.1). GTDB lineage: Bacteria > Bacillota > Clostridia > Lachnospirales > Lachnospiraceae > Johnsonella. Next base: position 95,416 of record JAUMWW010000003.1, on the reverse strand, counting down.
CAGAATCATTGCCGCCAAAAGCGCAAGAATCGCCGATATCAGGAGTCCGAGCCATTGCCAAAGCAGATTGATTTTGATATATTTTCTTGAATCCCCCATCAGGCTTAATAAACGTTTCTTAATCATATCTCCTCCTGCCTCTCCAGCACATTCTCCTTTTTCAAGGTCTTTATCCTAAACAGAAAAAACATATAATGCAGCAATGCGACCGCTCCTATCACAGACTTGGCGATGATCCCCGGCGCCAAAAACATAGCCGCCGTGAAGAGAATCGTAATCATCAGGAGCACCTTGATCTTGTCCGCAAAATACATCGATTTATGCAGCACGATGTTTTCCAGATGCTTCTTATAAATCTTCGTTGACAGAAACCAGCGATGGAATCGCTTTGAGCTCTTTGCAAAAAGCATCAGCGCAAATACCAAAAAAGGCGTACTCGGCAGCAGAGGCAGGAAGACCCCTGCACATCCTATGCCGAGAGAGATAAAGGCAAGAATCAGGCATATCATATTGATGATTTTTTTCATTCTTTTTCACCCTCCCGATACCGATTATTTTTATGCTTAATATGTTAGGCTTTGCTACTCATGCAGCCATTATAGTATTTAAAGATAAAAAATAAAAGCGCTTTATCAAGAGCTTTTTTCTTTTAAACAAAGTCAAGGATTTATATCTTTATTTTATTATATAATTAAAAATTTATGAATTCTTCCTAGATGAACTTTCCTTTTTTTGTTGAATTTGCTAGAATATCTTTGTCATACATTCAGTATGTGGATTGAAACATCTTCTTATATAATTGTTCATAATAAAAAAGTTGATTTCAGGTATCTCTAAAATCAGCTTTTTAAATTTCAAAATTTTCATCGGTATGACGCAATTGTATTTCATAGGATATCAAAAAACCACAACCCCGCATCTAAGCGAAAGTTGTGGTTTTTTATCAAGCCCCGGAGGGCTCTACATTTTTATTACTCGATGATCTTTGCAACTCTTCCCGAACCTACCGTTCTTCCACCCTCACGGATAGCGAAACGAAGACCCTGCTCGCAAGCGATCGGATGGATCAGCTCGATGGTCATCTCTACGTTATCTCCGGGCATGCACATCTCGGTTCCTGCAGGAAGCTCGCAAACGCCGGTGATATCCGTTGTTCTGAAGTAGAACTGGGGACGATAGTTATTGAAGAAGGGAGTATGACGTCCACCCTCGTCCTTGGTCAGAACGTAAACCTGAGCGGTAAACTTCTTATGACACTTTACGGTACCCGGCTTAGCCAGAACCTGTCCGCGCTCGATATCCGTTCTCTGAACACCACGAAGCAGCGCTCCGATATTGTCACCTGCCTGAGCCTGATCAAGAAGCTTTCTGAACATCTCGATACCGGTAACAACCGTCTTTCTGCTGTCCTCACGGATACCAAGAATCTCAACCTCGTCGTTCAGGTTAAGCGTACCTCTCTCCACACGACCGGTAGCAACCGTACCACGTCCCGTAATCGTAAACACGTCCTCAACAGGCATAAGGAAAGGCTTATCCGTATCGCGCTCCGGATCCGGAATATACGCATCTACCGCATCCATAAGCTCTATGATCTTATCTCCCCAGGGACCGGTGGGATCCTCAAGTCCCTTAAGAGCGGAACCCTGAATGATCGGGGTGTCATCGCCCGGGAACTCGTACTCGTTAAGACGATCTCTGATCTCCATGTCAACCAGCTCAAGAAGCTCGGCATCGTCAACCATATCGCACTTATTCATAAATACCACGATATAGGGAACACCTACCTGACGAGCAAGAAGGATATGCTCCTGTGTCTGAGCCATAACGCCGTCCGTAGCCGCAACAACGAGGATAGCGCCGTCCATCTGTGCAGCACCCGTAATCATGTTCTTTACATAGTCCGCGTGTCCGGGGCAGTCCACATGTGCATAATGTCTTTTATTGGTCTCATACTCTACGTGAGAAGTAGAAATCGTGATACCACGCTCTTTCTCTTCCGGAGCCTTATCGATCTTATCGAAGTCTACGATTTTATTTGTAGCCGAGGGAAATCTTGTTGCAAGAACCTTGGTAATTGCTGCGGTAAGAGTAGTCTTACCATGGTCAACGTGACCAATCGTTCCGATGTTAGCATGAGGTTTTGTTCTATCAAATTTTGCCTTTGCCATTTTATAAATCCTCCTTAATTTTGCATTATACGCATTCTCTTTAATTTTTCAGATTAAATCATATTATATAATATAGCAATATATTTATCAAGCTATTTTACTTGCCGCCTTTTCTTTCGGCAATAATCTTCTCCTGAATGGACTTGGGTACCTGCTCATACTTGTCGAAGAACATCGAATAGTTTCCTCTTCCCTGTGTTCTCGAACGAAGGTCCGTAGCGTAACCGAACATTTCGGAAAGCGGCACATAAGCATTGATCTGCTTTCCGCTCGCAATATCCTCCATTCCTTCGATGCGGCCTCTTCTGGAGTTGATATCACCGATGACATCGCCCATGTATTCCTCCGGCATCGTAACCTCGACCCTCATGATGGGCTCCAGAAGGACTGCTCCCGCCTTTGCCATCGCATCCTTGAATGCAAGAGAACCTGCAATATGGAATGCCATCTCCGAGGAGTCAACCTCATGGTAGGAACCGTCAAATACGTTCGCATAAATACCCAGTACGGGGAAGCCTCCGAGGATTCCGGCTTTTGCCGCCTCTTCGATACCCTCTCCGACCGGAGCGATGTATTCCTTCGGAATCGCACCGCCGACTACGGAAGACTCAAACTTAAAGGTCTGCTCCGCATTCGCATCCATGGGCTCGAATCTGACCTTACAATGTCCATACTGTCCGCGTCCTCCGGACTGCTTCGCATACTTGCTGTCAACCTCCACCGACTTGGTGATCGTTTCCTTATAAGCAACCTGAGGCGCACCTACATTTGCCTCCACATTGAACTCTCTGAGCAATCTGTCCACGATGATTTCCAGATGCAGCTCGCCCATTCCCGAGATAATGGTCTGACCGGTTTCCGCATTGGTCTTTGCACGGAACGTGGGATCCTCTTCCGCAAGCTTCTGCAGCGCTTCGATCATCTTGGTCTGTCCTACTTTGGTCTTGGGCTCTATCGCGATATCGATAACCGGCTCCGGGAATTCCATCGACTCGAGAATTACCGGATGCTGCTCGTCGCAGAGCGTATCTCCGGTCGTGGTCAGCTTAAATCCTACCGCCGCCGCGATATCTCCGGAATAAACCTTATCCAGCTCCTGTCTCTTATTCGCATGCATCTGCAGCACACGTCCGAGACGCTCCTTCTTGCCCTTCGTTGCATTGAGTACATAGGAACCGGAGTTTACGGTTCCGGAGTAAACCCTGAAAAAGGCAAGCTTTCCTACATAGGGATCGGTCATGATCTTAAACGCCAGCGCGGAGAAGGGCTCCTCATCGGAAGAATGTCTCTCCACCTCGTTGCCGTCCATGTCCACACCCTTAATTGCCGGAATATCTATCGGAGAGGGCATAAACTCGATGACCGCGTTAAGAAGCTTCTGGATTCCTCTGTTTCTGTATGCGGAACCGCAGCAAACCGGGATCGCCTTGCACTCGCAGGTCGCCTTGCGCAGCGCCTTCTTGAGGTCTGCCATGCTCGGCTCATTGCCCTCCAGATATTCCATCATCAGATCATCATCCAGCTCGCAGATCTTTTCGATCAGCTCGGAGCGGTAAAGCTCCGCATCATCCTTATACTCGGCGGGGATCTCGCCTATCGTGATATCCTCTCCCTTATTGTCATTATAGATATATGCCTGCATCTCAAACAAATCTATAATTCCCTTAAACTCGTCTTCCTTGCCGATCGGGATCGTCAGAATGATCGTATTCTTACCCAGTCTCGTGCGGATCTGCTCCACGGCTCCGTAGAAGTTCGCGCCGAGAATGTCCATCTTATTGATGAATGCCATACGGGGTACATTATAAGTATCCGCCTGACGCCATACGTTCTCGGACTGCGGCTCCACTCCGCCCTTTGCGCAGAACACACCGATCGCGCCGTCCAAAACTCTGAGCGATCTCTCCACCTCTACGGTGAAGTCAACGTGTCCCGGCGTGTCTATGATATTAATACGATTTTCCGGCTCTCCCGGCTTGTTTTTATTATTTTCCTGTATCGTCCAGTGACAGGTGGTTGCCGCAGAAGTAATCGTAATTCCTCTCTCCTGCTCCTGCTCCATCCAGTCCATGGTCGCTGTTCCTTCATGAGTATCACCGATCTTATAGTTGACACCGGTATAATACAGAATACGCTCGGAAAGCGTTGTCTTGCCGGCGTCAATATGGGCCATAATGCCTATATTTCTGGTTCTCTCTAAAGGATATTCTCTTCCAGCCAATTTGCATTCCTCCTTATTAGAATCTGTAATGAGCAAATGCCTTGTTAGCCTCTGCCATCTTATGCATATCTTCTTTACGCTTTACGGCTGCCCCGGTATTATTTGCCGCATCCATAAGCTCATAGGCAAGTCTTTCCTCCTGTGTCTTTTCGCTTCTCTTGCGAGAGAAAAGCGTAAGCCATCTAAGAGCAAGCGCCTGCCTTCTCTCCGGCTTTACCTCGATAGGAACCTGATATGTCGCTCCTCCTATCCTCTTCGCCTTTACTTCCAATACGGGCATGATATTGTTCATCGCCGCCTCAAATATCTCAAGCGGCTCCTTGCCGGTCTTCTCGGCAACTCTCTCAAATGCACCGTATACGATCTTCTGCGCAACACCCTTCTTACCGTCCAACATAATATTGTTTACCAGCTTGGTAACCACCTTGTTGTTGTATAAAGGATCCGCCAATACATCTCTCTTCTGTGTATGTCCTTTACGTGGCACGTTTCTTCCCTCCTTAATAATCTCGCCTGCAAAATCAGGCCCATTAAATCTTAGGTACTCATATATCCTCTGATATATGCTTCGTGCTGGTCTATATGATAAACTGCAACCTACAGATTTATATACAATCCGGCACTCTTTTGTATCTAATTATTTACTTCTTGTCCTTAGGTCTTTTAGCACCGTACTTGGAGCGAGCCTGTTTTCTGTTTGCTACACCTGCCGTATCAAGTGTACCGCGGACTATATGATATCTCGTACCGGGCAAGTCCTTAACCCTTCCTCCACGGATCAGCACCACGCTATGCTCCTGAAGATTATGACCCTCTCCGGGGATATAGCTGGTAACCTCGATACCGTTTGAGAGACGTACTCTGGCAATCTTACGAAGCGCCGAGTTCGGCTTCTTCGGCGTCGCTGTCTTTACTGCTGTACAAACGCCTCTCTTCTGCGGAGAAGATACGTTTGTCGACTTCTTATGAAGCGAATTGAATCCCTTCTGAAGAGCCGGAGCCGTAGACTTTTTTGCCGAAGTCTCTCTGCCTTTTCTAACTAACTGGTTAAATGTTGGCATTCCTTTTACCTCCTGTAATATTTTTGCTGCGGGATCTCCGCAGCCAATCTGTGGTTGCTGTATTTCAGCATTAGGCGTACAAAAAAAGCATGTTTTTTTTTCGCACGCCATATTATTATATAGATCAGAAGATGGCTTGTCAAGAAAAAACCCCTTCCTAAGATCTAAGAATTGATTTTTATTTTATATTTTGATAGAATTATAATGTTTTATTTCGAAATAAATTGAATGATAAGGATGAGGAGGCATTGGCATGGCTTTATTTGATGTTATCCGCTTTAACGGTCTTGCAAGCAAAGATTGGCTGATCTATAAATATCCTTCCGACGATATTTCTTATTTTTCCCAGCTCATCGTACAGGAGGGGCAGATTGCCGTATTCGTAAAAGGAGGAACGATTTGCGATGTTTTCAGTCCGGGAAGCTACAGTCTGGATACCGATAATCTTCCCATACTGAAAAATCTGCTGAAAATTCCTTTCGGAGGAAAAACACCTTTCAGTGCGGAAATATACTTTATCAATACCACCATCCGCTTTGATATCAACTGGGGGACTTCCGATCCGATACAGCTGATTGATCCCAAATACCATGTAAAGCTCAGGATTCGGGCTTTCGGTCAGATGGGAGTGAAGGTTCTCGACCCGGTTCTTTTGATGCAGGATCTGATCGGCGGAATGCCGCTCATGGATATTGTCAAGTTTGACAAGGTAAAAGAATACTACCGGGGGCTCCTCGTATTAAAGGTAAAATCTTCTATTGCGGATTCCATTATCTCCAAGCAGATCTCCGCTCTTGAAATCAGCCCCTTATTAAGCAGCCTGTCGGAAAATGTGAAGACGGAGCTTTCTCCCGAATTTGAGAAGCACGGATTCGGCGTCCAGAGCTTTTATATTCATTCGATCAATTTTCCCGATGACGATTTCCAGAAGATCAACAGCCTGTTGGAAGATCGGGCGGCTTTTGAAATCATGGGAGATCAGCGCTATCTGACCAAGAGAGCATTCGATGTATACGATAAGGCGGCAGGCAATAAAAGCGGAGTCGCAGGAGCATTTGCCGCCAGCGGCGTCGGTCTCGGTGCGGCACTCCATATCGGCAGCTCTCTCCACCACACCGTGGGGAACCCCATGAAACAGGCGGCAAGAAGCCATATGCTCTGTCCTTCCTGCAATGCGGATATCCCCGCATCCTCGAAATTCTGTCCGGAATGCGGATTCAATACTCAGGAAAGAATATGCTCCTGCGGCTTTAAGCTGCTGCCCGGCAATAAATTCTGCCCGGAATGCGGCAAAAAAATCTAAGTTCGGATAATATTCATTAAAACTATCATTTTCTATATATAGGAGGTAAGAACTATGCAAGCAAATACATGCCCTCAATGCGGAGCTCCCACTGCGGTCGGCGCTTCGGAATGCAGATTCTGCGGAGAACCCCTGGCAAATGCCAATCCGGCTCCCCAGCCGAATCAGCGCCCCGCTGCACAAGGCCGAAACTATACATCCCCTTCTCAGGTTCCGCAGTATCAAAATCCGGTGCCGATGCAGCAGCCATATATGCAGTCTCCGGTTTATTATAGCGCCATCAATCCCGCCTGGCCGCTCAAGAGCAAGCTGGTCGCAGGACTTCTTGCCATTTTCCTCGGCTGCTTCGGCATTCATAAATTTTATCTCGGAAAAATCGGCTCCGGAATTATTTACCTGCTCTTCTCCTGGACCGGTATTCCGGCAATCATCGGCGTCATCGAAGGCATTATCTATCTCTGCTCCAATGACGAAAACTTTTCACTGAAACATCATGTAAGGCTGCAGTAAGTACAAAATAATCCGAATACCGCAGCCCCGTGCATTTTAATCAAACAGAACACTCAAGGTATCCGCCGCATCATTCCCGATATGGCGGATATTCTTTTTTTGCTCCTTCATCCGTCCACTTCTTTCTTTCCACAAAGCGCCCGAAAAAGAATGCCATAATCCCCACTCCGATACCTGTCTGCAAGCAGAAGAGAAGGCTCTCGACCTCTCCGGGGAGCTCTCCTCCTATCGCCGACTCCAGTACCGGCGTAAACCAAGGCTTATAACCCGGTTTTATCTCTTCGACCATCTCGCTTCCCGCATCATCCGTTTCGCCGAATTCCGCTCCTCTTTTTGTGAAAAACGGCAAAACAATCATCATTGCTATGATAAGCAGAAAAATCATCATGATCTTCTTTTCATTCTTCTTCATCGCTAATCCTCCTTTATGAATCCCAATGCTTTTAATTCCGGCTTTGCATAGTTTTCCAGCGCCATAATGATCATCACCGTGAGCATTCCCTCTATCAGCGCTAGAGGAAGCTGCGTCGGAGCAAAAACCCCCAGGAATTTGAGTGCGGAGAGCCAAGTCCCGCCCTCGGCGGAGGGGAAGGCAAGCGCAAGCTGCATACTCGTTATGCAGTATGTAAAAATATCTCCCAGAGATGCCGCAAGAAAAATTGAAATAAAGTTCTTCATCCCGGCTTTCTTGCATCCTTTATAAATAAAATACGTCAAAAAAGGACCTGCAATTGCCATGGAAAAGGTATTTGCTCCCAGGGTCGTGATTCCTCCGTGCGCAAGCAGCAGAGCTTGAAAAAGCAGTACGATCAAGCCGAGCACCGCAACCGGAGCCGAACCGAGAAGTATGGCTCCCAGCCCCGTTCCCGTCATATGAGAGCAGCTTCCCGTAACGGAAGGAATCTTAAGCGAGGAAATCAGGAAAATAAATGCCCCCGACATCGCCAGCATCGATATGTTTCTTCCCTCCTCTGCAAGCTTTTTCCTGATGCTTCTCAAGCCCGCAATCAAAAAGGGAATGCATATCGCCCCCCATGCGATGCTGAAGCCTCCGGATAAATAGCCGTCCATGATATGCATTGCATAGGTCGGAATCGCCGCATAAATCACGGAAACCGAGACCAGTATCGGCAGCAGATCCGCCTTCTTCCTTTTTAACATACTCACACCTCTTTTTTTTTTTCTAAACTGTTTTTCAGTTCCTTAATCGTCCTGGGAAACTCATCCTCACCCAGAATATGTTCTCTTTTCAATGTATCCGAAATCTCTTTGATCAGCGGCTTTTCTATGCCGCCCGCCGCCAAAATCGCCTCATCCGCAAAGAGCGCCTCCCTCTCCTTTTTTGCGATCAGCCTTCCCTTTGAAAAAACAAGAATTTTTTCCGCAAAACGATAGGCAAAATCCATATCATGCGTCGATACCATAAGCGTTTTCCCCTCCGCTCAGGCTGTGGACAAGTCTCTCGCTCAGCGGCGAAAGATTCATCTCTTCTATCGCCTTTTGGGTTCTTTCTCTTACTTCCTCTTTCTCAATCCCCATATTCATAGGGCCGAAGGATACCTCTTCATAAACGGTCGGAGCGATCATCTGCTGATCCGCATCCTGGAAGATCAGCCCGATATGCTTGCGCAAAATATTCAGCTCTTTTTTTCCTATTTTTTTCCTCTATAGCGAATCTCTCCCCGATCCGCTCTGAGCACCCTGTTTAAGACCAGAAACAAGGTCGATTTCCCCGAACCGTTTTCCCCGATCAGCGCAATCCTTTCCCCCCTGCCGATTTGCATGCTGATATCTCTGAGCGCATACAGCCCTCTTTCGTAGGAATAGCTTATTTTTTCCAGCTCCAATAGGATCTCTTGCATCATCAAACTCCTTTATCCGATCTTTTTTGTTTTACGATAATGAAATAAAAAGGCTGCATAAGATATATAGGCAGGAAGAGAAAAGCTGCATCTTGGACAGCCTTCTTCTTTCGCAATAAAACAATACCTCCCCCTCATATCCTCTGGAACGCAGAGCATCATAGTACTGCGAGGCTTTTTTCAGCCCGATAAGAAAGATACGGCTTATCGAAGAGGAAAATGTCCGCAAAGATGTGGGATAATTGATGAATCCCAATCTGGAAAGCGCCGCGGCATGCATGATATCATAGCTTTTGCTCAAGATAAAAATATATCGGTAGATCAAAAACATCATGCTGCAGATCAGAGCGGGAACATGAAGCCGCCTGAGCACATGGATGAGCTCGTTTACCGGAGTGGAGAGAATCAGCAGGAAAAACAGGCTGATGCAGGCAAATGCCCTCAGCATGATCTGCATTGCTCCGATAAAGGAGGCTTTGCTCAGCCTGAGAAACCCCCCCCCCGGAGAGCGAAAGCTCCACCGCCATCGCAATAAAACCTAGAAAAAGAATACCGAGCGGAGCCAGACAAAGTTTTCCGTAATTTCTCCAGCCTGCCCCCGAAACAAATATATTGATCAGCGCGGCGGAAAAAATGAACCAGAGAGAAAGGAAGATATCCGAAAAACCTATGCAAAGCAGCATGCAGATCAGGATACAAAAAAGCTTGCCCGAGGCATTCCATTTCTTTAGCCCCGAGCGATTCGCCAAAGCGTCTATCTTCTCTATTCTATGCTCTTTATCCATCTTTTCCTCCCTTAAAAGATTGCCCGGCGCTTTTTCATCTTTCTTTCGGCTTCAAAAAGTTTTGCCGGCAAACTCTCTTTTATTGACAAAGATCAAATTTTATTGTTAGATGTATCTATTCCTCAACTCTTCTGGCGGCAGTGCAAAAAATCCTTAAGCTTTTCTCCGCCGCAGCGATTGCGCCCGGGAAAAGAAGAGGCAGTCCCTTCCGAAATAAAGATCAACAGCAAAAAGGAGCACAAAATGATAAGGGAAAAAGAATATATCTTATTAAATAAGCAGCTTGGCAACATGATGAAAAACGAAAGCAATGAAATCGCGGTTCTTGCCAATGCCTCCGCCCTGCTCAATGAATTTCTGCCCGAAATTAACTGGGTCGGGTTTTATCTGAAAACGGAGGAAGGCAATCTGATTCTCGGTCCTTTCCAGGGAAAGATCGCCTGCATGCATATCGGCTTTGGCAAAGGCGTCTGCGGAACCGCCCTGAAGGAGAATCGAAGCATCCGGGTGGAGGACGTGCACCAATTTCCCGGTCATATCGCCTGCGATTGCGCCTCCAATTCCGAGCTCGTGATACCGCTCAGAGACAGCCGTCGCCAAATCAGAGCTCTGCTCGACATAGACAGCCCGATAAAAAACAGATTTTCCGAAATCGACCGGATATATCTGGAAGAATTCTGCGCGATACTGGAAAAATGCATTTATGATTAAAACGCTTTTTCTATTTCCATGATCCAGCCCGCTTCCAGCTTCCATGCCGCCCCCTGTATATAGTCATCCGGAGGCGGAGCTTCGGTAAAGAGCCGCTTCCAGCTTTCCAGAATCTTTCTTTTGGGCAGGGGATAAAAGCCCGTCCTGAGGATATCCGCCTCATTGGCGATCCCCTGCCTTCTGCATTCTTCTTCGAAGCTTTCCTCCTCCTCCTTCGTCCCGATCAGCTTCATATTTAAAATCTTCGTCCATGTGCGCAGATCGAAGAGGATCACTTCTTCTTTGGGAACCCTTAGCTTGATTCTTGCACAGTCCCGACTGACCGCGGCATATCTCTTATCATAAAACATCCAGATCGGAGACTCCGCCCGGGGAGGTCGTTTCAGATATTTTTCCGCTTCCGATACAAAAAATCCGTACGCAGTTTGAAATATCCATGCCGATTCCTTGTATTTTTCCGCAATATATGCCTTCTTCACATAATTGACACCCTCTCTTTGCAGCGTTTCCAAGACCTGCTTTGTCTGCGCCGTATACATCACGAGATATTCTTCATTCTCCCCGGGAAGAGCGGGGATTTTCTCCTTCATAAAATCTCACCTCCCTTACCCATCCTTTTTCGATTTCCCAGCAGGTGCCCACTGTAAGCTCGGGACTCTTCGGCTCTATGGTAAAAATTCTGTCCCAGCTCTCTATAATTTTTCTTTTTAAAAGCGGATAAAAATTTCCCCGGCTTCCCGAAATCAGGCTGTCCTCCGAGACAATACCGCAGCGCTTAAGCTCTGCCTGATGTTTTTTTTCATCCTCCTCATCCAGCGGAACATACCAGTAATTCATCCGATACCCCCATTTATCGTAATTGCAGATCAGGTATTTCCCTTCAGGGACCTCCAAACGCAAAATCACCGCATCCTCTGCGGGTCGGAGCATCAAATCTTCACTGAGGCTCATCCAAATCGGATAATGATACTCCTTAGGAATATCGATATATTTTCTTGCCGCCCCGGTATACCATTCGTAAAGATCCGTATAATACTTTGCAATCGTATCATTTTTCTTCTCGATGTACTCCTTCTTCACATGGTAATGCCCGCTGCTTTGCAGCTCTTCCCAGACCTCACTTGCCTGCCTCGTCCAAAATTCCATTTGGTCCTCCCCTGCCGCTTTTTATACCGCATAAGATTGCTCATGGCTTATTCCCTATTATAACAAAAAAAGGAATATAAAATTCCTTTTTTTGTTGCAAATATTTTATTTTTTTCACAGCCGCTTTGCAGGGTAAGAGCCTTGCTCTTCCTACTTTGCCAGAAGCTTCTTTGCAAGACCGGCGATAATCACCGTTCCCTTTGCAAAATCGCTGTATTTTGTAAACTCAACCGGAGTATGGCTCCTTCCGTCCTTGCTCGGCACAAAGAGCATAACCGAAGGAATGCTCTGCCCGATCTCCAGAGAATCATGCCCCGCACCGCTGAGCATGCGCTTTGCGCTATATCCTCTTTCCTCACATTCCTTTTCCATGATCTCAAGCATTTCCTCGGAAAGATTTACGGGGTTGATCACGAGCTTGGTATCGATCTCATAGCTGCCGCCCATCGCCTTTACTTCCCTGTCGAGCGCCGTACGGATGCGGTTTGCGATATCATTGATATTGTTCACGTCCTTTGAACGGATATCCACCGTGAATTCGACTCTCTCCGCCACAATATTCATTCCGCCCGGAACCGTCTTGATATAACCCGTCGTCGCTACCGTTCCGTCCGCCTTTTCTACCGCCCAGTCCGCAATCTTGGAAATAACCTTTGTTGCGGCATCCACGGCATCCATACGCATATCCATCGGCGTCGTTCCGGCATGATCGGCACGTCCGTGCACGGTTACCATATATCTTTGCATACCCACGATGCAGTGTACCAGCCCGAGCTCAATCTTTTCGGTATCCAGTACCGGTCCCTGCTCGATATGCAGCTCGATAAAATGGCTGATCGAGCCCTCTTTCCATTTCGCCTCTCCTATTTTCTCCGGATCCAGCCCGTCGGACTTCATCGCCTCATAGATTGAAATTCCGTCCTTATCCTTATAATTCTTGCAATACTCCACATCCCGATTTCCGAGCATTGCTCCCGATCCGAAGTATCCGGTTCCGAAGCGCATACCCTCTTCGTCGCAAAAGCCTGCCACCACGAAATTTCTCTTCGGCTTGAATCCCTCTTCCTTCATCAGCCTTGCGGTTTCCAAAGCGCAAACCACACCGGCAATTCCGTCGAAATCTCCGCCATGCACTACCGAATCATAATGAGAACCCATCATTACACAAGGAGCCTCGGTATCCTCTCCCTCCATGAGTCCGAATATATTTCCTGCCGTGTCTTCCCAAGCCTTCAGACCGATCTCTTCCATCAGTTTCTTCAGGTGATTCCCCGCCTCTCTGGCTTCTTTGGTGAAGGGAAGTCTGGTGCAGCCGTTTCCCGGAGTTGCCGTAAATACCTTAAACTGCTCTAAATCTCTTGCAATTCTTCCTGTGATATCTCCAATATTCATCTTCATTTTCCTCTCTTTAATACTGATTAATGAGTTTTCTGTTTTTTTATTTTATCCAGAACATAGGTTTTAAATGGCGAATACATCATTGCAAGCATCGCAATCCCAAACCCCGCCGTATATAAAGCACTGCTGTCTTTGTTTACCCCGTAGACCATGAGGACAAAGGAAAGGATCAAAACCATAAATGCAATGGTCAGTTTTCCTTCTTTTTTTGCAAAAAAATTGTTTTTTTCCACTGTAGCTTTCCCGCCTTTCCGTTCTCTTTATATTACCAGAAGGAAGACGACAAGTCCGATCAGCAGAGTAACCGGCACCGTGACTACCAAAAGCTTTTTCATCACGCTTCCTTCACTTCCGAGAATCTGCGCCGTCGTCGTTCCCAGGATGATCTTGCTCGGGCTGACTGCGCTTCCTATCGCTCCTCCCGTGCTTTGGGCTCCCAGGACTGCCGCGCTGTTTACCTCCAGCATATTGGAGGTCGTGATCTGGAAGTCTCCGAATAAAATATTCGAGCTCATATTGCTTCCTGTCATAAAGGTTCCCAAAAGACCGACAAAGGGCGCAAAGATTACATATGCTTTTCCGAGCACCGCCGAAATACCGTTTGCTAGAACGATGGTCTGCCCGGTGCCGCTCATGATCTTTGACATAATGATCAGACCGATCACGGCGATTCCCGAAGGAACGGTCATCGCAACCGATTTGACAAATACCCTCTTTAAGCCACCTTCCTTCATCCAGCCCTTTTTATGATAGTATATCATCCCCCAGATCGAAGAAATCAGGAGGAAGAGTCCCGCATGCGTAAATAATGCGAGCGGAGCGTATTTTTGCGCCGCCTTGTTCACGACTCCGTAGCCCGTCACCGTTTCGGGGAAGGAAGGACCGAAGGAAAATTGTCCCAAAAATTCATTTGCGGGTTTGATCAAAAGCACCGCCAGAGTAATGGCGGAAAGCACGATATAGGGGATAAACGCCTGCAGCAGGCTCATTCCCTGCGGCGCGCTCTCCTCCTTTTTCTCAGAAAAATCCCTGTTCATGATCGGGCTGTCCTCTATGCTCCATTCCTCTTTATAAGTGCCCATCCTGCCGATTACCAGAATCAGCAGCATGGAAATGCAGGAGGGAATAAAGCAGGCAAGAGTGGTATTGACCTGACTTAAAATCAGCTCTCCTCCTCCCTGCACCGCCGCCATAAGCAGAACCGCGAAAAGTCCTTTTTTAATCGCCTTTCCCTTTCCGTAGAACCAGCAGATCGCAAACCCGGTAACGATATTCCAAAAAAGCAAAAACAATGCCGTCCAAAAAGCGGTCAGAAAATAATGTTCCGATCCCACCGGAATTCCTGCCGACATCGCAAGCGCATCCCATGCCGCCGCAAGCGTTCCGAAGGTATTTCCCCATGCCTGTCCCAAAAGCGGTATAATCACCGCCCATAAGGGACTCACTCCTATGCCGATCAAAAGCGGTGCTCCGACCGCTACCGGCACGCCGAATCCGGTGATTCCCTGAAGAAAACTCTCAAAAATCCAACCCATTGCGATGATCAGCAGAAGCTCGTTCGGCAATAGCTTGCGCATGCCGTTGCGAATGACCAAAAATGCCTTTACCTCCTCTCCGACCTGATACATCAGAATGGCGGTCCAAACCACCAGAAGGATGGATACCGCACTCCACATTCCCTTTGCGCTTTCCGTGGCGATCAATTTCAGATCCGCCTTATAAAACACGATTCCCGTTATTGCGGTAATCAGCAATCCTATGGGCGCCGCTTCCGTCGCTCCCCATTGAAAGCCGATCATCAGCAGCAATAATACGATAATTGGCAGAAAAGCCAATATCCACATAAATAGATTTGTAGGTATAGTCATTTTTTGTCTCCTAAACTGCTTTCATCACGGCATCCGAAAAACACGTTTGTATTCGGATGCCGCTGCTTACTTCTTTTTTTATCTATGAATCAATGTTCCCGTCTCTCCTCTGATTCCTTCCGCCGCCTTATCCAGCAGGGTGATCAGGGTTTTGCGATTTTCTCCGCTCTGCGCAAAACGAAGCGCCGCCTCTACCTTGGGCAGCATCGAGCCTTTGGCAAACTGCCCCTGTCTGATATATTCCTGCGCCTCTTCCACGCTGATCTCATCGAGCCACTTCTGGTTTTCCTTCCCGAAATTGATCGCGACCTTTTCCACGGCGGTCAGAATCACCAGATAATCCGCTCCGAGCTGCTCTGCCAGCAGGCTGCTTGCATTATCTTTATCGATAACCGCATTCACTCCGACAAGTTTGCCCCCCTGATCAATAACCGGAATGCCTCCTCCTCCGCAGGTGATGACGATATGACCGGCATCCACAAGAGTTTCTATCGTTTTCAGCTCCCGTATTCTTTTTGGCATCGGCGAGGGAACGACGATTCGATATCCTCTGCCGGCATCCTCTATGCATTTAATCCCTTTGCTTTCATTATGCTCCGCCTCTTCTTTCGTCAGGAATCTTCCGATCGGCTTGGTCGGGTTTGCAAACGCCTCATCCTGCGGATCTACCTCCACCTGTGAAAGAATCGTAGAAACTTTGCCGTCTATCTTGCGGCTGTACAGCTCATATTTAATTGCATTTTGCAGATCGATGCCGATATAGCCCTGGCTCATCGCCACGCAGGTCGGAAGCGGCGTTTCCTTATAATTTTCAGCCACCACCAAAGCATCCATTGCCTTTTGTATCATACCTACCTGAGGTCCGTTTCCATGCGTTACGATAATATCCATATCCTGCTGCACAAGATCCACGATGACCTTCGCGGTATGCATCACGGCTTCTCTTTGTTCTTCAATGTCTTTGCCCAAGGCATTGCCGCCGAGAGCAATCACAACTCTCTTTTTTTTCATCGATTCACCTCTTTAATCTTAAGCCTGATATCCGAGTTTCCTTGCATATGCCATAACCGCTTTTTCGAAACACTCCAGCGGAGGATGTACCGTACCGGCTCCGATCTGACCGTAGCCTGCGATCTTATGCGCAATACCTGTATTGATCACCGGGGTAATCTGCTTTTCCGCCACCAGACGGGCATCTATTCCCAGACAGCTTCCTCTGAAGTTCCAGTTCGGAATGATGAAATTCGGGTTGCGGTCGATCGTAATTTCCGTCATTTCTTCGCTGACGCGGAGCGCATCCTCGTATCCTCCTGCTCCGACAAAACGGGTTACGGCAGGAGCGGCAATCATCGCCATTCCGCCGACGCCTATGGTTTCCGTGATTGCGCTGTCTCCTATATCCGGGCATGCATCCTCTCCGTCATAGCCCGTAAAATACAGACCCTGCGGAGTGTTGACCGGTCCGGTAAACCATTCGTCTCCCATTCCCGCGATGCGAATACCGAATTCGACGCCGTTTCTGCACATTGCGGTAACAACCGTACCCTCCTGTATCATTCTCGCTCCGTCCATCACCGCCTTAGCTGCCGCCATCATGATGTTGAGGAAGAACTGATCCGTATCGGAGAGGAATTTCATCACATCGTATCTGTCTTTTTCCGATAATTCCATTGCGGTAATGATCGGTGCCAATTCCTTGAGGAAGGTCATCGATGCCGCAATATTTCTCTGATGGAATTCGTCTCCCATCGCAATCGCCTTTGCCACCATCGGATTGATTGCAAGCCCCTTTTCCATCGAGCGGATCGCTTTTCCGAGCACGGGACCGAGCACATCCCTCATCCAGCGCAGCCTGTCTACAACCTCCTGAGAATATGCGCCGAAACGAAGCACCTTGCCTATGCCCTCATTCATCGTGCAGTACGCCCTGTTCTTATCGGTTTCGTTTTCAACGACAAAGACCGCCATATTCGCCGTGGTAATTCCTCCCATCGGTCCTACCGCATCAACGTGGTGGCAGGGAATGAAGCGTACCTCTCCGGATTCAAGAAGCTTTCTCGCTCCTTCCTCATCCTGCGCCCATTCCTCGAAAAGTACCGCTCCCACACAGGAGCCCTGCACGGTATTGGGCATATTCTTATACTCTATTGGAGGACCTGCATGAAGAATGACCTTGCCCTCATTAAGAACCGGAATAACTTCCTTTGCGCGCACATTATCCTTGATCACCGGGCTGCTTGCGACAATCTTTGCGATCACCGCCCGATTGGCTTCATCGATATCCACTCCCTCATAGCTTCTCAGATAATTGAGGACACGAATCATCTCGATATTGCCTCCCGCCGGAGGAGTCCAGTCATACTGTATCACCTCGCAGCCGAATTCTTCAGCCACTTTCGCAAAGCTCTTCAATCCGATATTGATGATCTTCGGCTTTTGAGAAAGGAGCTTGAGCAGGCGATCGGAAGCCGGGGATACCTCACAGGGAAGAACCTCTTTTTCCCTGATCTGCTTTTCCTCCTCCCTAAGAGTGATGCCGACGAGCTTAAGAGCGGTCAGCACCGCGAGCTTATTCGTCTCGCAAACATAGATTCCCGCGTCTGCAAGCTTCTTTACCGCCGCATCATATCCTTGATAATCCCTGGTCGTTCCGCATACTGTAGCCACGAAATGCAGTCTGCGGCTGCTCTGCTTTGCCTTATCCTGCAAAAGCCTAATCGCCGGAAGAAGCGCTCCCGCCATATCTTCATGAGAGCCGTATCCGAGCACGACGTCAAAAAGCACCACTCCCGTACTCTCATCGTCCGCCGCTTCCTGCATGCATTCAATCCTCTTTGCCGGGTCGATCATCGGATGGGGTTTGCCCTGCGTATATACATCGTCTCCGAGGTCGATCACCACATGCCCCTCGGTCTTTAACATATAACCCTCCGCTTTTTTTGCGGATGCTTCCAGAGAAAGCGCCTCTTTGATCAGCATTGCCGCCTCTCCCGCCAGGGTTCCGCCTGAATAATATGCCTTGATCGTCTTTTTCTCTCCGGGAGTGAAGCAGTCCTGCTCCTTTGCAAGCAATTCTCCCTCTTTGATCTTCTCCCCTCTCACCAGACCTACCGCAAGTCTGGCAGCCTCGTCCAAGGTATAGGCATGATAAAAGTCCTTTTCGTGGAATGCCGGCTTTTCACCTAAAAAGAGCGTGATCACGGGCTTTTGGAAGCGGCTCAGTCTGGCGGATATCTTTTCTCTTACCGCCTTTGCCGGAGGCTTGGAAATCACGATCAGCACCTTTACGCTCTCATCGCTCTCCATCGCATCGATCATATCCAGCATCGTAATGCCGCCGATTTCCTCCGCAAGATCTCTTCCTCCGGTTCCGATTGCATTTTTTACACCCTCGCCCAGCCTGTCAATGATCGTCGTCAATTCCTGTATTCCCGTTCCCGAGGCACCGATGATTCCGATCGCACCGGGGGTTACGCTGTTCGTAAATGCAACAGGCACGCCCTGAATAATGCCGGTACCGCAGTCCGGTCCCATTACCGCAAGCCCTTTGGAATGCGCTTTTTCTTTGAGCTTTTTCTCATCCTCTATGCTGACATTGTCGCTGAACATAAATACATTCAGCCCCTCTTCCAATGCCCGATCCGCTTCCAGCGCCGCATATGCTCCGGGAATGGAAATTACCGCCAGATCCGCCTCCGGCAGTTTCTCCAAAGCCTTATCCCATGATTTCACGCTCTCCGAAGCCTTATCCGAGCTGCTCTTAGACTGCTGTCTTGCAAAAAACGCCTCCATTCCTTCAAGGATTTGATCAAAAACCTTCTCATCTTCCGTATCGGCTACGATGACCAGGTCATTGGCGGAAGCCGCCATCAGCTCCGGGGTCTCGAGTCCGCTCTGCTTGAAAATATCCTTGTTTGCAGGCGTCGCCATCATGATGGAGACCTTATGAACTCCCTCCAATGAAGATATCTCATTGGTCAAAAGCATCAGCACGACAGAATCATGATAGCTCCCTTTTTTTACAATTGTTTTCAACATATCCAATCCCTTTCCTTTCCGACTCCAGCAAAACTGTTTGATAACACCGGTATCTCTTTCGATATTTTTTCATTTATGAACATAAAACTCTTACCAAAGCAGGATTTTAATCCGCAAATCTGTTTTTATGATCATATCTGTTGAAATGAATATCCTCGCTCTTCAGGTATTCATAGATATTATCCACGATTTCCACTCCGCCCGTCGCATATGCCTGATCCCTGCGAAGCACCGCTCTCTCTCCCGGATAATATACCTTATCATGCCCCTCTGCCGGGGTCATCTCTCCGAGCTCGTCGCAGACCTGAGACATGCTCTTTTTAAATGCTTCCAATCCCACAAATCTTGCAGGATCGATTACGATATGCATATGACCGAGGTTTCTTCCCTCCGAGAGATCATGATACATCGAGCTTACATGTTTTCCGAAAGGAACTCCAAGGAGAACGCCGGAAAAAATATCCACCATCATCATCAATCCGTAGCCCTTCGCGCCCGCAATCGGCACAAGCGCGTTGACGAGGTTCGGATTGGTTACCGGAGCTCCTTTTGCATCCACCGCCCAGGTATCCGGAATATTTTCTCCTCTGGAACGCTTATCCAAAATCTTGCCCCATGCCTGAACCGTAGTCGCCATATCAAAAACAACCAGTCTGTCGTCCGCCGTCGGTGCCGCAAAGGAAATCGGGTTGGTTCCGTAATAGGGCTCCGTTCCGCCGTAAGGCACTGCCATAGGATCGGACTGACAGAAGGAAATCGCCGCCAAATCATTCTTTGCCGCCATTTCGGTATAATATCCTATCGCTCCGCTATGTGAGATATTGCGGACTCCCACTACCGCGATTCCCGTCTTCTTCGCCATCTCTATCGCTTTTTCCATCGCGATCGTTGCCGCAACATAACCGCAGCCGTTATCTCCTTCAAAAATAGCCGAACAGGGACCGGTCTCTTCCCATTCAAACTTGGGATCGGCGGTGATTCCTCCCTTTGCGATTCTCTCCGAATAATACTCTACGCGAACCGCACCGTGAGAATGATATCCTCTTTCATCCGACCATGTCAGTATTTCCGCCGTCATATCGGCATGCTCATCCGATAATCCCGCTTTCATCATCTTATTCTTCATCAGACTCTTTAATTCTTCTCTGGACAGTTTCATCTTCTCAGCCTCCCTCTTATTTTAATCCCGATGCTTATAAACGCACATCCCGGTTGCAGTCTTTGGAATAGATATAAGTCAGCTCCTCTTCTCTTCCCACTCCGTAGCAAGCCTGCGGGCAGTACGCATCCATAAACACATAATCGCCCTTCTTGACCGGCACCCAGTCTCCATCCAGCCTGTACATCGCCTTTCCGCTCAGGAAATACATTCCGTGCTGCTGAATATGCGTCTCGATATAACCGTGAGAAGCGCCGAGATGGAATTTCAGGATATGCATATTCATATCAAAACCGAAATTATCGGTAGAGGGCAGGAAGTTTTTAATATAGCAGTTTTCCATTCCCTCATAGGAAATCCAGGGAAGATCCTTATCGTTGCCGACTACGGTATGCGCCTCGTATCCCTCTATCTTATCGTATCTGCGCTTATACAGATAGACCTTGGTATCCGGCGTTCCCGCATAGGAAAATGCCACCTTGCTTCCCGCGGGGGAGAAGATA
This sequence comes from Johnsonella sp., assembly GCA_030529445.1. GTDB lineage: Bacteria > Bacillota > Clostridia > Lachnospirales > Lachnospiraceae > Johnsonella. The sequence continues at coordinate 74,680 of JAUMWW010000003.1, read as the reverse complement.
TAGCCGCCCTTGGTCAGATGCGCTTCCTCGTCCTTATTGCTTACCTTCAGCTCGCCTTCGATCACATAAAGAAATACCTCTATGCCCTCTTCTCCGAAGCCGGGATGCTTTCCTCCCTCATGCACGCTCACCAGATAATCGACGAAGGTCGCTCCCATCGCGGGAGAACCCAGAATCGTCACATCACAATGTTCAAAGCCGGGAATCGTATTCTTCACCAAGCCGTCCGGCTCAAGCAGCACATAGTTCTCCTTTTTTACAATAGAGCGCGTGTTCAATACATCCTCTCTATATCCGATCTGATTGTTCAAATAACTCATTTCTTCCGTCCTCACTTTCTTTTTGATTTATCCATAAAAAATACGCTTGGGCTTTCCCGCTTTCCCCATTTCTCTGAAAAATATGATATAATCGGGCAAGACAGCGCTTATGCCGTCTTAATTTCAAGCAGGAGGCTTTATGTATTCTACGAAACTTATTTCTCTGCCCTGCGGGCTGTATTTTAAAGAAGCGACCCTTTACCTTCCCGAAGCGGACAAAATCGAGGCTTTTATTTTATATTTTCACGGCGGCGGCTTGCTTTACGGAAGCAGGGAGGACCTTCCCCCCTCTCATCTTGAAGCCTTCACCGGGGCGGGGCTTGGGATCATCGCCTTTGATTATCCTCTCGCCCCCTCTGCCGATTTGGAAAGCATCTTGAAGGATATCGCAGATTCCGTGCGCCTGTATACTAAAAACGCTCTTCCCGGCATAGACTCTTCGGCTCCCTTCTTCCTCTTCGGAAGATCCGCCGGCGCCTATCTATGCCTTATGGGCGCAGCAAAATCTCTCTTTCCTTCCAAAGCGGAAGAAGCAAAACACTTTGCTCCTTTAGGCAAAGCTTCCGGAATCCTCTCATTTTACGGCTACGGCTTTCTTTGCGATAATTGGTTTGATATCCCGAGTCCCCATTATCTTCGCCTCCCGCCGGTTCCGGACTCCGCGCTGGAGCAGCCCTCTTCCATCCGCACAAACGCTCCTCTGGAACTTTATTATCATGCCTATGTTTATGCAAGGCAGAAAGGGCTCTGGCGCAAGCTGCTCTATCCCGGAAAATACGGCTCATTTTTATCCTCATATTCTCTTCGCTTTGCAGAGCGCCTTCCCTCTCCTCTTTTCTGTGCCCACAGCATACAGGATCCCGATGTTCCCTACGAGGAATTTCTGGCTCTTTGCGATAAATACAATGCAAAGCGCTATGTCTGCGCTTCCTCGGCGCATGATTTTGACCGCACGGAAAGCGGCTTCCTCAAGAAAATGCTCTTGGAGGCTTCCCTGACCTTTATCCGGGAACAGCTTTCCTAGGCACTCTCTCCTCCGCCTGATCTTTTCTTTCCGACTCAACGAATGAACGAAGAATCCTTACGCCGGGCATTGAGACGGCAAGGATTCTTCGTTTCTGTTTTTCATATCGTCCGCCGCCCGGGAGGCAAATCCCGGCGCGCCGACCTTGAACCCTTCATTCATCCGGGGTCTTTGATGCGTTTATTTCTTGTTTTCGAGAATCGTTCCCCTTCTGAATCTCTCGCAGGAAGGCATATTCTTCATGCAGAAATAATAAATGAGCGCTGTCGGAATCGTCGCCGTAAAGAAAGAAATATTTACGTTGATCAGTCCGATCACCGCACCTACTGCGGTAGCGATAATTGCAGCCCAGTTCACTCCCTTGCGGTTTCCTTCTTCATTATAAAGATCTTCCAATGCTTCCTTCGTATATTTTCCCTTATGAAGCACATAGAAATCGGTGATCAGCACCGCAAAGATCGGTCCGAAAAACGCTGTATAAATCTTTACAAAAAGATCCAGTCCGGCAGCGGAGCTGTCATTGGTCAAAATCCAAGGACAGGTACATACCGCCAAAACACCGACCAAAATTACCGATGTGCGATGCTTGATCTTAAACGCGTCCATAAACGCATATGACGGAGGAACCACGTTGCTCGCAAGGTTCGTTGTCATCTGAGCAAAAAGAATAAAGCCAAGTGTTACCACCAAAAGAACCTTGTTTCCTACCATCTGTGAAAATGCGTTAATCGGGTTTGCAATCCCCGTAGCCGTAGAAGCCATCGCTCCGATCAGTCCGAGAAGAACCGTCGTCGGAACCATTGCGATAAAGTAAGCGATTCCTCTCTTTCCTACCGAATAGCCTCCCTTAAGCTCACGGGAATAGTCTCCCGCATTCAGCATAACCGTCGTACTGTTTCCGAAGAAAGCGATGACTGCCGCAATAAAGGGCATTCCCCATGTTCCCTTCTTATTGATCAGTTCCGTTCCGATTACATCCCCGTACTGGGTAACGCAGATATAAAGCATGTAAAGCATTGCGGATACGATAACCACGCCGCCTACGTTCTCTACCCATTTAATTCCGTGGAATCCCTTTACCGAAAGGATGATCTGAATGATCTGGAACAAAATAAAATACACATATACATTATCAAAATTAAACAAGGCAATCGAGATCTGGTTGATCGCACTTCCTCCGAGCCAGGTCTGGAATCCGTACCATACGATCGCCGGCAGACCCCTGAGCATAACCGGTACGATGTTTCCCTTCGTTCCGTACGCGCTCTTTAACTGAACCGCATAGGGCGCACCCGTATGATAGCTGAATTTATCATTTGCACAGATACCGATAACCAGGATTACCGAACCCAGAAGCACCGCCATGAAAACCTGCATCAGGTTCATTCCCTTGCTCAGCTGTGCCGAGCCCATCGTCAGCGTACCGATGGAGATACATCCTCCGAGCCAGAGCATCAGATAGGAGCCCCATCCCATAATACGGTCTTTTTCGGCAATCGGCGCAAGCGATCCTGCCTCTTTCTTTTCCCCTTTTACCTCTTCATTCACCATTACATTCTTTTTCTCGCTCATATTTTTTCCCGTCCTTATGTTTTTAAGTGCTTACTTTTTTACCGGTCTGATAAACTGCCCGTATCCGATTGCATCCTGCTTATACATACCGTCCTGAGCCACTACTTTTCCTCGGATAATCGTGCATACCGCCGCGCCCTTTCCGCTCACACCGTCAAAGCAGGAAACATGACCCTTGGTAAAGAGCTTCTCCTGTTCGCATTTCCATTCCTTTTCCGGATCTACGATCACGATATCTCCGTCAAATCCTATCTCAAACGCACCCTTGCGTCCGTACAGTCCGAAGAGCTTTGCCGGATTATAGTCCATCACTCTGCTGATCAGGGTAGGACAAAGTCCTTTTTTATGCACTACCAGATCAAATACGAGAGGCAGGAAGAACTGTATCGCATTTAATCCTCCCCATGCTTCGTAAATATCCTTGGTCTCGTTATCCTTCTCATGATCCGCTGCGGGCGAGTGGTCGCTTCCGATGCAGGAAAGCGTGCCGTCCAGCACATAGTCCCAAAGCTTCTCCATATCCTCTTTTTTACGCATCGGAGGCGTACATTTTGCGGGAGCTCCCTTCTCATGCACAAATTCCTCCGTAAAGCCCAGATAATGCGGACAGGTTTCTCCGCTGACCGGCAGGCCCTCGGCGATCGCATCCTTAACAACCTGTGCAACCATGGGATGAGTCACATGGCAAATATGCACTCTTCCGCCCGTCGCTCTGGACATATCGATCACGTTTTTCGTTGCCACATACTCGGTCCATACATCATGTGCCTCAAGGAAATCGGAGATCTTCTCATCTCTGCTCCTTCCGGTCTTTTCTCTTGCTTCTTTGGATCTTTCCTTGATCTGTCCGTATTCCTCGCAGTGGAAACCGCAGAGAGCGCCGTAAGGCTTTAAGATCTCCAATGCCTTACGCACATGTCCCATATTTACCGTGGGGAAAAGATCTCCGTTGGGGCAGGTAAATCCCTTAAACGCCGCTACCCCGCAATGCTCAAGACCTTCCAGATCCTTCAGATTGTTCTTGATGGAATCCGGCGAATCATCGTAATCTCCTACGATTCCTCCCCATAAAGCAAAGTCTATTGCAGAATGTCTGCTGACCTTCTCAAGCTTCATTGCAAAAATATCTTTATTCATCAAAGAAGGGTTATTATTCAGCGGCATATCGATTACGGTAGTGGTACCGCCCACGATCGCCGCTCTTGAACCCGTCTCAAAATCTTCTCTGTACTCAAATCCGGGTTCATTTAAGTGGGCATGGCAGTCTATGATTCCGGGAAATACATAGTTCCCCTTCGCGTCGATAACTTCCTTTGCCTCCCAACCCGTTCCCGGAGCACCGAAAGCAGCAAATTTCCCATCCTGAATCGCAATATCCGCCTCGAAAATTCTATCCGGCGTAACCAGTTTTCCGTTTCTAATGATCATATCATACATAATCATACCTCGACCTTTCTTTAAAAATAGAGTAGATCCGCGCAGTTTCCTTCTGCGCCTTTGCATTTTCTCCATATCCCCACTCAAACGCCTACTAAACTGATGCTAAAAATCGAAAAATCTTTTAATGTTTTCTTTTTACTCTCCTTTCCGCTTTTATGATCGCGATTAGTACACTTTATTTTATCATGTTGCTCAGTTTGGTACAAGAGGGTTTCCAGGCTCTCTTAATATCTTCCGCAACAAAACATGCCGATAAGACCCCAAAAGATAAGTCTTATCGGCATACATTATCCGAGAAGCTATTAAAAATCCGCATGCCGCCTAAGTCCTATCCCTCTTGCTTCGCCAAGCCTCTTACATCACGCATCCCTTCTTGATGATAATGCATGCATAAAAAGCTCTTTCCGTCGTCGAAACAACGGCATAGGCTTTTTTCGACTGCTCATAAAAATCAAATCGATCGATAAACCCTATCGCCTTTTTCCCTCTCTCATCATGTCTTGCAACGATCTCTTGAAATTCCTCCCATACCGGAGTCGGAAGATCCTTATGTTCTTCGGGCTTATCCATAATCAGCACCGGTTTTTCCACATAAGCGTCCAGGGGAAAGAGCTGCAAAATCGCGTCAAGCATTTCGGTTGCCCTCATCCCGTCGCATCTTATGTTGATTCCTCCTCCCCCCGCGGCGCAGGAAGCTGCCGGATAATTCAAATCTCCGATTACCAGCGTATCCCCATGTCCCATTTCATGAAGAACCTTCAAAAGCTGCGGTGAGATCGCGCTCGGTATTCCCTTAAGCATATTGAGTCCCTCCTTTTTCATTCGAGTTTTTCTTGCTCTATGCTTATTTTCCTATTCCCAATTCTTCAAAAGCCCGGTCATATGGCGCCCTGCAAAGCCCCTTCTCCGTAATGATGCCGGTGATCAGCCCATGCTCCGAAACATCGAAGGCGGGATTGAAGATATCGACTCCCTCCGCCGTCATCCTCTCCTTATACCACATCGTGCTGATCTCCTCCGGATCCCTCATCTCTATCGGAATCGTTTCTCCCGTCGTCGTCTCCATATCTATCGTCGAGCTGGGAGCGCAGACATAGAAGGGAATATTATAGTGTTTTGCCATTACCGCCAATGCGCTCGTTCCTATCTTATTTGCGGCATCTCCGTTTTTAGCGACTCTGTCGCAGCCGACAAAAATAATATCGATTTTTTTCTGCTGCATCAGCATGGACGCCATATTGTCACATTGCAGCGTTGTCTTGATTCCCGCATGGAAAAGCTCGAAGGCGGTAAGCCTCGCCCCCTGCAGCAGCGGTCTGGTCTCATCGCAGTACACATGCATATCGCTGCCCTTCCAGCCCTTTTCCAGCGCAATATACATCGGCGCAGTCGCCGTTCCGTATTTTGCGGTCGCCAGAGTTCCCGCATTGCAATGCGTCAATATACCGATTTCTTTTCCCGGCTTCTTAAGCTCCTTCAGCAGCTCGAAGCCTATTCTTCCTATGCTTCTGCTGATTTCCACATCTTCATCCCGGATTGCCTGCGCCTCTGCAAAAAGCAGTTCCTTGATTTCTTCCACCGGCTTTTCTTTATTTTTTAAAATACAGTTCTCCATCCGGTTCAATGCCCAAAAAAGGTTTACCGCTGTCGGTCTTGAAGAAGCGAGGTAGTCTTTGAGTCCTTTGCTCTCCCGGTAAAAATCCTCGTACCCGCTTTTTTCCACCGCTGCACAAAGAATCGCCATCGCATAGGCGGCGCTTACGCCGATCGCCGGAGCCCCTCTGACTCTCAGCTTCTTAATCGCTTCCCAAATCGCTTCCCTGCTGTTTAGCTGTATTCTCCTGATCTCTCCCGGCAATAAGGTCTGGTCGATAATATCAAGAAATTTCCCGTCTTCGCTGAGTTTTACCGAAATAATTTTCTCAAAAAAAGCATCGATATTCATGCCTCTTTCCTCCCTTCTCTCTTCCTAGCGGCTTCTTTCCGCCGCCTCCTGTGCCGCCTTCCTGATTGCCTCGACATATTCCGAACCCTTGGTGAACTTCTCCTGATTCAGAATGAAATTTTTGCCGGCAAGAATCGCCGTTCTTTCTGCAACCAGGCGCTTCTTCCCATCCTCTATGCTCGTCATATCCGCCACATTTGCCATGCCTACCGTGCGCCTGTGCAGCTCCGTTCCCGCAAAGCCCGCGCTGTCCCTGAGGATTCCCGCAAGATAGTATTCCTTAAAGCCCTTCACCTTCGCCATAGGCTCGGTAACCGCCTCATCGTATTTTTTCTTGAATTTTTCAATAAATAAATCCACCGTTTTTTCTACGCTTTCCAATATCCATGCACAGAAACTCTCCTTTTCGTAAGCCATTCCGTTTACATAGGCAAAGATAAGATTGGCGATGACATTGCCGATATCATAGCCCATCGGCGCATAGGTTCCGAACTCCGAATCGAAAACCTTCGTCGAATCCTCCTTGATAAAGATGGATCCGGTATGCAGATCTCCCTGAATCAGAGACTGTGCATTGGTCATAAAGGCAAATTTCAGCTTTGCAACCTCCAGATGCAGCTTTTCGTCCTCATAAAGCTCTTTTTTTACAAATTCGGCATTCGGAGCAAATACGTTATTTCTCCGATTGATATCCTGATAAGGCTCCATTAATACGAGCTTTTCGGTGATATCACAAAGATCGGGAGAAGTAAACTTTGCTACAAGCTCTCTCTTTTCCTTATGATCCATCACGATATCGCTGGTAAGCAGCAAGGTATCCGCCATGAAGCCTGAGATATCCTCCGCAAAATGCGGGAAAGTCTGATGCTTGAGCATGGCGTTTCTCATTACCTCGTAATCGGAGCAGTCCTCCATTCCACAGGCGCACATCACGGTATCATAGAAATAAATATGAGGAACCATTCCGGGGGCATATTTCTCCTCCAGCAAAAGAATTTCCGCTTCCAGCCTGTTTCTGTCCTTGGAAGGCTTCATATCCTTGGAAATCCGCGCCTCCGTTCCCGCCTGTTTGATAAAGATGGAATGACCTTTTTCATCCCAAACCCGATATACATAATTGAGGTTTCCGTGCTGTTTGGGCACCTCCGCCTTCATGCTCTCCTTATCCCATGCGATCTCTTTCGCTTTCTCCAGTGTATATTCTACGATATCATTAACATCCATCTGAAAATATGTATCAAATCTGGACATATCTGTTTTCCTCGCTTTCCTTTCCTCTTAATGTTCTTTCTTTCCTGCATATGCCGCAATCAATGCGAGCGCCAGTACGGCTCCCTTCACCGCCGGAAGCACATAGAAGGGCACTGCACAGATCGTCAGCCCGTTTTCCAAGGTCGATACCAGCATGGAGCCTATCATTGTACCTACGGCATTGGGCTTTTCGGCTCCTCCGACCGTCCTTCCGACAAAGACCGCCGCCAGCGAGGGCATCAAGTAATTATCGCAGCACATTACCTGTGCCGAGCTTCCTCTGGAAGCCACCAGGATTCCTCCTACCGCAATAAAGACTGCGGTAATCATCCCTGCCACATATCTGTATTTTTTAATATTGATTCCGGAAAGCCTTGCCGCTTCCTTATTTCCTCCCATTGCATATAAATATCTGCCATGCTTTGTGAAATCCAAAAAAAGATATGCGATCAGCACGCAGGCAAGCATAATAATGATGATCCAGGGAGCCCTTCCTATTGCGGAGAAGGAATCGGAAAGAGCCGTTCTTGCCGGAGCCGCTCCCCAGGGAGCCTTCATTCCCGTCGAAACCGCTCCTCCGCCTATATACCACTGTCCAAGCCCCTGATGCACAAACATCAGCGAACAGGTCGCCAGCATATCGGGGATCTTGCATACCAGGATTAAAAACATCGTAAGCTGGTACATAATCAAGGTCACCGCAATACAGATCAAAATCGACATGCCAAGCGACTGCCCGAACCAGAGATAACTGGATACAAAGACATATGCAGAGCAGCTTGCCAGCGTTCCCGCCGACATATCGAAGCCGTCGGGCGCCATCGTAATCGTTGCCGCTATGCCGAATACGGTATTGATCGCCATCGCCCGCAAAATATTGACCATATTATTGGGCGACATAAACTGGTTTCCCTTAATTCCGGTAAACACGGTAAAGCAGATAAATAAAGCGATTACGGCAGCCCAATTCACAAGAAATTTAATGATAAGCTTTGTTTTGTCCTTTTTATCCATGAAAACACCCACCCCCCCTAAATAGTATTCTTCTTGTCAGCCTTGCCGCCAACCGAATAATTCATGATCTCATCTTCCGTCGTATCTTTCGTCTGCAGTTCCGCCATCACCTTCCCGCTGTACATCACATAAATTCTGTCCGTAAGAGAAAGCAGCTCCGAGTTTTCACAGGAAGCATAAATAACGGATTTTCCGCTTTTGGCGATTTCATTGATCAGCGCGAAAATATCCCGCTTTGCGCCTACATCGACGCCTTTTGTCGGCTCGTCAAAGATATAAACCTCGCAGTCCGCCGCCAGCCATTTTCCTACCGCAACCTTCTGCTGGTTGCCTCCCGAAAGATTTTTTACATATTGCTTGATCGAGGGGGTTAAAATCCCGAGTCTTTTTACAAAATCCTCCGCATTGGCACCGACCTTATCCCTCCGGATAAAGGATGCCGTGCAAAACTTCGATAAGCATGCCGCGGAAAGATTGAATGCAATGTTTTCATGTACCAGCACGCCCTCTTTGCGCCTTTCTTCGGGCACAAGCGCAATCCCCTGCCTGACGGCATCCGAGGGATTTTTGATTTCCAGTTTCCTGCTCTTGATTTTAATTTCTCCCTTACCCTTCTTATATGCACCGAATACGGTTTTACAAAGCTCGGATTTGCCGGCTCCGACAAGCCCGGCGATTCCGACGATTTCTCCCTTCCTTACATAAAGAGAGATATCTTTGATCCTGCCTTCCGCATCGGATAAACGATCGATTTCAAAATATTTCTCTCCGATCTCGCAGGAAAGCTTCGGGTAATTTTCCTCAAACGAACGTCCCAGCATTTTCTCCACGATCTCGGAAGTTTTAGTGCTCTTGCCTACCGGGCTGGTTTCGATGAGTCTTCCGTTTCTCATCACGGTATATTTATCACAGATTTCCAAGATCTCATTCAGCCGGTGAGAAATAAATACAATCGCGATATTCTCGGTGGCATGGAGATGGCGAACGACCCTGAAAAGTTCCTCGGTCTCGGTATTGCTCAGAGGAGCGGTCGGTTCATCCAAGATCAGGAAGCTGCATTTTGCCCTGATCGCTTTGCTGATCAGAACCATCTGCTTTTGCGCAAGCGTGAGATTCTGCACCAATGTGCGCTCGTCTATCTGCTCTCTTTTGATATGCAGCCGGTCAAGCGCTTCTCTTCCCTGCGCATATACCTCTTTCCAATTCAGTGCATGCCCTATCTTTCCCATGATCATATCGTCCTGAACGATATTTTCCGCAACCGATAGAGTAGGATAAAGAACGGTATCCACCTCCTGATAAACAATCTGTATTCCCAGTCTTTTGGACTCTACCGGAGCTCTGAGTTCGACCTTCTTCTCATCCAGAAAAATCTCTCCGGTATAGCCGGGATTGGCTCCCGCCAAGACCTTCATCAGGGTTGATTTTCCCGCTCCGTTTGCGCCTACCACCGCCCTCGTCTCTCCGGTACAGACTTCAAAATTCACCTCTTCCAAGGCCTTTACTCCCGGAAATTCAATGGAAATATTTTTCGTGCTTAAGCATATTCTATCCATTGCAGTCCTCTTTTCATCTTGTCTTTTTATAAAAAAAGCAGGAAACGCCGCAGCAAACAACGTTTCCTACTCAAAGAAAACCGATATTTTATTCTTTTCTTCTATGCTTTTTTATTCCCTTAATGAATCAGATCTTTCGGCATCCAGTCCGCTTCGGAAAGATAATCCAGATTGCCGTAAGTGTCTCCTGCTATATTTCCGAGATTCTCCACTGTTGAATCCGCTTTCAGGTCGCCTGCAAGAATGGGGCTTCCCGGCACTTCTACCACATCTACTCCTTTTTGCTTGCTCGCCGGATCATAAATCTTGTCATATTCTCCCGCAAGTTCAAGCATCAGCAGACGCATTGCAAGTTCTCCGTTAAGCGTCCAGTCCGTTGTACCGGCTGCTGTCCAGATTTCGGGTTTGGTCTGCATATTGGTGATATCTACCGGATCGATATCCACGGATGCCATGGGCAGAGCCTTTCCTGATGTGCCGTTGAAATTGTCGTTTTCCATGATTGCATTATATACGCCCTGTCCGTACATATCATAATACGCGATGATTCCGTCCACATCCTCGCGCTTCACGCCCTGCAGATATGCTGCGGTTACGGTGTTTGCCGAATCAACGGAATCCTGAAGCGGCTGAATCTCTCCCACCGTCTTGATCTTTCCGGCAGCTTCATATTCCTGCCAGCCTACTTCACGGCGATCAAAGGGGCTGTTATAATTCGGACCTCTCCAAACCTTGATCAGCCTTACTCCCTCTCCGTATTCCGCAATCATCTGATCCAAAAGAACCGTAACGAGAGATTTGTCCTGCTGGAACATCTGGGTCACACCCTCGAGCTTCTTATATTCTCCGTCCGCATAGAACTGGGTATCGAAGGTAACGATCTTAAGATTCGGATACTGCTCGGTAATCTCCTTTAAAAAAACATAGGAGCCGTCCTGGTTTCCGTGGCTTACCAAAAGTCCGTCATATCCTGCCGATGCACAGGTTCTGATCGTATCCTGCCATTTATTGAAATCTCCTTCACAGAAGAAGAAATCAAACTGCACACCGAGCTTATTGCAAAGTTCGGCACAGGAGTCCTTCCACATCTGGAAAATCGTTGCCGAAGGCAGAAGCATAATATAGGCAACCTTCTTGCCTGCTACGGGGTTTGCCGCATCCGTCGCCGCCGAGCTTTCCGCTCCCTGCTGCTGTGTAACAGCCTCTGTACCTGCGCTTGTGCTCTCGCCCTCTGTCGTCTTCGACGAACATCCCGCTATCGATATCGAAGCCAGAGCGATCGATAAGCATAAAGCCAAAACTCTTTTTTTCATTAGATATACCTCCCTTTTATTTTTATCATCTCACAAGGTTTTTGTGAGTAAGTTTTATATTTTTGCAGGCGCATAGCTGTATTCTTGTATATATGCTGCGCCCGGGAATTTTGGCTGAAATGATTTTCTAACATTTTTACTATTTTTATTTCTATCTTTTTCATTATATTGATTGATTTGTTTTTTGTCAATATTCTCATCACATTTTTCACTTTAAAAAATGATTGAAATGTTAAATATTGATTTTTTTTTGTTAATATGCTATTTTCTTTATAAGCTTTAAGCTGGGGTGATTTTGAGCATATATTCTTGCTCGGCAAAGGAGAATTTCTTGTGAAATGAATAAAAAACAAATACGAATCGATGCATTGAGGACGGATATCCGGGAAAATCCCTCTTTTGACATCAAGCTTTTATCAGAAAAATATTCCGTATCCGAAATGACGATCAGAAGAGATATTAAATATTTATATGAAGAGGGAATGCTCTCTCATCTGTATTCCCATAACGGCTCTGTAACTCACAGCGCTCATAATTCCTATGAATTTGATTTACAGATGCCGCTTTTTGCCGCCGAAAAAGAAAGAATCGCGGAATATGCGGTCTCTTTAATCAAGCCTTATGATACCGTTTTATTCGATACCGGCACGACGGTCTACAGAATTGTCGAGCGTCTTCCCTCCGACCTTCCGATTACCGTAATCTGCTATAGCTTTGATATTCTCCCCCTTTTAAAACGCAAGGAAAATGTAAGCATCATCCTTGCCGGGGGATATTTTCACCGCAAATCTTCTTCCTTCGAATCGGAAGAAAACGTAAGCCTTCTCAAAAGGCTGCGCGCCGCCAAAATGTTCGTATCAACCTCGGGCATCGAAAAAAACGGTCTCACCTGCTATAACCAATATGAGGTCAACACCAAGAGGGCGGCGATAAGATCTTCCGTCGAAAAAATACTTGTTACGGACTCCGGCAAATTCGGCGTGGTAAAATCGAGTTATTTTTCCGCCCTGGAAGAAATGGATCTTCTGATCACGGATTCCAAAATTCCGGAAACATGGCTGGATTATCTGAAGGAAAAAGGTCCGAAATTTCATCTCGTATAAAAAAATGTATAAAAAAATTGCCGCCCTCTATTCTTCATAGAAGACGGCAATTCTTATTTTTTTATTTTATCAGCGCGCCATAGGGCTTTTTTTCCTGATCGGAGAAAAACCAGGGAGCGCTTTGCTCTCCTCTTAAGGAGGCAGCCGCAGAGGAATTAAAAAGATAAACCTTTCCCTCTATCATCCTCATTCCCGTATACATATATCCTTCTTTCATATCCAGATAATAATATTCCCCATTCTGATCATAAAACCACCCTCTTTGCATTGTTCCGAAGCTTTCATCCTTCTTTTCGGAAAGATAATACCATTTTCCGCTGTTTGCATCATACAGCCAGCCGCTTTGTAGAACGCCCTCTTCATTGAAATAATAATCCTCCGTCTGCGTTCTCTGCTCTTTGTAGGAGCTGATTTTCTGCCATCCTTTCAATCTTTCTCCGTTATTTTTCCGGAAAATGATTTCCGGCTGATCGCCTCCGAGCACCTCCCAGTCTCCGTCCCTTCCCGGCATCAGGCTCTTATAATCCTCGGTAAAGGTCGGAATATCCCTATGCTTCTCGTCTTCCGGATTCGGACGATGCTCTCTCCTCCATCTCTGATCCTCTCTCTCCGTCTCCGAGCCCTGATCCTTGATTTCGGGAACTTCGGTATTGGGCTTTTCTTTCTTTTCTCCCTCTCCCTGATTCGGCTCCTCGGACTTCTCCGGCTCTTCCTCCGGCTTCTTGGGTTCTTCCGGCTTATTCGGCTCTTTTTCCTCCTCATTCGGTTCCGCCTCGTCAAGAATAAATATCGGCTCTATTACGGAACGAATCATAAACGTTCCGCTCTCGCTCGCCTCATTCCATGCCCGGTTAATCATCTTGAAGGATTTTCCCAGACCCGGGCTGTCATCATCCACACCGATCTGCGGCGTTCCGTCTCCTTCTCCGATCTGCGTATATGCGACAAAGAACTCTCCCTTTACCTGCACTTCTTCGGGAAGTTCAACCTCCGTCCAGCTTCCCTCCGCATCGACTCTCGCGGTGAAGGGACCTCCCAGTAGTCTACCCGGATATCCATCCTCATCGTTTTGATCATAAATGCTGTAAGAAAATTCCTTTCCTGCGGTACCCGAGGTATTGCCTGCCGCCTTGACGAACATAAAGCGAAGCTTCTTGATTCTGCTTTCTTCCGCGACTTCAAATCTCACTCCTACGCTCTTTTTATCCGCCATATAGGCAATGATGCTCTCCGCCTCTCCGTCATCGTAGAAAAGCTCTTCTTCCGCGGATTCGGCTTTCTCCTCCAGCCTTTCCATATATATCGTTCCCAGATCGAGGATCTTTCCCGCTTCCAGAAGAATCCTTTCCTTTCTCGTCTTGAAGCCCTTGGATTTGATAATAAGCTCATACTCTCCCGGATAGAGATCGTTCAGATGAAGCTCTCCACCCTGAGCCGAATACGCCGCATCGCCCTCCTCTTTCCTGAAAAGCTGTACAAGAGACTCTGACAAAATCTGCTTTTGCTTGTCTTTTACATTTAAAATCATTTCCGATTTTTGAATATCTTCGAGTACGATATCCTGCTGCGTCGTCTCGCCCGCCTTGATCTCTACGGCGATTCTCTTCGGGGCGTAGCCCTCGGCTTCCACCAGCATCGTATAGGAACCGCTTCCGTGCTTCAGCGAGTATTTTCCGCTTCCGGCTTCGCTTAGCGCACTGACTCCCGTTTCTTCTATCGTTACTCTTCCCACGACGGGAACCAGACTCGTCTGCGCCGCTTCGTGCATCGGATGAAACTCGAGATTATTGAGTTCAAAGCTTTCCGGGCTCTCTCCCTTACCCTCTATCATATCGGGGCTGATGATTCCTCCTGCAGCTTCCTCATCGTAGATCATAACATCGTCTATATACCATCCTCCGCAGGTCGATCCGCTGATATCGGAACCCGATTTGAGGATGAACTTCACCATGAACTGATCGGTATTATATCCCTCCGGCAGAGCATAGCCGTCCAGACACCATGCCCCCTTGCTTCGCGTACCGGAATACACCGTCGTATCATCCAGAGAAAATACCTGCTCCCAGCTTGCTCCCGCATCCTTGCTGAACCAAACCTCTCCCCTGTCATCATCGAAGTTGCCCCATTCGCCGGATTCCTTTTTTCCTGTCGTATTATACCACATCTGCAGGTAGAGCTTTCCTTTGGATACCTTGGAAAGATCCATCCGGGGAGAAATCAAAGTATATACTCTCTTGGGCTTTCTGAAATCATTAAGTTCCGTAGCCCATACATTCGGGCTGTTCTCATTCTTTCCCTTGGATACATTCGGCGTCGGAGCGCTTCCGATTTTGTGATCCGGAAGCGGATTCTCCACCTCGATCACTCCTCTGGTCCATACCGCGCCTTTTTCATCCGGCTCGGAAGACCAGCCCTGGTCTCCGTCCTCAAAATCATATTTCAAGACCTCCTCCCCTGTCGTAAAAGTATGGGAAAGGATCTGCGAAGCCTCGCTGATATTATCTCCGATAAATGCCTTTGCGCAATAATAATAGGTTCCGCTCTGCGGCTTGGGATAATCGATCAGCTTGATGCTGTAATTTCCGAAATCGGGCGAGCCCTTCTCCACCTTTTCCACCAGCTCATACTCTCCGTCTTTTTCCCTCGATCTGTAGAGCGCATATGCCGTGATCTTTTCATTTTTAATCGGTGTGAAATCATAGAGAATTCTTCCCTCATTGCTGAAACGCATCGAGATATCCGCGCTCGGCGCAGGAGGTACCTCATCGGAAGTCTTTACCAGCCGGATATCATCGATATACCAGCCCGCCTCGGCTCTCTTGCTCCATCCCCCGTATCTCATGCCGAGCATGACCAGTATCTTCTTTCCCTTATAAGCCGAGAGATCGATGTACTCGTCCTTCCATTCTCTCGATCTATTTCTGAATAAGCGGAGATTCTTGTATTGCACATCGTCTATGCCCATATCGGGATCGGTAATCTCTCCTACCCAAACCTCCGCCGTATCGAAGAAAGCACCCTCTCCGTTTCCGAGCTCATACCAGTGCTTAAAGGTAAGCGCCGCATTTTGGCTCTCGGCGGAAAGATCGATCGCGGGCAAAATCAATAAAGTATCCTTCAGATCCTTATAGCTTCCCTCGAGATTCGTTCCCACGAGTTTTTCTCCGGAAACCGCCGCATTCGGACCGCTCTGCGGTTTGCCCCACTCCCACATCGGGGTTTTTCCTCCGAATACGAATCCGTCGACATCCGTCTCGAAATCCTGAGTATATCCTATGCCGATGCCGCTCTTTACCGCCACTTCATAGGTCGGGGTTTTCAGCTTCTTTTTGCTGATATCTTCGGCTTCGATATAATACTTCATCCCTCCCAGATCAAGCTCATCAGGGCGGATATTGCAGGCATAGCTTCCGTCGACCTTCGAGCCCTCCCTGAGCTCCATCTCTTTTTCAACCCATTCTTCTGTATCTTTTTTTGCCAGAAAGAGGCTTACTTTTTCAATTCCCTGATCGTCCCTTACTCCGGCTTCGATATCAAAACTGTAGACATTATACATTGTCCGGATTTGATGATGCTCTATGCCCGGATCGGAAGCATCGCTTCCCGCTTTCAGAATCCGCCCGCTTAGCTTTCCCGTATCCTGCTGCGGCTCATCCTTATGCTTTGCCATTTTTACTGCCGTATATGCATTGATTTTTCCGTATCCGTAACCGAAATTCGGGCTCTTTACATAATATGTATCTGTGAGCGGGCTTGCGCTTTCCGTAATCGTTTTTTCGATCTCATCTACGCTCATCGTCGGATCCGCCTCCAAAATCAGCGCTGCAACGCCGCTGACATGAGGTCCTGCCATCGAGGTTCCCGTCCTGAGAGCATAAGCTCCTCCCGGCACGGAGGAACGGATATTGACGCCGGGAGCACAGATATCCGGCTTGATATCTCCCTTGTATTTGGAAGGACCTCTTAAAGAAAATGCCGCTATCGTATCATCTCTTTTGAGCGCTCCTACGGTGAATGCCTCGGGATAGCTTCCCGGAGTGCCTATCGATCCCTCGCCTCCCTGGTTTGCAGGACCGGTATTACCTGCTGAAAAGACCGGCAAAATGCCCGCTCTTCTCCATTCTTTAAGAATATCGCGGAAAAATTCGTCCTGAGAATTACCTCCCCAGGAATTATTAACGATCTTTGGCGCCATCTCCGGATGCGGTACTCCATGCTCATCCGTCGGAGCAAGCATCCACTGCCCCGCCTCCAAAAGTCTGGTCAGTGAAGTCTCTCCTTCCTCATCGAATACTTTTGCCGCAATCCATTTCGCACCGGGTGCCACGCCCATCGCGGAGGCAGTACTCGGATCCTGTCCCAAAATCGTTCCCGCAACATGCGTTCCGTGCCCGGTGGAATCCGTCGGCTTGCTTCCCCGACCGCGATTACTTCGGTCGGTCGTATCGTACCAGCTGTATACCTCCATACCGGGCGTATTTCCCCTCCACGCATTTGCGATCGCAGGATGCTGCGCGTCCACACCGGAATCTATAATTCCGACAACTACGCCTTCTCCAGTAATCTTTTCATACTGCCATACCTTATCCGCAAGTATGCTCCTGATATTCCAGGGAATATGTTTTTGTGCCTGCACGGAACGAAGGGAGAAGCCGGACTCCTCTTCGTTATCCTCCGGCACTTCCTCCTTGATCATTCTATCCGCAACGATTTTTTCCACATCGCTGCGCTGCTCAAGCGCAAGAAGCACTTCTTTCTTTGCATTTACGGATATGCTGTTGACAATGAAAAAGGACTGATAGCTCTCTACGCTCCCTTTTGCCTTTTCCGCCTCCAGATATGCGATGATATCTCCCTGGCTCCTATCCGCCGTTTCCATCAAATCCTCTACAACGCTTTCCGCCCCCTCTATCATATCCTCTCTTTTGTCTTGCGGACTCTCTTCCTTCATCTTTACCACAAAACTGATATAATCCGCAGCCGAAGAATCTTCCCGTAAGGAAGCTTCTTCGTTTTGTACGGCAGCAGCCGAAGACGGCTCTGCATTTGCCGTCCCGGCGCTCCGGAACAATACCGACGCTCCCAGAACCGTCAGCAATAGAAACTTTGTTATCTGTCTCATTTTAATCCCCCCATTTTTTCATAAAATACCGCATCTGCATCCTTACTCAAAACACTTTATTTTTTCCTGTATTTTCATAAAAACAGGAATGAAATCGTTGGTAATGACGAACAAAAGTTAGGTTTTGCTAACTTTTGCGCAAAAATAATATATCCAAATACAGATCTGCATCCAGATATATTATTTTCTTTTTTACTCCGCGGGCTTTAAGGAAATCAGCATCTTTTTCACTTCAGAATCCGCCTTTTTCGAATTGGACTCAACGGATAAGGCAGTACCGAAAATATAATAACCATCTTTTTCGACCAGATACTCGTTTATCGCGTAAAAGCTACCCGCCAAAAGCTCCGAGCCGGTATAGTAAAACGCTTTTTCATAGGATTCTAAATCCACCGGCTTGAGTTCGTATTCAGGATCGCTCTCCTTTGTGGCTTCTGCCACAAATTCTGCGAAGCTTTCCAGATCTTCGTATTCCGTTTCCTCTTTCGAAAGAATCACGAAATGAACCGAGACATCTTCTTCTCTTGTCAGCAGAGCAAGATCCGCATCTTCACTGTCAACGTCTTCGTCTATCTCCCAGTAACCCGGAGTCGATACCGTAAACTGGTCCAAAATTTCAAAATTCAGCGTTTTCCTGTCCTGCATAAAGATCGTCAGATAATATCCCGCTACAATGATCACGGCAATCAGGCTGATTGCCATACGTATTCTTCTAATCATGCTTTCCCCCGTTTTTTATTTTTTTAAGCCTAAACCTCTGTAGAAGCAAGTTCCTGTGCTATCACCGAATCCGGCTGCTCGCTGTCCAGCTTGACGTTGCGATATCTCTTCATTCCCGTACCCGCCGGGATCAGCTTTCCTATGATTACGTTTTCCTTTAAGCCGTAGAGGCTGTCAATCTTTCCGTTAATTGCCGCTTCCGTAAGAACCTTGGTCGTCTCCTGGAAGGAGGCTGCGGAAAGGAAAGAATCCGTAGTCAGGGATGCCTTGGTAATGCCGAGCATAACCTGCTTACCCTCTGCCGGCGCCTTACCCTCTTCGATCAGCTTTTCATTCATATCGTTATATTCTAGCACATCCATTGAAATGCCGGGAAGCACAGGCGCGTCTCCGCTCTCTTCTATCTTAACCTTCTTAAGCATCTGGCGCACAATCACTTCGATATGCTTATCGTTAATTTCAACGCCTTGGAGGCGGTAAACCTTCTGCACCTCCTGTATCATATAGTCCTGCACGGCTCTGACGCCTTTGATCTTTAAGATATCATGCGGATTGACGCTTCCTTCGGTCAGCTCGTCTCCCGCCTCTATCTCCTGGCCGTCCTTTACCTTAATCCGGGAGCCGTAGGGAATCAGATAAGTCTTTGATTCTGCATTCTCATGATTGGTCACGATGATTTCACGTTTTTTCTTGCTGTCATTGACCTCCACAACTCCGGAAAACTCGGAAATCAGCGCAAGTCCCTTCGGCTTTCTCGCCTCAAAGAGCTCCTCTACACGGGGAAGACCCTGCGTGATATCTCCTCCCGCCACTCCTCCGGTATGGAAGGTACGCATCGTCAGCTGGGTTCCCGGCTCACCGATGGACTGTGCCGCAATAATTCCAACCGCTTCTCCCACCTGTACCGCCTGCCCCGTCGCCATATTGGTTCCGTAGCATTTTGCACAAACTCCGGTATGACATTTGCAGGAAAGCACGGTACGGATCTTTACGCTCTCTCTTCCGAGCTTTTCCAGAACCTTCATCACCGCAGCCGCTCTCTTCTTGGTGCACATATGGTTTGCTTTGACCACAACCTCTCCCGTATCCGGGTCGGTAATCGTCTCCGCAATATATCTTCCGGTGATTCTCTCTTCCAGCCCCTCCGTGATCTCGTAATCCTTGATCATCTCGTTCCATTCCTTAAATGCTCTGATCTCCATATAAGGAATTTCCTTGCCTTCGCAGCAGTCCCTCTCTCTGATGATCAGATCCTGGGATACGTCTACCAGCCTTCTGGTCAGATATCCCGAGTCTGCCGTACGAAGCGCCGTATCCGAAAGACCCTTTCTTGCTCCGTGCGCCGAAATAAAGTACTCCAAAACATCCAGTCCCTCACGGAAGTTTGATTTGATCGGAAGCTCTATCGTATGTCCCGTCGTATCCGCCATCAAGCCTCTCATTCCGGCAAGCTGCTTGATCTGCTGATTGGATCCTCTCGCTCCGGAATCCGCCATCATAAAGATATTATTATAATTATCCAATCCCTCGATCAGATCCCTGGTCAGCGTTTCATCCGCCTCCTTCCAGGTCTGGATAACTTCCTTATAGCGCTCCTCGTCGGTGATCAGTCCTCTCCTGTAGTTCCTGGCGATCTGATCCACCTTCTTCTGCGCATCCTTGATCAAGGTCTTCTTGCTTTCCGGAACCGTCATATCCGATATGGAAACAGTCATCGAGGCGATCGTCGAAAATTTATAGCCTATCGCCTTGATATCATCCAAAACTCTTGCAGTCTTGGAGAGCCCATGTACATTGATAACCCTCTCCAAAATCTGCTTGCACTGCTTTTTCTTTACGAGGAAATCCACCTCCAGGAGCAGCTCATTGCCCGGTATGCTTCTGTCCACAAAACCGAGATCCTGAGGAATGATCTCATTGAAGAGCAGCCTGCCGACTGTAGAGCTGATTGTCTGGTAGAGCATGCTCTTATCCGGCATCAGCTTGCTCATTCTTACCCGGATCTCCGAATGCAGGGTAATTTCCTTATTCTCATAGGCAAGAATTGCCTCATTAACATTCTTAAAGAATTTTCCTTCTCCCTTCATGCCCGGTCTGATCTGGGTCAGATAATAAATACCGAGCACCATATCCTGAGAAGGCACCGCTACGGGACCTCCGTCCGAAGGCTTTAAGAGATTGTTCGGAGAGAGCAGCAGGAATCTGCACTCCGCCTGTGCCTCGACAGAAAGCGGCAGATGCACCGCCATCTGGTCTCCGTCGAAGTCTGCATTGAAGGCGGTACATACGAGGGGATGAAGCTTGATCGCCTTACCCTCTACAAGCACCGGCTCAAAGGCCTGAATTCCCAGTCTGTGCAGGGTGGGGGCACGGTTGAGCATGACAGGATGTTCCTTGATCACCTTCTCGAGCACATCCCAGACCTCGTCATGCATTCTCTCGACCATTTTCTTCGCCGCCTTGATATTATTGGCTGTTCCGTTTGCAATCAGCTCTTTCATGACGAAGGGCTTAAAGAGCTCTATCGCCATTTCCTTCGGCAGACCGCATTGATAGATCTTAAGCTCGGGACCGACGACGATAACCGAACGACCCGAATAATCCACTCTTTTTCCCAGAAGGTTCTGGCGAAATCTTCCCTGCTTGCCCTTGAGCATATCCGAAAGCGATTTCAGCGCACGGTTTCCGGAGCCGGTCACCGGTCTTCCCCTTCTTCCGTTATCAATCAATGCGTCCACAGCCTCCTGCAGCATGCGCTTCTCATTGCGGATAATGATATCCGGAGCGCCAAGCTCCAGCAGCCTTGCAAGTCTGTTATTTCTGTTGATGATCCTCCGATAAAGATCATTGAGATCGCTGGTGGCAAATCTTCCTCCGTCCAGCTGAACCATCGGTCTGATATCCGGAGGAATAACCGGAATCACGGTCATGATCATCCATTCGGGACGATTGCCCGAATGGCGAAATGCCTCTACGACCTCCAACCTCTTGATGATCTTTGCCCTCTTTTGACCCGAAGCATCCTCAAGCTGTGCTCTGAGCTCTTCCGACTCCTTCTCCAAATCGATATCCTGAAGAATCTCAAACACAGCCTCGGCACCCATTCCGGCACGGAAGCTTCCGTATCCGTATGCATCCAGCGCGTCTCTGTATTCCTTTTCGGAAAGCACCTGCTTATAATTCAGCCCCGTTTCCATCGCATCCAATACGATATAGGAAGCAAAATACAGGACCTTTTCCAAAACCCGGGGCGACATATCCAAAATCAGACCCATGCGGGAAGGAATCCCTTTGAAATACCAGATATGAGAAACCGGGGCGGCAAGTTCAATATGCCCCATACGCTCACGTCTGACGCTCGCTTTGGTGACCTCCACTCCGCAGCGATCACAGATCACGCCCTTATAACGTATTTTTTTATATTTTCCGCAGTGGCATTCCCAGTTCTTTGCTGGTCCGAAAATCTTCTCGCAAAAGAGACCGTCTCTCTCCGGCTTCAGCGTTCTGTAGTTAATCGTTTCAGGCTTCTTTACTTCTCCCCTCGACCATTCGATGATCTTTTCCGGAGAAGCAAGCCCTATCTTTATATTGTCAAAAGATATAGGTTGATAAATTTCATGATTATCAGGCATTCATATGCTCCTTTCCAAACTTTGTTATCAGCCCGCCGCCATCGGGGCGGACATTCTCTATATCTTATTATTCCTCATCAAAATCGGCATATTCCTCTTCGGAACCGCCATCCTGCGGATACTCCTCCTCGGTGTATTCATCTTCCGCCTCCACGAGCTCCCCGTCCACGAATTCCTGCTTGATAAATCCGCTTTCCTCGATTCCTTCCGTATCATTATACTTCCGGTTGCCCTCAATAATGGAATGAATGCTTAAATCACCATAATGCACGTTTTCCTTCAGCTCCACCTCGGAACCGTCATCCATCAGAACTCTTACATCGAGTCCGAGAGACTGCAATTCCTTTAAGAGCACCTTGAAGGACTCTGGTATACCGGAATCCGGTATATTATCACCCTTGATGATCGCCTCATAAGTCTTAACTCTTCCGACCACATCATCCGATTTCACCGTAAGGATCTCCTGCAAGGTATAGGATGCTCCGTATGCCTCGAGCGCCCAGACCTCCATCTCTCCGAAGCGCTGTCCTCCGAACTGCGCCTTTCCTCCCAGAGGCTGCTGCGTCACCAAAGAGTATGGACCGGTAGAACGCGCGTGGATCTTGTCGTCCACGAGGTGGTGCAGCTTCAGATAATGCATATGCCCTATTGTAACCGGGCTGTCGAAGTACTCTCCGGTTCTTCCGTCCCTAAGCCATACTTTTCCGTCCCTGGATATGGGAACTCCCTTCCAAAGCTCTCTATGCTTGAGGTTCTTTGCAAGATACTCCATAACATGAGTATCAATCAGCTTTTCATATTTTTTTCTGAACTCTTCAAAATCGGTATTGACATAATCATTGGCGATTTCGAGCATATCCATGATATCGTTTTCGTTCGCTCCGTCAAAAACCGGTGTCGCGACATTGAAGCCGAGCGCCTTCGCCGCAAGCGAAAGATGGATCTCCAGCACCTGCCCTATATTCATACGGGAAGGTACGCCGAGCGGGTTGAGCACGATATCCAGAGGTCTTCCGTTTGGCAGGAAGGGCATATCCTCGACGGGCAGAACCCTCGATACCACACCCTTGTTTCCGTGGCGTCCCGCCATCTTGTCTCCGACGGAGATCTTCCTCTTCTGGGCAATATAGATGCGCACATTCTGATTGACTCCGGGCTGGAGTTCGTCTCCGTTCTTTCTGGTAAATACCTTCGCATCCACCACAACTCCGTAAGCTCCGTGCGGCACCTTCAAGGAGGTATCCCTCACCTCTCTCGCCTTCTCTCCGAATATTGCCCTTAAGAGTCTTTCTTCCGCCGTAAGCTCGGTTTCTCCCTTCGGCGTCACCTTGCCGACGAGAATATCTCCGGCTCTTACTTCGGCACCGATTCTGATGATTCCTCTCTCGTCAAGATCTTTCAGCGCATCGTCTCCGACTCCGGGCACGTCTCTTGTGATTTCTTCCGGACCGAGCTTGGTATCTCTTGCCGCACATTCGTATTCTTCTATATGAATCGAGGTATATACATCGTCTTCAACCAAGCGCTCGCTCAGAAGCACCGCATCCTCGTAATTATATCCCTCCCAGGTCATGAAGCCGATCAGCGGGTTCTTGCCCAGAGCGATCTCTCCTCTCCTGGTCGAGGGTCCGTCCGCGATGACCTCCCCCGCCTTCACCCGGTCTCCTTTGGAAACGATGGGCTTTTGATTATAGGAGTTGGACTGGTTGCTTCTTGCAAACTTAATCAGTCTGTACTCATCCTTTCCCCCGTCCTCATCCCGCTTAACCACGATCTTATCGGCAGAGCTGAGCACCACCTCTCCGGCGCTCTTTGCAATAACGCAGACTCCTGAATCGACCGCAGCCTTTCCTTCCATTCCCGTTCCTACAACCGGCTCCTCAGTTACCATCAGGGGCACCGCCTGGCGCTGCATGTTTGAACCCATCAGCGCACGGTTTGCGTCGTCGTTTTCCAGGAAGGGAATCATGCTCGTCGCTACGGAAAAAACCATTCTCGGGGAAACGTCCATCAGATCTATATTCCTCTTCTGGAACTCCGAGGTCTCGTCCCTATATCTTCCGGATACATTGTCGTTGACGAAATGCCCTTCCTCGTCGAGCGGCTCGTTCGCCTGCGCCACCCTGTAATTATCTTCCTCATCCGCCGTATAATAACAAACATTATCGGTTACGACAGGATTCTCCGGATCGACGGATTTATCCACGATTCGATACGGCGACTCGATAAATCCGTAGGAGTTGACTCTCGCAAAGCAGGCAAGCGAGTTGATCAGTCCGATATTCGGTCCTTCCGGCGTCTCTATCGGGCACATACGTCCATAATGCGTATAATGCACGTCTCGAACCTCAAATCCCGCCCTGTCTCTGGAAAGACCTCCAGGACCGAGGGCGGAAAGCCTTCTTTTATGTGTCAGCTCTGCAAGAGGATTGTTCTGATCCATAAACTGGGAAAGCTGGGAGCTTCCGAAAAACTCTTTGATGGAAGCGGTTACGGGCTTGATATTGATCAGAGACTGCGCCGTCACGCCCTCCTTATCCTGTGTGGACATCCTCTCCCTTACCACTCTTTCCATTCTCGTCAAGCCTATCCTGTACTGATTTTGCAGGAGCTCTCCGACGGCACGAATTCGCCTGTTGCCGAGATGATCGATATCATCCTTATTTCCTATGCCCTCTTCGAGGTGCATATTATAATTGATAGAGGCAAAAATATCCTCCCTCGTCACATGCTTCGGAATCAGAAGCGCAATATTCTTCCTTATCAGATTCTCAAGCTCTTTTTGATCGCCCGCCTCTTCGATCAATTCCTTTAATGCCGGATAATAAACCGGCTCGGTCACGCCAAGCTCCTCGACATTTTCGATATCGACATGCTTTTTGATATCAACCATCAGATTGGACAGCACCTTGATGTTTCTGTCCTCTCCCGCCAGCCATACATAAGCGATTCCCGCGTCCTGGATCCTGCAGGCAAGCTCTCTGGATACGATCTCGCCGGCGGAAGCCAGAATCTCTCCGCTTTCCGTATCCACGACATCTTCTGCAAGTTTACGTCCGGCTATCCGATATCTGAAATGCAGCTTTTTATTAAATTTGTATCTTCCCACTCTGGCAAGATCATATCTTCTGGGATCAAAAAACATCGAATGCAAAAGATTCTTTGCACTGTCTACAGAAAGCGGCTCGCCCGGGCGTATCTTCTTATAGAGCTCCAACAAACCGTCCGCATAATTATCGGAGGGATCCTTCGCAAAGCTTGCCATAAGCTTCGGCTCCTCCCCGAAGAGATCCAGTATTTCGGAATTTGTTCCTACGCCGAAAGCTCGAATCAGCACCGTAACCGGGACTTTTCTCGTCCTGTCCACGCGCACATAGAATACGTCATTGGAATCCGTTTCATACTCAAGCCATGCTCCTCTGTTCGGAATAACCTGACAGAAAAAACATTCTTTTCCTATTTTATCATGCTCAACGGTATAATAAATACCAGGAGAACGAACCAGCTGACTTACAATCACCCTCTCCGCGCCGTTGATCACAAAAGAACCCGTATCCGTCATCAAGGGCAAATCTCCCATAAAGATCTCGTATTCGTTGATTTCATCCTTTTCCTTATTGCTCAGCCGGACCTTAACCTTGATCGGAGCCGCATAGGTGGCATCTCTTTCCTTACACTCTTCTATACTGTACTTAACATCGTCTCTGCATAATATGTAATCTACAAAATCAAGGCTCAAATGCCCTCCGAAGTCTTCTATCGGAAAGATATCACGAAAAACCTCCCGAAGACCCTCCGTTAAGAACCATTGATAGGAATCCTTCTGGATCTCTATCAGATTGGGCATTTCAAGGACTTCCTTTTGCATTGAGAAACTCATCCTTACGCTTTTCCCCGACTCTATGGGATGCATTTTGCTTTTTTCCATTGCGTCTCTCCCTTGTATCATAATTACTTTGTAGTATCTATATCAGTATCCATTTCAACAGCATCGATTCACGCTAAGGAAAAGCGCCGATCCGTATCCTCAGTTTTTCTCTTTGCGGATAAAAAACGCCACTTTCCCATAATACTGCAATCTTCATAGTATCATAGTCGTTTCAAGGTGTCAATACGGAAATCCTTGCTTTTACCGTCTTCTTTTGGTATAATGTTATAGTTTAGCATATATCTCATTCCGGAAGCATTGATCTGCGATGCTTCTCATTCAAAAAAACAGAATTTGGAGGAATTTTGACGTGTTAGGTAAGGTACTCTTAATCATAGCCATCGTGCTTATGATCGTATTGGCGGTGCTGGTCGTGTTATACTTCATCGGCAGAAAATTGGAAAAAAAGCAGACAGAACAAAAAGCAGCCATCGAAGCTGCAAAACAAACGGTTTCTATGCTGATTATAGATAAGAAGAAACTGAAGCTCAAAGACTCCGGTCTTCCGAAAATGGTTTATGAGCAGACTCCGAAATATCTTCGCTGGTCAAAGGTTCCAATCGTCAAAGCCAAGGTGGGACCGAAAATCATGACGCTGATGGCGGATGATAAGGTGTTTCATTCCATACCGCTCAAATCCGAGGTCAAAGTCGTGGTCAGCGGCATCTATATTACGGAATTAAAAAGCGTGAGAGGCGGCGTAATCGCAAAGCCCGAAGCAAAAAAAGGATTCTTCTCCCGCTTCAAAAAAACAAACTAAGCTCCGGTTCTCTTCAGAATAAGGGCCCCGGTATCCTATCGCTTGAACTTAAAGGTGGATATCTGCAATGTCTTTTGAGCAGATATCCACCTTTAAATTACAGTTTGATACATGTTCTCCGCCCATCTCTATCGCATACTGCGCATCTATGCAGATCTTATCCTCTCCCTCGCTGATATGAAGATCGAAGGTCCTGATCCCCATAATAATATCTCCGTAAGGGGTGCTGTATTTTGACGAGGTCTTTTTCCCCGATTTTAAAAAGCTCATATGGGAGCTTGCCAATCCTTCTTTGATAATCTCCATTCCCGCATCGTTGATGATCAGGGTGTTCTTAATCATCCCCTTCATCCCCTCGACCGGCTCCTCGTAAGTGATTTTATGCTTCTCCTCGCAAAATGCATATAATCCGGGAAATATCATCTGGATATGGTCGCTGTCTTCATCCATTTTATGCGTGCTGTTTATCGTAATAAATACATCCTTCTTCATCAGTATTCCTCTATATTGATTTTCTCCGTCTTTGCGATCCGGGCAGGCAAAATAGAGGAGGCAAAGTCTGCGAAACGCTCCGCCAGATCGCTGACATAGAAGCGCTGTCCGCCCTCTTCCCCCTTTTCTCTCAACAGGCTTTGCTCTCTCAAAATCTCCTTTAGCTCGGCAGCGGTTTCATACGCGGGATTGACCAGTTCCACCTGCTCTCCCATCGCTCTTGAGATTGCCGCCGAAAGCAGGGGATAATGCGTACAGCCCAAAATCAGGGTATCGATATATTTTCCCTTCAGCTCGCTCATATATCGGTTAATGATTTCATCGGTTATCCTGTCATGAGCAAGCCCCTCTTCCACGAGAGGAACCAAAAGCGGACAGGCTTTTTGCAGCACCTCGATCTCGGGATTTTCCTCCCTGATCGTTTTCTCATAAACTCCGCTCCTGACCGTGCCCTCCGTTCCCATCACGCCGACTCTTCCGTTTCTTGTGCTTTGCACCGCCGCATGCGCTCCCGCTTTGATCACCCCGATCACCGGGATATCGCTTTCTGCAGAAAGCACATCCAAGGCATGAGCGCTTGCCGTATTGCAGGCGATGACGATGGCTTTCACCTGCTCGGAGCGCAAAAATCTGTAGATTTGCCTTGAATATCGTATGACCGTCTCTTTTGATTTATTTCCATAGGGCAGCCTTGCCGTATCCCCGAAATACACGAGGCTTTCCGAGGGCATCTGCTTCATGATCTCTTTTGCCACCGTAAGCCCTCCTATGCCGGAATCAAAAATTCCGATTGCAAGATCTCTCTTTTGCACTTCCATCATTCTCTCCGAAACGCAAGCTCTATCAGCTCTTTGATCAGCTCCGCCTTGGGGATGCCGCTCGCCTCCCAAAGCATGGGATACATGCTGATTGCGGTAAAGCCCGGCATTGTATTGATCTCGTTAAAGATGATCTCGCCCCTCTCCGTAACAAAAAAATCGACTCTTGCAAGACCGAAGCCGTCGATTGCCGCAAAAATCCTTTTTGCAAGACTGCCGATTGTTCGGGCGCAGTCCCCCGCAAGCACAGGATCGACCACGGTGGCGGATTCGCTATTATAATATTTCGCGTCAAAATCATAGAATTCCGCAGCCGCGATCACCTCTCCCACCTTGCTGGCGCGGATCCGGGAATAGGTTCCCAGTACGGCGCATTCGATCTCTCTTCCTTTTATTCCCTCCTCAATCAGGATCTTCCTGTCATGCAGCACAGCCTCATTGAGCGCAAAGCGCAGACTCCTTCTGTCCGACGCCTTACCGACGCCCTTGCTTGATCCCGCATTGCAGGGCTTGACAAATACAGGGTAGGGCAGAGTCTTCTCTATCCTTTCGATCACCGCCTCGATAGCTTCCTCCAGCTCCGCTCTCGTCGTGAGAACATATCTCGCCTGTTTGATTCCGAGCGCATCGACCACGATCTTGGTGTAGGATTTATCCATCCCTATCGCAGAGGCAAGCACGCCGCAGCCCACATAAGGTATTTTTGCAAGCTCGCAAAGCCCCTGTATCGTTCCGTCCTCTCCGTATAAGCCGTGCAGCACCGGAAAAACAAGATCAATCTTTACCTTGGTATAGTCCGCCCCTTCCTTTATCAGTATGCATTGCTTTGTGGAATCAGGAAGCAGCACCGCAGAGATCTTTCCCTCTCTCCAATTCCCGTTCCTCATCTGCTGCACATCCACAGCCTTAAGCCAGCGTCCCTCCTGCGTGATGCCGATCAGAAGCAGATCATAAGTTTCTTTATCGATCAGATCCGCAATATTCGCCGCCGACATACAGGATACCATATGCTCGGAAGATTGACCGCCGAAGATCAGCGCTATCGTTTTCTTACCCATTCTTAAATAACCCCTAATTTTCTTTAATTGTTTTTGCTACCGTTACTTTCTGATTATCAATATGCTCCCCGATCGCGCGCTTCGCCTCTTCCCCTCTCTTGTCTCTGACCGCATAATAGATATTTCTGTGCTCATTGATCAAAAGCCTGCGCTTATCGGAATCCTTGATATATTCCAACCGGAAGCGATACATCTGCTCTCTGAGATTGCCCAGCATCTGAA
The DNA here is from genome assembly GCA_030529445.1 of Johnsonella sp. Taxonomy (GTDB): domain Bacteria; phylum Bacillota; class Clostridia; order Lachnospirales; family Lachnospiraceae; genus Johnsonella. The sequence continues at coordinate 45,390 of JAUMWW010000003.1, read as the reverse complement.
TCAGCTTATCATTGCAGGTCGACTTAAATATAATATCATGAAAGGCTTCATCCTTCTGCGCAATCTGTATTACATCTCCTTTTTCGACCGCGGCGCTGAATTCAGCCTCCGCTCTTCCCAGTTCCTCAATCTCTTCCTCGCTGATTCTTTTGCAGGCAAGCTCTATCGCCAGCTCCTCAAGCGCTCTTCTGACCTCCAGCACGTCTCTGAGATTTTTTTCCGTTATGCCGGCAACCTCCGCACCCTTTCTGGGTGTCATTACGACCAGCCCCTCAAGCTCCAGCTTCCGTATCGCTTCTCTGATCGGAGTTCTGCTCACTCCGAGTTTATTGGCAAGCTGGATTTCCATCAGCCTCTCTCCCGGATGCATCTCTCCTTTTAATATCGCCTGTCTGAGGGTCTTAAATACAACATCCCGAAGCGGCATATAATCATCTACATCCAGTTTTAAATGATCCGCCATGTAAACTCCTCCTAATCCTTCCTCTTTTATTCGAGCTTTTTATCCTCCTTTTCCTGCTCTCAGGCAGTACCTTTCGGGATTCTTTCTTTCCTCTTTTACTTTTCCTTCTTTATTTTGAGATCTTCATTCGGAGAAAAACCGAAATTCCGATGCTTCTGTATTTTTTTCAGAGTGAAACCAAAAAGCTTTTCTCTATCTTCTTTCCCGCCTTCGCTTCTATGGCTTCCCGACAGCTTTGTGCAATGCCCTCTTCTTTAAAAAGCCCGAATACCGCAGAGCCGCTTCCGCTCATGGAGCTGCCGAGCGCCCCCCGCTCAAGCAGGTTCTCTTTCAGCTCCTCGATCAGTGGGTAGGTCTTGCTTACTCCGTACTCCAATACATTCTTCAGCTTGCTTCCCAGGCGGCAAAGATCCTGCGCTTCTATGCAGGAGATCAGGGCATCGATATCCGCATGCCCTCTTCGGGAAATCTCCTCCATGCTGAGATTTCGATATACCTCCTTCGTCGATATCCGCAGATTCGGCTTCAAAATCAAGGCATAAGATTTCGGAAAGCCACCGAGAGGACTGATTCGTTCTCCGATTCCTTCACAAAGCGCGGTACCTCCCGCTATGCAGTAAGGAATATCCGCCCCCAGCTTTGCTCCCAGCTTCATCAGCTCCCGCTCCTCTATATCCGGAGCATAGAGCGCTTTCATCCCCTTAAGCACCGCTGCCGCATCCGCACTGCCGCCTCCCATCCCCGCTTCCGCAGGAATCCTCTTTTCCAGTTCTATATCTACGCTTTCTTTGAATCCGAAGGTTTTGCAAAAAAGGCTTGCCGCCTTCCATGCAAGATTGCTCTCATCTTCCGGTATATCGGACCGGGTGCAGCTCAGCCTGATCCCGCCCGCCATATTCTTCCTCAGGCGGATGCCGTCGCTGAGCGGAACCTGCTGCATGATCGTTCTGATTTCATGATATCCGTCCGCTCTCTTCCCGAGAATATCGAGTCCGATATTGATCTTGGCATAGGCTTTCAGGCATATACTCTCCATGATTTTCTCCCTGTAAAATACGCGGTTCTTTCTCAAATCTCTTTTTTGTTTTTTTACCGTATATTGTATACAGGTATTATAACATACTAAAAATATAATGCAATTTGTTAAATTGCATATAATTTTTCCAAAAACCTGCTAAAAAGCTATGTTTTAAGCAGATACTCCCCGCCCCCGATATTCCAGCGCTTCTTTGTATTTCTCTCTCAGCTTTTTCCCCAGAGCAAGGGACGCGGCATTTCCCTCTCTGATCTCGAGCAGGTATTTTGATACGGAGAGTTTCTCTTTCCCGTATTCGATCAGGGCGGAGCAAGCCTCATATGCATAGCCTTTTTTTCTCTCCCCCGGAAAGATCAGGTAGCCCAGCCCCTTTTCATCCTCTTTTTCACTTTCATAAAATCCGGCGATGCCGATCAGCGCCTGATCTTCTTTTCACAGAATCGCCCAAATCCCGTAATCATAGAAATCATATCTCCAGCGGATATAGGCGTAAAATTTTTCTTCACAAAAAAAGAGCTGCAGATCCTCTCCGGCAAAATACCTGTCTTTTGCAGAGAGAGGGGATTTTGGGAAAATCTTGAAATCATCCGGAGTAAGTTCCCTGATCCGAAGCCGCTTTGTCTGCGCGATCTCAAGAGGCAAGCCCGCATATCTGTATGCCGCTTTTCGCAAAAAATCCTCATCGATATCTTCGATACGCTCAACAACATACCTGCATGCCTCTATGGGGATCTGCCCTTCCCCTCCGATACCTATCGCCGGCTTTTTCGCAGCGGCGGCTTCCAAAAGAAACTCTTTTTCATCGGAAAGGATCACGGAAATTTCCGAACCTTCCGCCGTCCTAACAAGTCTTCGGCTCCTCATACTCTTCTCCGAAGGTATCTATCGTGATGCTCCTGATTTTTTGCTCCTCCACGGGCTTATCGTTTCTTCCCGTGCGGACGGAGGCAATCTCATCCACCGTCTCCATGCCTTCGATTACCTTGCCGAAAGCCGCATATGCACCGTCCAAATGCAGCGCATCCTTATGCATGATAAAAAACTGGCTTCCCGCCGAATTCGGATGTGCCGATCTCGCCATCGAGATAACGCCTCTTTCATGCTTCATCGTATTTTGGAATCCGTTTTGCAGAAACTCTCCCGCGATCGAATATCCGGGACCTCCTATTCCGATCCCTTCCGGGCAGCCTCCCTGGATCATAAATCCCTTAATCACTCTGTGAAAAATCAATCCATCATAGAATTTCTTCCGTGCCAGGCTGATAAAATTTCTAACGGTATTCTCCGCAACCTCAGGGTAAAGCTCAATCTTAATCTGATTGCTGTTTTCCATCTCAATGATGGCAATCGGTTTTTTCATCATATCCATTCCATCCTTCTGTTGATTTTTTAAAAATCATATTCTTATTTTTAAAAAATAATACCATAAAAATACAGGATTTGAAATACTCTTCCCCCGATTCGGCATTTTATTTTCCTCTCTCAAATGACATAAAATAAACCCTCTTTTACGGAAGTTCTTGCAATAAAGATTCTAGTTGGTATAATAAAAACATCTATATTATATTTCCGTACAGCGTGTTTGATTGCTATGCGGAAAGAAAGGACTTTTGAATATGCTGCTTTATAAAGTAAGAGACTATGCGGCGTTAAGCAAAAAAGCCGCGGATATTATCTCGGCACAGATTATTCTCAAGCCGAATTCCGTTCTCGGTCTTGCTACGGGCTCCACTCCTATCGGCACTTATCAGGAGCTGGTTTCCAGATATCAAAAGGGAGATCTGGACTTTTCCTCGGTTTCCTCGGCAAATCTGGACGAGTACAGAGGGCTTCCCCCCGAGCATGACCAGAGTTATCGTTACTTCATGGATCATCATTTGTTTAATCATATCAATATCGATAAATCCAAAACCCATATTCCCGACGGAATACAAGAGGATGCAGACAAGGCATGTACGGAATATAACCGTAAAATCGCTTCTCTCGGCGGAATCGATCTCCAGCTTCTCGGACTCGGGCATAACGGGCATATCGGTTTTAATGAACCCTCGAACGAATTTATCTGCGATGTGCACTGCGTCGATCTGAGTGCAAGCACAATTGCGGCAAACACCCGCTTCTTTTCTTCCTCCGATGAAGTTCCGAAGCAGGCATATACCATGGGAATCAGAAATATTATGAGTGCAAAAACAGTACTTCTGCTGGTAAGCGGAGAGGCGAAGGCAGGTATCCTCAAGGAAGTTCTCTACGGTCCTGTTTGTCCGCAAATCCCCGCATCCGTTCTGCAGCTTCATTCCGATTTCAGAGTGATTGCAGATGAGGCTGCGTTTTCTGCGATTTAAATTAAGCATTATTTACTAGGAGGATTATTATCATGGCAAGTTTATCACTAAAAGGAATCGAAAAAGAATATCCCAACGGCTTTAAAGCCGTACATAACTTTAATCTCGAAATCGAGGATAAAGAGTTTATTATCTTTGTCGGTCCCTCCGGATGCGGAAAATCTACTACACTTCGTATGATTGCAGGTCTTGAGGATATCAGTTCCGGTACTCTCGAAATAGACGGCGTCGTAGTCAACGATGTCGAGCCAAAGGACAGAGATATCGCAATGGTATTTCAGAATTATGCTCTCTATCCCCATATGTCCGTATATGACAATATGGCATTCGGTCTGAAGCTGAGGAAGGTCCCCAAAGAGGAAATCGATAAGGCGGTCAGAAATGCCGCATCTATCCTCGGACTTGAAAATCTCTTGGAAAGAAAACCGAAAGCGCTTTCGGGAGGGCAGAGACAGCGTGTTGCAATGGGAAGAGCAATCGTAAGAAGCCCCAAGGTCTTTTTGATGGATGAACCGCTCTCCAACCTTGACGCAAAACTCAGAGTACAGATGCGTATTGAAATCGCAAAAATCCACGAGAGGCTCGGTGCGACGATTATTTATGTCACCCACGATCAGACTGAGGCGATGACGCTTGGCACAAGGATCGTCGTGATGAAGGACGGCTTGATTCAGCAGGTTGATACGCCGAAGAATCTTTATAATAATCCCGCCAACCTCTTTGTTGCGGGCTTCATCGGATCTCCGCAGATGAATTTTCTCGATGCGCAGGTGGATATCAAGAGCGAAAACGAGGCGGAACTGAAGGTCGGAAAATACACCTTGAAGCTGCCCGCAAATAAGATTTCCGCACTGGTCAAGGGAAATTACGACAAAAAAACCGTGACTTTAGGTGTGCGTCCGGAGGATATTCACGATTCCGAGATCTTTATTTCAAACTCTCCCTCCAGCGTCATCGAAGCCGATGTCAAGGTATATGAGCTCCTCGGCGCGGAAGTATTCCTCTACTGCGATTTCGAAGACGCCCAGATTACCGCGAGAGTCAATCCCCGTACGACGCTGCGCGCCGGCGACAAAGCCTCTTTCGCAATTGACCTTGAAAAGATACATCTCTTTGATCGGGAAAGCGGACTGGCAATTACCAATTAAAAAAGCTGCGGGCTTTCGCCTGTAAAAAAAGACTTTCCGTCATATGAGACCGAAGAAGCAAGCACACTTCTTTTAAGGTTTCGATCCTTCTCTTATGCGGAAAGTCATTTTTATCCTTTTTATGTTGATTATTTTCGGAGGTGGATATGGCAAAAAACATCGCTCTCTATTTTTTATATTTTATCTTCTATTCTTTTCTGGGATGGATATATGAGCTGCTTGTCGGCATTCTGGAATATCATAGAGGCTTTGTCAACCGTGGATTTCTCTTCGGACCCTATCTGCCGGTTTACGGCTTCGGCTCTCTTCTCTTCATTCTTTTGCTTTACCGTAAAACCAAAATCCGCCTTTCTCTCTTTCGTCTTAATCTGACACCGCTGCTTATTTTCCTGAGCATCATGCTTCTGGCTACTCTCCTCGAGCTTCTTACCAGCTATATCATGGAAGCGACGATAGGAGAATGGCTTTGGAACTATAATGAATATTTCCTGAATTTTCAGGGGCGGATCGCCCTAAAATCCAGCCTCCGTTTTGCCCTCGGCGGCAGCATCATCCTCTATCTCATTCACCCGATGCTGGAAAGCATCCTGAAAAAACAATCCGAGAAGCAGCTGATGATCATCTTCGGAATTGTTGCCCTCTTCTTTTTTACGGATCTTGCTGCAAGACCCTTCCTCGGCAGCAATTTCAGCGAGAAGCGGAGCGAAGAAAATTCGCGTTTTCATTCATAGTTTGTTTACAATCAATTCAAAATTCTTTTACACAAAGAACAAACTCTTGACATTTTTTAATTATATACTTTCTTCATAGACGAGAGAGCAATACGAAATTGCAAGTGAAGTCTAAACAAAATAGCTTACAAGATTTTTTTCATAATACTCGAGCCGGTAAATTTTTTACCGGCTCTCCTCCCTTTAAAAAACACTTTCTAAAATTCTCAATTCTTCTTTATCGATTTACGATATATACCATATAGGAAAGATAGATGCCAAGCATGATCAATCCCTCTTTTCTGCTGATCTTCCCGTCATTTCCCGCAAGGAACCAGGTAATCAGCATCGCAAGCATCAGCACTCCCATATCATACAGCACGAAAGCATCCGTAGCGAGCGGGCTCAATACGGAAGAAAATCCCAGAATAAACAAAATATTGAAAATATTCGATCCGATGACATTGCCCAAAGCCAAGCCGTTTTCGCCCTTTCTTGATGCCACCACACTGGTAACCAGCTCCGGCAAGGAGGTTCCGATCGCAACGATCGTCAGCCCGACAAAGGTCTCCGATAAGCCGAAATCCAATGCAATCTTCTTTGCGCTGTCAACGACCAGATTGCCTCCGAACACAATCGCCGCCAGTCCTCCCGCGATAACGATCAGAGCCAGAAGAGGAGTCAGCGTTTTTCCCTCTCCCTCTTCCTGCGTCTTTGCATTGCGGGCTCTCCTGATCGTGTCGTACAGATAATATGCGAAAAACAGGAGCAGCAGAGCGCCGTCCACCCTGCTCAGCTTCGCATCAAGGATCACCATAATCAGCACTACGGTGATGAGCAGATTGAAGGTATAATCCTTTTTTAAGATCTGCTTATCGATATGCATATCCCGTATCAATGCACAGACTCCGATAACCATCAGCAGATTAAAAATATTCGATCCGATGATATTGGCAAGAGCGATATTATTGCTTCCCTGAATCGCCGCGGTTATACTGACAGCCGACTCCGGAGTACTCGTTCCGAACGCCACTACGGTAAGTCCTATGATTGCGGAAGGCACGCGAAGGAGCCTTGCCAGAGAAGAGGAGCCTTCGACAAAAAAATCCGCCCCCTTAACCAACAACAAAAAACCTATCAAAAGCAAAACAAGATTCAATATCTCTTTCCTCCTTCTGTATTCTCAAATTAAAAATAGATATTATACCCCCTATTTGCTTTTGTCAACAGGATTATAATCTCTTACCGGCGTAAAAACCCGGCTTTCCTTAAAACCCATGATGTTTTTTTCGGATGCCGCCGCCTCCGCCTCGGCTTCCCGCACAAACTGCTCCTGCGCGTTCACTCTGGTCTTTCCCCGCAAGTCCGTCTTTTCATAACGATTATCCGGCATATACCTGTATGCCTTGACATTATCATCGAGCTGCACCCTGAGATAATGCTTAAGCTTTGCCTGCAGCTCTTGGTCAAGCACAGGAAATACAATTTCTACACGCTTTTCCAGATTTCTGTTCATCCAGTCCGCACTCCCCAGATAATATTCCTCTATGCCTCCGTAATTAAAATAAAACACCCTCGCATGCTCCAAAAAATTGCCCACTATAGAGCGCACTTCTATATTTTGGCTTAATTTCCCGACCCCCGCTCTGAGGCAGCAAATCCCCCTCACGATCAGCTCTATCTTTACCCCCGCCTCGCTCGCACGATAGAGCGCCTTGATGATTTCCCGATCCGAAAGAGAGTTCATCTTCGCGATAATCTGCGCTTTCTCCCCCTTGAGCGCCGTCTCCCTTGCCTTTTCGATTTTATATAAAAACCTCTCCTTCATCCAAAGCGGCGCAACAATAAAGGCATTCCACGAAAGTGGTTCGGAATAACCGCTGAGCATGTTAAACACGGCATTTGCGTCCTCCCCGAAATCTCTTCTGCAGCTTAGAAGCCCGAAGTCGGTATAAAACTTCGCCGTACTGTCATTATAATTTCCCGTTCCGAGATGGACATAGCGCTTGATTCCGTCCTCCTCCCTCCGGAGAACCAGAGTGATCTTGCTATGCGTTTTCAAGCCGACCAGCCCGTAAATCACATGACAGCCCGCTTTCTCAAGCTTCTTTGCCCAGAGTATATTATTCTCCTCGTCAAATCTCGCCTTCAGCTCCACCAGCACGCAGACCTGCTTCTTATTATCCGCCGCTTTTGCGAGTGCCGCGATAATGGGGGAATTGCCGCTGACTCTGTAAAGCGTCTGCTTAATCGCCAAAACATCGGGATCGGATGCCGCTTCCTGAATAAATTCCACGACCGGATCAAAGCTATGGTAAGGATGGCTCAGCAGAATATCTCCTTTCTTGATATTTTCAAATATATTCTCCTGGTTTGCCAGCCTGGGATGCGTCTTGGGAATATGCACCGGATTTTTCAGCTTGTCAAAGCCCTCCAGCTCATAGATTTTTAAGAGCACGCTAAGATCCAGAGGACCTCTGATTTTAAATAGATCCGCCTCTCCTATATTGAGCTCCTGTTTTAAGATCTTGAGCAGCTTTTTGTCGATTCCTTCTTCCACCTCCAGCCGGATCGCTTCTCCCCACTGGCGCTTCTTGAGCTACTTTTTAATCTCCACGAGCAAATCCGCCGCATCCTCCTCATCCAGCTCAAATTCGGCATTCCGCATAATACGAAAAGGATGTGCGGCAAGCACGGTATAATTTAAGAAGAGCTTTTCAATGTTTTTTTCAATCACTTCCTCCAGCAGGATGAGAGTCTTTTTTATCCCGGGCTTGGCGGCAGCGTATTTTTGCGGAATTTCTATCAGTCTTGGAAGCACGCTGGGAACCTGCACCACGGCAAAATCCATCCCCTCTCCCGCATATCCCTTATATTTCTCCGCCTTGTTTTTATCTGCTTTCTTCTTATTTTCTTCGTCGATATTCTTAAATCCCACAAAATCCTTGATATCTTCCCGCCTTTTAAGCAGTGCCGCAATATTGAGCGTCTTGTTCCTGATCAGGGGAAATGGGCGCGAAGCATCCACCGCCATCGGCGTGAGTACGGGATAGACATAATCTTTAAAATATCCGTCGATATATTCTTTTTCCCCATCCTCCAAATCTTCATGGCTGCCGATAAGCCGCAGCCCGGCTTTTTCCAGCATCGGCTTGAGCGAACGGTTGAAAATCGCATACTGATGATCGATAAACTCATGGTTTTCCTGCGAAATCGCCTCCAACTGCTGCTCCACCCGCATTCCTGCAATATCGGTCTTGGTATATCCCGCATTCTGCATATCCTTTAGGGAGGCGACTCTTACCATATAGAATTCATCCAGATTGGATGCCGTAATCGCCAGAAATTTCAGGCGTTCTAAAAGCCTGACCTCCTTCGATTTTGCCTCTCCCAGTATTCTCTTGTTAAACTCTATCCATGAGAGCTCTCTGTTGACATAAGCTCGGGTCCCGATTTGTTTTTTATTCTGGCTCATATGCTCCTCCTTTGCCTGAGGACGGCTCTCATTCCGTATATTTCCTCGAATAAGTCCTTATTGTTTTCAAAGCATAAAAACTCCGCCGTCATATCCTCCGCATGAGAGGTACTGATAATCAGCAGGTTCTTATCCAGCCTGAAGCGATAATCCTTGATTTTCTGAAGATAGGACCGGTTGAGCGCAAGTGCAAGCCGCAGTATCGCAATCAGCTTAAATGCACGCACATCCTTATAATCCGGAACCTTGGCGGGGTATCCCGCGATATTGGCGATCAGTATCCTCTCGTCATGGGAAATTCCGACAATTTCGGTATCCGCAATGATATTATAGCTCGCTGTCAGCGCGTTTTTCATACTGATAAACCTTCCGCAGTGATAAAGTATGCATGCGATTTGCAGCAGCATCCTCTCTCTGGCATCCAGTCCGTGTATCTTCTTCATCACATCGAATATCGCAAGCGAATATTCCTCCAGGCATGCCGAATCCTGCCCGTCCGCCTCATATCTTTTTGCCATATTTCTTGCGTTATTGATAATATCTTCCTTGAAATCATGCTTCTTGCGAATGATTTTAGCCTTCTGCGCATATTCGGCGGCAATGCCGTCAATGAGACGAATTCCCGGAATCCAGATATCTTCCGCGCAAAAACGCTCTATGATCCTCTTATAGATCACGATGCAGGGAAGGATAATGCCGGCAAAATGATGGCTGACGCCGAATTTCTCCTCCAGTTCCTCTCGGCTCATCTTGGCAATGATTTCATAAATTTCCAGGAACCTTTTTTTATCCGCCCTTCCTTCCCGGTCAATTCCGAGCTTTTTTACCAAATATAAAATAGGGTCTCCGACCCCGATAATCGTCTTAATTTTTGTTCCCCGCAGATAGAGCCTGTTATATACATCCAACTCATAATCCGCCAGCTCCGCAATATTGCTGACCATCCGTTCCCTCTCCGGGCACGCCTTGGCAATCATTTCCCGGATGCGAAGCACTCCGAGTCTGAAATTCTGCGTATTGATCATGACGGAATTATCGTAAAGCGTGATCTGCATACTGCCGAAGCCCATATCGACGATGGCTGCGCCTTCGCTGATGACCCGACCGAATGCCTCCTCATCTCCCGCCGCCGCCATATAGCTTAGGAGCCTCTGCTCGGAATTGGATATGATCTTCACCTCTATCCCGCTCCTGACATAGATCCTGTCCAATACGATATATCTGTTTTCGGCTTCGCGCAGAGCGCTCGTCGCATATGCCTTATATGCCTCCACGCCGTATTCCCGCATCACTCCCGCAAAGTCCTCCAGTATGGTGCATAATTCCTCGATCAGCTCATAGCTGATCTTTCCCATATTATAGGTATCCTTTCCCAGAGCTATCACATGCCTGAGATGATTGATCCGCCGGATCCCTATTTTCTTTTCTATCTCATATATCCCCAGCTCCAACTCAAAGGAGCCTACATCTATGGCTGCAAACCTCCTGATTGCCATTCGACCTCTTCTCCTCCCCTAAGATTGATTTCCGCGCAGATGCTCTATCAGCTGCCTCGCGGATCTTCCGCTCCTTCCTCCGCCTGCAAGCTCCCATTGATTTGCCCTTAAGAGCAGCTCCGCGGCTTCCATTCGGATTCCCGCCCGTCTTGCCAGCTCCGCCACCATTGCTTCAAACTCTTTTTTATCGGGCGCCCCGTAATAAATGCGAATTCCGAATCTTTCCGCAAGAGAGAGCTTTTCCTCTTTTCCCTCTCTCCTGTGCAGTTCCTCATCTCCCTCTTCCTGATCCCGAAAGCTCTCCCGAATCAGATGCCTCCTGTTGCTGCTTGCATATACCAGTACATTCTCCGTCTTTCCCCGCATCGAGCCTTCCATCAGCGCCTTTAAGTATTTATACTCTGTTTCCCCCTCCTCAAAGCTCAAATCATCCATATAAATGATAAAGCGATAATTTCTGGCTGCGATCAAATCCAAAAGCGAGGGAATCAGCATGAACTGATGCTTATGAAGTTCTATAATCCTGAGCCCTCTCTCATAATAGGTATTGATCAGCGCCTTTATGCTGGAGGATTTTCCGCTCCCGGCTTCTCCGAACAAGAGTACATTATTAGCAGCTCTTCCTTCCAAAAAGGCTTCGGTATTTTCCCTCAGCCTCCTCTTCTGCTCCTCATATCCGATCAGATCCTCGAAGTAAAAATCTTCGATATATGGGATCGCTTCAAGCTGCGCCTTTTTGCCCTCGGCTTCCTTCAGCAAAAAAGCCTTATTGAGTCCGAGATTTCCCGCCCCGAACTCTTTATAAAACTCATCCGCCGCCGCCTTGAACTGATCCAGAGAGCGGGTATTTTGCAGGGCGAAGGCAAATTCATTGATCCTTCTTCCGTACTCCATATCCTTATTTGCCGCTTGAGCGCTTCGATAATCCCGTATCCTCTCCCAAACCATATCCTCAAAAATCCCCGGATCATAGTCGAAAAGTTCTTTTAAAATACAAAAATCATGGAGCACGATCTCCGAAACGCTCTCCTTTGCCTCTCCCCCGCATTCACAGGCTATGGAATAGGGATTTTCATCCGAGGCTATGGCAAGCGCAAGCAGCGCATGCCACAGATTCCCCTCCAATCCGCATTTTTCGGCAAGTTCTATGAGCTCTCCCGCCGAGGAATAGAAATCATTCCCTCTTCCTTCTTCGAATATGGCAAGCACTCTCCGGATCAGCTCCCGATACGGAAGATTTCTGTATAAGACAAGCTTCTGCAAGGAAGGAAAGAGCGCTTTATCTTCCTCCTCTTCCCGCGCATCGCAAAAAGAAGGCTTCCCGCTCTGCTCCTTTCCCCTCTTCCTCTCTATAAAGCGCCGCTGATGCCGTTTTGAAATTTCGATCAATGCCCGAAAGAACTCCTGTGCATCCTCTCTGTCTTCCTCTTTCTTTACCAAGTCCCTGAGGGCGCAAAGCTTCTGCCTTTCTCTGCTTACATCCTCCACGGGAATGGAGTGAAGCTCTTTATATTCGGCAATTTCCTCGCTTATTCTCAGCCGTTTTTCCATCAGACAAAGCAATTCCCCGTCGATTTTATCGATCTCTTCTCTCAGCTCTGAAATCCCTCTTAAGCTCATATTCACCTCTCCGTTTCTCGACCGCCGCCTTCTTTTATTTATTATATATGATACAAAGAAGCCTAGCAATATGCAAAGAAAAGGATTCTCCGGCGCTGCTTTCGCAGGCGCAGGGGAATCCCTTGGTAAACCTTCTCGCTCTTATGATAAAGTCGATTGCAGCATATCCAGTATCTTTCCTCTTGCATATGCTCCGAGCTTTTTTCTCTCTTCTTCCTTCAGCTCTTCTATATAGATAGGTTCTCCGTATTGCAGGACCACATGGCTTGCCTTGATTCTGGGCATCTGTCTTTCGAAAATTTCCGCCGTACCGCTGAGCGCGACCGGAACAATCGGACAGCCCGATTTTTCGGCAATCTTAAAGGAGCCTTCCTTAAATTCCTCCATCTCGAGCACTCCCTTTCCCCTGACCCGCGTTCCCTCCGGGCAGATCCACATGGAGATGCCTGATTTCACCTGTTCTATCCCCTGCAATATCGTCTTAAGCCCTTTTTTCATATCCTTCCTGTCCAGGAAGAGACAGTTCACCAGCTCCATCCACTGCTTTAGGAGCGGATAGCGCATCATCTCCGCCTTGGCGATAAAGCCCAGCACTTTTGGCGTATAGCCGTAAGCGACAAGAATATCAAAATAGCTTCTGTGATTGCTCACAAAAAGCACCGCCCTGTCCTTCGGGATGTTTTCCAGCCCTCTGACTTCTATCCGGGATCCGCTCATTAAAAAGAGCGATTTCAGCATTCTTGAAACAATCCATTGAGAAATCCTGCTTGCCAGAGGCTGATTCAGCTTTCTCAGCAGAAGCAAAACCAGCATAAGCGGTATCATCAGCACCAGAAATAATAAAAGCGAAAGACCAATTATGATAATGCCAAACATCGTACCTCCAAATTGAAAGCATATTTTTTTAAGCTTGATAAATATCCTAAACCGCTTCTTTGCCGGGATATTTGCCTCTCCTCTTTAAAGCAAGGGGCTTAAGAGCCTGCTGAACTGCTCTTTCAAACGCTGCACCAAGCCTCTTGAGCGGTATATTTCCTCGGTAATTTCCCTCGACTTCCCGATATCTTCCAGGAAGTCGGCTTCCAGCTTCTGCACCGTCGCCTCATCATAAATCGTCGCATTGACCTCAAAATTCAGTTCAAAGCTTCGGATATCCATATTTGCGGTACCGACACAGGCGCAGAGCCCGTCCACCATCACCGATTTTGCATGAAGAAATCCCTCCTGATAGGTATACACCTTCGCCCCCTGTTCCAGGAGGCTTCCCGCCCAACTGAGTGTCGCCGAATACACAAAGGGGTGATCCGGCATGCAGGGGATCATCAGCCTGACGTCCACTCCCGCTCTTGCCGCTATGGAGAGCGCACTCATCACCGCCTCATCCGGCACGAAATACGGTGTGTGAATATAAATATGATTCTTCGCATTATTAAAGAGCTCGATATAATTATCGCGAATCAGCCTGGTGCGGGAATCCGGACCGCTGGTAATGATTTGAATACATAAGAAGCTCTCTTCATTTTCCGGACCGGGACCTGTGCCCTCCGGATCAACGATTTTGTATTTTCCTTCTTTAAAAAGATTTTCTTTGCTGGCATAATTCCAGTCCAGCGCAAATCTTGCTCCCAGAGACGCCACAGCCTCTCCGCAGATCTTCAGATGGGTATCCCTCCAGTTTCCGAACTTCGGATCCTGCCCGATGTATTCCCTTCCTATATTAAAGCCCCCGAGATAACCTATATTTCCGTCTATGATGACAATCTTGCGGTGATTTCTGTAATTGACTCTCAGGTTGATTCTGCCCAATGCTGCAGGAAAAAATATGGCGATTTTTATGCCTTCCGCCTCCAGCGCCTTCCATTTCTTTTTCGGCATAAATCTCGAACCCATTCCGTCCGCGAGTATTCTGACTTCCACTCCCTGCCTTGCTTTTTTGATCAATTCCATCGCGATGATATCGAAGAGCTCATCATTTTTAATAATATAATATTCGATATGAATAAAGCTCTTCGCCCCTCTGATCTCCTCGATCAAATCCGCAAACTTTTCCTTCCCCTCCTTAAAGATCTCAACCTTATTGAACACCGTCAATATGGCACTTCCCGCATTTAAGTTATACCGGATCAGCTTCAGATAATCATAGATATTTTCATCCTTTGCCTTGCCGGACTGCTCCTTGAAGAAAATCTCCTGCTTCCTCACGGAATAATGCAGCCTGTCCTCCACCGCCTTGATCCGAAAGAGCTTCGATTTTCTGTAGTCCTGTGCCAAGATCAGGTAAAATAAGATGCCGAATACGGGGACAAAGTAGAGCACCAAAAGCCAGGTCCATACCGACTTCGGATCTCTTCTTTGGAAAAAAACTATGATAACGGATAATATGATATTGATCAGCACCAGATTGCCGAAAACCCAGTCCCAAACAGCTCCCATGACCTCATGCATATCAGAAAGAATCATACCCTCTCCATGTCCTCAATACATCCCGAATCACCTTGTTTTGCCACTATAACTATATATGATTTTCCTCCTTTGTTCAAGCCTCTCTTCTTATTCCGCTCTCGCCTCGATCTCTTCCCCGCATGCCGAAAGGTCGATCAGGATCTTTGTCTTCGGAGGCAGCCCGCTGCCGAGGATGAGCTTTGCCACCTTCGTTTCCACGTTTTTTTGGAGAAAACGCTTCAGCGGTCTTGCGCCGTAGATCGGATCATATGCGTTTTCTATGATGAAGCGCTTTGCCGAATCGCTCAGCCTTATGCTCCATTCTCTGTCCTGAAGCCTCGCATTGATTTCCCTGATCATTAAATCAATGATTCCCGCAATATCTTCTTTGCGAAGCGGCTTAAAGAAAATAATTTCATCCAGCCTGTTGAGAAACTCCGGTCTGAAGCAGGATTTAAGCTCTTCATTTACCGCAGCCCTTGCCTCCGGCACGATCTCTCCGGATGCGTCGATTCCCTCCAGCAGATACTGGGAGCCGAGGTTGGAGGTCATGATGATGATCGTATTCTTGAAATCCACCGTCTTGCCCAGAGAATCCGTTATCCTTCCGTCATCCAATACCTGAAGCAGGACATTGAAGACATCCGGATGCGCTTTTTCGATCTCATCGAAAAGAACGACGGAATAAGGCTTTCTCCTGACCGCCTCGGTCAGCTGCCCCCCCTCGTCATAACCGACATATCCCGGAGGCGCACCGATCAGCCTGCTCACCGAAAACTTCTCCATATATTCGCTCATATCTATCCTGATCATATTGTTTTCGTCATCAAAGAGGGCTTGCGCCAATGCCTTGGCAAGCTCCGTTTTTCCGACTCCGGTGGGACCCAGAAACAGAAATGAACCGATGGGTTTGCCGGGATCCTTGATGCCCGCTCTGGAACGCTGGATCGCTTCACAGACCTTTTGCACTCCCTCATCCTGTCCGATCACTCTTTGATGGAGCTGGATATCGAGATTGAGCGCCTTTTCTCTCTCCGATTCGTTCAGTTTGGATACGGGAATCTTTGTCCATCTGGAGATGATTTTTGCAATCTCCTCTTCCGTCACCGCTTCATGAACCAGGCTCAGATCCTGCTCTCCGACTTTTTTCTCCTCTTCTTCCAGCTCTCTTTTCAGCTCCGGAAGTTTTCCGTACTGAAGCTGAGCCGCGGTTTCCAGATCATAGCTCTGCTTGGCTGCATTGATCTTTTGATTGACCTGCTCGATTTCCTCTCTGAGCAGGGCAAGCTTCTCCACCGTCTTCTTCTCATTCTCCCATTTGCTCTTTTGTTCCAGAAGCTCTTCCCTCAATTCGGCAAGTTCTTTCTGCAAAACTTCCAGCCTGTCTTGCGAAAGCCTGTCCTTTTCTCTCTTTAGGGCGGCTTCTTCTATCTCAAGCTGCATCACCTTCCTGCTCATCTCATCAAGCTCCGTCGGCATGGAGTCAAGCTCCGTCTTGATCAGGGCGCATGCCTCATCCACCAGATCGATAGCCTTATCCGGAAGAAAGCGATCGCTGATATATCTGTCCGAAAGCAGAGCCGCGCTGACCAGAGCGGAATCGGTGATCTTTACGCCATGGTAGGTTTCATACCTCTCCTTTAAGCCCCGGAGTATGGATATCGTATCCTCCGTGCTCGGCTCCTCTACGAGCACGGGCTGAAACCTCCTCTCCAGAGCCGGATCCTTTTCAATATATTTTCTGTATTCATCCAATGTGGTCGCTCCTATGCAGTGCAGCTCTCCTCTTGCCAGCATCGGCTTAAGCATGTTTCCGGCATCCATGCTGCCCTCGCTCTTTCCCGCTCCCACGATGGTATGCAGTTCGTCGATAAAGAGAATGATCTCTCCCTCGCTCTTTTTCACCTCATCCAGCACCGCCTTGAGCCTCTCCTCAAATTCTCCCCTGTATTTTGCACCTGCCAGAAGAGAGCCCATATCCAAAGCAAAAAGCTTCTTATCTTTCAAGCCCTCCGGCACGTCCCTTCTCACAATTCTTTGCGCAAGCCCTTCGACCACTGCGGTTTTTCCGACTCCCGGCTCTCCGATCAGGACAGGGTTGTTCTTCGTCTTCCTGCTCAATATCCGTATCGCATTCCGTATCTCCGCATCCCTGCCGATTACCGGATCCAGCTTCTGGCTCCTTGCCCTCTCCACCAGGTCATATCCGTATTTGTTCAAGGTATCATAGGTTGCCTCGGGATTATCGGAGGTCACCCTCTGGTTGCCTCTGATCTGCGATAAGTCTTTCAGAAAGCTTTCTTTATGAATTCCGTAGCTCTTAAATAAGGCGGATATCGCTTTATCCGCATGCCTGATCAGGGAAAGAAAAAGATGTTCTACCGAAACATACTCGTCTCCCATCGCCTTGGACTCGTCCTCCGCAGATATCAATACCTTATTCAATCCCTCGCTGATATAGAGCTCCCCTCCCGCCACCTTCGGCAGCCCGGCAAGCAGATTGTTTATTTCGTTCATCATCATTTCCTTGGATACCCCGATCTTATCGATCAGATTCAAGATCAGGGAATCCTTGAGCATCAAGAGTGCATACAGCAGGTGGAGCTGTTCTACCTTCTGGTTTCCGTATTCATATGCCGATTTTTCCGTATTCTTTATCGTTTCTATCGATTTTTGCGTAAACTTATTAATATTCATCTTCTTATCCCCTCTAGTATACTTGTTATACATGTAATATAACAGACTTTTTTTGTTTTGTCAAGCAAAATACGAGCTTCCTTTTTTGATGGAGAATATTTTAATAAGCAGTTTTATTTATTTCCGCACCTTAATTTTTTCTTAATTTATTTCTCCTTTCCATTAAAACCTACGATTTTATAATAAAATTCCTTAATTTCTTACTTGCTTTTTATTTTTGAATATGGTACTATATAAGCGTAGTCGATAGGTTCTTCGGAGCTTACACTACAAACGTGCATTATGCACTCCTATATCACTCTAACAGGGAAAAGGCATCCGCAAGGGTGTTTTTTCTCGTTTAAAAATCTTTATATTAATAAAAAACGAAAAAAACCCTTTCAGAAAGTTTCTTGAGAATTTGAGTTCCAAAAAAATTGATTTTTTCGGCTCAGCTCCCTTTCTGATCAGGGTTTTTTATTTTATCTTTCTTATGCCTCTCTGATATCGTATATAATCCGTCCCGCACAGATCGTC
The DNA here is from genome assembly GCA_030529445.1 of Johnsonella sp. Lineage (GTDB taxonomy): Bacteria > Bacillota > Clostridia > Lachnospirales > Lachnospiraceae > Johnsonella. The sequence goes on along the minus strand of JAUMWW010000003.1, from coordinate 27,445 downwards.
AGCAGCACTCTTCCTTTGAGACGGGCTCCCAGCCAGGGAGTATTGCTCGACTTGCTTTTGCTCTCCTTATATTCCCACTCCATTTCCGGATCGAATACCACAATATCGGCAGAAGCATCTTCTTTTAATACACCCGCATCCAAATGGTAAAGCTTTGCCGGATGATAGCTCATCTTCGCAATGAGCTGTGAAAGCGTCAGATGTCCCGGCTCGACAAGATGCATGATTCCCAGAGACAGCGCAGTCTCCAGACCTATGATTCCGCTCGGCGCTTTATCGAATTCTCTTTCCTTTTCTTCCTTCGAATGCGGCGCATGATCGGTCGCTATGATTTCTATCGTACCGTCCTTCAGCCCCTCAATAATCGCCAGCCTGTCCTGCTCCGTGCGCAGAGGAGGATTCATTTTGGCATTGGTCTTGTATTTCAGTACATCCTCCTGCGTCAATGCGAAATGATGAGGCGCCGCCTCCGCAAATACTTTTGCCCCGAGTTTTTTCGCCTTTCGGACAAATTCCACTCCCTCTTTTGTGCTGATATGCTGAATATTGATCGTCGCCCCCGTCTCCCGCGCAAGCTTGCAGTCCCTCTCGATCATGCTGTATTCTGCTTTGGATTCGGAACCGTAAAGCCCCAGCTGCTCCGATACCGCACCGTGATTAATCCCGTTTTCCTTGATATAACGCGGATCTTCTTCATGGAAAGAAAGCACGGTTTTAAGCCCTCTGGCAATTCGCATCGCCTCTTTGGCAAGCTCGGCATCCAATATCGGCTTTCCGTCATCCGTAAAACCTGCCGCCCCGCATTCTCTGAGATACTTCATATCGACAAGCTCTTTTCCCTGCATTCCCTTTGTAATGGTCGCGCAGGTTTTTACCTTAATCGGGCTTTTTCTTCCCTGCTTCAACACATAGACGATGCCTTCTTCGCTGTCTATCGGAGGATTCGTGTTTGCCATTCCTATGATGCTTGTAAAGCCTCCCGCCGCTGCCGCCGCAGAAGCGGAGGCGATATCCTCTTTATAGGTAAATCCGGGCTCTCTCAGATGCACATGTACATCAACCAGACCGGGAGCCGCAACCAAACCGCTGCAATCTATGGTTTTGAGCCTTTCCCCCTTCGCGCTCGCAATCATGGAAGCATCCAGTCCCAGATCCTCTCCCATCTTGATGATTTTTCCTTCCGAAACCAATATATCTCTTATTTCATCCGTTCTCGATGCAGGATCGATGAATCTTGCATTCTTCAATATAATCATCGCATTCTCCTTCATATAAGCTTATTATGAAGAGATTATACCACAGATGGCAGCGGCTTCAAATATCAAGTATTCAGTCCTCCGTATTTTCCGAGGAAATTTTTCGTTCTTTCATTGCCAGAGGAAAATACCTCCTCCGGGCTTCCCTCCTCGACGATCACGCCCTCAGCCATAAAAATCACCTTATCACTGATCTCCCGTGCAAACGCCATCTCATGTGTTACGATCACCATGGCGATATGCAGCCTGGCAAGAGATTTAATGACCTTAAGCACTTCCGAGGTCAGCTCCGGATCAAGAGCCGAGGTCGGTTCATCAAAAAAGAGAATTTTCGGCTTGAGCGCAAGCGCTCTGGCTATCGCCACTCTTTGAGACTGCCCTCCCGAAAGCTGGTACGGATATGCATCCGCCTTATCCCTGAGTCCCATTTTTTCAAGGAGCTCCAGGGCTTCTTCTCTGACTTCGGCAGCTTTTCTCTTCTGCACCCTGATCGGTGCGTCCGAAATATTTTGCAGAACCGACATATGAGGAAAGAGATTGAAGTTCTGGAATACCAGACCGAAAACCCTGCCGATCTCCTTTAAATCCTCATGCGAGGCGTATACGCTGTGCCCGCCCGCATTTCTTGCCGCATATCTGCCCTGATAAATCAGTTCTCCTTCATCCATGCTTTCCAGCAGAGTCGCGCAGCGAAGCAGTGTGGACTTCCCCGAACCGGAGGGACCTATGATGGAAAGGATCTCTCCCTCCTTCACCTCAAGAGAAATCCCCTTGAGCACCTCCTCCCTGCCAAAGCTTTTTTTTACCTCATTCATTCTCAATAAACTCATCTGTTTTTACTCCGTCCCTTTATCCTTTGCCGCTGACTTTTCTAAAAAAAGAGCGGTATTGAACTATATTTGCCCTCTCTTTTTATTTATAATAATCCATTTTTTTCTCCATCATTTCCATGATAAAAGCAACCAATGCATTAAACACAAAGTAAAAAAGAGCGGCTGCTACAAAGGGAAGCATGCTGGTCTGAGAACTGGCAAGCGCTTTTGCCGAAGTGAACATCTCCGCAACGGATATCGTAAATGCAAGCGAAGTATCCTTAATCAGCGTAATCACCTCATTGGTAATCGAGGGAAGGATTCTCTTAATGACCTGGGGAAGGATGATCACGAAAAAGGTCTGCGCCCTGCTATAGCCCAATAATTTTGCCGCCTCATACTGCCCCGAGGAAATGGATTGTATCCCGCCCCTGTATATCTCGGCAAAATATGCCGCATAATTAATGATAAATCCGATCAAAACCGCAGTAAATCTATAATTATTGGAAACCTTGATTCCCCAAATATAATAGGGTCCGAAATATACCACCATCAGCTGCAGCATCAGCGGAGTCCCTCTCATGATCGATATATATACCCTGCATAATGAGGAGATCAAAATATTTTTGCTCATTCTCCCTATCGCCGCCAAAAGCCCGAGAGGAAGGGAAAAAATCAATGTAATCGCAAATATCTGTATGCTCACCCACATTCCGCCGCTTAAATGTATGATAATATCCCAAAAATTCATCGCCTGCTATCCTGCTCTTTTCTCTTTCTATTTATTTCTTATTTTCTTCCGATAATCGTTACATCCTGCCCGAACCAGGTCTTTGATACCTTCTCCAAAGTTCCGTCGGCAGCCATCTCCAGAAGCTTTATATTTACCGCATCTCTGAGCGCGGTATTTCCTTTTTTAAATCCGATTCCGTATGTCTCGCTCGCCAGCTCCTCCTGAAGCATCATGTATTCATCGGAGTTTCTCTGCTGAATCTGATATCCGGCTACAATAACATCCATGGCGATCGCATCCACCGTGCCCATTTCAAGATCCATAAATGCCGTATTATAATCCGCAACCGTGCGAAGCTCTCCGAAGCTCTTTGTCAGATCCGGCTTATCCTTTAATGCCGCCTCTGCGGAAGAATCCGCCTGTACCTCCACCGATTTTCCGGCAAGATCTCCAAGCCCCTCTATCCCGGATTCTTTCTTTACGACGAAAACCTGCTTATTCTCCATATAGGGATCGGACCAGGTATATGCATCCTCTCTTCCGTTGATCGTAAACCCGTTCCAAATGCAGTCTATGCTTCCGCTCTCGATTTCCATTTCCTTTGCCGCCCATTCTATCGGCTGGTATTTGATCTCCATTCCCAGTCTCTTGGCAACCTCCGCCGCAAGCTCCAGATCGAAGCCCTTAAACTGACCGTCCTCTCCGACAAATCCCATCGGAGGAAAGTCCTGATCAAAGCCCACCGTAAAGACTCCGTCTTCGTCAATCGCCGCCGCATCCCCGGCAGCGCTCTCTTCCTTTGCTTCCCCTTCCTGAACGGAAGAAGCCGCCTGCGTGGTACTTTCTTTTTCTCCTCCTGCGCATGCCGTAAGTCCGATTACCATAAGTGCCACCATCGCAAATAATTTTAAATTTTTCATTTTTCTCCTCCATTCAAAAGTATCGTTAGTATCGTTTCATTTATTTCTCTCTTATGCTTTAGTATGGTAGCATACTAAAGCATAAATGTAAAGCAAAAGTTCAGGAATTTTCCTGAACTTTTACTTTATCTCAAGCAATAAAGAATTATGTCGTTTAATCCAAGGCTTTGCAACACATAAAATCAGTTCCTCACTCCAACACAGGCAGCCGTCTCGCACAAAGCCCCTCTTTTAAATCACACTCCTACACTGCTAACAAATTGTAATTCTCCTATTGCCGGGTCCAAGTTCTACCCGCCCTCTAACAAGGCATCCTCACACTCTCTAAACCGCCCACTATGCCACTCTTAAATCACTCCGATTCCGATATCACTCGCTTCACTCTTCAATCACTCTTTTTTGAAACTGCACTGCCTGACACTCTAATTTTTTCACCCCTAAAATCTTCTGTTCTCTAACTGAGTGCATTATAGCTTAATCCCTCAGGCTTTGTTCAAAAAAAGTATAAACTGTATCAAATAAGGTATGAACGACGAAATCATATAACTTTACGCAGCCAGCCCTCGGGAGCTTCTATGCTCCCCAGCTGTATGCCGATCAGCGTATCATAAAGCTTTTTCGTCCATTTTCCCATGCTTTCCATCCCGCTGGGAAAGAGAATTTCCCTGCCTCGATCAACTATCCTTCCGATCGGAGAAAGCACCGCCGCCGTACCGCAAAGCGCCGCTTCCGCAAACTCTTTGAGTTCCTCAAGCCTGACCTCTCTTTCATACACCCTCATTCCGAGATAATGCTCCGCCACATAAAGGAGGGAGCGTCTCGTGATCGAAGGCAGTATGGAAGCAGATTTTGGCGTAATCAATTCTCCCTCTTTTCCGATAAAGATAAAATTTGCTCCTCCCGCTTCTTCAATCAAGCTCCTCGTTGCCGGATCGAGAAATACATTTTCATCGAATCCCGCCGCCTTGGCTTGCATCAGGGCGTGAAGGCTCATGGCATAGTTCAGTCCCGCTTTCACATGGCCGCTTCCTCTCGGCGCGGCTCTGTCAAAATCGCTGACACATAGGCTGAGCGGCCTGATTCCCCCCTTAAAATAGGGACCGACCGGAGTCCCGAATACCCTGAACTGATATTCCTCCGCCGGCTTTACGCCGATTACCGGAGAAGAGGCAAACATATACGGTCTGATGTAGAATGAAGCTCCGCTTCCGTAAGGAGGAATCCACGCCTCGTTTGCTCTCACCACCGAGTCGATCGCCTCCAGGAATCTTTTTGCGGGAAATACGGGCATCTCCATCCGCAAAGCCGACTCCTGCATGCGGAGCGCATTTAACTCCGGGCGAAATGCCACGATATCCCCGCTTTTTGTCGTATATGCCTTTAAACCCTCAAAACATTCCTGACAGTACTGGAGAATACCCGCAGATTCATTTAAAAGAATATTCTCCTCCCCGATCAGCCTGCCCTCATCCCAGCTTCCGTCCTTATAATCGGAAACATATCTCTTATCCGTTTTCCTATAGGCAAATCCTATATTTGCCCAATCTAAATTCTTCTTCTCCATGCTTTTCTCCTGCCTTTTTCTTTCCCCGGCTTCGAAATGATCAGCAGTATCTCTTAATCCTCTTCCATAATGCGCAAAGAGGAAGTCCCATTACGGTATAATAATCTCCTTCCAAGCTGCGGATAAATCTCGCCGCCTTCCCCTGTATCCCGTATGCTCCCGCCTTATCCATCGGCTCTTTTCCCAAGATATAAGCTCCGATTTCGCTCTCCTCGATCTCCTCCATCCTCACCTTGCATTCTTCATACCAGCTCTCGTTTTGTTCCGGGCTGCCCGGAAAAATCAGCGATACTCCGGTATATACGGTATGGGTTCTGCCGGAGAGAATCCTGAGCATGCGGTATGCATCCTCCTCATCCGCGGGCTTTCCGAGCAGCTCTCCTTCGGCAAAAACCACCGTATCCGCTCCGAGCAGAATGGATTCTCCCAGATCCCTTCCCTCTTTTTGCAGCCTCTCCCGTATTTCCTCGGCTTTTACTCTTGCCAAGCGCGCCGCATACTCTCCGGGTGAATCAGGCGGAGAAAACGCAGCCTCTTGTGCAAGGCTCGGAATCACCTCAAATTCCAGTCCGATCTGCGCAAGGAGCTCTGCCCTTCTGGGCGAACCCGAGGCAAGTATAATCTTATGCATTCTTCCTCCTTCGGATTATTGATTCATCTTCCCGAGCAAAGCCGCCTGATTTGCGGCAATGCAGGCATCGACGATATCCGCGATATCCCCGTTGATGATCTTATCCAGCTTATATAAGGTAAGATTGATTCTATGATCCGTCACTCTGCCCTGGGGAAAATTATAGGTTCTGATCTTCTCCGATCTGTCTCCCGTCCCGATCTGGCTTCTTCTCGCCTCGGATTCCGCAGACTGCTGCTTTTCAAGCTCAATCTCATAAAGCTTCGATCTTAATAGGGCAAATGCCTTCTCCTTGTTTTGAAGCTGAGACTTCTCGGTCTGTGAATAGATCACGATGCCTGTAGGATAATGCGTCAGGCGCACGGCGGAATCCGTCGTATTGACGCATTGCCCTCCGTTTCCGGATGCCCTCATCACATCGATGCGGATATCGTTCATATCGATCTGTACATCCACCTCCTCTGCCTCCGGCATGACCGCTACCGACGCCGTCGAGGTATGGATACGCCCTCCGGATTCGGTCTCGGGAACTCTCTGCACGCGATGCACTCCGGATTCGTATTTAAGCTTCGAATACGCTCCCTTGCCGCTGACCATCGCGACAACCTCCTTAAATCCGCCGATTCCGTTTTCATTCAGGCTGATCATCTCCACCTTCCAGTTCAGGCTCTCCGCATAATGCACATACATCCGGTAAAGCTCCGCCGCAAAGAGAGCGGCTTCATCTCCTCCCGCTCCGGCTCTGATTTCAAGCATGATGTTTTTATCATCATTCGGATCTTTGGGAAGCAGCAATATCTTGAGCTCCTGAGCCAGCTCCTCCTCCCTTTTCTTTGAAGAGGAAAGCTCCTCTTTTGCAAGCTCTCTCAATTCCTCATCGCTCTCCGCTTCCAAAATCGCAAGCGCATCCTCCTGCCCCTGCTTTGTCTTTTTATACTCCGTATAAGTCTCCACCAGAGGAAGCAGATCGGACTGCTCCTTCATCAGCTTTCTGAAACGCTCCTGATTATTGGCAACATCGGGGCTCGCAAGCTCCGCCATCACTTCCTCATAATGCACCAGTATATCTTCCAAATTATCAAACATGTTTTCACCTCTTATTTCTATATCAAAGCCTTCTTGCTCTTCTATGCCGGAGCCTTTGCCCGGCAAATCCTGTCCTTTCCCGCCAGATCCTTTGTGATCTCGATTTCCCGATAGGAAAGCCTCCTTAATATTTCTTCCATCTCTTTGCCCTGATCATGGCCGATTTCCAGATAAAGCAAAGCATCCTTTTTCAGGAAGAAAGGCGCTCTTTCCGCGATGTTCCAGTAGAAATCCAATCCCTCTCTTCCCCCGTCCAAAGCAAGCCTCGGCTCATGCAGCCTGACCTCCGGCATCAAATCTTCTATTTTTTCGCTCCTGATATAGGGAGGATTGCTTACGATGATATCCAGATCTTTCGGCATCTCCTTTGCCGCAAACAAATCGCTTTCTATCCATATAATCTCGCTCCCCTGATATGAGGCGCTCTTCTTTGCAAGCTGCAGTGCTTTCCCTGAAATATCGGAGGCATAGACCCGGGAAAAGCCGCCCAGTTTTTTTAAGCTGATTGCGATCGCCCCCGACCCCGTACATAAATCAAGCAGCGCTTTCCCCTCTCCGTCAGGATGCTCCTTTAAAATCTTTTCTACCAGAAGTTCCGTATCAAAGCGGGGAATCAAAACATCTTCGTTTACGAATATATCCAGTCCGCAGAAATTCTGCTTTCCCATAATATGCTGAAGCGGAATGTGCTCTGCTCTTTTTTGAAGATAAAAAAAATACTTCCTCCGGCAGTCCTCATCGATCGGCTCGTTTTGCCGCAGATAAAAGCTCTGCATATCCGTATCCAGTGCAAAGAAGAGAAGCTCTCTCGCATCATATTCCGCTTCTGCGATCCCCGCCTCCCTAAGCCTCCTCCTGCCCTCTTCCAAAACCTCTCTATACCTGTACATCATGACCCGAAGTTTTCTTTTATATAGCTTTTCCAGTCAAAAACCGCTTCCACGGCTTTGATCGCCACTTCTACCATATCCCTCGTCGGCTCCTTCGTTGTCAGCCCCTGCATCCACATTCCGGGGCGGCTCAGGAGATTGACGATCCATGCATCGCTTCTTCCCGCTATTCTGAGAAATTCATAGCTCACTCCCGCTATCGCCGGAATCAGCACGATACGGCTGAGTATTCTCAAGGGAATGCTCTCTACCCTGATGACCATAAAAAATAAAATACTGATCAGCATGACAATGATTAAAAAGCTCGTCCCGCATCTCTTATGCTCTTTGGAGCATTTCATCACATTATCCACATTGAGCTCCAGTCCTTTTTCTATACAGCTGATGCATTTATGCTCCGCTCCGTGATACATGAAGGTTCTTCGGATATCCTCCATCCTTGAAATAAAAAGAATATAGCAGATAAATATTCCGATCCGGATGATTCCCTCCAAAATCGCCACAATATAATGATTATCGACAAATCTTCTTGCCAATCCGCCGAGAAACATGGGAAGCACCATAAAAATCGCAATCGCCGCAATGACGGAAAACGCCATCGCCGCACTCATGATCACCGCCTCGACTTTTTCTCCGAAGATCTTTTGCAGCCAAAGCTCGAATCTTGAGGGCTTGCTTCCCTCATCATCCTCAAAAAATTCCGCTGAATACTTCAGAGAGCGCATGCCCAAGATCATGGAATCCACAAGCGCAAACATGCCCCTGACAAAGGGCAGCGCAAGCAGGGGATATTTTTCCGGCAGGCTGATATAACAGTCCTTTTGAACCGCTATTTCTCCGTCCGGCTTTCTCACCGCTACGGCATACTGCTGTGCACTCTTCATCATAATTCCTTCTATGACGGCCTGACCGCCTATTCCTGAATATTTCAAATTATTTACCTCTTCTATGCCCGTATTCTTCATGCCGAAACCTTTTCCTGAGGAAAGAGAGGCGACCCCGCTTTTTTTCGGCTTTTTTATAACAAAAGAAGGCTGAGCCATATCCTACGCTCAACCTCCCGAACTTTTCGTATACTATTCTGCTTTTACTCCATACTTACGATTGAACTTATCGATACGTCCGCGAGCGATTGCACTCTTCTGCTGTCCCGTATAGAATGAATGGCATTTGGAACAGATCTCCACATGGATATCCTCTTTCGTCGATCCCGTTACAAATGTATTGCCGCAGTTACAGGTAACCGTAGCCTGGTAGTAATTAGGATGTATTCCCTCTCTCATTATCTCACCTCGTTTACTCTAAAATATATAAAGCTGCTTTACGGTTTTTATCCCGTTTATCTGCACGATTCCTAAAAGCTAAACCAGTATAGCATAGCGCGCTAAACAATGCAAGTCCTTTTAGTAAGACAATTGATTTTTCTGATTTGGAAAGATCAAATACCATCAAGAGAATCATCCTGATTATTGACAGGCAATTAGGGGATGTTCTATATTCCGGTTAAGCATGATTAAAAGGCATCCTCCGAAATGAGCCGCCCTTCAAATCAGAATAAAGCCTGATAAGAGGGCGATCGCTCAAAAAGGAAAATGCCTTTTTTAATTGATCGGCTCCGCTTTCTCTCAGCGGGACTCAAATTTTCTTACTGCACCATCCACTCGTGCTCCGGATCGAAGATTCTTTCCTTCCAGGGATTATTCTCCAGATGGCGTATCATCCAGCAAAAGTACATTCTGTATCCCGGCGCCGTATTCTGAGGATGGGTAAAACCTCCCTCGATTGCGATATAGCTGTGATCCTTTACCTTATATGCCTGCTCGCCGATCATCGCACAGCCGAAGCCCTGCGGCTTATCGAACTTATAGTAATATACCTCGGGCTGAGCATGGTGATGCGGCGGATAGCTGGACCATCTTCCCTGCTCGGAGATCACTTCTCCCAGCACCATGTTCGAATACGGTGCATTGCTTGTATCAAATACGGTTCGAATCAGTCTCGTCGCGGTATTTTCCATAAATCCCTCTCCCGCCTTAACCTCCGAAAAATCCTCCTGCTTATATAATACCGGAGCAAAATCTCTTTGATTTTCGGTTTTTTGCACCAGGAACTGAGCTCTTCCCTCCGCTCTGCAGCTGATTTTTGTCTTTGCCGGAGCATGAAGGCAGAAAGGCATATCGTCAAATACATTGCGTCTGCTTTCTTTCGCCTGCTGACCATTCCATGTAAGCTCCAGGGTTCCTTCCAGAAGCAGCACCGCGGTTTCCTTTCCCTCCTCCATTATTTCAATGCTTTCATTTTCCAAAGTATAGATATGGATATCCATATCCATTTCTTTATTCTTTTTGCCTATTAAAGAAAGCTCCACGCATTTTTCATCATAAGGCAATCTTTCATACATATTTTTCTACCTCCTTTGCACGCCCGTTTGAGCCGAATTCCCTGATTCTGCTCCTCATATATTCACAAAGAGCCTCTCTTGCCGGCTCCATCACGAGCCTGGGCTCATGCGTATTCGGATGCATTGAAAGCCCATGTTTTAATTGTGCAAGCCAGGTCTGATTACATTCCGTATTCACATTGATCTTGCTATGTCTTAGCTTAATGCATCTTTGTATCTGTTCCTCCGGTATTCCGGAAGCTCCGTGCAGAACCAACGGAATATCGATGCGGCTTCCGATTTCCTCCATTTTTTCAAAAGAAAGGCAGGGCTCTCCCTGATAAATTCCGTGTACCGAGCCCAATGCCGCCGCCAGAGCGTCCACCTTCGTTTCCTTCACCAAGCTTACGCATTCCTCCGTATCCGCATATGCTATGCCGCTGTTGAGACCGTCCTCGCTTCCTCCCACACAGCCTACTTCTGCTTCTACGCTTACGGATCTCGGTCTTGCATAGGCAACGACCTTGGAGGTAAGCTCTATATTTTCTTCTATCGGCAGCTTCGATCCGTCTATCATCACCGAACTGTATCCCGCATCAATCGCCGCCATACATCTTTCCAGGCTTCCGCCGTGATCCAGATGCAATACGAGCGGTATGCTGATTTCCAGCGCTTCATAATATGCCTCGACCATTTTCCTAATCACCTGAAAGCCGCCGAGATAATCCGAAAGCCTGTCCGAGCTTGCCAGAATCAGAGGGCTTTGCTCTTTTTGCGCCGCCAAAAGCCCCGCCTGTATCCAATCGCTGCTGTTGATATTAAAAGCCGGTATCGCATACCCGCCCTCCAGAGCCGCTCTTAATATTTTCAAAGAAGCAAGTTTCACTTTCGTTCTAAGCCTCCTTACATCTCTTTCTCAGCCTCTTGCAGGCTGATTTATATCCCTCAATACTCATTCCCCTGAATTTTCCCCGCTCATTAAATGAGCCTGATTCCTCTCTCCTTAAAGAGAGCCTTATATTCGCTGTCCGTGCCGTCGGTGACGATCGCATCCAGCTCTTCCAAGGTACAATAGGTGAGCAGCGCATTTTTCCCGAATTTCGTGCTGTCTGCCAGCAAATATACCTGCTCCGCCTTTTCCACGATTTTTTGCTTTATGCTTCTTTCATCAAATGCGGAATTCATTGCTCCGTTGCGGATATTTACCGCTGTCGCCGCCATAAATGCCTTCTGGATATTATAATGTTCCAGCATGGCAAGGCTCTCGGGGCTTGCAAAGGATTTGGTTTTATTATTGACCTTTCCCCCTATCCCGAGTACCTGTATGTCATCGCAGGAAAGCAGCATACTGATTACGACGATATTATTGGTCACGATCTTTAAGTTCTTTTTATGTTTCAAATACTCTACCATATGTATCGTCGTCGTGCCGGAATCCAGATAAATACTGTCTCCGTCATCCACGAGAGCCGCCGCCTTTTTGCAGAGCTCTCTCTTGAGTCCCGTACTCTTATCCTCACGGATCACATATTCCACCAAGGTTTGATCGGTGGCAAGAGAGGCTACGCCGCCGTAGACCTTACGCAGCCTCCCTCTTTGCAGCAAGTTATCGACATCGTTTCTTACGGTGTTAATCGATATCTGAAAAGCCTGACTCAGCTCCTTAAGAGATACCGTCCCCTTATTCAGAACCATGTTTTCCATCTCATCCAGTCTTGCGTTTCTCAAGCTCTTCATCTGCTTTGCCCCCTGATTTATTTAAGCTTCGTAAACCTCTTTGATCTCTACCCTTCTCTTTTCCTTTATCGATTTATTTCCTGCAAGTGCAATCACAACCGCTCTCAAACCTGCTTCGATTCCCGTCCTGATCGGCTTGTCATGAATGATCGCATCCACAAACTCGCTTACTTCAAGCGCGAAAGAATCCATATATCTTTCAAGGAAGAAATACAAGGGCTTCTCTCCCCTAACTCCGTCTTCATCACTGATTACGCAGGTGGAAGCACTGTCATTTTTATTTGCAGCCATTCCTCCCGAGCCGAATACTTCCGCTCTCTGGTCGTAGCCGTAAGCCGCTTTTCTCGAATTATCGATCACGGCAATCGATCCGTCGCTCATCTTCATCGTAATAATTGCCGTATCGATATCTCCCGCCTCTCCGATCGCCGGATCCACAAGCACCGCCGGCTCTACATAGATGCTGACGGGCTCCGCTCCGGTTAAAAATCTTACCATATCGAAATCATGTATCGTCATATCCAGAAGCATTCCTCCGGAAACTGCGGCATATTCCGCGCTCGGCGGATTGGGGTCTCTGGATGTGATCTTCGTCACATGTACCTCTCCGATTTTTCCCGCTTCCACCGCTTCTCTGATTGCGGAGAAGTTATGATCGTATCTCCTGTTGAATCCCACCTGAAACTTTACGGGATTCTCTGCAAGCGCATCCTGCACGATCTTGATCTTCTCGAGGCTGTGATCCACCGGTTTTTCACAAAATACATGCTTTCCGGCTCTGATCGCCTCCGCGCTGATCTGTGCATGGGTATCCGTAGAGGAACAGATGAGCACCGCATCTATATCCTTATGATTGATGATCTCCTTATAATCCTTGGTAAGATGCTCTATGCCGAAGCCCTTTGCAAATTCGCTCATTTCCTCATTGAGAAAGGGATCTGCCGCCATCACTACCTTGGCATCTTTAATTCTCGTAGAAATACTTCTGATATGGACTTTTCCGATTCTTCCAAGTCCGATCACGCCGATTCTTACCATCTTTATTTTCCTCCGCAATCCTTAAATTGTTCCGTCCCAGGTGCTTACCTTGGTCGATTTTGCTTCCTCTTTGGTAAACCATTTCGTCGTTACCGTCTTCTGCTCCGTATAGAATCTGAATGCATCCTTTCCTAAGCAGTGAAGGTCGCCGAAGAAGGAATCCTTATGTCCGGTAAAGGAGAATACGCCGATCGGAACCGGAATGCCCACGTTGATGCCGACCATTCCTCCGTCCGTATTTCTCGCAAATTCTCTTGCATAATATCCGCTCTGGGTGAAAATCACGGAGCCGTTTGCAAAGGGGCTGTTATTCATGATTTTCAGACCTTCCTCGAAGCTCTTTACTCTCTTTACGCAGAGCACGGGTCCGAAGATCTCCTCTCTTCCGATAACCATATCCTCCGTCACATGATCGAAGATCGTGGGTCCGAGATAGAAGCCGTTTTCAAATCCCTCTACCTTCTTTCCTCTTCCGTCAAGCACCAGAGTAGCGCCCTCTTCTATACCTTTTGCAATATATCCTTCGATTCTTTCCTTATGTCCCTTATTTACTACCGGACCGAGCTTGGATGCCTTATCATATGCCGGTCCGACTTTCAGGGTCTGCGCCTGCTTCTTGATCTCTTCTACCAGTTTGTCCGCGATCGACTCATGCACAACCACAACGGGAAGCGCCATACATCTTTCTCCCGCACAGCCGTATGCGGCGTTGATAATGCCTGCCGCGGTACGCTCTATCGGCGCATCTTCCATAACGAGCGCATGGTTCTTTGCTTCGCAGAGCGCCTGCACTCTCTTGCCGTGAGAAGCCGCAACGGAATAAATATGCTTTCCCGCCTTCGTCGTTCCGACAAAGGTAATTCCCTTTACCTTCGGATGGGTAAGGAAAATCTCCGCCTCCGTCCTCTTGCAGGAGATAATATTGAGTACGCCGTCCGGCAGTCCCGCTTCCTTATAAATATCCGCAATCGCCATTGCCGTTCTCGGAGTGGAGCTGGAAACCTTGAGCACCATCGCATTTCCTGCCGCGATACAGCAGGGAGCCATCCAACCCATCGGAATCATTGCCGGGAAGTTGAAGGGGCATACGCCGGCAAACACACCGAGAGACTCTCTGTAAGATACCGTATCATAGCCTATGGAAGCATCCATCAGGGACTCTCCCATGATCAGGGAGGGAGCGGATATCGCAAGCTCGGTACCCTCTATCGCCTTGAGCACGTCTCCTTTTGCCTCATCCCATACCTTGCCGTGCTCTCTCGCACAGATCATCGTAAGCTCATCCAGTCTCTCGATCAAAAGCTGTCTTACCTTATGAAGCACCTGCACTCTTTTTACAACGGGAACTCTCGACCAAAGCTTAAACGCCTCATGAGCGTTCTCTATGCTTTCCTCCACCTCTTCCTTGGTTGCACAGGGAGAAAGTCCGTCCACCTCGCCGGTACTCGGATTGACTACCTCAACATACTCCTCGGTTTTTGACAGTCTGTACTCACCGTTAATATATATCTTCATCTTCTCTGCGCTCATTTCTATTTCTCCTTATCTTTTGTATTAATATTTTCTGGCTTTTTTCAGATTGCTTTCCTTATCCTCATAAGCCTTATTTACAGATTCCTTCGCGCTGCTTCCGGCAATTCCCACATGCCACCAGGCTCCGTATCCGCCGGTCATCGTTTTGGGAAGCACCTTAATATCGATCAATGTGCTGCATTCCTGTTTTTTGCTGTCCGCAAGCGCCGCTTCCAGCTCATCCAAGCTTTTAACCGTATAGGATTTTGCTCCGTAGCCCTCCGCTATTTTCGCATAGTCCACGGGTACGAGCCCTCCTTCCAGGCGTCCCTCTTCGTTTCTGTATCTGAATTCCGTCGCGAGATTGCCTATGCCGTTTGACATCTGCAAATTATTGATGCATCCGAAACCGCAGTTATCAAAAAGCAGGATATTGATCTTTTTTCTTTCCATCAGGGAGGTGGCAAATTCGCTGTGCAGCATCTGGAAGCTTCCGTCTCCCACCATTGCATAAACCTCTTTGGAGGGATCCGCCAGCTTTGCCCCGAGAGCGGCGGCGATTTCGTATCCCATACAGGAATATCCGTATTCCATATGGTAGCTGTCCACAGCATCCGTCGTCCACATTCTCTGCAAGCAGCCGGGCAGACTTCCCGAAGCTCCGCAGATTACGGCATCCGAATCGATCTTCTCGCGAATCTTTACAATTGCGGAGGTCTGGGTGATCTTTCCCTGCGTCAGCCGGATAAATTCCTCTATGCTGCCCTCGTTCCTGAATTTTACAATCGGCTCGAAATTCTCCGTATAATGATATTCTCCGAGCTTCCTATAGGTCTCTTCCCATTCCTTCTTATAGCCGAATGCTTCTTCTCCCCATTGGCTTTGATATCCCGCCGCCGCAAGCGCCGAATCGATCTTCCTCAGCGCAGCTCCTGCATCCGCCACGACTTGAATCGCATCCATTTTTGCCGCATGGAAATCGGAAATATTGATGGATACCAAATCCGCATCCAAAAATCCGCTCTTTGAGGAGGTCGTGAAATCGCTCATCCTGCTTCCCACCGAAATGATCAGATCCGCTCTGTTCGCCGCTTTATTTGCCGCACTGTTGCCGGTTACGCCGATGCCTCCCAGATTCCATGGGCAGCTGCTCTTTGCCGCACTCTTTCCCGCCTGGGTTTCCGCAAATGCTATGCCGTATTTTTCCGCCATCTTTGAAAGCAGCTCTCCCGCCTTGGAATACCTGACTCCTCCTCCGCAAATCAGCATCGGACGCTTTGAGCTCTTGATCGCTTCCACCGCCGCATCCAGCTCTTCTTTAACGGGTTCCGGTCTTCTGATCAGATGCACCCGTTTTGCAAAAAAGCTTTCCGGAAAATCATAGCTTTCTCCCTGCACATCCTGAGGAAGCGCTATGCAGACCGCTCCGGTATCCGCCGGCGAAGTCAGCACTCTCATCGCCTGAATCATTGCGCTCATGAGCTTTTCCGATCTGTCTATTCTGTCAAAATATCTGCATACCGGTCGGAATGCATCATTGGTACTGATGCTCAGACTCTGGTTTACTTCAAGCTGCTGCAATACGGGATCCGGCTGCCTCGTCGCAAACACGTCGCCGGGGAATAGAAGCAGAGGGATACAGTTTACCGTCGCCGTCGCCGCCGCAGTCACCATATTTGCCGCTCCCGGCCCTACCGAGGAGGTCACCGCAATGATCTTTTCCCTATTATGCTGCTTGGCAAATGCCGTTGCGGCATGTGCCATTCCCTGCTCGTTTCTTCCCTGATATACTCTGAGACCGCAGGGATCCTCATCCAGCGCCTGCCCCAATCCCACAACATTTCCATGTCCGAATATCGTAAAGATCCCCTCGACGAACTTCTCTTCTTTACCGTCTACCGAAAGATACTGCCGGGAAAGGAATTTTACGATCGCCTGACCGACCGTCATTCTCATCTCACTCATCTTTTTCTCCTCCGCTTCCTAAGCTCTGCTCACGCTCTCTCCGTACTCCGCCTTCTTCTCTTTAATGAAGTCCTTGATCGCCTCCACGGAGGGCATATCTTCCGAGCAGCCGTGGCTGGATACCAGCATGGATGCGCTCGCGCTTCCCAGCTCCAACGCATCATGCATCTCGTAGCCTTCCATAATCGCATACAGGAAGGCGCTTGCATAGCCGTCTCCGCCGCCGAAGGATTTGAGCGCCTTCACGGGGAAGGGCTTGATTGAATAGCTCTGTCCGTCCTTGGTATATGCGGTTGAGCCCTTCTTTCCGTGCTTGATGATCACGATCTTCGCATTTTCCCAAAGAGCCGCGCTTTCCTCGTCGCTGAGTCCCGGCTTGATCAGACTCTGGGTCAGCTCATATTCCTCCTTTGATCCCAGTATGATCGCACTGTCTCTTGCCACGATCGAATAATAAATCGCAATCTCGTCCCTGCTCTTCCAGTTATACTCTCTGTAATCAATATCGAAGATCACCGGCGTATTCGTATTCTTCGCAAACTGCAATGCCTTAAGGCATGCCTCTCTGGAGGGCGACTGGCAAAGTGCCGTACCCGAAATCAGGAGCGCCTTCCCTCTTTTGATATATTCTTCTGTTACATCTTCCGGCTCAAGCGAAAGATCCGCCGCCATATTGCGGTACATCAGTATGCTGCTCTCATCCGGGCTCAGAATCTCCGTAAAGGTCAGACCGAGCTTTTCGCCATTCTTTGCCTTTGCGATTGCACTCGTATCTATGCCTTCCTTCTTAAAGTAATCCACCACATACTCACCGAATCTGTCATCGGAAACTCTGGCGATAAATCCGATCTTCTTTCCGAGTCTTGCCATACCTACGGCAATATTGGCAGGTGATCCCCCCACATATTTCTTATAGGTCTGGCTTTCCGCCAGAGTCTTAAAATAATCTATGGGATTAAAATCGATAGCCACCCGTCCCATCAGAATCAGGTCAAACTCTCTGCTCTGATCAAATTCTACATACTTCATTTTCAGCTCTCCTTCGATATCTTTATCAGCGTTTTGGTCTCGAATGATTCCTTGCAGGAATACGCTATTTTTGCCGCTCTCGCTCCGTCCTCCACACCGAGCAGAGGTTTCCTTCCCTCCGCCACACAGCTTAGGAACTCTTCCATTTCCTTTAAATATGCCGTTTCGAAGCGTTCGAGGAAGTTCTGGCTGCATTCCTTCCTTACCCCGTTTTTATCCAGGATTTCCAGGAGATTCTTTTGGGGTACGTTTGCGATTCTGAGAATGCCCTCCGTTCCGATAATCTCGGTCTCCACATTATATCCGTGGGGCGCGGTTCTTCCGGCAAATAAAAACGCCATCGCATCATTTTCAAACTTCATCAGACAGGAAACATTGTCCCCGTCGTTATATTGGGCAAATTCCTCAAATGCGTAGCAGCCTCCGATTGCATATACTTCCGCCGGCTCCGCTCCGAGATACCAGCGGCAAAGATCGATATCATGCACGCACATATCGAGAAATTCTCCGCCGCTATGCGGTGCATAGGCGATCGCTCCCGCAATGTTCTTAATCGGATCCTGGCTATAGCTTCGGATCATAAAGGGCTTTCCGATCTCCCCCCTCTCAATCCTGTCCTTCGCCTCTTTGTATGAGGGATCAAATCTTCTCATGAAGCCCGGCATAATGATGAGATCCGGATACTTCTTCTCAAGCTCAAGCAGATAGCTGCATTCTTCCAAGGTCACGCCGAGCGGCTTTTCGCAGAACACATGCTTGCCGTTTTGCAGGGCAAGCTCTATCTGCGCACAGTGCAGACCCGAGGGGGAGCTGATCGAAACCGCTTCCAGCTCCGCATCCTTTACCATCTCCTCAAAATCCCTATACCTCTTTTCCACTCCCCATGCCGAAGCGAGATCTTCCAAGGCCTTCTCATCGATATCACAGAGCGCCTTAAGTTCCGCGGAGGAAATCCTGAATTTAAGATTGTATGCGTGCTGCCTGCCGAGTCTCCCCAGTCCGATATGTCCTATCTTTATTCTTTTCATTCTTTTTCCTACGCTTTCTTACTGTTCTTTCTCATATCGAAGATAACCGCTCCGACGATGATGATACCCTGGATGATGTTTTGCAGATATGCATTCACCGAAAGCAGGGTGAAGCCGTTTGTAATCACCGCAAGAATCAAGGTTCCCACAACGGTTCCCCAAACGGTACCGATACCTCCCGAATGGCTGGTTCCTCCTATGGTTGTCGCCGCAATCGCGATCAGCTCCCATCCCGTACCTACCGTCGGCTGTGTGCTTCCCGTTCTTCCGATGGAAATCAATGCGCAGATTCCTGCCAGGATTCCCGAATACATATAAATCAGGGAAATATTTCTCTTTACTTTAATACCGGAAATCTCCGCCGCATGCACGTTTCCTCCGATCGCATATACGCTGGCTCCGAAGCTCGTATACTTGAGCAGCACATAGGTAAAGGCGATCACGATGAGATAAATCAGCACCGGAACCGGAACCTGACCTCCCAGTCTCGACCCGAAAAAGTTAAATGCCGGATTCAGGTTGCTGACGGGCTTTCCCGCCGTATACATCAATGCCGCTCCTCTCGCCGCGGTATACATACCGAGGGTTGCGATAAATGCCGGAATTCCGGTGCGTGAAATCAGTGTACCGTTTAAAAATCCGCAGGCTGCACCGATAAGGATTGCGACAAGCATGCTGATACCGATATGTACCATCGGCGCTCCCGCAATAATCTTGGACGTCGCATTGGGCAGCTGGCTTATGCTTGCCGTTACCACTGCGGAAAACGCAAGTATGGATCCCACGGAAAGATCGATTCCCTTGGAAACGATAACCAGCAAAAGTCCGAGGGCGAGTATACCGTACATCGAACTCTGTGTAAGCAGATTCATGATATTATTATAGCTGAGGAATTTCGGCTCCAGTATGGATATGCCGATGATCATCAACAATAAAATAATGATGATCCCGTATTTATTCATAAATGCGGAAGCCGAGCTTGTCTTTTTCCCGGATTTTTCGGGCATTTTCTTAAGCTCCTCTGTCTTGATTTCTTTTGTCGTTTTATCCATTGCTTTCTCCTTATTCCGGTTTTTTTCCTGCTGCATAAGTCATCAGAATTTCCTGATCCAGCTCGTCTCTCTTAAGTTCTCCGCTGACTCTTCCTTCATGCATAACGATGACTCTGTCGCTCATTCCTATGATCTCGGGCAGCTCCGATGAAATCATAATCACGCATTTCCCCTGAGAGGCAAGTCTGGAAATCAGATGATAGATCTCCGCTTTTGCGCCGACATCGATACCTCTGGTCGGTTCATCCAGAATCAGAATATCGGGCTGTGTCAAAAGCCATCTCGCGATCAGAACCTTTTGCTGGTTTCCTCCGCTCAGATTCTGTATCTGTGCCTGGGCTGTGGGTGTTTTTACATTGACGGACTTGATATACTCATTCACGTCCTTGCCCATTTTCCCGTAATCCAAAAAGATTCCTTTTCTATAGCTGTCGATATGGCTGCAAACGATATTATAGTATACCGAGAGCATCGGGAAAATTCCCGTCAATCTTCTGTCTTCGGTAAGAAGTGCAAGCCCGTTTGAGATGGCATCGACCGGATTATGGATTTCCACCTCTTTCCCCTTGATCTTGATCTTACCGGATGCCTTATGCCTCGCTCCGAAAATCGTTTCCATAATCTGGGTTCTTCCCGAGCCCACGAGACCCGCAAAGCCTAAAATCTCGCCTCTATGTGCCTTAAAGCTCACATCGAAGAATTCTTTGCCGTCGGAAAGCCCGTCCACTTCAATCAGCACCTCTCCGATCTCACAATGCTCTTTCGGATAGAGATTGCTCACCTCTCTGCCCACCATCATACGAATCATCTCATCAATCTGGATATCGGACATATTGCGGCTGCCGATCAGCTCACCGTCTCTAAACACCGTTACTCTGTCACAGATCTCATAGATTTCATCAAGCTTATGGGAGATATAAATCATGCTCCTTCCCTCCGACTTGAGCTTCCGGATGATCTTATAAAGCTGGCAGACTTCTTTATCCGTAAGCGCCGAAGTAGGCTCATCCATGATAATGATTTTTGCGTCATAGGAAATCGCCTTTGCGATCTCTATCATCTGAATCTTCGCTACCGTAAGATTTCTCATCAGCTGTGTCGGGCTCTCGTTCAGATCGACGATTTTAAGCACCTCTCTGGTTTTTTCATGCATTTTTTTATAATCGATCAGACCGAATCTGTTCTTTGGCTCTCTCCCCAGCCAGATATTATCGCTGATCGTTCTGTGCTCTATCGGGCTCAATTCCTGATGTATCATGGAAATTCCCATATTCAGAGCCTTTTCCGTATTATAATTGCTGATGTATTTTCCATCATACCATATCTTGCCCTCGGTTGGCGGCTGTATCCCGATCAGGCACTTCATCAGTGTGGATTTTCCTGCTCCGTTCTCTCCGACCAGTGCATGAACCTCTCCTTTTTCGAGACTGAAATTCACCGATTTCAACGCCTTTACTCCGGGAAATACTTTTGATATGTTTTCCATTCTCAGTATTTCTCTATTTTCCATCCATCATTCTCCTGCTTTTATCTTGCTCATACCGAGTTTCTCCCGTCTGTATAACGAAGGGGACCTTTTAAAGGCCCCCATGCTTATCAAATCTCTACTTATTCTTTCCGATAAAGTCTGCAACATTTTCCTTTGTTACAAGCTGGAAAGGAATATACTCTACTTTTTCCGCAGGTGCATTGCCCTTAATCGTATCATGTAAAATCTTCATCGATGTTGTGCCCTGTCCGTTTGCATCCTGGAATACCGTACAGCTGAGGCTTCCGTCCTCTACCGCCGTAAGTGCATCCGGTATCGCATCAAGTCCTGCAACGACTACCTTGTCAAGCATATTGTTGTTCTTTAATGCCTGAACCGCACCGAGTGCCATCTCGTCATTGTTTGCGATTACCGCCTTCAGCTCATCGCCGTAGGTCGTAATATAGTTCTCCGTGAGCGCAAGTCCCTGATCACGCTGCCAGTTTCCGGTTTCCTTGGTAAGAACCTTAACATTCGGATAGTTCTTTGCGATAATCTCTTCTACACCCTCGGTTCTCTTCGTGGTCGCCTCATTGCCGAGAATTCCCATCAGAATCGCAACGCCGCCTTCTTTGCCCATCTTCTCGCCGATATACTCCATCTGCATCTCTCCGCCGGATTTCTCGTTGGAGCCCACATAGAATACCTTATCCGGAATCGTATCTTCCATTCCCGCATAAGGATTTCTGTTTACGAATACCAGAGGAATATTTGCCGCCTGCGCCGCATCCGTGATCGGCTGCATCGCGCTGGTATCCGTCGGGATTACAATCAGACCGCTTACGCCTTTTTCAATAAGCGCATTTACATGATCCTGCTGCTTGATGGTATCTTCCTGGCTGTCTACTACGGTTACTTCGATATTATTCTCTGCCGCATATTTCTGCGCCGCCTCAAGAATATAGGTCTGGAAAGTATCGTTCAGGTTATTGATTACATAACCGATTACGATCTTATCACCGGCAGGAGCCGCTTCTCCCGCCTCGCCGCTTTCCATCTTGGACTCCGCCTGAGAAGCAGCCTCCGTGCTCTCCGTTGTACCGGATGAAGCGCATGCCGAAAGTGCAAACGCCGCAAATACTCCGCACGCCGCCATCATCAATGTCTTTAGGTTTCTTTTCATTATTCTCCTCCAAAATTTTATTTTTGATATTTTCTGATATCCGATGCATACAAAGCCAAAATTTTCCGACTCTGCCTGATATCGCCATTGCCGTCAGCCGATCACCGATATCAATACTTTTTCATTCTTTATATTCATTAAAGACCGGTATGCTCTTTGATAAATTTTCTCGCCTTTACGGCATATTCGAAGGGATTGGCGATCGCGGGATCCTGCTCCGCCTCCACAATGAACCAGCCCTCGTAGCCCGAATTTCCGAGAATTTCAAAAACCTTTGAAAAATCGATCACTCCGTCTCCGGGTACGGTAAAGGTTCCGAGCCGCACTCCCTCGAGGAAGCTCTTATGCTCCGCCCTTACCTGATCCACGATATTCTGTCTGATATCCTTCAGGTGCACATGGGCAATTCTGTCGATATACTTCTTGAGCACGCTGATATGATCCTCTCCGGAATATACGAGATGCCCCGTATCGTAAAGCAGATGTACCAGCTTCGGATCCGTCATCTCCATCAGCTTGTCTACCTCTGCCTCTGTCTGTACTCCGGTTCCCATATGATGGTGGTATGCGATCTTCATGCCCTTTTCCTGCGCCAGAGCTCCGAGCTTTTCAAGCCCTTCCGCAAGCAGCTTCCACTCCTCCTCGGTAAATACATGCTTCTTTTCAAAAACCGGTGTCGATATCTGTCCTTGTATACTATGCCCCTGCTCGGATACTACGATGATCTTTGCCCCGAAGCGGTGAAGAAAATCTCTATGTGCAATGAATGCCTCTTTGGTTTCTTCATAGGGCTTTGTGGTTAAAAATGCGGAAAACCATGCCCCCGCAATGCTCATTCCTCTAATCTCGAGTCTTTTTCTCAGAACCTCTTCATTGTCCCTCGGGTATTTATTTCCTACCTCGCATCCGGTAAAACCCGCAAGAGCCATCTCACTGATGCATTGCTCAAATGTGTTTTCACTTCCGAGATCGGGCATATCATCATTTGTCCATGCAATCGGAGCGATTCCCAATTTTACTTTTTCAAACACTTTCCTCTCCTCCTTAAACTGATATTTTTATGTCAACTTACTATAGACTTATTAGTAAGTTTATATCAAGTTTCTACTGATATATTGTAATGTTCCTTCCTTACTTTGTCAATTTGTAGTATTTCACATATTTAGAAGACAAAATTTGTGCAATATTCCGAGAGTCTCTTTTGCTGCCTGAAGCGTATTATTTTCCCGAAATCCGCTCGAGATTCTGCCGCAAATCTTTAGCCCTCATTCCATACATCGGTTGATTTCCTCGTAAACTTTGTTGTTTTGATGAGGCACACAGTCCTGGACCCAGTTCCACCAGAAATATCCTCCGATAAAATTTTCGGAATGGCTCTCCATCATATAATAAGAGCGAGCCCTCTCGATTTTATCGGAAACGCTCGCATCCTCCGCCGTATTACCGCATTCGCCTATCCCAAGCTTTGCTCCCGGAAAGACCTTTTCCAAGGAAGAGAAGACCTGCTCCCACTCTGGCTCATAGCCTTCATTATCCTCCTCGTAATAGCTCAGAAGCACATAATCGACTTCCTCATACAGCTCATCGGGAAAATATTCAGAAATCCATTCGAACATATCTTCCTCTTCGGGATTGGTATAGTACAGGGTCAGCGCCGTTCTTCCTCCCTTTGATCGGATAAATGCATTCGCTTCCGAAACCTTATCAATGATCAGTTCCGGATCCTGCCTGATCCATTCCACTCCGTTGATCTCATTTCCGATTTCCCATATATCCACATAATCGGATAATGCATCATAAGAGTCTTGAAAACGTTTCAGATAAGCTTCCTCATCCTGATAAGCCTTCATATAATAAGAGTCCACGGGTGAAGCCATAATATAAGCCTCTTTCTTGATTTGCATAAAGAGCTTCTTATAGTTTTGTGGGGAAATATCTTCAGACATCACGATCCGTGCCGTCGGTTTGACCGGCATCTTTCTTATCGCAGCAAGCACCTGATCCGCATCCAAGCTCTCATACCATGAATCGTCAATAGTGATTCCATAGATCCGCTCGCTTCTCTTTCGATGATCCTCTTCCCCGTCCGTCCTCTTACCGAAACTACATGCAAATAATAAAAAAATGCTTATCACGGCGAAAAGAAAAACCACATACAAGCATATAGTCCGTTGCTTCCCGCCTTGAGCTGCGTTTCTTTTCAACATATCCCCTCCTGCCGATACTCCTTGCACAAAACCGCAGCTTTACATCCCTGTCCCGCCACGACGTTTTGACCTCTTCGTTTCTTACTATAAGCATCGTCTTTAGATTATCTCTTTCGCAAATCACTCTCCAGGATGTATTTAGGAGATTTCAGAAAGGATCCCGTAGTAAAATAATTGCTGCGACTCACAGGATATATAATGTCCCAACCGCTTACTGTATATTCAAGCATATCCTGGAACGCCTCCTCGGAATAGTACTCTTTTTGCTCTTCTACATAAAACACGAATAAATTGCCACTTGTCTTAAACTCATACAAAAGCGGGTAGTCCCAGGGATTTGGACCGATAATATTGCAATGCGCCCAACTTCTTAATCCTACGGCAGACTCCGTGACAAACCACTCAAAATCTGTAACCGGTGCATATTCACATATAATATAGTTTCCTTTTATATCCTCCCGTCTGATTGCCGTTTTAATAATCGGCTCTAAGACAAATACTCTTCGAAGCAGGTTAAATATGCAGATAATCAAAATAAAAAGTACTATAACTTTAATTTTTTTCATTTCACTGCCCCTTTTTTTAATATTTTCCACTCTGCATCTTGATATAGTTCAGGTTTCCAAAGGGATTGATACGGATGTCTATAACCTCCAACACTCCCCAATCTGATAAAATAATATAAGTATTTTATATGTCTCTCTTTCTTAGTTCGTTCCATATTTATCCTTTTATAATCTGTTCGTCCTACCACCGCTTTTGTTTCTCCCCTCGTTATACTGACCCATTCCTGTGCAGGGGACATCGCCCGGCAAAGCCGGGCGAATAAATACTCAATCATCATAATTATGCTTTTGATACATCAAATCAGTTTTAGTAGCTGCTTTTTCAAGCATCTCAATACCAACTGTGTTCTCAAGGATAATTTTGGTTTTTGAAAAATCAAAACCAAATTTTGTCTGGTAAAATCGCAAAAAATTAAGTGCTGCATTTATAATATTTTGACTATTAAGAAGTGCTGCATCATTTCGATCTTTCCAATCATTATACACAGCTTTATCCATTGGTTTACCATCTTCCCACAATTCAGGAGATATTGACCCTAAGAAACCTCCTAAGTCATTTTCCGGGCATTGCTCATAGCACTGATCCAAAATATAGAAAAACATTAAGAATGATTGCATTACTCTCATATTTTCTCCTTATCATGGCTTTTTCAGACCTGTTTCTGGATTCCACGGTTTCGGTATATTATTAACTCCACCTTCAAAAATATCTCCATTGCTTGATTCTACCCATACTTGGCTTCCATCGCTCTGAGTCTTTGTATACCATTCATGCCCATACTTGTCAGTTCCACGGAAATTTGCAGAATCATTCGCAACGTCTTCCAGTAATGCTCTATTTTCTGGCGTATCTGGAATATGGCCTTCTGCATCTCTAAAAATGTGTCCTGTTGTTGAATCATTATCAGGTATTTTATTCTTTTTAGAATCAGAATCCCCCTCACATCCACCCTTTTGCATATAGATATTCGGGTTGAGCGTCCCCCCTGTCCCCTGATTGGGTATTGCCTGCGGTGGTATCAAAGGATTCGAAAGAAGATTCTATCCTGTCTGCAGCAGTACCAAGGGACTCAGAATCGCGTTCACGTCTGTCAGTATCATTACCAGATAGGGACATCGTCCGGCAAAGCCGGGCGAATCTAATTAATCATCAAAGGCCGGATCTGCAGCAAACCAAGTATAGATATCTTCCTTTTCCGGATCTGTCATTTCTAACCAAGCCACATAAAACACTACTCTCCGAGGATTCTTTTGTAATTCTAAACACATTCCATTGTCTGAATAAATATATTTCACACCTGGAATATCTCCCAGAGTTCCAATACTTAATTTACTCTTATCCCTATAAAAACTTATCAGAGCTAGATTTTCTCCTGTTTCAGTACCAGACTTGATTTTAATATCTTTTGGTGATTCAATTATGCACTCGACTTTAATGTTCTTTTTCAATTGTTCCGGAACATTACACACGAGTTTAATACGACCTTTTACAGAAAAATAATGGTTATATTTGATAAGTTCTATACTTTCATAGTGTACCTCTATTCCGTTTATCAAAATCTTAATTTCACCTAACTCTGTATGCATCTCTTTCCTCCATTATTGATTTGTCAAATAACGTCCAGGATTTACTGGATAACCGTGTATATTACCTTTTTTATCAATATGTACACGTACTCCTGTTTCTCCGTTTGTTCCTGTGGTTTTACCGGCATCCCATACTTTTGTGCCATCCGGCAATTCTGTTCCATTTAGCCAT
Organism: Johnsonella sp.; assembly: GCA_030529445.1. Lineage (GTDB taxonomy): Bacteria > Bacillota > Clostridia > Lachnospirales > Lachnospiraceae > Johnsonella. The sequence continues at coordinate 629 of JAUMWW010000003.1, read as the reverse complement.
CCTTCTTGTGTATCATGGACACCATTATTCCCTGGTTTCCATGCCGAATTGCCTTCTTTATAATTTGGATGCCCTGGCACATGTTTTCCCTGCTTACCCACATCAACTGATGGAGCATTTTCAACATCTCCTTTTACCGTTCCTTGATTTGGTAACTTGGAATTAGACTCCCCCCCACATCCTCCCTTTTGCATATAGATATTCGGGTTGAGCGTCCCCCCTATCCCCTGATTAGGTATCGCCTGCGGCGGTATCAAAGGATTCGGAAGAAGATTCTCTCCTGTCTGTGGCGGTACCAAGGAGCTCGGAATCGCATTCCCTTCCATCGGCGTCATTACCGGATACGGTATTAAGCTGCCTTTTCCCTCCGGCGTTATCACCGGATATGGTACTAAGCCGCTCTCTCCCTCCGGCATCGTTGCCGGATCATAGAACACCTGATTTGCAGCCCATACGACTCCTATTCCCAATGTTCCTATTCCTACAACTGCAAGCCCTGCCACATCTCCCACCGGTAAAGGCCCGTCGGCAGCCGACATCTCATGCCATATAACTAAAAGCTCTTGAATCGTAAGCAGAGATTCCACTCCGGGCAAGGGCGTCGACAGAGGCCACCGAATTGCCGCTCT
>JAUMWW010000037.1 GCA_030529445.1 Johnsonella sp. | reverse complement strand
CTTTGCGATTTTCACATATCTTTTGGTCTTGATCTGATCGTATTTCTCTTTTTCCAGCGAAGCGGCTCCCTCCTTATTGTCCCCGGCGCTCACTTTTGCCTCCGCATAGCCGCTGAGGCTCGGATTCTCGACAAATGCCGCCGAGGAGCTCTTTCCGTCTTTTACCATGATCTCGATTTTGCAGCTTCCTTCAATCGGCAGATTCGCCGGAGCATGTATTCCGTAAACCGGTACACCGGATTCACCTTTCAGATCTATCTCTATTTTTCCGCTTCCGGCAATCATTCCTCCGCCCATCGTTAAACCGACAGCATTTGCACTATACTCTCCCTCTGCATCGATATCGATCTCCGAATCTCCCAGAATCATTCCGTCCGCAAACCAAATCCCGTAAAAATCGTTTGCATTTCCAATATTGTCGATCTTTACTTTTGCCGAACCGGATATCTGACCCCGCGTACTCGCTCTGATTCCGAATATATCTCCTGATGCCATTCCTTTGCGCAGCTCAATTTGGGCATTTCCCGAAATTTCCACATGACTGCCGGCGATCAAGAAATTATCGGTGAAAAATCTTGATTTTGGGGTCGGTCCGCTGACATCGGCCTTTGCGTTTTCCATGATCTGCAGCTTATTGGCAGCGTAAATTCCGTAAAAATCCTGCCCGTTATTTATGCTCTGGCTCTCATTGGCATCAACCTTTATTTTGGTATTTCCCTTGATCGTGAGATCAGCGGAGGAGTCGATTCCTTCCACAAGCGTATTGGAGTTGGCAGACGTTATATTCAGGCTTCCGTCTCCCTCCAGCGTCAGCGAAACGCCTCCTGCCGTTTTTATTCCGTAACTCTCGTCAAAATACGGATGTGCACTGTCCGGCGTAATCAGAGGCAGCTTTATGCTGTTATTTCCCTTCAGCTCTATTTTCAGCTCTTCTTCCGTATAGATTCCGTACTGCTTCCAATTTGTAAGATCCATATGCGAAGAGTTGATATTCGCGCCGTTTAAGATAAGCTTCGCGCTCTCTCCCCCGCTTGCCGGCTTGTATCTGACCGTTCCGTCCTTGAAGACATCATCCTCATTGCCGTCATTGATTCGTATGCCGCTCACCCAGACATTATAATCTAGGGCGTAAGCCGCCTTTGGTGCTGCGAAGAAAAATGCCGCAGCCATTGCTCCGCAAATTAAAGCTTTCGGTATCCAATTTGGTTTTGTTTTTTTCATTCCTTCCACCTCCTGAAGTATTTTTTTGAAATCATTATATTTATCTATTTTTACGGCATATCAGTTCTATCTCTCCCCCTCCTTTCCGCCGCTTTACGTCCGGCATGCCATCCGCTGGATGAGGCTTTCAACTCCTGCACCTTGAGGTGCCAATCCCCTCATCCCTCTCATGCCGCTTCGTTTTTTATTTATATCTTAAAATAGCCGCATAAAAAAAACGTAAAATTTCAGCTTCAAATAATATTTTATAATATTTAGCCTCATAATTAAGAATCCCTTAAATGAATTTCTCTCTCTCTATGCTATCTTAGTCCTAGAGGAATGCATTTTTTAATATTTATACCGTGCTTTCTTCCGAAAAGAGAAAGCTCGGCTGAAATAAATATATATTTTTATTCTCGAAATATAAAGGGAGGAGAAAAAAATGAGTAAAAAAATGAAATTCCTGGCATTCTGTCTTTCTTTTGTCATGCTCTTTTCTGCCTGTGCGTCCAAGAGCGAGGAGCAGCAAAAAAGTTCGACGAGCCAGACGCAGACCAAAACCGAGAAAAAAGAAACGCAGGAGAATTCCGAAAAGAACGAAATAGCGGTATCGGAAACAAACGCCGCAAGACCGGAAGCCAAAGAAACTGGGGGGATGCATTCTTTCGAGGGAGAAACAGCAGGTATGCCTGTCTTCCCCGATGAATTCAATACGGAGGAGTACAGCTCCATCGAGGAAAACGTATTTCAGGCGGTCGCATCAAGCCCGCTCTCGACATTTGCCGCTGACGTCGATACCGCTTCCTATGCAAATATCCGCAGAATGATCGAGGGCGGAGAGCTTCCTCTTCCCGATATGGTGAGGATAGAAGAGATGCTCAACTATTTTCACTACGATTATCCGGAGCCCTTGGATAAGGGACCTTTCTCCGTGAGCATGGAGCTGGCGGATTGCCCATGGAATCCGGATACCGAGCTTTTGCTGATCGGACTCCAGGCAAAAAAAATCGATACGAAAGAGCTGCAGCCCTCCAATCTCGTCTTCCTGATCGATGTTTCCGGTTCCATGGATGAGCCTGATAAGCTCCCTCTCGTAAAGCGGGCTTTCGGACTTCTGAGCGAACAGCTTGGCGATCAGGACAGGATATCGATCGTCACTTATGCAAGCTCCGATCAGGTGGTTGCCAAGGGCTTAAAAGGTAGTGAAAAAGCGGATATCATGAGGGCCATAGAGGATCTCTACGCTGCCGGAGGAACCGCCGGTTCAAAGGGCATAGAGACCGCATATGAGCTTGCGGAGGAATATTTTATCGAGGGCGGTAATAACAGAGTCATACTCGCCACGGACGGAGACCTTAATCTCGGTATTACCAGCGAGGGAGAGCTTGCAAGACTGATCAGCGAAAAAAAGAAGAGCGGCGTCTTCCTCTCCGTGCTCGGCTTCGGAGAAGGCAATATCAAGGATAATAAGATGGAAACTCTTGCGGATAAGGGCAACGGCAATTATTCCTATATCGACTCCATCTACGAAGCAAGGAAAGTTCTTGTCGAAGAGATGGGAGGCACCTGCCACACACTTGCAAAAGACGTGAAGCTTCAGGTCGAATTTAATCCCGTCTATATCAAAGGCTATCGTCTGATCGGCTACGAAAACCGCGTGATGGATGATGAAGATTTTGCCGATGACAAGAAGGACGGCGGAGAGATCGGAGCCGGTCACCGAGTGAGCGCGCTCTATGAAATCGTTCCTATCGATTCGGAGTTTGAAATCGGCAGCGATCTTAAATACCAATCCGCAGAAAAAGAGACAAAGAATACGGGTGAACTGCTTACCCTGAGCATACGCTATAAGAAACCCGACGAGGATGCGAGTACTTTGCTCGAATACACCCTCGGCGAAAGCAGCAGAAGGGATACGCTTTCCTCCAATATGAGCTTTGCCGCAGCCGTGGTCGAGGTCGGCATGCTCCTGAGAGATTCCGAATTTGCAGGCAGCTCAAGCTACGAAAATGCGCTCGCGCTTTTGGAGGCATCCGGCGATCTGAGAGAGGATGAGAGCAAGTACGAATTCAGAAGCCTGATCAAGAAGCTGATGATCCTTGATCAGGAAAACAAAGAGAGCGAAAAGGAATAGCGAAAAGCCGGCGCTAAATGAGCCTCCGGCATAAAAAACCGATAAGCATCGGCAATCCGAGCCGATACTTATCGGTTTTATCTTTTCCTTCCCTATGCAACCATGGCACTTAAGCCGAACCAAATCAATACGACCACTCCGATCACAATTCTGTAATAGCCGAAAAATTTAAAATCATGCTTTTTAATCCAATCGATAAGTATCTTGATCGAGTATGCCGAAGCGATGAACGCAACAAGACAGCCGATGATCAGATACCCGAGCTCTGCCGAACTGATAATATATTTATTCAGTACGACGAGCTTAAAAAGCTTCCATCCGCTCGCTCCCGCTATAATGGGCAGACCCAGGAAAAAAGAAAACTCCGTGGCTACCGCTCTCGAGCAGCCGAGCAGGATAGCTCCCAAGATTGTCACTCCCGATCTGGACGTTCCCGGGATCAGCGCAAGCACCTGAAAGGCTCCTATATAAAGCGCGGTTCCGTAATCGATTTTTGCCGTTCTGTCAATCATCGGCTCCTGATACTGCTTTGCTCTTTCCACCAGAATAAAAATAATTCCGTACAGAATCAGCATAATCGCAATTACAAAACCTCCGCTCAGATATTTCTCCAGAAAATCATCCAATAAAAGTCCGAGAATCGATGCCGGCAGACATCCGATAAGGATCTTAATCCAAAGCTGAGTCGTTGCTCTTCGCTTTGCGGCATTCTTTCTCTTGGAAAAAGGATTTAAACGCTGAAAATAGGTCAATGCCACAGCCATCATCGCCCCCAGCTGTATTACCACCTTAAACATTTCATAGAACTCATCCGATACATTGAATACGATAATATCATTGACCAATTCCAGATGCCCCGTCGAGCTGATCGGAAGCCATTCCGTAAAGCCCTCGACCAATCCGAGCACTATGACTTTAATTATTTCTAAAATACTCATACTCTTACCCAACCTTAAACCCTTAATTTTTACTGTTTTGCCAGATTCTCAATCTGCCAGTCAATCTCCTCTTTTCCCCTGCTTCGCAAAAATTCGTTTGCCTTGCTGAAATGTCTGCATCCGAAGAATCCCCTGTGAGCGGACAGAGGGCTCGGATGGGGAGACTTCAGGATCAGATGCTTCTCCCGATCCAGCATCGCCTCCTTTGCCTGCGCGGGCTTGCCCCAGAGCATGAATACAACGGAATCCGTTTTTTCATTCACTGCCTCTATAATCGCATCCGTCAGATTCTCCCATCCCTTCCTTTGATGGGAAAGCGCCTGATGAGCTCTCACCGTAAGGATCGTGTTGAGGAGGAGCACTCCCTGCTTTGCCCATTTAACAAGATATCCGTTATCCGGGATATAAAGCCCCAGATCCTCATGCAGTTCCTTGTAAATATTTTGCAGCGAAGGGGGAATATCCTGCCCGGGCAGCACCGAAAAAGAAAGCCCGTGCGCCTGATTCACATTATGATAGGGATCCTGTCCCAGAATCACCGCCTTAACCGTTTTTAAGGGCGTCAGCTTAAGTGCGTTGAAAATATCCTCCGCAGGAGGGTATATTCTGTATGAAGCATATTCTTTTTTAATAAATTCATATAATTCTTTATAATACGGTTTTTTAAACTCGGCTCCCACCGCTTCCAGCCAATCGCCCTCTATCATCTTTTCCCCGCTTCCGGTCTGATTTTTTTCTCGCTTCTTCGCTCTGATTGATTCAGATAATTGTATATGATTATAGCTTTGATTTTTAAATAAATCAAGGGCGGAGAATATCCGCCCCGATATAAAATTTCCTTTCTTTGCTTAATTTGCAAAGACGATTCCCTCAAAATAATCCTCGATGAGTTCTCCGTTGATGCTCTGTGATCGCTCTCCTTGGTCAAAATCCTCATATCCTTCTACCCGGATGCGGCAAAGCTTTCCCTCTGAAGTCCTCATATCCACATAGCTTTTCATATCCGTCCGAACATACTCCAGACTCTCTCCCGGCAAGAGCAGGATCTCCTCGCCCTCATTGCCCTCCTCATCGACGCTGTTTACGCTAAGTTCTTTTTTCAGAATAAGCGGATCCGACTCCTGCAGCATATCATAATAGGAATTTTCTTCCTTGATTTTTCCCTCTTCATCAAGGTGGCAATCCATGGTCACCGTGCAGCTTCCCAAAATCTCGGAAGAAGTCAGCAGCCGGAAGCGATCGGGATTGACAAACATCGTTTCCTCTCTTCTCTCCTCTCCAATAAAAACCTCTCCGACCGGCTTCCCGTAATATACCTCAATCCGATTGAACTCCTCATCATTAAGGTCATAAACATAGACCTCGGTTCTGTCATTATATCCTCCGATCAGATAATAAAGCAGGTTCTGCTTTTTATCGGTATGCAGAAGATATGCTTCTGCACTGAATCCCTCTGCAAGCTCGGAGATATAGTTGTCCTCGTTTTCGATTCCGAGCCTCATAACCGCTTCCGTCAGCAGTCCGTGAGAAATCTTAAATCTCTTCATCCCCTCTTCCGTTTCCAAAATATAAACGGTATCAGGCACGAGCTGCGTAAGATATCTTTCGGGAGTCCTAAAATACTCCTCATGAAAGAGCTCCTCGTTTCCCCGATAGGGAATATAGATCGTTTCCGGGTAGATTACCCCGGTCATCTCCGGATTCAGATAAATTCCGATGCCCTCATAATCCAAAAACCAGGAAAATCCTTCCTCGCTGATCCCCGGAACTTCCTTCTTATAGCTCTCCAGCCGATCCAAAGTCTCTTCGGAAATATTATTGAAATCAAAATAAAGCTCTGCTGCTTCTTCTTTAATTCTTTCCATACATACCGGAACATCCTTTACGATATCGCCGAATTCCAGCATTTTTCCGGTTTTTGCTTCAATATTGACCCCCGTATAGGAGGCTTCGGTCTGCGCCTCCGATCCGAGAAAGATCTGCTTTCTCTTCGTAAAACTCAGAACCTTGTCATCCGCTCTCGCCATAAAAACAGAAGCATCCAGCGTATAATGCAGATATTCATCCGGAGAAATCTCTATTTGAGGGTATTCCTCCATCAGGCTCTGTGTCCCCTCTCTCGCCGCCTCCTCCTGCTCTTTATTATAGCGGTCCAGAGTTTTTTGCAGCTCCTCAAAGCCCTCCGTCTTTACCTCTAATATCGGATACTCTCCGTAATACCAGATATTTTCTCCCTTGGAGAGATGATGAAACTGCTTTGTGGAGGAGATGCTCAGAAAAACATGATCCGCCGCGATCTTACCC